>NZ_JBIDDA010000009.1:0-244694 GCF_043204915.1 Micromonospora sp. NPDC047670
CCCCCGGATCATCCGTACGACAGGGGCAGTAAGTCATACCGGGCCGGGCGACCGAGGGTCCCCGGCTGGGGACGATCAAAAAGGTAACGGGGGGGGAGGTGGGACAGAATCAGCGGTTGGTCCGCGGGTCGTTGTCGCGGCTGCGGCTGCCGGACTTGGCCAGGCCCCGGCTGATCAGGTAACCGATGGTCAGCAGGGTGACGTACCACCAGGCCTTGTCGGCGGCGAAGTAGTCGCCGCCGTTGTTGGCGGCACCGTCGCCGACGGCGTTCGAGGCCATCAGCACGCCGATCACGGAGAGCAGGTAGACGGCCAGCTCCGTGGTCTTCCACGACGGCTTGGTCTCGTCGCCGTGCCGGTGTGCGTGCCGGACGTCGTGGTCGACGTGGTGGTCGGCGTGGTCGAGGTGGTCGGTGCCGCGGTTCAGGGTCGGCGCGCTCATGTCAGCTCCAAAATGTGCGTTATCAGAGGTTCAGTCCGAAGCGGGCCTGTTGTCTGCTCCCGCACCGAATCGATACCCACGCACACTTTCAGCAAAACATCAGGATTCTCAGGTTCTTCCCAGGCCGGCCGTCGACCGGGGTGCCGACGTGGCCCCACACGTCGAAAGAACCTGACGCACGCCGGTCGCGGGGGAGTCCCGGCCAACCCGGCGCCGGCGGCGTGGCCCGGCCGCGCCAAGGGCCTCAGGGCTGGGTGACCGCGCGGTACGCGTCCTCGATGCGCGCCGCCAGCAGGACCTCGCGCTCGGTCAGCGGGGCGTTGCCATGCCCGACCCTGATGTGTGTGTGGTCGGCGCGGCGACTGATCTCGGGGCGCAGGTGCAGCGCGTCGGCGACGACCTTCACCCGCTCGGTGAGGGCCGCGTGCTGCGTGTCGTCGAGCGCGAGGGTCCGTCGGATCTGCTCACCCTCCCGGGTCCAACCGGTCAGCAGGGTGAGGGCGTCGCTGAGGTAGTCGTGCTTCGCCCGGCCGTTGAACAGCACGCGCATCACCGCACCTCCCAGGCGCCGTTGCCGGCTTGTGGCCAAATCGTCGCCGTCCCGTGTCTTGTCGGTGCCCTCTAGTCTGTCGTCGCACGGTGGGTGTGTCCACGCCCACACTTCCGAGTTCTCCTGCCCTGACGGTCGGGCACGCTACCCAAACCGCCGATTGATCTGGCACGCTGGACGCCCGTGCGGACCGAACGGGCTAACGGTGGCGGGCAGGCCGAACGACGGGACCTGAGGGTGATCGTCGGGGCGGCGATCATCAGGAACGGCCGGGTGCTCGCCTGCGCCCGGGCCGCCCCGCCCGAGGTGGCGGGCATGTGGGAATTCCCCGGCGGCAAGGTGGAGCCGGGCGAGAGCGAGACCGCCGCGCTGGTCCGCGAGTGCGCGGAGGAACTCGCCGTACGCGTGGAGATCGGCGACCGGGTCGGCCGCAACGTCCGGATGGCGCACGGCCGCTCGGTGCTCAAGGTGTACGCGGCCCGCCTGCTGCACGGCGACCAGCCGCAGGCGCTGGAGCACTCGGCGCTGCGCTGGCTCTCCGCCGAGGAACTGGACAGCGTCACCTGGCTGCCCGCAGACGCCCCCATCGTGGCCGCCCTCCGCCCGATCCTCGCGCCCGGCTGAGTCGAAGCGGACAACCGGGCGGAAACGGGACGGGGGCCGGCGGCATCAGCCGCGGCCCCCGTCATCGTCCGTGCTCTCAGTGCTTGTCCTGCTCCGGGTGGGCGAAGTTCAGGTGCTCCGGGGGCAGCGGGAAGGTCACGTCCTCGCCGAACGGCGACGGCGCCGCCGCCCGGTCGAAGGTGAGCTCCGTCAGCGGCAGCTTGCCGTGGTCGTCGACGGCCGGCGCGGTCGGCCTCGGCACCTCGCGGTGCCAGTTGACGCCGCGCTGCGCCTGCACCTCGGCCTGCGGGTCGTGCGAGCCGCCCGCGTGCGAGTGCACGCCCCCGTGGGCCGCGCTGCCGTGCACCGCACCGCTGGCGTGCCCGCTGGTCACGATGGTCTGAGGCACCTGACCCCTCCGGAAGATCTTGCTACCAAGCCACACAAGGGGATCGTACCTGCGGTCGACGACCCGCTCCTTCATGGGGATGATCCCGTTGTCCGTGATCTTGATGTGCTCGGGGCAGACCTCGGTGCAGCACTTGGTGATGTTGCAGAACCCGAGGCCCTGCTCGGCCTGCGCGTACTCCTTGCGGTCCGTCTTCGCGTCCAGCGGGTGCATGTCCAGCTCGGCGGCCCGGATGAAGTAGCGCGGCCCGGAGAACGCCTGCTTGTTCTCCTCGTGGTCGCGGATCACGTGGCAGACGTTCTGGCACAGGAAGCACTCGATGCACTTGCGGAACTCCTGCGAGCGCTCCACGTCGACCTGCTGCATCCGGTACTCGCCCGGGGCCAGGTCGGCCGGGGGCGCGAACGCCGGGGTCTCCCGGGCCTTCTCGTAGTTGAACGAGACGTCGGTGACCAGGTCCCGGATGACCGGGAAGGTGCGCAGCGGGGTGACCGTGACCGTCTCGTCCTCCGTGAAGGTGGACATCCGGGTCATGCAGCTCAGCCGCGGCTTGCCGTTGATCTCCATCGAGCAGGAGCCGCACTTGCCGGCCTTGCAGTTCCACCGGCAGGCCAGGTCGGGGGCGTCGGTGGCCTGGAGTCGGTGGATGACGTCGAGGACCACCTCGCCCTCGTTCACCTCGACCATGTAGTCCTGCAGGTCGCCGCCGTTCTCGTCGCCGCGCCAGATGCGGAACTGGCGCTTCGCGCCCGGCTTGCCGGGGGCCGGGGAGTCCTGGTTTCCCATTGCGTCAGCGCTCCTTCTCGGTCTCGGCGTCCGCGACGAGGGCGTCGAACTCGGCGAGCTCCTCGTCCGTGAGGTACTTGGCCAGCTCCGCGCGGTCGAAGAGGCCGATCAGCTCGGCGCGCATCTTCGGCAGCGGCTTGCGATCCAGCCGCACGGTGTCGCCGTCCAGGGAGCAGACCAGGTTGACCCGGCGCCACTTCGGGTCCATCGCCGGGTAGTCCTCCCGGGTGTGGCCGCCGCGCGACTCCTGCCGCTCCAGCGCCGCCTTCGCGGTGCACTCCGAGACGACCAGCATGTTGCGCAGGTCCAGCGCCAGGTGCCAGCCCGGGTTGTAGCGGCGGCCGCCGGCCGCGCTCACCTTGGCGACCCGCTCGCGCAGCTCCGCCAGGCGGCGCAGCGCGTCGACCAGCTCGCCCTCGCGCCGGATGATGCCGACCAGGTCCCCCATCACCGCCTGGAGGTCCTGCTGGAGGGTGTACGGGCTCTCGCCGGTGTCCCGCTGCAACGGCGCCAGCGCCGTCTCCACCGCGGCCTCCACCGCGGCGACGTGCACCTTCGGGCGGGCCGGCAGGCTCTCGGCGTACGTGGCGGCGTGGCCGCCCGCGCGCTTGCCGAAGACCAGCAGGTCGGACAGGGAGTTGCCGCCGAGCCGGTTGGAGCCGTGCATGCCGCCGGAGACCTCACCGGCGGCGAAGAGCCCGCGTACGTGGCCGAAGGCGGCGCCCGAGTCCGGGTCGACCTCGACGCCACCCATCACGTAGTGGCAGGTCGGCCCGACCTCCATCGGTTCCTTGGTGATGTCGACGTCGGCCAGCTCCTTGAACTGGTGGTACATGGACGGCAGCCGGCGACGGATCTCCTCGGCCGGCAGCCGGGAGGCGATGTCCAGGTAGACGCCGCCGGCGGGGGTGCCCCGGCCGGCCTTGACCTCGCTGTTGATCGCCCGGGCCACCTCGTCGCGGGGCAGCAGCTCCGGCGGGCGCCGGTTGTTGTCCGGGTCCTTGTACCAGCGGTCGGCCTCGGCCTCGTTGTCCGCGTACTGCTTGCGGAAGACGTCGGGGACGTAGTCGAACATGAACCGCTTGCCCTCGGAGTTCTTCAGCACGCCGCCGTCGCCGCGGACCGACTCCGTGACCAGGATGCCCTTCACCGAGGGCGGCCAGACCATACCGGTCGGGTGGAACTGGAGGAACTCCATGTTGATCAGCGTCGCGCCGGCGCGCAGGGCCAGCGCGTGCCCGTCACCGGTGTACTCCCACGAGTTCGAGGTGACCTTGTAGGAGCGGCCGACGCCGCCGGTCGCCAGCACCACGGCGGGCGCCTCGAAGAGGACGAACTCGCCGGACTCGCGGTAGTAGCCGAACGCGCCGGCGACCCGGTCCCCGTCGAGCAGCAGCTCGGTGATGGTGGTCTCCGCGAAGACCTTGATCCGGGCGTCGTACGAGCCGTGGTCGCGCTTGTCCTCCTGCTGGAGGGAGACGATCTTCTGCTGGAGGGTGCGGATCAGCTCCAGGCCGGTCCGGTCGCCGACGTGCGCCAGGCGCGGGTACTCGTGGCCGCCGAAGTTGCGCTGCGAGATCTTCCCGTCCTTGGTGCGGTCGAAGAGCGCGCCGTACGTCTCCAGCTCCCAGATCCGCTGCGGCGACTCCTTCGCGTGCAGCTCGGCCATCCGGAAGTTGTTCAGGAACTTCCCGCCGCGCATGGTGTCGCGGAAGTGCACCTGCCAGTTGTCGCGGCTGTTCACGTTGCCCATCGCGGCGGCGGCGCCGCCCTCGGCCATCACCGTGTGCGCCTTGCCGAAGAGCGACTTCGAGATGATCGCGGTCTTCTTGCCGGCGAGCCGGGCCTCGATCGCCGCGCGCAGGCCGGCGCCGCCGGCCCCGATCACGACGACGTCGTAGTGGTGCCGTTCGATTCGCGTGGCGGAGCTCTTCTGGTGTTGAGGATTCGTCATGTCAGGGGGCCCTCTAGTTGATGAACCGCAGGTCGTTGAACCAGCCGGCCGCGACCGCCATGACGTAGAAGTCCGTCAGGGCCAGGGTGCCGAGGGTGATCCAGGCGAGCTGCATGTGCCGGACGTTCAGCCAGGACACGCCGGTCCAGGCCCGGTAGCGCAGCGGGTGCTTCGAGAAGTGCTTGAGCCGCCCGCCGATGATGTGCCGGCAGGAGTGGCAGGAGATCGTGTACGCCCACAGCATCACCACGTTGCCGATCAGGATGATGTTGCCCAGCCCGAACCCGAAGCCCTTCGGCGAGTGGAAGGCCAGGATCGCGTCCCAGGTGTTGATCAGCGAGATGATCGCGGCGGCGTAGAAGAAGTAGCGGTGCAGGTTCTGGCCCAGCAGCGGGAACCGGGTCTCGCCGCTGTAGGACTGGTGCCCGTCCGGCACCGCGCAGGCGGGCGGCGACAGCCAGAACGACCGGTAGTACGCCTTGCGGTAGTAGTAGCAGGTGAGCCGGAACAGCAGCAGGAACGGCAGCGTCAGCGCGGCGTCCGGGATGATCCACCAGCCGGGCAGGAACCGTCCGAAGTGCGCGGCGCCCTCGACGCACCGGTCGGTCACGCAGGGGGAGTAGAACGGGGTCAGGTAGTGGAAGTCCTCGACCCAGTACCACTTGTGCATGAAGACCCGGACCGTCGCGTACGCGACCCAGGCGCCAAGCCCGATCACGGTGATCAGCGGGGCGAGCCACCAGCGGTCGGTACGCAACGTCTTCGCCGCGATGGCGGCGCGTGCCCGCGCTCCCCGCGGCCTCGTTGCCGTTGATGTCATTCGAGTCGTCTCCCTGACAGGACCCTCACGGGCGGATCAAGTTCCGGTCGGCACGCGGACCGGCGAACCCGCACCCGCTTGCCACGTCATGCGCACACCAACGACCGCGCCGGCGATCCGGCGCAGCTAAGTGACACACGTTACGCCGATCTTCGCGGGCCGTCCGCGCAAGGCAGTGTCCCGTGTGTCCCGGCCGGTGGAAAGCCCCGGACGATGATCGATGTCCGGATGTTAAGAACCTCACCGGACGCCTGTCCGGCGGACCGGGGCGGCTCACCCGGAAGCGTCGCCGGCCCGCCCCGTCCCGGTGGCGGGCGCCGCCGGGACGCCTGTCAGCCGGAGGCGCCGCCCGTGAAGTTCCAGGACGCCAACCGCAGCGGCGGCGCCTCCCACCAGACGCCGTCCGTCCGGTCCGGCTGGCGCGCGGCCCGGCGGCCCAGTCCGAGCACCGCGCCCGGGCCCAGGGCCCGGGGATAGGACTCGGTGAAGCGCAGGTCGCGGACCGCCCGGGTCACCACGCCGTCCTCGACCAGCCAGACCCCGTTGCGGGTCAGGCCCGTGACGACCAGGCTCTTCGGATCGAGCACGCGGGTGTACCAGAGGTCGCTGACCAGCAGCCCCCGCCGCACCCGCGCCACCAGCTCGGCGGTGTCCCCGTCGACCACCGCGCCCGGCACACCGTCGCCCGCGCCCGCCGCGCCCGACCCGCCGCCCGCCGTCGCTGCCGGGGCCCCGCCGGTGGCGCCGACGCCCGCCGCCGGGGCGGCGGAGAGGCGGAGGTTGCGGGGCATCGGACCCCACGTCGCGGCGCCCGCCAGCGCGTGCCCGGTCGAGGTCGCGCCGGCCTCGGCGGCGGTACGCCGGTCGTGCGCCACCGCCCGGGTGGTGCCCGCCTCGACCAGGGTCACCGCCCGCCGGGGCGTGCCCTCCGCGTCGAACGGCAGCCCGGAGCCGCCGAGCGGGTCGTCGACCAGCGTGACCGCCGGGTCGAACTGGGCCGCACCCGGCTCGGCGAAGGACTGCCGCTCGGCGTACCGCTTGCCGTTGAAGCCGAACCAGGAGAGATTCTGGAGCAGGTCGGCGACCGCGGCCGGCTCCAGCACCACCTCGTAGCGGCCGGGCGGCAACTCGACCGGGTCGGCGGCGGCGCGCGCCTTGGCCGCGGCCCGAACGCCGAGCGCGGCGCCGTCCAGATCGGCCAGCCGGTCGGCGCAGAACCGGGCCACCCCGTCGGAGCCCCCCGTGCGGGCGATGCCGTCCATCGCCACCTCGGCGGAGCGCCCCCGCGCCGAGTGGCCGGCCGAGTTGGCGAACGCCGACGAGCGGTGCGCCGTGCGGCAGTAGCCGGCCGCCTCCAGCCCGCCGACCGCCGCCACGAACGCGCGGACCCGCTCGGCACGGTCGTCCGGCTCGGCGTACGCGGTGGCCTCGTCCAGGGCCGCGGCGGTCGCCGTGGGCGCCGGCGCGGTGAGGCCCGGCCAGGCCGGGTCGGGCGGGCAGAGCCGCGCCGCGGCGAGGGTGCGCTCGACCAGCGCGCGCAGCCCGTCGGCGGTGACCACGCTGCCGCTGCCGGCGGCCGTGCGCCCACCGAGGTGCAGCCGCAGCCGGACCTCGACGCCGGACTCGGCCACGTTCTGGTGGATGAAGGAGTTGGCGAACCGGGTCAGCGCCAGGTCGGCCCGGGTGACCACCGCCTCGGCCTGCGCGTCGGGCCCGCCGAGCCGGCGGACCAGCTCCACCACCCGGCCGGCGATCTCCAGCTCACTCATGCGCGAACTCCTACCCGGACGTCACGGAAGCGGGCCGGCGCCGCCGGGTGGCCGGTGTGCCCGACCTGGCCGGGCTGGCCCTTGCCGCAGTTCGGGGTGCCCCAGGCGACGGTCTCCGAGGAGAGCATGTCCATCGAGCGCCAGAAGAGCGGCCCGATGCCCGTGTAGGTGGGGTTGCGCAGCATCCGCCCGCGCCGACCCTTCTTCACCTCCCAGCCGATCTCGCAGCCGAACTGGAAGTTGAGCCGCTTGTCGTCGATGGACCAGGAGCGGTTGACGTCCATGAGCACCCCGTCGTCGGTGGCGGCGACGATCTCCTCCAGGGTGTGCGGGCCGGGCTCCAGGCCCACGTTGGTCATCCGCACCATCGGCAGCCGGGCCCAGCCGTCGGCGCGTACGCTCCCGCCGTAGCCGAGGCCGGCGACGGCGGCCGAGTCCCGGCCGGCGAGCACGCCCACCCAACGCCCCTCGCGCACCGCGTCCCGCTTCACCGCCGGGGAGCCCTCGTCGTCGAAGCCGAAGCTGCCCAGCGCGCCCGGGATGGTCGGATCGATGGTGACGTTCATCAGCTCGGAGCCGTAGCGCAGCGAGCCGAGCTGGGCCAGGTCCAACCAGGAGGTGCCGGCGAAGGCGGCCTCCCAGCCGAGGATCCGGTCCAGCTCGATGGCGTGCCCGACCGACTCGTGGATCTGCAGGGCGAGCTGCTCGCCGCCGAGGATCAGGTCGGTCTCGCCGGCCGGGCAGGGCGGCGCGGTCAGCAACGCCCGGGACTCCTCGGCGATCCGCGCCGCGTGCGCGGCCAGGTCGAGCGAGGTGACCAGCTCCCAGCCGGTGGTGCCGTACTGGCCGCGGTAGCTGGGGTAGGAGCGGCGCTGGGTCTCGCCGTCGCCGATGGAGGTGGCGGAGATGCCGCCGCCGCACTCGCGGATCCGCTGGTCGATCCGGTGCCCCTCGCTGGAGACGAACCACTTGGCGGTGTCCCAGACCTGGTAGAGGCCCTCGGCCACGTCGGCGCCGTGCTCCGCCATCGTCCGCGTAACCCCGACCAGCAGGTCGCCCTTGTCGGTCAGCGGCACCCCGAGCGGGTCCACCGCGCAGGGGGACGCCCAGCTCGCGGTGACCGGCTCGGCCGGCACCAGGTCGATCGGCGGCCCCGGAACCCGCGCGCTCGCGCCGGCGATCCGCGCCGCGCGCCGGCCGGCCTCGCGGGCGGCGGCGTCCGACAGCTCCGGTACGGCGTGGAAGCCCCAGCTCGACCCGACCAGCGCGCGGACGCCCAGCCCGATGCTCTCGTCCTGCGTCAGCTCCTCGACGTCGCCGTTGCGGGCCGACATGGACTCGTAGCGGCGGTGCATCACCCGGGCGTCGGCGTACCGGGCGCCCGCGTCGAGCGCCGCCTGCACCGCTGCGGCCGCCGCGTCGAACTCGCTCATGCGCCCGACCCTAGGCGAGCGCACCGACATCCGTCAGGCGAGCAGCGCCTCCGGCCGGATGGCGGCCCGCACCGGCTCGGTCAGCTCCAGGGCCTCGCCGGCCTTGGTCACCGACCGCTCGACGTAGTGGGCGCCCTGCCGCTGGTAGAGGTGCGTGGTCAGCGTCTCCTGCTCCACCAGGAGATACCACTCGATGCCCGCCGCCGCGTAGTAGTGCATCTTGAGCACCTTGTCGGTGGCCGCGTTGCCCGGCGCGATGATCTCGCAGACCAGCTTCACGTCGGCCGCGTCGATCCAGGGGTCGTCGAGGTCGATCGGACCCGTGATCACGAGGTCGGGAATCGGGATGCGACCCGGCCGGAGCCGGACGTTCACCGCCTCCAGCAGCTCCAGCCCGAGGGCTTCGGCGCCAGGTTCGAGGAGGTTGCCCAGCTTGCGTGAGATGCGCTGGTGGCGGGGGGTGGGGGCTGGGGTCACGTGGAGGCTCCCGTCGAAGAGTTCGACGCGTTGCTGCGTCTCGCCGAGGGCGAGGTACTCCTCTTCGCTCCACGGGCCGTCGTGGCCGAACACCGCCGCAGTCATGGTCACCTCCACCTCGTGCCGGCGGGAATCCTCCCCGGACTGCCGCGCCCATCGTCGCACCCGGCGTGCGGATCGAGGCGTCAACGCCCGTGGATGCCGAGGTGGGGGGTGTTCACGCCCGTTGCAGAGTCGTTACGCTGTGGCCCGCTGACAGCCCCCGGCTATGTAGCTTATTTTCACCCTCAGTGAATTCCTGTAGGTTCTCTTCGTCACTGAGGGAGGCGGTCGTGGGCAGTCCGGAGTCGGCGCCGTCCGGGAGACCGGGCCGCCCCAGCGTGCCGGAGCAGCGCTCCGGCCAGGACCCGTACCTGCGGGTGAGCGACCTGCGGGTGCGCTTCGACACCGAGGACGGCGTGGTGCGCGCGGTCGACGGGGTGTCGTTCGCGGTCGAGCGCGGGCGCACGCTCGGCATCGTCGGCGAGTCCGGCTCGGGCAAGAGCGTCACCTCGCTGGCCATCCTCGGCCTGCACAACGCCAAGCGGACCACCATCACCGGGGAGATCTCCGTCGGCGGGCGCCAACTGGTCGGCCTGCCGGAGGAGGAGGTGCGCCGGCTGCGCGGCCGCGACATGGCGATGATCTTCCAGGACCCGCTGTCCGCGCTGCACCCGTACTTCACGGTGGGCCGGCAGATCGCCGAGGCGTACCGGGTGCACCACCCGAAGGCCGGCAAGCGCGAGGCCCGCCAGCGCGCGGTGGACATGCTGGGCCGGGTCGGCATCCCGCAGCCCGCCCGCCGCTTCGACCAGTACCCGCACGAGTTCTCCGGCGGCATGCGGCAGCGGGCGATGATCGCCATGGCGCTGGTCAACGACCCGGACCTGCTGATCGCCGACGAGCCGACCACCGCCCTCGACGTGACCGTGCAGGCGCAGATCCTCGACCTGCTGGCCGACCTCCAGGCCGAGTTCCACTCCGCGATCATCATGATCACCCACGACCTTGGCGTGGTCAGCCAGGTCGCCGACGAGGTGCTGGTCATGTACGGCGGCCGGGCCGTCGAGCACGGCGGCGTGGAGCAGGTGCTCCGCCGGCCGCAGCATCCGTACACCTGGGGCCTGCTCTCCAGCGTGCCCTCCCTGCACGGCGACGCCGACGCGGACCTGGTGCCGATCAAGGGCAATCCGCCCAGCCTGATCAACCTGCCGTCCGGCTGCGCCTTCCACCCCCGCTGCCGGTACGCCGACCGCAACGGCGACCGCTCGCGCACCGAGGTCCCGGAGCTGCGCCCGACGGGCGCGCCCGGCCACCTGGTGGCCTGCCACCTCTCCGCCGACGACCGGACCCGGCTCTACGCCGAGGACATCGCCCACGTGGGAGTCGCCCGATGAGTGTGGACACGGTGGAGCCGCTGCTGCGGGTGCGCGGGCTGAGCAAGCACTTCCCGGTGCGCAGCGGGCTGCGGAGCACCGGCCTGGTGCGGGCCGTGGACGGGCTGGACTTCGACGTGCGCCCGGGCGAGACGCTCGGCCTGGTGGGGGAGTCCGGCTGCGGCAAGACGACCACCGGCCGGATGCTGGTCCGCCTGCTGGAGCCGACCGCGGGAAGCATCGAGTTCGAGGGGCGGGACATCACCCACGCCGGGCGCCGGGAACTGCGCCCGCTGCGGCAGGACCTCCAGATCATCTTCCAGGACCCGTACGCCTCGCTGAACCCCCGGCACACCGTCGGCCGGATCATCGCGATGCCGCTGCAGGTCAACGGGATCGACCCGCCCGGCGGGATCAAGGCGCGGGTGCAGGAGCTGCTGGAGCTGGTCGGGCTGAACCCGGAGCACTACAACCGGTACCCGCACGAGTTCTCCGGCGGCCAGCGCCAGCGCATCGGAATCGCGCGCGCCCTGGCGCTGCGGCCGAAGCTGATCGTCGCCGACGAGCCGGTCTCCGCCCTGGACGTGTCGATCCAGGCGCAGGTGGTCAACCTGCTCCGCGACCTGCAACGCGACCTGGGTCTCGCGTTCGTCTTCATCGCGCACGACCTGGCCGTGGTGCGGCACTTCTGCCAGCGCGTCGCCGTCATGTACCTCGGCAAGATCGTCGAGATCGGCGACCGGGACGACATCTACGAGCGCCCGCAGCACCCGTACACCAGGGCGCTGCTCTCGGCGATCCCGGACGTCACCAAGCTCGGCCCGGCCGGCCGGATCCGGCTGGCCGGCGACGTGCCCACCCCGCTCAACCCGCCCTCGGGCTGCCGCTTCCGCACCCGCTGCTGGAAGGCCCAGGACATCTGCGCCACCGAGGAGCCGGCGCTGGCGCCCCGCGACGGCGGCAACCAGGCCGCGGCCTGCCACTTCCCGGAGCGCGGGCCCGTCGAGGCGGCCCCGGGCGGGCCGGCCGTCGCCGCCGCCGAGCCGGCAGGCCGGAGCGCCGAGGCCGAAGCGGCGGAGACGGGCGCGGCGGACACGGACGCGGGCGTCGAGGAGGTGTCGAGATGAGCATGTCCCCGGTGGAGGGCGTGGCGCTGGCCGAGATCGAGTCGGGCGGCGACGCCGACGCGCCGAAGGAGAAGGGCTTCGTCGGCCGCTCACCCGGCCAACTCGCCTGGATCAGGCTGCGCCGCGACCGCACGGCGATGGTCAGCGGGGTGATGCTGGTCTTCTTCGTGCTGGTGGCGCTCGCCGCGCCGCTGATCGAGATGCTCTACGGGATCAGCCCGCGCGACCAGTTCCAGGGCAAACTGGACGGCTTCGGCATGCCGCTCGGCTACGCCGGCGGCGTGTCGGGGGAGCACTTCTTCGGGCTGGAGCCCAACCTCGGCCGGGACATCTTCATCCGGCTGGTCTACGGCCTGCGTACCTCACTGCTCATCGCCTTCGCGGCGGCGGTCATCACGGCGGCGCTCGGCATCGCGCTCGGCGCCCTGGCCGGCTACCTGGGCGGCTGGCTCGACGCGGTGATCAACTGGATCACCGACCTGACGCTGGCGATGCCGTTCCTGGTCATCGCGCTCGCGCTGACGCCGACCCTGACGCTGCGCTTCTACGGCGAGCGGGACGCGGTCGACCCGGCCTTCGGGGTCGGGGTGCTGATCGCCGTCTTCGCGATCTTCGGCTGGACCAGCACGGCCCGGCTGGTGCGCGGCCAGGTGATCGCGCTGCGCGAGCGGGAGTTCGTGGAGGCCGCCAAGGCCAGCGGCGCCGGGCTGGGGCACATGCTCTTCCGGCAACTGCTGCCGAACATCTGGGCGCCGATCCTGGTGTCGTTCTCGCTCGCGGTGCCGCAGTTCATCACCAGCGAGGCGGCGCTGTCCTTCATCGGCGTCGGCCTGACCGAGGAGACGCCGAGCTTCGGCCGGATGATCTACCAGAGCCTGGACTACCTCCAGACCGACCCGGCGTTCGTGTTCTTCCCCGGCGTCACGATCTTCGCGCTCGTGTTCGCGTTCAACCTCTTCGGCGACGCGCTGCGCGACGCGCTCGACCCGAAGTCGTCCCGGTAGGGGTGTCCGATGGCGCGCTTCCTGATCAAGCGGATCTTCTCCGCGGTGCTCACCCTCTTCGCGGTGAGCGTGCTGACCTTCCTGATGTTCTTCGCGCTGCCCCGCGACCCGGTCAGCGGCATGTGCCCGAAGAACTGCAACCCCGAGCGCCTGGAGCGGGTCCGCGAGGAACTGGGCCTGCGCGACCCGCTGATCACCCAGTACGCCGGCTACATGAAGGGCATCTTCACCGGCCGCGACCTGGGCAGCGCCCAGGGCGGCCGGTGCGACGCGCCCTGCCTGGGCTGGTCGTACGTCAACAACGAGGCGGTGCTGGACACCATCACGCGGGTGCTCCCGGTGACGCTGAGCATCGTGATCCCCGCGGCGATCCTCTGGCTGCTGCTCGGGGTCGGCCTCGGCATGCTCTCGGCGCTGCGCCGGGGCACCTGGCTGGACCGCGCCGCGATCGGCTTCTCGCTGACCGGCGCCTCGCTCCAGCTCTACTTCGTCGGCGCGGTGCTGCTGATGGTCTTCGTCTACAACCTGCGCCTGCTGCCGGTGCCGAGCTACACGTCGATCTTCGACGATCCGGTGAAGTGGGCGAGCGGGCTGGTGCTCTCCTGGGTCGCGCTGGCCTTCCTCTTCTCCGCGATCTACGCCCGGCTGTCGCGGGCGCAGATGCTGGAGACGCTCTCGGAGGACTTCGTCCGCACCGCGCGGGCGAAGGGCCTGGCGAAACCGAAGGTGTACGGGCGGCACGCGCTGCGCGCCGCGATCACCCCCGTGGTCACCATCGCCGGCCTGGACGTCGGGGCGGCGCTGGGCGGCACGGTGATCACCGAGACCACCTTCGGCATCCAGGGGCTGGGGCGGACCGCGGTGGAGGCGGTACGCGCCGGCGACCTGCCCACCATCATGGCGACCGTGCTCATCTCGGCGGTCTTCGTGGTGCTCGCCAACGTGCTGGTCGACCTGCTCTACGCCGCCATCGACCCCCGCGTGCGGCTGGGCTGAGCGCCCGCCCCGGCGGCGACGCCGGGCCGGGTGTCCGCCGGTCGGACGACGGTGAAATTTATCGACAACTGTTACACAACTCGTAGGTTTTCTTCTTTACGATCCTCGGGACGTCGGCGTTCACGCCCGGCGGCACCTGGGTGGAGGAGGTAGGAGATGCGACCACGCGTGGCGGCCGCCGCAGGCGGCGCGATCGCACTGGTTGTGGCATTGGGTGCGTGCTCGGAGAACACGGGCGAGGGCACCACGGTGGACACCAACCGGCAGCAGACCGGGGTCATCGCGAGCGACCCGAAGGACTCGATGGGTCCGGCGGCCGAGGTGCCGGGCGCCCAGAAGGGCGGCACGCTCACCATCATCCGGGAGACCCCCATCTCCCACCTGGACCCGCAGCGGACGTACTCGTTCGCCGGCCTGATGGCCTCGCCGCTGTTCTCCCGTTACCTGACCACGTGGAAGGACGACGGCAAGGGCGGCCTGGTCCTCGTCGGCGACCTGGCCGAGACGCCGGGCACCAACGTCAACAACGACTGCAAGGTCTGGGAGTTCAAGCTCAAGGACGGGATCAAGTTCGAGGACGGCCGGCCGATCACCTCCAAGGAGGTCGCCTACGGCATCGCCCGCTCGTTCGACCCGGACCTGTCGGGCGGCCCGACCTACATCCAGGAGTGGCTGGCCGACAGCCCGCAGTTCGACACCAAGTGGGACTTCAAGAAGAACAAGACCTCGCTGCCCCCGGGCCTGACCACCCCGGACGCGAAGACCCTGCGCTTCGAGTTCGCCAAGCCGCGCTGTGACCTGCCGTTCGCGGCCTCGCTGCCGACCACCGCGCCGCTGCCGGCGGACAAGGACACCGGCGTCAACCTGGACAACGCGCCGTTCTCGTCCGGCCCCTACAAGGTCGCCAAGAACCAGGTGGGCGTGCAGCTCACCCTGGACCGCAACCCGAACTGGGACCCGAAGACCGACCCGGTGCGGCACCAGTACCCGGACCAGTTCGTCTGGAGCTTCGGCCCGACCGCCGACGCCGCCAACAACCGGGTGATCGCCGACAACGGCGCGGACCAGAGCGCCGTCGCCTGGAACTTCGTGCCCGCCTCGCTGGTCGCCAAGGTCGCCAACGACCCGGCGCTCAAGCAGCGGAGCATCCTCTCCCCGACGCCGAGCGCCAACCAGCTCGTCATCAACAACCAGCGGGTCAAGGACCTCAAGGTCCGCCAGGCGCTGAACTACGCCATCGACCGCGAGGGCCTGATCAAGGCGGTCGGCGGCCAGACCGTCGCCTCGCCGCTGACCACGCTGATGCCGCCGTCGACGATCGGCTTCAAGGCGTACGACGCCTACCCGGCCGGCGCCAACGGCAACGTCGACAAGGCCAAGGAGCTGCTCGGCGGCCAGACGCCGGCGCTGGTCCTCGGCGTCGCCGACAGCACGACCGAGCAGCAGATCGCGACCCAGCTCAAGGGCAACCTGGAGCGGGCCGGCTTCAAGATCACCGTCCGGAACATCCCGGACGACTCGAAGCTCGACGAGGTCAAGAAGAAGGACAACCCCTGGGACCTCTACATCGGTAACTGGGCGGCGGACTGGCCGAGCGGCGCCTCGATCCTGCCGGTGCTCTACGACGGCCGCACCATCAAGGCCGAGGGCAACAGCAACAGCGCGTACTTCAACGACCCGGCGATCAACGCCGAGTTCGACCGGATCCTGGCCCTCCCGCCGGCCGACCAGGGCCCGGAGTGGGCCAAGCTCGACGAGCGGATCATGAAGGAGCACGCCCCGGTCGTGCCGCTCTACGTCGACGTGGCCTACCTCGTGCACGGCTCCAAGGTCGGTGGGGTCTACGTCTCCAGCGTCTTCGGCTACCCGGCCTTCGTGAACGCGTACGTGAAGCAGTAACCCCCAGGCACCAACCGCACGGACGGGCCCCGGTCGACAGCGTCGTCGGCCGGGGCCTCCATACGTCCACCCGGCCTCAGAGCAGGTGTTGTCGGACGAAGTCCAGCTCCAGTTTGAGCAGGCGCTCCGCCGTACCGCCGGCGGCCATGTGGGTGGCGCCGGTCAGCGGGAGCACCGAGTGGGGGCGGCCGGTCGCCAGCAGCGCCGCCGACAGGCGCAGCGTGTGCGCGGCCACCACGTTGTCGTCGACCAGGCCGTGCACCAGCAGCAGCGGCCGGGCCGCCGCCGGATCGCGCACCGGCTCGCCGGCCAGCTCCACCAGCGAGTGGTGCGCGTAGATGTCCGTGCCGTCGTCCGGCAGGCCCAGGTAGCGCTCGGTGTACGCCGTGTCGTACAGCGCCCAGTCGGTGACCGGCGCGCCGACGATGCCGCACCGGAACAGCTCCGGGTGGCGCAGCACCGCCAGCCCGGCCAGCCAGCCGCCGAACGACCAGCCGCGCACGGCGACCCGGCCGAGGTCGAGGTCGGGGTGCTTGCCGGCCAGCGCGGTGAGCGCGTCCACCTGGTCGAGCAGCACGACGTCGGCGACCCGCCGGTGGATCGCCTTCTCGAACGACGGGGCCACCCCCGGCGTGCCGCGGTTGTCGATGGTGACCACCGCGAAGCCGGCGTCGGCCCACCACTGCCGCTCCAGCCAGGCCGAGCGGGCGGCCAGCACCTCCTGGTGCCCCGGCCCGCCGTAGACGTCCAGCAGCACCGGCAGCCGCCGCCCCGTGACGTAGTTGTCCGGATAGAGCACCGCCGTCGGCAGCCGCCGGTCGGTGACCCGCTCCAGCAGCGGCAACGGCGAGTACGGCGGGGTGGCGGCGAACGAGCGCAGCACGGCCACCTCGCGCTCGCCCTGCCACACCGTCCAGCGGGTGCCCGGATGGTCGAGCGAGGCGCTCCCCACCACCAGCACGTCGCCGCCCACCGCGGCGGTGTGCCAGCCCGGGTCCGTGGTGACCCGGCGCGCGTCGACGCCGCCGCCGATGGTGGTGCGGACCCGGAACAGGTGCCGCTCGCTCGGCTCCCCGTCGCTCGCCTCCACGAGCAGGTCGGCCGGGCCGGTGCCGCCGGGCAGCCGCCCCACCACCCGCCGCACGTACAGCGACGGCGGGGTGAGCAGGGTCCCGTCGGCGAAGAGGCAGCGGGCGTCGTACCCGTCGTGGGCCAGCTCGCCACCGACCAGCACCCGGCCGTCCGGCAGGTGCGCGGGGGTGCCGGGGATCGGCTCCACCCAGCGCGGGTCGGCCAGCTCGGCGTGCACCTGCGTCTCGCCGGTGCGCGGGTCGACGGCGAGCACCAGGCCGTGCTGCTGGGAACGACGCAGCACGGTGATCAGCGGCCCGCCGTCGGCCCAGTGCACCGCGGTCAGGTACGGGTAGGTCTCCCGGTCCCAGTGCACGTCGACCCAGCCGTCGTCGAGGTCGAGCAGGTGCAGGCTGACCTCCGCGTTCGGGCCGCCCGCCCGGGGGTACGCGACCGTCGTCGGCGGGCTCGCCGGGTCGGCCGGGTCGTGCAGGTGCCACCGGTCCAGCCGGGACTCGTCCACCCGGGCGGCCAGCACCGAGCGCCCGTCCGGCGCCCACCAGTAGCCGCGGAACCGGTCGAACTCCTCGGCCGCGATGTGCTCGGCCAGCCCCCACGTCACCCCGGAGTCCTCGCCGGCCAGCAGGGTGTCGGTGCCGTCGTCCTCGACCACCCGCAGCTGGCCCCGGCGGACCCCCTCGGCGGCGTCGGTCACGTACGCCAGGCGCTGCCCGGTCGGGTCGGGTCGCGGGTCGAGCGCGGGCCCGACGGTGGCCACCTCGACCACGTCGCCGTGCACCAGGTCGGCCCGGAACAGCCGGCCGGCCAGCGCGAAGACCGCCACCCGGCCGGCGCCGTCCAGCGCGTACGAGCCGATCCCGGAGGCGCTCAGCCGCAGCCGCTCGCGCAGCGCGCGCTCGCCGGGGCTCAGCGCGTCGACGTCGGCGTCCGCCCCGAGCAGCGCCGCCGGGTCGGCGACCAGCCGTTCCTCGCCGGTGGCCACGTCGAGGAGCCAGAGCGCGTCGGCCGGGTCCTCCGGGCCGGCGGAGCGCAGGAAGACCACCCGGGAGCCGTCGTCGGCCACGGAGACCGCACGCGGCGCTCCGCGGCTGAACCGGCGGGTGCGGGCGGCCAGCTCCGGAAAGTCCACACGCCAGATCGTAGAGCGGCGCCGGGGGTGATGTGGCCGACCTGCGTGGACGCGTCAGGGCCGGCGGGGGAGAACCGCCGGTTAGAGTGACCACCGTGACGACGCTGCCCGACCGCCGCCTCCTGCTGGTCCACGCGCACCCCGACGACGAGTCCATCGGCACCGGCTCGACGATGGCGCACTACGCCGCCACCGGCGCCCACGTCACCCTGGTGACCTGCACCCTCGGCGAGGAGGGCGAGATCCACGTGCCGGCGCTGGCCCAGCTCGCCGCCGCCGAGGCCGACCAGCTCGGTGGCTGGCGCATCGCCGAGCTGAACGCCGCCTGCGCGGCGCTCGGCGTCACCGACCACCGCTTCCTCGGCGGGGCCGGCCGCTACCGCGACTCCGGCATGATGGGGCTCGCCACCAACGAGCACCCCCGGGCCTTCTGGCAGGCCGACCTCGACGAGGCCGCCGGGCACCTGGTGGAGATCATGCGGGAGGTGCGCCCGCAGGTCATGATCACGTACGACGACAACGGCTTCTACGGGCACCCCGACCACATCCAGGCGCACCGGGTGGCGATGCGCGCGTACGAGCTGGCCGCCGCCGAGGGCTTCGCCCCGGCGAAGGTCTACTGGACGGCGATGCCGCTCAGCGTGCTGGAGGCCGGGCTGACCCACTTCGCCGAGTCGTCGGACAATCCCTTCGCCGGCATCGGGGACGTCTCCGAGCTGCCCTTCGGCACCCCGGACGCGCAGATCGCGGCCCGGATAGACGCCACCGACCAGCACGCGGCCAAGGAGGCGGCGATGCGGGCGCACGCCACCCAGATCCCCGACACCTCCTGGCTCTACTCGATCGCCGGCAACTTCGGCAGCGAGTTCATGGGCGTGGAGTACTACACCCTCGCGGTGGGCGAGAAGGGCCCGGGCAGCGGGCCGTACGGCTGGGAGGACGACCTCTTCGCCGGGCTCGACGTCGCCGACGGCCCGGACCGGTCCCCGGTCGGGGCGGCCGGCCTCCGGTGACGCTGCCCGCCGCGCCGATGTCGGTCGTCCCCGAGGAGAGCGCCCCGCCGCCGCCCGCACGGCACCGGCCGCTGCTCGACCTCGCCCTGCGGGTGGCCGGCGGACTGGTCGCCGTCCTCGGCGGGGTGCTCACCGCGGTGCTGGAGCTGCTGCTCGCCACGCTCCGGGTCGGCGGGCAGCTGATCGGCGTCTCGGTGCTCCTCGCCGTCGCGGCGAACGTCGCGCTGAGCTGGTTCGCCCACGAGGCCGTCGGCCGCCGCTGGGCGGTGGCGCTGCCCGCGCTGCCCTGGTTCGTCCTGATGGCGGTCGCGGCGGTCCGCACCGCCGAGGGGGACCTGCTCGTCGCCGGCGACAACTGGGTCGGCCTGGCGATGATCGTGGCCGGCGCGATGACCTTCGCCGTGATGGGCTTCCGGCAGATCCTGGCGCCACCGCCGGCCCGTCCGGGGGACTGACGACACCCAGGTTGCGGTGGTAGATATTCCTGCCAGGAAGCCCGCCGCGGAGGCGGGCGGTACGGCGGGAGGCGTGCGATGAGGGAGCGGTGGCGCGCGATCGGGGTGCTCGCGGTCGCGCTGTTCGCGGTCAACGTGGTCGCCCGGCTGGTCACCCGGTTCGGCTTCGACGGTGACGACACCGCCGCCGACCGGGTGTCGCTCGGGATGTTCGTGGTGATCGGGCTGGTGCTGGCCGCGGTCGCCTTCGTCTGGGGCAGGCGTCGGCCGGTCGCCGCCTGGGGGGCCGACATGGCCGCCGCGGTCGGCATCGCGCTGCTGCTGACGGTGCTGGTCGGCCCGCTGCTGGTCGGGGAGAACCCGTTCGGCGGGGGCGCCGGCACGTTCTTCGCCCAGATCTGGCTCTACCTCGCGGCGACCGGCATCGGCGTGCTGCTCGGCTACCTGCTGCTCACGGCGCTCGGCCTCGACCACCGCTCGCAGTCCCTCAAGCGGTACGCCGAGCTGAGGGCCACGAAGCCACGCAGGATCGTCCGCCGCTGAGCGGTGCCGGCGGCCCCGGCGCAGGGCGTCACCGCGGGGCGGTGCGGGTCAGGTAGGTGTGGTGCGTGGTGAAGCCGAGGGTGCGGTAGAGGGCCACGGCCGCCGTGTTGCGCTGCTCGACCTGGAGGAAGGCGCGCGACGCGCCGGCCGTGGCGCCCCAGTCGGCGAGCGCGCGGACGACCCGGCCGGCCAGGCCCTGCCGCCTCGCCTCGGGCCGCACCTCGATCAGGCTCAGCCCGAGCCAGCGCCCCTGCCCGGTGACCGTGCCCCGGCCGATGGCGAGAAGCGTGCCGCCGGCGTACACGTGGGCGAAGCGGACCTGTCCCACGGCGGTGAGCACGTGCCGGGCGGCGTCGGGCAGGCCGCCCTTGCGGCCGGCGGCGATGGCGAGCCAGTCGTCCGACGGCGCGGCGGCCAGCTCGACCGGCGGTGAGTCGGCGGGCGCCGGCGCGGCCGGCGGCAGCGCCGCCAGCGGCACGGTCTGCACCAGCACCGGCGGGCGGCTGCCCCAGCCGCGCGCGTCGAGTTCGGCGCCGACCGGGGCGGCCAGCGGCAGCGGGGTGTTGACCATCGCCGGTTGACCGAGGTCGGCGTACCAACGCTCCACCGCGTCGAGCGCGGCGGGCAGCGGCCGGTCCGGGTCGCCCACCGGCAGCGCCGAGTTGGCCCGGCCGGACCAGCCGTCGGCGGCGCGCAGCAGCCAGTCGCCCAGCCGTCCCCGCACGGCGGCCGGCCACGCCTCGTCGGAGGCCAGCTCCAACTCGATGACGGCCGCGGCGGTGGGCCGGCGGGTCGGCGGCACCCGCTTGGCCCGGTGCACCTCGGTGACCGGGACCCGGAGCCGGCCCTGCGCGGTGGCGAGAGTGAGATGGGTCTCGCTCAGCTCGACCAGCTCGCCCAGGGCGTCCGAGAAGAGGGGCCGGCCTTCGCGAATCCCCACAATCCGGCGAACCACGATCCGGTGTCCCACATCCTGCTGTCGGAGCACGATCGACCCCCTCCCCGGCGAGATACTAGGCTCTTAGCGTCGCGGGTGATCGCGGCGTGTCTTGCGGAGGAGAAGACCGGTGACCTACATCATCGCCGAGCCGTGCGTGGATGTGCTCGACAAGGCATGCATCGAGGAGTGCCCGGTCGACTGCATTTACGAGGGCAACCGGATGCTCTACATCCACCCCGACGAGTGCGTCGACTGCGGTGCCTGTGAGCCTGTCTGCCCCGTCGAGGCGATCTTCTACGAGGACGACGTCCCGGAGCAGTGGAAGGACTACACCGGCGCCAACTACGAGTTCTTCGAGGACCTGGGCTCGCCCGGTGGCGCCTCGAAGATCGGCAAGGTGGAGAAGGACGCGTCCTTCGTCGCCGCGCAGCCGCCGCGCGGAGAGGGCCACTGAACCGCCCCGCGCCGGTCTCGTCGCGGCTGCCCGAGTTCACCTGGGACACCCTGGACGCCGCGGCCGCGCTGGCCGCGGCGCATCCCGAGGGCCTGATCAACCTCTCCATGGGCACGCCGGTCGACCCGGTGCCCGAGGTGATCCGGCGGGCGCTGGCCGACGCGTCGGACGCCCCGGGTTACCCGCTGACCGCCGGCACCCCGGCGTTGCGCGAGGCGATCGCCGCCTGGGTCGCGCGGGCCTGCGGGGCGGGTGCCGACGCTCTCGGCGTGCTGCCGACGATCGGCTCCAAGGAGCTCGTCGCCTGGCTGCCCACCCTGCTCGGGGTGGGCCCGGGTGACGTCGTCGTGGTGCCGTCGATCGCCTACCCGACCTACGAGGACGGGGCCCGGCTCGCCGGCGCCACGGTCGTGCGCGCCGACTCGCTCACCGCGGTCGGCCCGACCCCCCGGGTGCGCCTGGTCTGGGTCAACTCGCCGGGCAACCCCACCGGGCGGGTGCTGCCGGCGGCCCACCTGCGCAAGGTCGTCGACTGGGCCCGGGAGCGCGGCGCGGTGGTCGCCAGCGACGAGTGCTACCTGCCGCTGGGCTGGTCCGCCGAGCCGGTCTCGGTGCTCTCGCCCGAGGTGTGTGGCGGGTCGTACGACGGTGTGCTGGCGGTGCACTCGCTCTCCAAGCGGTCCAACCTGGCCGGCTACCGTGCCGGGTTCGTGGCCGGCGATCCGGCGCTCGTGGCGGAGCTGCTCAAGGTCCGCAAGCACGCCGGGATGATCGTGCCCGCGCCGGTGCAGGCCGCGATGGTGGCCGCGCTGCGCGACGAGCGGCACGCCGACGAGCAGCGGGAGCGCTACCGGGCCCGGCGGGAGATCCTGCACGCCGCGTTCACCGGCGCCGGCTTCACCGTCGAGCACTCCGAGGCGGGTCTCTACCTCTGGCTGACCCGCGACGAGGACTGCTGGGCGACGGTCGACTGGCTGGCCCGCCGCGGCATCCTGGTCGCCGCGGGAGCCTTCTACGGTCCTGCCGGCCGCCAGCACGTCCGGGTGGCGCTGACCGAGTCCGACGAGCACGTGGCGGCGGTCGCCGGCCGACTCGCCCAGCCCTGATCACTTGGCGGCCGGTCAGAGGTTGACCGGCCGCACCTCGGTCACTTCTCGCCGGCCTGCGGCAGCAGGGAGAGGAAGCATCGACATGTGGCCCTTTCGGCGGAGGACAGGGCGGAGCGGGCCAGCGCTGCCGGTGGACACAGCGATGGGCGACCCCGCCGCCCAGGCGTTGTGTGAGGCACTACGACGGCGGGACTGGCGGGCGGCACGGGACGTTCTGACGCCGGTCACCGACCCCGACCATCACGCCTTCTGCCTCTGGGCCGCAAGCCGGGTACCGGGTGTGCAGGACTGGATCGGCGAGTGGTCGGACGCGGAACCCCGATCCACCATCCCTCTGCTGGTGCGCGGGGCACACGCGGTCAACTGGGCGTGGGAGGCGCGTGGCGCCGCCTGGGCGTCGCGAACGAGAGAGGAGCAGTTCCGCGAGTTCCACCGGCGGCTGGCGCTGGCCGAGGAGTGCCTCGACGCGGTCGTCGCGCGTGAACCGGAGGACACGACCGCACGCTCCTTCCTGATCACCGCCGCGCGAGGGCTCCAGGTCGACCGGACGGAGGCGGAGCGGCGTTTCCACGAGGTGGTGGCGCGGCATCCCTGGCACCGACTGGCACATGTCCAGATGCTCCAGTACCGCTGTGCGAAGTGGTTCGGCAGCCACGAGGAGATGTTCGACTTCGCCCGCGCCGTAGCGGCGGAGGCACCGCCCGGGACGGGACTGGCGCACCTCGTGTCGATGGCGCATCTGGAGATCTGGCTGAAGCTGCCGGACGGTGAAGACGATCAGTACCTGCAACAGTCCGAGGTGCTCGCCGAACTGCACTCGGCCGCGGATCGTTCGGTGCGCCACGCGGAACACGGGCGGTACCCGGGCTGGGCCGCGCCGCACAACAACTTTGCGATGTGCTTCGCGCTGGGCGGTGAGTACGCGGCGGCGGCAGAGCAGTTTCGGCGGATCGGCGACGTGGTGACCGAACTGCCTTGGGCGTACCTCGACCGTGACGACCCGGGCACCCCGTTCGCGCAATGGCGGGAGAAGGTGACCAGCGGCTGGGGCTGACCAGGGCCGGGCGATATCCTCGGCCCGACCGGGGCGGGGTGGTCTGGTGTGCCCCGTACCGAAACGGAGACGCCGAGGTGGGCCGATTGGCAGGCAGTACCGGCGGACGGGCGCGCACGGCGGTGGTGGGTACCGGAATGATCGGTGGTTCGGTGCTGCTCCGGCTGCGCGACGCCGGGCTCGACGTCGCCGGCTGGGACCCGGACCCGGCGACCCGACGGTACGCTCACGAGCAGGGGTTCGCCTGCCCGGACACCGTCGAGGAGGCGGTGGCGGACCGGGACTTCGTCTTCCTCTGCGGACCACTGCCCAGCTTGCCCAGGATGCTCAGTCGGGTGGCTGCCGCCACCGACGAGGATTGCGTGCTCACCGACGTGGGTAGCACGAAGGCGGCGCTGGCCGCCTTCGCCGACACGCGGGGCGTCGGGCATCGTTTCGTCCCCGGCCACCCGATGGCCGGAGCCGACCGAGCCGGCGTCACCTCGGCCAGTCCGGCGCTGCTCGACCGCGCGGCTTGGGTACTCTGCCCGGACCCGGCCGGAGTGGCGGCGTTCCGCCGGCTGGCTCCGCTGATCATCGACGTGTTCCGGGCCAGGTTGGTGCCGATGTCGCCGACCCAGCACGACACGGCGGTCGCGCTGTCCTCGCACGTGCCGCACCTGCTGGCCGGCGCGCTCGCCGGGGCGGTGCAGGGGGCACCCCTGCGAGACGCCGTCCTCGCACTGGCCGCCGGCAGCTTCCGTGACGGTAGCCGGGTCGCCGGCACCCCTGCCGAGCGGACCGCCAACATGCTGCTCAGCAACCGGGAGCGCGTGCTCGAGGAGTTGGCCCGGGTCACCGATTTCCTGGACAAGCTGGCGGGGGCGGTCCGGGCGGGGGACGCCGAGGCACTGACCTCGCGGTACCGGGAGGCGGCGGCGGCCCGTGCCGTGCTGTCCGGGCGGAACTTCGTCAGCCGGGAGCGCACGTTCCCCGTCGCCGGGGACGCTGCCGCGGAGGTCGCGTACCTGTGGGATCTCGGGGCGGCCGGCGGCTACCTGAGCGGGTGCCGCGTCGACGCCGGGACCGTCTCGTACACCGCGCACCTTCCGGCGGACGCCGGACCGGCCTGACCGTTGTTTCCCGCGCGCGGGTGGGCCGGCGCGCGGTTAGGGTGAGGGCATGGTGGACGGGCCGGTGGTGGCGGTGCGCGGCGAGGCGTACCGGGAGGTCGCGCCGGAGATCGCGCAGTTCACGGTGACCGCGACGGCGCGCGACCGGGACCGGGAGGTCACCCTGACCCGGCTGGCCGAGCGGGCCGCCGCCGTCCGGGTGCTGCTGGACGGCTACGGCGCCGCGATCGACCGGCGCGAGACCGGCGAGCTGCGGGTCCGGCCGGAGACCAGGCGCTCCGGCGAGCGCGTGATCGCGTACCACGGCAGCGTGGCCACCACCGTGACGGTCAGCGACTTCACCGCGCTGGGCGAGCTGATGCTGCGCCTGGCCGACCAGGACCAGGTCGAGGTGGCCGGGCCGTGGTGGTCGCTGCGGCCGGACAGCCCGGCCCACCGCGAGGCCCGGCACGCCGCGATCGCCGACGCGCTGCTGCGCGCCCGCGAGTACGCGGAGGCGCTCGGTGCCCGGGTGACCGCCCTGATCGAGCTGGCCGACGCGGGCGCGGCGGAACGGCCGATGATGAGCCGCATGGCGTACGGGATGGGCGGCGGCGCCGAGAGCGGGCCGCCCGAGCTGGAGCTCGACCCGCAGCCGCAGACCGTGCAGGCGGCGGTGCACGCGCGGTTCGCGATCAGCGAGCCGGTGCTCGGCTGATGGAGACCGCCCGGGTCGTCGGGGTCGACGAGCTGGTGGCGCGGGCGCGCGCCCTGGCCGACGCCGGCCCGCGGCAACTGCTCGGCATCGCGGGGGCGCCCGGCGCGGGCAAGTCCACGCTGGCGGAGCGGATCGTCGAGGCGGTCGGCCCGGCGGCCCGGCTGGTGCCGATGGACGGCTTCCACCTCGCCCAGGCCGAGCTGCGCCGGTTGGGCCGAGCCGAGCGCAAGGGCGCCATCGACACGTTCGACGCCAACGGCTACGTCTCGATGCTGCGACGCCTGCGCCGGCTGGAGCCGACCGCGGTCTACGCGCCGGCGTTCCGCCGGGACCTGGAGGAGCCGGTGGCCGGGTCGATCGAGGTGCCGCCGTCGGTGCGGCTGGTGGTCACCGAGGGCAACTACCTGCTGGTGACGGCGACGCCCTGGGACGAGGTGCGGCAGTTGCTGCACGAGACGTGGTTCCTGGACCTGGACGCCGAGCTGAGGCTGCGCCGGCTGACCGCCCGGCACCAGGCGTACGGGCGGTCGGCGGAGCAGGCCCGGGCGTGGGCGACGGGCAGCGACGAGACCAACGCCGCCCTGGTGGCCGGCACCGCGCACCGCGCCGATCTGGTCGT
Organism: Micromonospora sp. NPDC047670; assembly: GCF_043204915.1. Classification (NCBI taxonomy): domain Bacteria; kingdom Bacillati; phylum Actinomycetota; class Actinomycetes; order Micromonosporales; family Micromonosporaceae; genus Micromonospora; species Micromonospora sp. NPDC047670. The sequence continues at coordinate 25,902 of NZ_JBIDDA010000009.1, forward strand.
CCGGCTGGACGAGCCGCCGCCTGTCGGGGCGGGCCGGTCCACCGGCGGCTGAGCCGGGCCGACCGGACGGCGGCTCACCGGGGCTTGACCGAGGTCAGTCGAGCTGTCGTACGACGCGGGCCGGGTTGCCCAGCGCGACGACGTTGGCCGGCAGGTCCTTCGTCACGACGGCCCCCGCGCCGACGACGGTGTTCTCCCCGATGGTGACGCCGGCGAGCACGATCGCCCCGCCGCCGAGCCAGACGTTGTCGCCGATGGTGATCGGCTTGGCCGCCTCCCACTTGTCGCGGCGCGGTCCGGGCTCGACGGGGTGGGTGGGGGTGAGCAGCTGCACGTTCGGTCCGATCTGGACGTCCGCGCCGATGGTGATCGGGGCGACGTCGAGGAAGACCGCGTTGAAGTTGACGAAGCTGCGCGGCCCGATCCGGATCTGCGAGCCGTAGTCGCAGTGGAATGGTGGCCGGACCCAGGTCCCGTCGCCCACCTCGCCGAGCAGGTCGCGCAGGGCCGCGAGTCGGCCCTCGGGGTCGGCCGCGGAGCTGGTGTTGAAGCGTTCCATCAGCCGTGCCGCCCGGTCCAGGTCGGCGACGATCTCCGGCTCGTTGGCGATGTACGGCTCGCCGGCCAGCATGCGTTCCTTCATGGAGGTCACCAGTCGATCATGCCGAACGGTCGGTCCGTCCGTTGGCTGGTCCGTCATCTTCCGGACATCATTATGCATACCGGGTATGTAAATATGATGACCGTCAATGCACGTCTCTCCCACAGGTAGTAACGCCCGACGAGGAGGATCCGTTGCAGCGAAGAAGAAGAATGGTCGGTCTCGGCCTGGTGCTCGCTCTGGTGCTCGGCACCCCCGGCATGGCGGTCGCCCAGGCACCCACCGGGCCCGACGCCCGTCCGGAGGCGACCGCCGGCCCGGGAGCGGCCCCGCCGGCCCCCACGGCGGACAGGCGCTCCACCACGGTCACCCTGCTCACCGGGGACCGGGTCACCGTCACCGACGCCGGGGCGAGCGTGCGTCCCGCGCCGGGGCGCGAGAAGATCCGTTTCCTGACCCGGCGGGAGCGCGGCCACCTCTCCGTCGTGCCGCAGGACGCCGTGGCGTTGATCCGGGCCGGCCGGGTCGACCGGCGGCTGTTCGACGTCACCGAGCTGATCGCCGCCGGCTACGACGACTCCCGGCGCGACGACCTGCCCGTGCTCATCACCGGCGGGGCCGGCGCCGCCCGGCGCGCGGCCGTGCCGGGCGGGGTGCGGGTCACCCGCGAACTGCCCGCCGTCGGCGGGGTCGCCGCCACGGCGGCCAAGCGGCGGGCCGGCGAGGTCTGGGCGGCGGTCACCGCCGCCGGCACGAGAGTCGGCGCGGCGGGGGGTGTCGACCGGATCTGGCTCGACGGCCGGCGGCGGACCACCCTCGACCGCAGCGTGCCGCAGATCGGCGCGCCGGCGGCGCACCAGGCCGGCCTCACCGGCCGGGGTGTGCGGGTGGCCGTGCTGGACACCGGGGTGGACGCCACGCACCCGGATCTGGCCGGCCGGGTGGCGCAGGCGCGCAACTTCACCGAGGAGGCCGCGCCCGGCGACGTGGTCGGGCACGGCACCCACGTCGCGTCGATCGTCGCTGGCAGCGGCGCCGCCTCCGGCGGTCGGCACCGCGGCGTGGCCCCGGACGCGACGCTGCTGGACGGGAAGGTCTGCGAGACCGCCGGATGCCCCGAGTCGGCGATCCTGGCCGGGATGCAGTGGGCCGCGGTGGAGCAGCGAGCCGACGTGATCAACCTGAGTCTCGGCGGCTTCGACACCCCCGAGGTAGACCCGCTGGAGGAGGCCGTCAACGCGCTCACCGCGCAGACCGGCGCACTCTTCGTGATCAGCGCCGGCAACGACGGCGGGTTCGCGCCCGTCAGCTCGCCCAGCAGCGCCGACGCCGCGCTCTCGGTGGGCGCCGTCGACCGGGACGACAGCCTCGCCGACTTCTCCAGCCGCGGCCCCCGCACGGGTGACGACGCCCTCAAGCCGGACATCACCGCCCCCGGTGTGGGGATCGTCGCGGCGCGCAGCCGGGACGGGGTGATCGGCGAGCCGGCCGGAGACGGGTACGTGGCCCTGTCCGGCACGTCGATGGCCGCGCCGCACGTCACCGGCGCGGTCGCGCTGCTCGCCCAGCAGCACACCGACTGGACCGCCGGGCGGCTCAAGGCCACCCTCATGGCCTCGGCGAAGCCGCACCCCGGGCAGACCGGGTACGAGCAGGGGGCCGGGCGGGTCGACGTGGCCCGCGCGGTCACCCAGGCGGTGACCAGCGACCCGGCCAGTGTCTCCTTCGGCCGGACGCTCTGGCCGCACGGCGACGACACGCCGGTCATCCGCACCGTGACCTGGCGCAACGACGGCCCGGCCCCGATCACCCTCGACCTCGCCGTCGAGGCGACCGGCCCGGACGGCAAGCCGGCCCCGACCGGCGTGTTCACCCTCGGCGCGAGCCGGCTCACCGTGCCGGCCGGCGGCACGGCCAGCACCACCGTCACCGCCGACACCCGCGTCGACGGCCCCGACGGCCACTACACCGGCCGGATCGTCGCCCGCTCCGGCGCCACCGTGGCCATCACCCCGCTGGCCGTGCACCGGGAGGTGGAGAGCTACACGCTGACCGCCCGGCACCTCGACCGTGCCGGCGGGGCGTCGAGCGCGCACAGCACCACGTTGATCTCGCTGGACGGCTTCGCCTCGTACGACCTGTACGACTCCGACGGCACTGTCGAACTGCGGGTGCCCAAGGGGCGCTACGGCCTGTCCAGCGTGGTGTACGACTTCGACGGCGAGGAGTTCCTCGCGGCCAGCCAGATCAGCCAGCCGGAACTGGTGGTGGCCGGGGACACCTCGGTCACCGTCGACGCCCGCCGGGCCGGCCCGGTGCGGATGACCGTGCCGCAGCGCTCGGCCACCCCGGCGCTGGTCACCGTCGGGGCGGACTTCGTCACCGACCAGGGCGGCTACGGCTTCACCCTGCTGTCCGAGAGCTTCGACGGTCTCTACGCGGGCGGCATGGGGCAGCCGGCGCCCGGGGACCGGTTCGTCGCCTCGGTGAGTAGCCAGTGGGCCGACCGGGAGGCGGAGAGCAGCCCCTACCTCTACGCGCTCAGCGAGGCGGTGCCCGGCCGGATGCCGGCCGGCTTCGTCCGGCACTACCGGGCGAAGGACCTGGCCACCGTCACCCACCGGTTCAACGGCGGCAGCCCCGGCCTGGTCACCGAGCGCGTGGTCTTCCCGCACCGGGACCCGGACCTCGGCGGCTGGGCGGTCGTCCTGCCCACCGCGACCCCCGGCCAGCGGGTCGAGCACCACAACACCCGTGGCGTGCGCTGGTCTTCGGAGTTGGACTTCGGGGTCCCGGCGGCGGACGGCTGGACCGACGTGAAGGCGGTGCTGTTCGGCGAGGAGCGGAGCCTGCGGGCCGGGCGGCACTACCGGGAGAGCTGGAACAGCGCGCCGTACGGGCCGTCGTTCCCGGCGGCGGGGATCACCCGGCGGGGCGACCGCATCGGGGTGAACCTGCCGCTGCACAGCGACGCCGAGGGGCACCCCGGCGGCTCGCTCGCCGACACCGCCCGCACCGCCCTCTACCGCAACGGGGTGCTGGTCGGTGAGAACGCGGAGCCGGCGTACGGGGAGTTCGAGGTGCCACCGGGCGCGGCCGACTACCGGGTGGAGGTGCTGTCGAAGCGGAGCTTCACCGACCTCTCCACGGAGGTGGCGGCCACGTGGACGTTCCGGTCCCGGCACGTCGCCGGGGACGACCCGGCCGCGCTGCCGGCGTCGGCGATCCGGTTCACGCCCCGGCTCGACCGGGAGAACGCCGCCCCGGCGGGCCGGAGCTTCGCGATCCCCGTCCGGGTGGAGCGGCAGCCGGGCGCGCCCTCGGCCCGGGTCGCGGCGCTGACCGTCGACGTCTCCTACGACGGCGGAAAGACCTGGCAGCGGGCCCGGGTCCGCTCCGGCGGGGACGGCTGGACGGCCACCGTGCGGCACCCCGCCGGCCCCGGACACGTCTCGCTGCGGGCCACCGCCCGGGACACCGCCGGCAACACGGTCACCCAGCGCGTCATCCAGGCGTACCGCCTGCGGTGAGGCGTACCCCCGTCGGGTCCGCGGCCGACCGCGGACCCGACGGGGCGACCGTCAGTCGTTGGCGTGCAGCGCGGCGTTCAGCTCGATGCCCCGACCGCTGCGCTGCTTCGCCTCCAGCGCGCCGGTGACCGAGTTGCGCCAGAACAGCAGGCCGTCCACCCCGGACAGCTCGCGGGCCTTGACCACCCGGCCGTCCGGCAGCGTGATCTTGGAGGCGGCGGTGATGTAGCAGCCCGCCTCGACCACGCAGTCGTCGCCGAGGGAGACGCCCACACCCGCGTTCGCGCCGATCAGGCTGCGCTCGCCGATGCGGACCTTCTCCGTGCCGCCGCCGGAGAGGGTGCCCATGATCGAGGCGCCGCCGCCGATGTCGGAGCCGTCGCCGACCACCACGCCCTGCACGATCCGCCCCTCGACCATCGAGGTGCCCAGCGTGCCGGCGTTGAAGTTGACGAAGCCCTCGTGCATCACGGTGGTGCCGGCGGCCAGGTGCGCGCCGAGCCGCACCCGGTCGGCGTCGGCGATCCGCACGCCGGAGGGCACCACGTAGTCGGTCATCCGGGGGAACTTGTCCACCCCGTACACGGCCAGGTGGCGGCCGGCGGCCCGCTCGATGACCCGCAGCTCGTCCACCCGCTCCGGCGGGCACGGCCCGGCGGACGTCCAGGCCACGTTCGCCAGCTTGCCGAAGATGCCGTCGAGGTTGAGCTCGTTGGGCCGCACCAGGCGGTGGGAGAGCAGGTGCAGCCGCAGGTACGCGTCCGCGGCGTCCTTGATCGGGTCGTCCAGCGAGCCGATCACGGTGACCACCTGGACGGTACGCAGCCCGGGCAGCGCCCGGTCGCCGACCGCTCCCGGCGGCAGGTCCAGCACGTCCGCCTCGTCCTCGCCGGCGACCAGCGGCAGCTCGCCGAGCCCCAGCTTGCCGGTCGGATACCAGGTGTCGAGCACCTGGTCGTCAGCGGTCACGGTGGCCAGGCCGATGCCCCAGGCGGATTCGGACGTCACTGATTCACCTCTCGTTCGTGGCTGCGGGTCGCGGCCCGCCGCGCGCCCCCGCGCGGCCGCCTCCACGCGGCCGCCCCGGAACGCTCGCTCCTCGCGCTCACCCGATCTGACGGTACCGTGCGAACCATGGAGAACCCGCTGACCCCCGAGGTCCTGGCCGATCCGGTGGCGCTGACCCGTGCGCTGGTCGACATAGAGTCCGTGTCCCTCAACGAGAAGGCGATCGCCGACTGCGTGGAGGAGGTGCTGCGGGGCGTGCCGCACCTGACCACCCACCGGCACGGCAACACGGTGATGGCGCGGACCGACCTGGGCCGGGACCAGCGGGTGGTGCTGGCCGGCCACCTGGACACGGTGCCGCTCAACAACAACTTCCCGTCGACCATGCGCGGCGACCTCATGTACGGCTGCGGTACCTCCGACATGAAGTCCGGGGTGGCGTACGCGCTGCACCTGGCGGTGACCCTGCCGGACCCGCGCTACGACGTGACCTACTTCTTCTACGAGGCCGAGGAGATCGAGTCGAAGTACAACGGTCTCTTCCTGGTCGCCGAGGCGCACCCGGAGTGGCTGGAGGCGGACTTCGCGGTGCTGCTGGAGCCGACGTACGGCATCGTCGAGGCCGGTTGCCAGGGCACCATGCGCTCGATCGTCACCACCACCGGCGTACGCGCCCACTCCGCCCGCTCCTGGCACGGCGTGAACGCGATCCACGCGGCGGGCGAGGTGCTCGATCGGCTGGCCCGCTACGAGGCCCGGCGCGTCACCATCGACGGCTGCGACTACCGGGAGGGGATGAACGCGGTCCGCATCCAGGGCGGCGTGGCCGGCAACGTGGTGCCGGACCGGTGCGAGATCGAGGTCAACTACCGGTTCGCGCCGGACCGCACCCCGGCCGAGGCGGAGGCGCACCTGCGCGAGGTCTTCGCCGGCTTCGAGGTGCGGGTCACCGACTCGGCCGCCGGGGCCCCGCCCGGGCTGGAGGCGGCCCCGGCCCGGGAGTTCCTCGCGGCGGTCGGCGCCGCGCCGATCGGCAAGCTGGGCTGGACGGACGTCGCCCGGTTCGCGGCGATGGGCGTGCCGGCCCTGAACTTCGGCCCCGGCGACCCGAACCTGGCCCACCACCCCGACGAGCACGTCGAGATCAGCAAGATCCGGGACGGCGCCGCCACACTGCACCGCTGGCTCGCCTCCGCCTGACGGCCCGCGGCGGGTCGGGCGCGTGCCCGGCCGACACCCCCGGCGGTGGCGCGCGCCGGCCGTCCCGGTGGTGTCGGTCCGCACGCGCGACCGGGAGGTCCGGCTCGGCCGAGCGGTGCTCGGTGACGTGGACCTCCCGGTCGGCGCCGTGTCGTGGGTGCGGTCAGACGGTGGCGGACGCGTCGGCGGTGGGCCGGGCGTCGGTCGGGCCGCCCTGGTCGGCGGCGGACGGCTCCATCAGGCGGGCGCGGCGGCGCTCGGCCACCACATCGCGGATGCGGCGCTGCATCTGCCGCCGGATCCGGATCATCTCGCTGTTGCTGATCACGCTGGCTCCTCCCCCGAAGGCGCGTGCCGGGGCATACCCGGTATGTGAATAGTAGACGTCCGCGCGAGCGATTTCGTTGCCCAAGATCCGGAACTAATTTCCGGGCTCCTCGCCCCGCACACCCGACGGGTGCCGCTCCACTACGGTTGCTCCCATGGGTCAGAGCAACGGGCGGGAGGCCGGCCGCGAGCCGGGACGGGAACGGCACCGGGGAGCCGTGACGCTGCGGCGGCAGGCGATCACGGGCAGCACGGCCGACCAGCGCCTGCTCGACTCGCGGGGGCGGGGCGACTGGAAGACCAAGGACGCCTGGCGGGCGCTGCGCATCCTCTCCGAGTTCGTCGAGGGTTTCGACACCCTCGCCGACCTGCCGCCGGCGGTCAGCGTCTTCGGCTCCGCCCGCAGCCGGCCGGAGAGCCCGGAGTGCCGGCTGGCCGAGGCGCTCGGCGCGGCCCTGGCGCGGGCCGGCTACGCGGTGATCACCGGTGGCGGGCCCGGCGTGATGGAGGCGGCCAACCGGGGCGCCAGCGAGGCGGGCGGGCTCTCCGTCGGGCTGGGCATCGAGCTCCCCTTCGAGCAGGGCCTCAACGACTGGGTCGACCTGGCCATCGACTTCCGCTACTTCTTCGCCCGCAAGACGATGTTCGTCAAGTACGCGCAGGCATTCGTCGTGCTGCCCGGCGGCTTCGGCACGATGGACGAGCTCTTCGAGGCGCTCACCCTCGTGCAGACCGGCAAGGTCACCCGGTTCCCCGTGGTGCTCATGGGCGCGGACTACTGGCGTGGCCTGCTCGACTGGCTGCGCGACACCATGGCCGCCGACGGCAAGATCGGGTCGGTCGACCTGGAGCTGATCTGCGTGACCGACGAGGTCGACGCGGCCGTCCGGCACATCGTGGAGGCCGAGGCCGCCCTCTCCGCCGAGCAGGAGGCGGTCCGCGAGGAGGCCGTCGCGGTCACCGCCTCCGAGCAGCAGGCCGCCGCCGCGGCCGGGTCGGCGAACGGCGCCCGGTCGGCCGGCCGCACCGACGCGCCCGGCGGTGGTGGGCCGGGCGGCGGTGCCTCCGGCGGGTCCGCCGCCGGGCCGCGCCGGGCGGGCGACGAGGGCCGGGAGCGCTGAGGCATGGCGGCCATCTGCGTGTTCTGCGCCTCCTCCCGCACGCTCGACCGGCGCTGGCTGGACCTGGCGGCCGAGACGGGCGCGGAGATCGCCCGACGCGGGCACACGCTGGTCAGCGGCGGCGGGTGCGTCGGCATGATGGGCGCGCTGGCGGACGGCGCGCGGGCGGCCGGCGGGCGGACGATCGGGGTGATCCCGCAGTCGCTGGTCGACCTGGAGGTCGCCGACCTGGCGTCGGACGAGCTGCTCGTCACCGACTCGATGGCCAGCCGCAAGACCCTCATGATCGACAAGTCGGACGCGTTCCTCACCCTGCCGGGCGGTCTCGGCACGCTCGACGAGCTGTTCGAGGTCTGGACGACCGCGACGCTCGCCCTGCACACCAAGCCGATGGTGCTGGTCGACACCGACGGCTTCTACCGCCCGATGCTCGACTGGCTGGGCGCCCTGGCCGACCAGACCTTCCTCAAGCCTGCCGGGCTGGACCTGCTCACCGTCGCCGACACGGTTTCGGCCGCCCTGGACGTACTGGAACTCGACCTCGCCTGACCTGACCCGCCCCACCCCGCCGCGAGGGCGGGACGGTGGCTCGGTGCCGTCCGTGGGGCGGGGTGGCGGGGTGGAGGTGTCGTACAGGCGTGGTGGGATGAGGAGATGCAGGCGTACCGGCTGGTGCGCCGGCCCGCCGAGGCGGCCCGGGGTAACGGGCGGTCCGGGGGGCCGGCCGAGGTCGAGCGGCGGTCCGGGGGGCCGGCCGGCGATGACGCGCACCGTGGGGCGGCCCGGCTGACCGACCCGCGCCAGGCGGAGGTCGTCGCGCACACCGACGGGCCGATGCTGGTGCTCGGCGGTCCCGGCACGGGCAAGACCAGCACCCTGGTCGAGGCGGTCGCCGCGCGGGTGGCCGAGGGCGTCGACCCGGAGCGGATCCTGGTGCTCACCTTCGGCCGCCGGGGCGCCACCGCGCTGCGCCGGCGGATCGAGGCCCGGGCGGCCGGCGACGGGCGCCGGGTGCTGCGCGAGCCGCTGGTGCGCACCTTCCCGGCGTACGCCTTCGGGCTGCTGCGCCGCGCGGCGGCCGAGCGGGGCGAGCCGTCCCCCCGACTGCTCACCGGCCCGGAGCAGGATCTGATCATCCGCGAGCTGCTCGACGTCGTCGGCGAGGAACCGGGCGACGACCCGGTCGGCTGGCCGGAGGACCTGCGCCCCGCGCTGCGCACCCGGGCCTTCGCGGCGCAGCTGCGCGACCTGCTGATGCGCGCCGCCGAGCGCGGCGTCGGCCCGGTGGAGCTGGCCCGGCTGGGCGAGAAGCTCGGTCGCGCCGACTGGCCGGCCGCCGCGCGCTTCCTCCGGGAGTACGTGGCCGTGCTCGCCCTGCGCGACGTCAGCAACCGCGGCTCCGTCGCGTACGACCCGGCCGAGCTGGTCCGGGCCGCCACCGGGATGCTGCTCGACGACCCCGAGCTGCTCGCGGCCGAGCGCCGCCGGCTGGCGTACGTCTACGTCGACGAGCTGGCCGACACCGATCCCGCCCAGCAGGAGTTGCTCGCGACGGTGGCCGGCGGCGGCAAGCCCCTGGTCGCGTTCGCCGACCCGGATTCGTCCACGTACGCCTTCCGCGGCGCGGACCCGGCGGTGGTGACCACGTTCGCGCACCACTTCCGCACCGCCTCCGGGGCGCCCGCCGCGCAGGTGGTGCTGACCACCTCCTACCGGGCCGGGCCCCGACTGCTCGCGGCGGCCGGCCGGCTGGCCCGGCGGCTGCGCGGCCCGGCCGCGCACCGCAGGGTGCACCCGCTGCCCGACGCGCCGCCCGGCTCGGTGGAGGTGCGCACCTTCCGCTCGGCCACCAGCGAGGCGGCCTGGCTGGCCCACGCGCTGCGTGAGGCGCACCTGCTCGGCGGCGTGCCGTGGTCGGAGATGGCCGTGCTGGTGCGCTCCACCGGGCGGCAGCTGCCCTCGCTGCAACGCGCGCTGCACGCCGCCGGGGTGCCCACCGTGGTGCACGGGGAGGACCTGCCGCTGCACCTGCAACCGGCGGTCGCGCCGCTGCTGCTCCTGCTGCGCTGCGCGCTGGAGCCCGAGCGGCTCGACGAGGAGGCCGCTGTCGCGCTGCTGCACTCGCCGCTCGGCGGCGCCGATCCGCTGGCCGAGCGGCGGCTGCGGCAGGGCCTGCGTGCCCTGGCCCTGGCCGCCGGCGACCGCCGCCCCTCCGGCGAGCTGATCGTCGAGGCGCTGCGAGACCCGGCCGAGCTGGCCGGGATCGAGCGGCGCTGGGCCGAGCCGGCGCAGACGGTGGCCGGTCTGCTGGCCGTCGCCCGGGAGACCGCCGCCCGGCCCGGCGCCACGGCGGAGGACGTGCTCTGGGCGGTGTGGCGGGCCAGCGGGCTGGCCGAGCTGTGGTCCGCGGCGATCGGCCGGGGCCAGACCGTGACCGGCGAGGGGGACGTGGCCCGGCGCCGCCGCGCCGAGGCCGCCGACCGGGACCTCGACGCCGTGATGGTGCTCTTCGACGCGGCGGCCTGGTTCACCGACCGGCTGCCCGGTGCGCGCACCGAGGTGTTCCTCGACCACGTCCTCAACCAGGACCTGCCGGCCGACACCCTCGCCCCGACCGCCGACCGGGGCGAGGCGGTCCGGCTGCTCACCGCGCACGCCGCGAAGGGGCTGGAGTGGGATCTGGTGGCGGTGGCCGGGGTGCAGGAGGGCGTCTGGCCCGACCTGCGGCTGCGCGGCAGCCTGCTCGGCTCCGAGCGGCTGGTCGACGTGCTGGCCGGCCGGGCCGCCGGCGCCGGCACGGTGGCCACCCTGGTCGGGCAGACCTCGGCGCTGCTCGACGAGGAGCGGCGGCTGTTCCACGTGGCCGTCACCCGGGCCCGGCGCCGGCTGCTGGTGAGCGCGGTCGCCTCCGCCGCGGTGGGCGGCGACGACCACGAGGAACAGCCGAGCCGCTTCCTCTACGAGCTGGGCCCGACCGATTCGACCCCGCCGGACGACGACGCGCCGCCGCCCCCGGCCGGCCCGGACGGCGCGGGGCCGACCCCGGCGGGACCGACCCCGGGCGGAGACCCGACGGCGGGCGGGTCGGGCGCCGACCGGCCGAGGTCCGGGGCGGTGGCGGAGCGGCCGGGCGACGGCGGGGTCGCGGCGGCCGAGGAGGAGCCCGACCGGCCGGGGACGTTGCCGGTGAGCCGGCCACCCCGCGCGCTCACCCTGCCGGCGCTGGTGGCGGAGCTGCGTACCGCCGTCAGCGACCCGGCCGCGTCCTACGCCCGGCGGCAGGCGGCGGCGGCCGAGTTGGCCCGCCTCGCCGCCGCCGGGGTGGCCGGCGCGCACCCGGACGACTGGTGGGGCCTGCGGCAGCTCTCCGACGACCGGCCGCTGGTCGAGGAGGGCGAGCCGGTCCGGGTCACCCCGTCCGGCATGGAGAGCGCGCTGCGGTGCAGCCTGCGCTGGCTGCTGGAGCGGCACGGCGGCAGCGCCCCGGCCAGCGCCGCCCAGGGGGTCGGCAACCTGGTGCACGCCGCCGCGATGCTCGCCGAGGACGCCAGCGTCGACCGGGGCGCACTGCTGGACTACGTCGCCGCCCGGTTCGACGCGATCGAGCTGGCCGCCCGCTGGATGGTCGGCCCGGAGCGCGTCCGCGCCGAGGCGATGGTCGACAAGCTGCTGCGCTGGCTCGCGGCCAACCCGCGCCGGCTGCTCGCCATCGAGCACGAGTTCGCGGTCCGCCTGGACGACCCGCACCGGCCGGTCGAGCTGGCCGGCCGGGTGGACCGGCTGGAGGTCGACGCCGACGGCCGGCTGGTCGTGATCGACCTGAAGACCGGCAAGTCCACCGCGGTCACCGCGAACGACCTCGCCGAGCACCCGCAGCTCGGCGCGTACCAGGCGGCGGTGGAGGCGGGGGCGTTCGCCGAGTTCGGCGAGGAGTCCGGCGGGGCGGCGCTGGTGCAGCTCGGCACCGGGGCGAAGGACGCGAAGGAGCAGAGCCAGCCGCCGGCCGGGGAGGGCCCGGAGGCCGGCTGGGCGACCGCGCTGGTGCGGCGCACCGCCGATACGATGGCCGCCGCCACCTTCGCCGCGGTCGCCAACTCCAAGTGCCGGGTCTGCCCGGTGCGGACGAGCTGCCCGGTGTCCGGGCAGGGCCGCCAGGTGGTCGAGCCCCCGACCGTCCGTCCGCCGGAGCACCCGTGAGCGCGAGGAGTGAGCTTGCGAGCCCCGCAGCCGCGAACCGAGGTGGCACCGTGAGCGCGAGGAGTGAGCTTGCGAGCCCCGCAGCCGCGAACTGAGGCCGTGCGGTGACCCAGCCCGCCCTGTTCGGCACGGCGACCCCGGCGCCCCGGGTGGCCGACGCCGGCCCCCGGTACACGCCGGTGGAGCTGGCGAAGCTGCTGCGCCTGCCGGCGCCCACCCGGGAACAGGCGGCCATCATCGCCGCGCCCGTGGAGCCGCTGCTGGTGGTCGCGGGCGCCGGGTCCGGCAAGACCGAGACGATGGCCGCCCGGGTGGTCTGGCTGGTCGCCAACTCGTACGTGCGGCCGGAGCAGGTGCTCGGGCTCACCTTCACCCGCAAGGCCGCCGGGGAGCTGGCGCACCGGGTGCGTACCCGGCTCGACCAGTTAGTGCGGCGGCTCGGGCGGCGGGGGCGGGACCCGCTCGACGACCCGCTGGCCGGGGAGCCGACCGTCTCCACCTACCACTCGTACGCCGGCCGGATCGTCACCGAGCACGGGCTGCGGGCCGGCTACGAGCCGTCCACCCGGCTGCTCACCGAGGCGTCCCGCTGGCAACTGGTCGACCTGCTGGTGCGCAACTACGACGGCGACATGTCCGAGGTAGACCGGATGCCGAGCACGGTCACCGACGCGGTGCTGGCGCTCGCCGGCGAGCTGAACGAGCACCTGGTCGACCCGGACGAGCTGGCCGCCTGGACGGGCCGGTTCTTCGCCGAGGTGCAGGCCCGCCCCGGCCGGGTCTACGCGGACGTGCGCAAGGCCCTCGCCCTCCAGCAGACCCGGCTGAAGCTCCTGCCGCTGGTGCGCGCGTACGCCCGCCGCAAGGAGGACTTCGAGGCGATGGACTTCGCCGACCAGCTCGCCCGGGCGGCCCGGGTGGCGCGGGACCACCCCGGGGTCGGCGCGATCGAGCGGGACCGCTACCGGGTGGTGCTGCTGGACGAGTACCAGGACACCAGCCACGCCCAGGTGGTGCTGCTCAACGCGCTCTTCGGTGGCGGGCACCCGGTGACGGCGGTCGGCGACCCGTGCCAGTCGATCTACGGGTGGCGTGGGGCGAGCGCCGGCACGTTGGACCGCTTCCCCGCCGAGTTCGCCCGCGCCGACGGCACGCCGGCCGAGGTGCTCGGCCTCACCACGAGCTGGCGCAACCGGCCGGAGATCCTCGGCGTCGCCAACGCCCTGGCCACCCCGCTGCGGGCCGCCGGTGCCCGGGTGCCGGAGCTGCGCGCCGCGATGAGCGTGAAGGACCCGGTGCCGCACCGCAGCGCCCGCGGCGCCGCCGGCGGCACCGTCCACTGCGCCCTGCTTCCGACGTACGCCGACGAGGCCGACTGGATCGCCGACAGCGTGCTGCACGCGTGGCGCGGCGCGGCCGGCATACCCGGCGCGCTGCCCGAGCACATCCCGGTGCCGCTGCGGCCGACGACCGCCGTGCTCGTGCGGTTGCGCAGCCAGATCCCGGCGATCGAGTCGGCGCTGCGCGAGCGCGGCCTGCCCGTCGAGGTGGTCGGCCTGGGCGGCCTGCTGGACACTCCCGAGGTGCGGGACGTGGTGTGCACGCTGCGGGTGCTGGCCGACCCGACGGACGGGGCCGCGCTGCTGCGGCTGTTGACCGGGGCGCGCTGGCGGATCGGGCCCCGTGACCTGGTGGCCCTGCACCGCCGGGCGAAGGCCATCGCCGCGGCCCGGCGGAAGCTCGCCGACGACGGCAACCCGGAGATCACCCCCGACCTGCTCGACGAGGCGACGCTGGTCGAGGCGCTGGCCGACCTCGGCCCGGCGCAGGCGTACTCGGCTGAGGGGTACGCCCGGCTGCGCGCGTACGCCCGGGAGCTGGGGTTGCTGCGCTACCGGCTGGACCAGTCCCTGCCGGAGCTGATCGCGGACATCGAGCGGACGATCGGCCTGGACGTGGAGGTGGCCGTGCGGGCCGGTCGGGACGGCGCCGGGGACGCCGGCCTGGCCCGGGGCCACCTGGACGCGCTCGGCGACGTCGCCGCCCGGTTCAGCGGGGAGACGCCGGGCGCCACCCTGTCGGGTTTCCTGGCCTACCTCGCCGCCGCCGAGGACGAGGAGCGCGGTCTCAGCCCGGGCGAGGTGGAGGTGGTCGAGGGAGCGGTGCAGATCCTCACCGCCCACGCCGCCAAGGGCCTGGAGTGGGACGTGGTGGCGGTGGCCGGGCTGAGCCGGGGCGTGTGGCCGGGGCCGGTGCGCAACTCCGACCACTGGCTGGGCGGGCTCGGCGTGCTGCCGTTCCCGCTGCGCGGCGACGCCGACGGGCTGCCCGAGCTGGGCCTGGCCGGGGCCGAGGACCAGCGGGGGGTGGCCCGGGCGCTGGAGGACTTCACCGACGCCTGGCGGGCGCACGACGAGCGGGAGGAGCGCCGGCTGGCGTACGTGGCGGTGACCCGGCCCCGTCGGCTGCTGCTCTGCTCCGGCTACTGGTGGGGGGAGGGGACCAAGCGGCCGCGCGGCCCGTCGGTGCTGCTGCGGGAGGTGCACGACGCCTGCCTGGACGGCGGCGCGGGGCACCTCGTCGACGAGTGGGCGCCGGAGCCGCCGGGCGACGCGGTCAACCCGACCACCGAGGTGGTGCTCCGCGCCGAGTGGCCGGCCGACCCGCTGGGCGCCCGCCGACCGGCGCTGGCGGAGGCGGCCGCCCTGGTCCGCCGCTTCCTGGCCGACGGCGACGCCGCCCGCCGTCCGCCCGCCGAGGGCGCGGGCGCCCACCCGTCGGGCGCCGCCGGTGACGCCGACCACCCGTCTGCCGCCGCCGGTGACGCTGCTCACAGCTCGGACATCGTCGGTGACGCCGCCCACCGGTCGGCTGCCGTTGGTGACGCCGGTGGCCGTCCGGCTGCCGCTTCCGGCGAGCGGGGCGCGGTCGGCCCTGAGGCGCCCGCCGGGGCGGGCACGGAACGGCCGACCGGCGTGGACGCGGGCGACACCGCCGGGGAGGGTGTCGATCCGCTGGCCGGCGACCCGGACGTCGCGCGGTGGCGGCGGGAGGCCGACCTGCTGCTCGCCGAGCGGGCCGAGCTGACGCGGCAGACCGGCGCGGTCGAGGTGGCGCTGCCGGGGCAGCTCTCGGTGACCCAGCTCGTGGCGCTGCGCCAGGATCCGGCCGCGCTGGCCCGGGCGTTGCGCCGTCCGGTCCCCACCGAGCCCAGCCCGTACGCCCGCCGGGGCACCGCCTTCCACACCTGGCTGGAGCAGCGGTTCGGCGCCGACCGGCTGCTCGACCTGGACGAGCTGCCCGGCGCGGCCGACGCCGACGCCGCGCCCGACGAGGCGCTCGCGGAGCTCCAGGAGCGCTTCCTGGCCAGCGAGTGGGCCGACCGGGTGCCGGTCGAGGTGGAGGTGCCGTTCGCCACGGTGATCGCCGGGGTGGTGGTGCGGGGTCGGATGGACGCGGTCTTCGCCCGCCCGGGCGGGCGGTTCGACGTGGTCGACTGGAAGACGGGCCGGCAGCCCACCGGCCCCGCCGCCGACGTGGCCGCGGTGCAGCTCGCGGTCTACCGGCTGGCGTGGGCCGAGCTGGCCGGGGTGCCGGTGGAGCGGGTCGGCGCGGCGTTCCACTACGTGCGCGAGGGCGTCACGGTGCGTCCGGCGGACCTGCTCGACGCGGACGGGCTGACGGCGCTGATCACTTCGGTACCGGAAAATCCGGCAGACGGTGGCCATCCGGCGAATCCGTGATAGGTTGGCGGTGTTGCAGTTATGGTTCCCAGAGACTCTGTGTGCGCCTGGAGGATTGTGGCCCAGGCGCTCTTTGTTGTGTCCGGAGTTCTCCGGGCGGGGCGACCAGAAGCGACAAGCGAGCCAGGCAGTTCCGCGTGGCGCGCTCCTCTTCGAGCCCGCAACAAGTGCGGGTTCGACGTTCCGTCAAGGAGACGAAACAAAAATGGCTATTGGCACCGTCAAGTGGTTCAACGCTGACAAGGGCTTCGGCTTCATCACCCCGGACGGCGGCGGCGCCGACGTCTTCGCCCACTTCTCGGCGATCCAGTCCTCCGGCTACCGGAGCCTGGACGAGAACCAGCGGGTCGAGTTCGAGGTGACTCAGGGCCAGAAGGGCCCGCAGGCGGAGAACATCCGCCCGCTCTGATCCTTCGGATCTTCGCGTAACACCCACCGCGCCCTCCCGGGCACGGTGACGGGACCGGTCCGCCCCCGCCGTCGACCTGCCGTGCAGGCGGCGGAACGTGGCGGCGGGCCGGCCCGTACCCCTTTCGGTTCGTGCTTGTGAGTCATCCGCGGCCTGGTCCGCCGGTGACAGCGCCGCCTCCGGCGCCCTCCCTCGACACGTGCCGCGTCGAGGAAGGCTTCCGCATGACCACTGTCATTCCGTCGTTCGCCCATACCGGGCTGGCCCCGGCGCTGCTCGCCGAGCTGGCCGCCCAGGGCATCACCGAGCCGTTCCCGATCCAGTCGGCGACCCTGCCGGACTCGCTCGCCGGGCGGGACGTGCTCGGCCGGGGGCGCACCGGCTCCGGCAAGACCCTCGCCTTCGGCCTTCCCGTGCTGTCCCGCACCGCCGGCCGCCGGGCCCGCCCGGGCCGGCCGCTGGCCCTGGTGCTGGTGCCGACCCGGGAGTTGGCGCAGCAGGTCACCACCGCCC
Source organism: Micromonospora sp. NPDC047670 (assembly GCF_043204915.1). Taxonomy (NCBI): domain Bacteria; kingdom Bacillati; phylum Actinomycetota; class Actinomycetes; order Micromonosporales; family Micromonosporaceae; genus Micromonospora; species Micromonospora sp. NPDC047670. The sequence goes on from NZ_JBIDDA010000009.1 coordinate 42,551, forward strand.
TCGACCCGTACGCCCGGGCCGTCGGGCTGCGCTGCGCCACCGTCGTCGGCGGCCTGTCGCTGCAGCGGCAGGCGGACGCCCTGCGCGCGGGCGCCGAGCTGGTCGTGGCCACCCCCGGGCGGCTGCACGACCTGATCAACCGCGGCGACGCCCGGCTCGACCAGGTCGGGATCACCGTGCTCGACGAGGCCGACCAGATGGCCGACATGGGCTTCCTGCCACAGGTGACGAAGCTGCTGGAGCAGGTCGCCCCGGACGGGCAGCGGATGCTCTTCTCGGCCACCCTCGACGGCGGCGTGGACAAGCTGGTCCGTCGCTTCCTCACCGACCCGGTCTCGCACTCGGTCGACCCGGGCACCGCCACCGTCACCGCGATGACCCACCACGTGCTGCACGTCGACGCGGCGGACAAGCCGGCCGCGCTGACCCAGATCGCCGCCCGCGAGGGCCGGACCATCCTGTTCATGGGCACCAAGCACCGCGCCGACCGGGTCGCCCGCCAGCTGCTGGCCAAGGGCGTACGCGCGGCCGCGCTGCACGGCGGCAAGTCGCAGCCGCAGCGCACCCGGATCCTGGAGCAGTTCCGCAACGGGCAGGTGACCGCGCTGGTCGCCACCGACGTGGCGGCCCGGGGCATCCACGTCGACGGGCTGGACCTGGTGGTCAACGTGGACCCGCCCACCGAGGCGAAGGACTACCTGCACCGGGGCGGGCGTACCGCCCGGGCGGGGGAGTCCGGCACGGTGGTCACCCTGGTCCTGCCGGAGCAGCGCCGGGACGTGTCCCGGCTGATGGCCACCGCCGGCATCCGGCCCGAGTCCGTCCAGGTGCGCCCCGGCGACGAGGCGCTGGCCCGGGTGACCGGCGCCCGCGAGCCGTCCGGCGTGCCGGTGACGATCGCCCCGCCCCCGCCGCAGGCCGGCGTCGCGTCGGCCGCCGGACGGTCGGGTGGCCGCGCCGGCGAGGGCGGCCGGGCTCCGCACCGCGCCTCGGGACGGCCCCGCCGCTCGCGGCGCCCCCGTCCGCCCCGTGCCTCCTGACGATCACCTTCCCCGGCCCGGCCGCCCCGCGCCTGCCGTCCCCGTTCCGGCCTCAGCCGGCGGGGCGGTGGACGCCGGGGCGGCCGTCACCGTGTGTGAGCACTTGCCGCACAGTTTCGCCGGCTGAGTCCGGAATCAGCAGACGTTGCGTCCGATCGGCGACTGTTCCGGCGGCCGGTCGTGGTGGAAGCTGACGGCGGGGGGAAGACCCGGGCGGGACCGCCCGGCGCAGGAGGGGTGACCATGGCGGGTGACGTCGGCTCGGGCGCGGTGCGTGAGCTGCTGCTGGTGCTCGCGGTCGCGTTCGTCGGGCTGCTGCTCGCCATGGTCGCGGTCTTCACACCGTGGCACGCCACCCCGGACGGGGCGGCGCCGGCCGCTCCCGTCGAGCTGCGCAGCCCGACCGGAGGGCCGACCAGCATCGCGGGCTGAGCCGGCCGGGCCACCCTTGTCGAGGGTCGAGGGTCAGCGGGTGGGCAACTGCTCCCCGCCGGGCGTCGGGTGCTCCGCGCCCAGCAGGTCGGCGAGGGTGGTGCCGTCGACCACCAGGGCGACCGCCCCGTGCACGGCCAGCCAGACGTCCCGCAGGCCGCTCGCCGCGCCCTGGTAGCCGGCCCGCTCGGCCGGCAGCCCGCGGACGGTCGTCAGTGACCCGCCGACCGCCCGGAGCACATCGCCGACGCTGATCTCGGTCGCGGGGCGGGCGAGGGTGTACCCGCCCTCCGTCCCGCGGTGGCTGAGCAGCAGGCCGGCCCGGCGCAGGTCGACCAGGATGCCCTGGAGGAAGCTGAGCGGGATGTCCTGGCGGCCGGCCAGGGTGGCGGCCTTGACCAGCCCGCCGCCGCCCACCGGGTCGGTGGCGGCGACGGCGAGCATGGCCCGGAGCGCGTAGTCGCTGCGCGCGGAGACGTACATGTCACTGACCGGCCTGGTCCAGTACGCCCCAGCGGCGTCGGATCGCCTTGTCCGCCGCGCCGAACGCGGCGTCGACCACCAGGCCCAGCACCAGGATCACGATCATGGTGGCGATCAGCCAGGGGGAGTCCGAGAGCTCCCGCGAGTAGGTCAGTTGCGCGCCCAGCGAGGTCTGCGAGATGCCGACCACGATCAGCTCGCCCGCCATCAGGCTGCGCCAGGAGAACGCCCAGCCCTGCTTGAGGCCGGCCACGATGGCCGGCAGCGCGGCGGGCGCGATGACGTACCGGTACAGGTTCAGTCCCCGCGCGCCGAGGTTGCGCCCGGCGCGCAGCAGCAGCGGCGGCACGTAGTCCACTCCGGCGATCACGCCGTTGGCGATGGACGGCGCGGCGCCTAGCACCACCACGAAGAAGATCGCCTTCTCGCTCAGCTCGAAGAGCAGGATCGCCAGCGGGAACCAGGCGATCGACGGCATGGTCTGCAGCGCGGTGATCATCGAGCCGATCGCGGCCCGCAGGATCCGCGACCGGGCCACCGCGAGCCCGAGCAGCAGGCCCACGGCGACCGAGAAGAGGTAGCCGACGGCCGCCCGGCGCAGGGTGGTGGCGAGCCCGTCCCAGAGCTGCGCGCCGCTGACCTGCCGCAGCAGTTCCTGCCCCACGGCGACCGGGCCGGGCAGCGCGTACTCGGGCTTCCAGCCGGTCCAGACCACGACCTGCCAGGCGCCGACGGCGATGCCGAGCGCGGCCAGCTTCGGCCAGGCCGCCGCCCAGAGCCGGGCGGCCCGTGGCCGGCTCTCCTCCCGGCCGGCCAGATCGAGGGCGTCCAGCCCGGAGATCTCCGCGTCGGTGCGGCCGACGGCGGCGAGGGTGTCACCGGCCATGGCGGCCCACCTCCGTACGCAGGCGGTCGGTGACCTCGGCGGCGATCGCGGCGACCTCGGGGGAGTCGATGCGTCGCGGCCGGGGCACGTCGACCGGGGTGGACCAGATGATCCGGCCGGGCCGGCTGGAGAGCAGGATGATCCGGTCGGCGAGCCGGGCCGCCTCCCGGACGTTGTGCGTCACGAAGAGGACGGTGAGTCGACGCTCGGCCCAGATCCGTTCCAGCTCGTCGTGCAGGATGTCCCGGGTCATCGCGTCCAGCGCGCCGAACGGCTCGTCCATCAGCAGCACCGGGGTGTCCAGGGCGAGGGTGCGCGCCAGCGCCACCCGCTGGCGCATGCCGCCGGAGAGTTCGTGCGGGCGTTTGCGGCCGAAGTCGGCCAGGTGCACCGTGCCCAGCAACTCGGCGACCCGCTCGCGGCGTGCGGCCCGGGACAGCCGGCGCAGCTTCAACGGCACCTCGACGTTGCCCTCGACGGTCAGCCACGGGAAGAGGGCCGGCTCCTGAAACATCAGTCCCGGCTCGACCCCCTCGTCGAGGTCGATCCGTCCGCCGCTGGGGCGGTCGAGGCCGGCGACGAGGTTGAGCAGGGTGCTCTTGCCGCAGCCGGAGGCCCCGACCAGGCAGACGAACTCGCCGGGCGCGACGTCGAGGGAGACTCCGTCCAGGGCGAGGACGGCGTTCGCCCCGCGCCCGTACACCTTGGTGACGCCGTGCAGCGCGACCGGGCCGGTCGCGCCGCGTGGCGTCGTCGCGGTCGACGTCATGGTTGGACGACCTCGGTCTTGCCCTGGCCCTTGAGCACCTCGTTGAGGTGAGTCAGGTCGTAGAGCCCGTCGAGGCTGACCGGCTGGGTCAGCCCGACCGCGACGGCGTGGTCGAGCCCGGTCTTCAGCGACGAGGCGATCGGGTCGTTGGTGAACTCCAGCGTCGGCCAGGCCTGCTTGATCAGCTTGAGGTCCAGCGGCTTGCCGCTGATCTTCCCGATGTGGTCGGAGATGGCCTGCTGCGCCTCGTCGGGCCTGCCGTTGACGAACTCGTTCGCCGCCACCTGTCCCTCGACCAGCTTCTTCACCACGTCGGGGTGGGCCTTGAGGAACTTCGTGCTGACGATCAGGTTCGTGATCACGAACTTGCGGTCCGGCCAGAGGTCCCGCTCGTCGACGAGCACCTTGCCGCCGGCGTTGACCAGCCGGGAGACGAACGGCTCGGGCACCCAGGCGCCGTCGATGGCCCCGCTGCCGAACGTCTCCACCGTCTGGGCGTTCTCCTGCGGGATGATCCTGACGTCGCCGCCACCCTCCTTGGTCGTGGTGAGGCCCTTCTCCTTGAGCCAGTAGCGGATCGCCACGTCCTGGGTGTTGCCGAGCTGCGGGGTGGCGATCTTCCTGCCCCGGAGCTGCTCCACCGAGGTGATGTCGGGCTTCACCACGAGCGCCACGCCGCCGGAGGCCGCACCGGAGACGACGCGGACCGCCTCGCCCTTGGACTTCGAGAAGGCGTTCACGGTCGGGTTCGGGCCGATGTACGTGGCGTCGAGCGCGCCGGAGAAGATCGCCTCGATCGCGGCGGGGCCGGCGTTGAAGGTCTTCGTCTCCAGCGTGACGCCGGTGCCGAGCTTCTCGGCGAAGATGCCCTTCTCCACGCCGACGACCGCCGGCGCGTGGGTGATGTTGGGGAAGTAGCCGAGCCGCAGGGTCACCGGGCCGGAGCCGCCACCCGCGCTCTCGCTGTCGTCGCCGCAGGCGGCGGCGGTGCCCAGGGTCGCCGCGCCGACGACGGCGAGGGTGGCCAGGGAGACCAACCGACGCAAGGGGAGCCGTCTCATCGTCCATCCAATCCGCAGTATTCCTACTTAGTTGGTAGGAAGGGTGGGTCAGGCGGTGAGCTCGCGTCAAGGCCCAACCACATGGCGGGATCCGAGTCCCGGGGAAGCCGGCAATCTCTACTGGTTGAATGGGTTTTGCGGCCTCCGTGGCCGGCGTCGTCCCCGGTCGTCGGGGGCGGCGAACGAACGGGCGGGGACGCCGGTCGGGGCGGCTGGCGGAAGGTCGGCGGTGGCACGGGTGCCGACGCGCTAGGGTCGATCCCGTGGCGGCGCGGAGATCCAGAATTCCAGCGACGAAGTACCCGGTCGAGCGGTTCACCCTCGACAACGGCCTGCGGGTGGTCCTGACCCCCGACCGCAGCGCCCCGGTGATCGGGGTGGCGGTGGTCTACGACGTCGGCATCCGTTCCGAGCCCGAGGGGCGCACCGGCTTCGCCCACCTCTTCGAGCACCTGATGTTCCAGGGCTCGGAGAACCTGGAGAAGCTGGCCCACTTCCGGCACGTGCAGGGGGCGGGCGGCACCTTCAACGGCTCCACCCACCTCGACTACACCGACTACTTCGAGACGCTGCCGAGCAACGCGCTGGAGCGGGCGCTGTTCCTGGAGGCGGACCGGATGCGCGGCCCCCGGCTGACCGAGGAGAACCTGCGCAACCAGGTCGACGTGGTCAAGGAGGAGATCCGGGTCAACGTGCTCAACCGGCCGTACGGCGGCTTCCCCTGGCTGACCCTGCCACCGGTCATGTTCGACACGTTCCCGAACGCGCACGACGGCTACGGCTCCTTCGTCGACCTGGAGTCGGCCACCGTCGGCGACGCCGCCGACTTCTTCCGCCGCTACTACGCCAGCGGCAACGCGGTGCTGGCGGTCAGTGGTGACATCGACGTCGCCGAGGCGACCGCGCTGATCGAGCGGCACTTCGGCGACGTGCCGGCCCGGCCCGCGCCGGAGCGGCCCGACTTCGCCGAGCCCGACCTGACCGCGGAGCGGCGCACCTCGTACACCGACAAGCTGGCCCCGCTGCCGGCGGTGGCCGGCGCCTGGCGGGTGCCGGACCCGGTCACCGACTTCGCCGGTTACCTGCCGTACGTCGTGCTGGCCGAGGTGCTCACCGACGGCGACGCCTCCCGGCTGGTGGAGCGGCTGGTCCAGCGGGACCGGGCGGTGACCAACCTCGGCGGGTACCTCGGCTTCATGGGCGACCCGTTCGACGTGCGGGACCCGACGGCCCTGCTGCTCCAGGCGCACCTGCCACCGGGCGGGGACGTGGACAAGGTGCTGCGCACCATCGACGAGGAACTGGACCGGCTGGCCACCGACGGGCTGACCGAGGGGGAGCTGGCCCGCACCCAGGCCCGCATGGCGACCCACCTGCTGCGCGACACCGACGCGGTGCTCACCCGGGCGCTGCGGATGGCCGTGCTGGAGCAGCAGCGCGGCGAGCCGGGCCTGCTCAACGAGCTGCCCCGGCTGGTCGGCGAGGTCACCGAGGAGCAGGTCCGGGCGGCCGCCGCCACCCTGCGGCCGGAGCGCCGCGCGTCCATCGAGGTCATCGCCGGAGGCGCCAGGTGAGCGCGAGGAGCGGGCCGGGGTCGCGCGCCGCGCGGTCGCGAACGGAGGGTGGCCAGGTGACGGCAACCGCACAGGCCGGGCCGCGGGCGCTGCCCCCGCTCGGCCCGAACCGCAGGCTCAAGCTGCCGAAGCAGGCCGAGCGCACGCTCGGCAACGGGCTGACCGTCATCGCCGTGCGCCGGCCGGCGGTTCCCCTGGTCGAGCTGCGGCTCTGGATGCCCTTCGGCCGGGCCCACCTGGCCCGGGGCGCGATGCTCGCGCAGACCCTGCTCTCCGGCACGGAGGCCATGACCAGCGTGCAGCTCGCCGCCGAGCTGCAGAAGGTCGGCGGCGGGCTCTCCGCCGGGATCGACCCGGACCGGCTGATGCTCTCCGGCGCCGGCCTGGTCACCGGGCTGGACCGGATGCTGGAACTCCTCGCCGAGGTGCTCACCGGCGCGACCTACCCGAACGACGACGTGGCCACCGAGCGGGACCGGCTGGTCGACCGGATCCAGGTGGCGCAGAGCCAGCCGGGGCACCTGGCCCGGACCGCACTGCTCAAGCGGGTCTACGGCAAGCACCCCTACGCGGTGCAGACCCCGGACCCGGAGGCGGTCCGCGCGGTCCGGTCGGGCGCGCTGCGTACCCTGCACGCCCAGCGGGTGCACCCCGCCGACGCGGTGCTGGTGCTCGTCGGCGACGTGCAGCCGGAGCGGGCGCTGGACGCCGCCGAGAAGGCCCTGTCGGGCTGGAACGGCGCCGGGCACACCGCCGACCTGCCGCCCGCCCCGCCGCTGGAGCCCGGGCCGCTGCTGCTGGTCGACCGGCCGGGGTCGGTGCAGTCCTCGCTGCGGATCGCGCTGCCGGCGGTGCCCCGCACCCATCCCGACCACGCCGCGCTGCAACTGGCCAACCTGGTCTTCGGCGGCTACTTCTCATCCCGCTGGGTGGAGAACATCCGCGAGGACAAGGGCTACACGTACGGGCCGCACTCGCTGGTCGAGCACTCGGTGGCCGGGTCGGTGCTGGTCGCCGCCGCCGAGGTGGCCACCGAGGTCACCGGGCCGGCGCTGCTGGAGACGACGTACGAGCTGGGCCGGCTGGCCACCCTCCCGCCCCGCGAGGACGAGCTGGAGCAGGCCCGGCAGTACGCGCTCGGCACCCTCCAGCTCGGCATGTCCACCCAGGCCGGGCTCGCCTCGCTGACCAGCGCGTACGCCGGCAACGGGCTGCGCCTGGACTTCCTGGCCGAGCACGCCGCCCGGCTGGCGAAGGCCACCGTGGCCGACGTGGCCGAGGCAGCGGCCCGCTACCTCGCCCCGGCCCGGGCGGTGACCGTGGTGCTGGGTGACGCCGAGCGGGTCGCCCCCCAGTTGGCGGCGCTCGCGCCGGTCGTCACCGAGCCGGCGCGGCCGTGAGCGGGGAGGCCGCGCCGCCGCTGGCCCGCTCCACGCTGGACCGGGCGGCGCACCGGCGCACCGATCCGGGGTGGCTCGCGCAGGCGTGGGCCCGGGCCCGGGTGCTGGTGCTCGACTCCGGCGACGAGGGCCGGGCGCTCGTGCGCGCCGACACGTCACCGCCGGCGCTCGTGCTGGTCGACTCCGCCGACCTGCCGGAGGGGGCGTCCCCGATGTTCCTCGGCGTCGAGCCGGACGGGGTGCCGGTCTTCGCCGTGGACGCCCCACTGCCGACGCTGCCCGGGGCCCGGCCGACGCACCTGCGCGAGGTCGGCCACCTGCTCGGCGACCGGGACGCCGGGCTGTTCACCACCGCGCTGGCGCTGGTCAACTGGCACCTGCGGCACCGCTACTCGTCGGTCACCGGGCAGCCGACCGAGGTGGACGAGGCCGGCTGGAGCCGCGTCGACCGGGGCGGGGAGCGGATCTGGCCGCGTACCGACCCGGCGATGATCGTGCTGGTGCACGACGGCGTGCCCGGCCCGGCCGGGCGGTGCCTGCTGGGCAACAACGCCACCTGGCCACAGACCCCCGGCCAGCGCCGCTTCTCGTGCCTCGCCGGCTACGTCGAGCCGGGGGAGTCGGCCGAGGCCGCCGTGCTGCGCGAGGTCCGCGAGGAGGTCGGCGTCCCGGTCGCCGACATCGCGTACGCGGGCAGCCAGGCCTGGCCGTTCCCCGGCTCGCTGATGTTGGGCTTCCTCGCCACCGCCGACCCCGAGCACCCGGTGCAGGTCGACCCGGCGGAGATCGCGTACGCCCGGTGGTTCAGCCGCAACGAGATCGGGGCCGCCCTGGCGGGGCGGCCGGTGGAGGTCGGCGGCGCCCGGCTGGTGCTGCCGCCGCCGTCGTCGATCGCGCTGTTCCTGATCCACCGCTGGCTCGACGGGCACTGCTGACCCGTCCGCCGTCAGGCCGGTGGGCCGTCGTGCGGCCCCGGCCCGTGGCCGCCGTTGCCGCGACGGTCACGGGCCGGGGACACGGGCCGTCGTGGTCGGCTGGGGCATGGAACGCGGCGGGGGAGCCGGTCCGGCCACGACGGACGTCCCTGCGCGGGTCAGCTGCCGCGGTCGTCGGGCGCGGCCCGCCAACGGCGGGTCGGCTCGTCGAGCGGGAGCACCTTGACCCGCTGCTTCCCGGAGCGGACCGCGCCCACCGTGGACAGCGCGCGGGCCAGCAGCAGCGCGGCGTCGCGGTCCTCGGCGTGCACGATTTGCCGGCGCGGTTCGGGCGTGGTGGTCTCGTCCCGCAGGTGGCCGCCGCGCGCCCAGGCGGCGGCGATGTCCACGTCGCAGGCGGCGCGGATGTCGGTGCGAACGATCAGGAAACGCATGTGGGTCTCCGGATGAACCGCGACGGTTGAGAACGGGTGGAAGTTCCACGTCACTCTGCCGTCATGTTACGCCGCGCGAGGGTCTCAGCAAGTGAAACGCGACTATCGGTCCGGAGCCTCGTCCGATCAGCGGATGCCTGGTCAGCGCGGGCGTCGGGGCGGGAACGCGACGGGGCCGCCGGCGGCGTGCCGGCGGCCCCGCGACGGTCGGGGGATCAGTTCAGATCGAACTGTCCGTTCTTCGCGCCGGCGATGAAGCCCAGCCAACCCGCCCGGTTGAACAGCAGCACCGGGCCGCCCTGGTCCTTGCTGTCCCGCAGGGCCACCGCGGCCGGCCCCGTCCCCAGTGGCGCGACCTCGACGCAGTTCGAGGTCTGGCTGCGCGTGCTCTTGCGCCACGGGGCGTCGGCGAGGTGCGTACGGAGGGACGGCGTGTTGCGGATCTCGTTCATCGTTTCACTCCTGAGGTGAACTGCACCGATGGAACGAGTGGCGGGCGCACGGCCCGACGGTGGTCCCCCGTGATCACCGTTCCGTCAGACGCCCGGAGTGCCGGCGGCGCTGGGTCGGCGCCGTTGCCGAGCCGTACGCCACCGTGGACGCGGTCGCCGTACCGGGCAGCCGTCCCGTCGCCTCGATCAGCCAGGAGAGGGTGTCCGATGCGGAGAGTGCCGCCGTGCATAACCACTCGAACACCACTTTATAGCGATTTAGTGCGTTTACCTCGGTCGACATGACGTCGGTGAAGCCGCCTTCGATGGCCAGCGTCTCCGGATCGAGCGGGTCCGCGAACCGGTAGACGGAGAACGCCGTCGGCGGGAGGTACCAGTCGCCGATCTGGGTGTCGCGGAGCAGGACGTGCAGCGTGACGTTCGGCAGCGTCGCCAGCTCGCAGAGCTGCACCAGCTGCTCGCGCAGCACCTCGGGCGGCCCGGCCCGGCCGCCGAGCGCCGCGTCCTCCAGCACCGCCGTGTAGCGCGGCGCGTCGGGGGTGCGGGTCAGCAGCGACTGGCGGGCCAGCCGGGCCTGCACCTCGGTGTCGATGTCCTCCCCGGCCTCCGGGTCGCCGGCCTCCTCGCCGACCTGGCGGGCCGACGCGATCCGCAGCGACGCGTAGCCCGGCGTCTGGAGCAGGCCCGGGACCAGGACGGGGTTGTACTCGGAGATCTCCGCGCAGCCCGCCTCCAGCTCGGCGAAGCCGCGCTGCTGCTGGGTCATCACCGGGAAGTTCTTCAGCCAGCCGCGGATGTCGCCGGCCTCCTGGGTGATGCCGAGGAGTTCCTCGCGCAGCGCCCGGTCGGCGCCGTAGAGGTGGAGCAGGACGCGGACGTCGTCCGGGTCCGGACGGCTGCGGCCGTTCTCCAGGCGGGACAACTTGGACGCGGAGGCCCAGCCGATCCGCTCGATGACCTGGTCCCCGGTGAGACCGCTGACCTCGCGCAGCCGGCGCAGTTCGGTGCCCAACCTGCGGCGGCGCAGGATCGGGCTGGGTGAGGCAGGAGGCACGACGTCCTCTTTTCCCGTGGGCCGCCGCAGACGCGACGGTAACTGTATGAAATTCGCCCCCCACGGTCAGTATGGACGGCGCAACCCCCGTCGGAGGTCCCGGCGGGGGCGTGTCTCGCAGAAAAGAGGACCGTGGAAGGGCGTGGCGGCCGGTACGGCGCCGTCCCGACCCGACCGCGCACCCCCGACCACGCCGAGACGCGCACCACCCCCGCCGGAGGGACCCCATGCGTACCGTCCTGCGCCGCCCGGAATTCCGCCTGCTCTTCGGCGGCCTGCTCGCCAGCATGGCGGCCGAGTCGATCCTGCTGCTCGCCCTCGCCATCTGGGTGAAGGACCTGACCGGGTCGGACGGGCTGGCCGGCGCCACCATCTTCGCGGTCATCGCGCCGATGACGCTGGCCCCGCTGGTCGGGTGGTTCGTCGACCGCTACCCGCGCCGCCCGTTCTTCGTGGTGGCGAACCTGGTGACGGCGGTGCTGCTCACCCCGCTGTTCGCCGTGCGGGACCGGGCCGACGTGTGGATCATCTACGCGGTGGCGGCCCTGTACGGCCTGTCGTACATCACGCTCAGCGCCGTGCTCAGCGGCCTGATCCGGCAGCTCGTGCCGCTCGACCTGCTGGCCGAGGCGAACGGCGTGCTCCAGACCGTACGCCAGGGGCTGCGGCTGATCGGCCCGCTGGCCGGCGCGGGCCTCTACGCCGCCGTCGGCGGATGGATGCTGGCCGCGATCGGCATGGTGGGCTTCCTCTCGGCGGCCGCCGTGGTCGGGGCGCTGCGGACGACGGAGACCCCGTCGGCGGGGCCGGGGCTGCGCTGGCCCGCCGAGGTGGGCGCCGGGCTGCGGCACCTGGCCGGGGAGCCGGCGCTGCGCCGGGCGCTGCTCGGCTACGCGCTGGGCTCGCTGGCGATGGGCTTCAGCGAGTCGCTGATCTTCGCGTACGTCGACCGGGGGCTCGGCCGGGACGCCGCGTTCGTCGGCGTGCTGGTCACCGTGCAGGGGATCGGCGGGCTGGTCGGCGGCCTGCTCTCCCCGGCGGTGGTGCGCCGGGTCGGCGAGCTGGGCACGCTCGCGGCCGGGGTGGCGTTCTTCGGGCCGGCCTCGCTGGCGCTGACGTACCCGAACCTCTGGCTCGGTTTCGTGGCGGTGCTGCTGGCGGGGGTGTCGCTGCCGCTGACCATGGTCGGACTGCACACGCTCATCCAGCGGCGCACCCCGCCCCGGCTGCTCGGCCGGGTCGCCGCGGCCTCGGAGGCCGTGGTGAGCGGCCCGCAGGCGCTCTCCATCGGCGCCGGGGCGCTGCTCGTCGGGGCGCTGGACTACCGCCTGCTCTTCGCCCTGATCGGCCTGGCCACCCTGCTCGCCGGCGGCTACCTCTGGCACGGCCGCACCCTCAGCCGCCCCCCGGCCCCGCACCTTCCCGCCCCCCACCGCGCGGCGGCCCTCCGCCGGTCCGCCCCGCGCCGCCCCACCACCGTCCCGGCCCCGCGCCGCCCCGTCGACCACGAGGTCGTCGGCACGACACGCCGACGGCGCGGGCGATGATTTCGTGGTCGACGGGGCGGCGCGGGAGGGTGGCCCGGTGACGCCACGAGCGGCCGGCCCGGACGGGTCGGCCGCTCGTCGGCCGGTGGTGCGTCAGGTCAGGCGGACAGGCTGGCCAGGTGCTGCTTGACCTGCGTGATCGAGGGGTTGGTCAGGGCGCTGCCGTCGGCGAAGCGCAGCGTCGGGACGGTCTGGTTGCCGCCGTTGACGCTCATCACGAACTCCGCGGCCTTCGGGTCCTGCTCGATGTCGACCACCTCGTACCCGATGCCCTCCCGGTCGAGCTGCGACTTCAGCCGGTAGCAGTAGCCGCACCAGGGGGTGGAATACATCGTCAGCATGGTCAGATCCTCCAACGCTCCGCCCGGTGGCTTGCCGATCAAGCCCAGGCTAACCGCTGCAACGCCTGGGGGAGCTGAGACAATTCCTCGCTGTGGTGGTTCACTCAGCGTCCGAACGCGTGCTCGCCGGTCTGGATCCGGAGCAGCGGTCGGCGGTGACCGCCCCCGCCGGCCCGGTCTGCATCCTGGCCGGCGCCGGCACCGGCAAGACCCGGGCCGTCACCTCCCGTATCGCCCACCGGGTGCTGTCCGGGGAGATCTCCGCCCGGCACGTGCTCGCGGTGACCTTCACCGCCCGGGCCGCCGCCGAGATGCGAGCCCGGCTGTCCGTGCTCGGGGTGCCGGGCGTGCAGGCGCGGACCTTCCACGCGGCGGCCCTGCGCCAGGTGCGCTACTTCGCGCCCCGGCTCCTGGAGGGGCGGGCCATGCCCGAGCTGCTGGACAGCAAGGTCCGGCTGGTCACTCTCGCCGCGGCCAAGGCCGGCCTGCGTGCCGACCGGGCGGCCGCGCGGGACCTGGCCGGTGAGATCGAGTGGGCCAAGTCGTCGCTGGTGGAGCCGGGGGAGTACGTGGTGGCGGCGGCGAAGGCGCTGCGGGACACCCCGCACGAGCCGGCGAGGGTCGCCGACGTCTTCGCCGCGTACGAACGCCTCAAGCGGTCCAACGGCGTGATCGACTTCGAGGACATGCTGCGCGCCGCGGTCTGGGGGATCGAGGAGCACCGGGACGTCGCGGAGCAGGTCCGCGCCCAGTACCGGCACTTCGTGGTCGACGAGTACCAGGACGTCAACCCGCTCCAGCAGCGGCTGCTGGAGGCGTGGCTGGGCGGGCGGGACGACCTGACTGTGGTCGGCGACGCCAGCCAGACGATCTACTCGTTCACCGGGGCCACGTCGTCCTACCTGGTCGACTTCCCGCGCCGCTACCGGGGGGCGACGGTCATCCGGCTGGTCCGCGACTACCGCTCCACCCCGCAGGTCGTCGGGCTGGCCAACGCGGTCATCTCGCAGGCGCGGGGCGCCGAGGCGCGGCTGCGGCTGGAGCTGGTCGGCCAGCGCCCGCCCGGTCCCGAGCCGGAGCTGCGGATCTTCACCGACGAGCCGGCCGAGGCCAACGCGGTCGCCGCCCGCTGCCGCGCGCTGGTCGACGCGGGCACCCCGGCGAAGGAGATCGCCGTGCTGTTCCGGACCAACGCGCAGTCCGAGGCGTACGAGAAGGCGCTGACCGAGGCGCAGGTGCCGTACGTGGTGCAGGGGGCGGAGCGGTTCTTCGAGCGGGCCGAGGTCCGGCAGGCGATGGTCGCGCTGCGGGCCGCCACCCGCTCGATCCCGGGGGAGACCCCGCTGCCCGTCGCCGTGGTCGAGGCGCTCGCCGCGGTCGGCTGGGCCCGCGACGCCGCCCCGGCCGGTGGCGCCGCCCGCGAGCGCTGGGAGGCGCTCGCCGCGCTGGTCCAGCTCGCCGAGGAGTACGCGGCCACCCCGCAGGTGCTGCCGATCGGGCCGGCCGCCTCCGTCGAGCGCCCGGTCACCCTGGCCGACTTCAACGACGAGCTGGCCCGCCGGGCCGCCGCGCAGCACGTGCCGACCGTCGACGGGGTGACGCTGGCCTCGCTGCACTCGGCCAAGGGGCTGGAGTGGGACGCGGTCTTCCTGGTCGGCCTCTCCGAGGGCACCCTCCCCACCACGTACGCCAAGACCGCCGAGCAGGTCGAGGAGGAACGCCGGCTGCTCTACGTCGGCATCACCCGGGCGCGGGAGTGGCTGTGGCTGTCGTACGCCTCGGCCCGCTCGCCGGGCGGGCGGGCCCGGCGGCCGTCGCGGTTCCTGCCGCAGCTGGACCGCTCGGGCGGTACGGAGCGGGCCGGCGCCGGCCCGGGGCGGCGGCCGGAGCGCCGGCGGACCCAGATCGTGTCCTGCCGGATCTGTGGCGCCACCCTGCTCGCCGGGCCGGACCGCAAGCTCGGCCGCTGTCCCACCTGCCCGTCCGACATCGACGAGGAGTTGCACGAGCGGCTGCGCGAGTGGCGGCTGCGGGTGGCGGGCGGCCAGCGGGTCCCCGCGTACGTGGTCTTCACCGACGCCACACTGGTCGCGCTGGCCGAGCGGCGTCCGGCGCGGGCGGAGGAACTGATCGCGATCGCCGGCATCGGCCCCCGCAAGCTGGGCCTCTACGGGGAGGCGGTGCTGGCGCTGGTGGCGGGCGCGGCGGTCGACGACGTCTGCCCGGAGAAAACTTTCGAAATCTCGTCGTAAATTCGTTTGCCCTCGCCCCCGGACGAGGAATAGCCTCATGGCACACCTCGCGAGCGGCGCCATTCGGGCTGCTCACGAGGGGTCGAGACCGTGTCGGCATCGAGAGAGACGTCAGGGAGGTGGTTCCAATGGTGATCTTCTACATCAACGAGCGTCCGGCGGCACTGCCCGCTGCCGTCGCTCCGCTGTCGGCTGTCCGGGTGGCCCTCGCCGCTGCGCGACCGTCGGTCCCGCAGGTGCACCAGGTCGAGGCTCAGGCCGAGCTGATCCTCGCCACCGCGCCGAACGGGATCCAGGGGACCAGTGGCTTCACGGGCAAGGGTGTCGATGCCGCCAGCAAGCGCATGGACGTCCGCGGAGTTCCACCTCGAGGTAGACCGGTCTGATCATCAGACCACCGGCTCACCTCGAGGCCGCGGAACCCGCTTACCGGGATCCGCGGCCTCAGTTTTTTGCCCGCCAAGTACGTCGGAAGTGCGATCCACGAGATCGAAACGAGAGAGAGGTGACCGGGCGATGAGTCTGGCGTTGGCCCCGCTCGACGTGAGCGTCGAGATGGAGGCGAACCTGCCCTGCCGGAAGTTCGACCCCGACCTGTGGTTCTCCGACTCGCCCGCCGAGCTCGAGCTGGCCAAGTCGCTCTGCGGGGACTGCCCGCTGCGCGTCGAGTGCCTCGCCGGGGCGGTGGAGCGGGCCGAGCCCTGGGGCGTCTGGGGCGGCGAGATCTTCGAGCGTGGCGCGGTCGTCCCGCGCAAGCGGCCCCGTGGCCGCCCGCGCAAGGAGGACCTCGCCCGCGACGCGGCGCTCCGGGTCGAGGCCGAGGCGCGGCTGGCGGCCAGTGGGCTGTCCGAGTCGCGCAACGCGGTCCGGCTGGCGGCCTGACATGTTCCCGATCCGTCCCACCCACGCCGGTGTCGCACCGGCGACGAGAGAGCTGACCACCATGCTGAACGTTCTTAACGGAGTCGCCGAAATGCAACTACTTCACGAAGCGTTGTCCCGGGCTCGAATGCGCCGGCCTCAGGCCGGTCGTACCACCACGAGCACTGAGGCAACCCGTTCCGCCCGTACCGTCGCCATGAACGGCCGTAACCGATCGGCGCGCGACCTGGGCGTTCTCTAGATCCCACTGATGCCCGAGGGGCGGTGGCCGGTTCCGGCCACCGCCCCTCGGCGCGTTCCGCGCGCTGCCGCCGCCCCGGCGGTCGGGTCAGGGGACCGGGGCGAAGCCCGGCAGCCAGCGCTCCAGGATGCCCCGGTAGGGCGCCTTCGCCTCCAGTTGGCAGAGCACGCCGATCGACCCGAGCGTCACCCGGTGGATCAGCAGGTACGACGGTGGCAGGTTGAGCTGCCGGCTCAGCTGGTAGGCGGGGGACCGGGGGCTGGCCAGCCGGGTCGCCTCGGCGCGCAGCCAGGCCCGGGTGAACCGGAACTCCTCGGCGGCGATGGGCTCCAGCATCGGCCGGAGGAAATCCAGCACCGCCTGGGCGTCGATCTCCTCGGTGGACCCGATGAAGCCCTCCGACCGCAGCCCCGCCACCACCTCGTCGGCGTCGCCCCGCAGCGCCAGCGCGGCGATGCGGCCGATCGGCTCGGGAGTGCCCTCCGGCATCCGGGCCACCGCGCCGAAGTCGATCACGCCGAGCCGGCCGTCCGGCAGCAGCCGGAAGTTGCCCGGGTGCGGGTCGGCGTGCAGCAGCCCGGCCCGCTGCGGCGCGGAGAGGTGCAGGATGGCCATCAGCCGGCCGGCCTCGTCGCGTTCCTCCTCCGTGCCCTCGCGGATGATGTCCGCCAGCGGGGTGCCCTCGACCCACTCGGTGACCAGGACCCGGGGCGAGGCGGAGACCACCGCCGGGATGTGGATCTCCGGATCGTCGGCGTACGCGGCGGCGAAGGCGCGCTGCGACTCCGCCTCCAACTCGTAGTCGAGTTCCTCGGTGATCCGTTCCCGCAGCTCGGCCAGGAGCGGCTTGACGTCCAGCCCGGGCTGGATCGCCCGGAACATCCCGCCGAGCCGGGAGAGCTGCTTGAGGTCGGCGAGCAGGGCGTCGCCGGCGCCCGGGTACTGGATCTTGACGGCCACGTCGCGGGTGTTGGGCGCGCCGGAGGGGCCGTAGCCCGGCTCCCGCCAGACCGCGCGATGCACCTGGCCGATGCTGGCCGCGGCGGCGGGGGTGTCGTCGAACTCGACGAACCGGTCCCGCCAGTCCGGGCCGAGCTGCTCGGTGAGCACCTTGTGCACGCTGGCCGCCGGCAGCGGCGGCGCGGCCTCCTGGAGCTTGGTCAGCGCCTGGCGGTAGGGGGCGGCGATCTCCTCGGGCAGGGCGGCCTCGAAGACCGACAGCGCCTGGCCGAACTTCATCGCCCCGCCCTTGAGCTGCCCCAGCACGCTGAAGAGCTGCTCGGCGGTGCGCTGCTGGATCTCCGCGGAGATCACGTCGGAGGCGAGCCCGGTGACGCGCTTACCCATGCCGAGGACGGTCCGACCGGCGAAGCCGAGCGGCAGAGCGGCGAGCTTGGCGGTCCGGGACACGGCCCGGCGCGGGATGTCGGTCACCCGGCCATTGTTACCGACTTCGGGGGTCCACGGCTGCTCTGCCGCCGGGCTGGGTGGTGGTCCCCGCCCTTGGGGGTCGCCGCCGGGCTCGCGGGCGCCCTCGGCACGACGCCCCCGTGGCGTCGGTCACGGGCGTCGCAGGGTGGCCGGCGGTCATCGGCGGCCGCGGGAGCATCCGCAGGCGGGGTGCGGAGGCCACACCCGGCGGCGGAACCGGCCGGGTCCGGTGATTTCCACGGCGCAGCCGAGCGTCTCCGGGGTGGCCCCGTCGAGCTGGGCCAGCGCCTCCGCCGCCGCGTACGCCCCGGCCGCGAGGAGGGTCGCGGTCGCGCACGCCTGCTCCACGCCGCCGGTGGCGAGCTGGGCCGCCAGCGCCGGCCAGTCCGGGTCGAGGTCCGTCCGGTGCAGGTCCAGGCAGTTCAGGCAGGGGCCGGCGGGCGGGCGGACGAGCGGCCCGACCGCGGGCACGCCCTCCCGCAGGCCGACCAGCAGGTGCGGCTGGCGGCGCCGGGCGTGACCGGCCGCGAGCAGGGCGGCCGGGCGGTCCGTGCCGAGCTGGACGACCAGGTCGACCCGGCCGCGCCGGAGCGGGCCCGTGCCCGTGCCCGGGGCGGCGCGCTCGACGGCGTCGCGTACCGCCCCGGCGAGCGGGCGCCCGATCGCGGCGGCCGGGATCCCGGTGCCGACCAGGTCCGCTGGGCGGACCGGGCCGGCCAGGTCCGGGCGCACGTGCCCGACGCCGGCCTGGGCCAGCGCGAGGGCGACCGGGGCGCCGAGGGGCCCGGCACCGGTGACCACCACCTGGGCGGCCATCCGGCGACGCAGCACCTGGGCGGGCGTGCCGGGCAGCCGGGCGGCGGCCAGCGCCAGCGCCCCGGCCTCGGCGGCGAGGCGCGCCCGGGCCGGGCCGGCCAGATCCCTCGGCAGCAGCGTGTGCGCGGGTACGACGAGGCCGGCGGCCCGCAGCGTGTCGAGCAGGGTGCGGGCCTCGTCCGGCGCCACCTCGGCACCGGCGGCGTGCTCCAGCACCAGCCGCTCACTGCGGGTGCCGTCGAGCAGGTCGAGCAGCCGGGCGGCCCGGGGGTTGGCGATCTCCAGCAGGACGGCGCGACCCGGCTCGACGCCGAGCTGGAGGGTGTGCCGGTCCCGCCAGAGGCGGGTGAGGCCCGGCAGCAGCGTGGGACGGGGCAAGGGGGCGCGGCGCATGACACGCATCGTGGCCGTGTCCGCGCTGTCGGTCGATCGTTGTCCACAGGTGCGCGGTTCCCTGTCCAGGGCTGTCCACAGGAAATCCCGCGATATCCACAACCGAGCGGTAACCATGTCGGTGAGCCGACAGTGGCGGCCGGGTGCCCGGGGGCGGTGGTGGCGGGCGCGGCCGGGTGCCCGGGGGCGGTGGTGGCGGGCGCGGCCGGGTGCCCGGGGGCGGTGCGGATCAGGTGCGGTGACGCCGGAGGGGGCGGCCAGCGGCCACCCCCTCCGAAGCACCCGTACGGGTCAGACCTTCGCCTTGCCCAGGATGCGGTTCACTGTTGTCCCGCACACCGGACACTTGCCCTTGGCCATGTTCATCCCGGTCTTCGAGACCTCGACGCGGCCCTCGAAGTCCCGCTTCTCCTTGCACTTGACGCAGTAACCGTTGTAGGTCTGGGCCTGGTCGGCCACGGTGCCCTCCTCGTCTCGTCCGCCGGCCGATGCCGTCCCGGCGGGGTTCCCGGCGGCGGGCCACGCGGGCGCCGGCGCTGGGTCGTTCTCCGCGGCCACCGTCGTGACCGCTGGTCCGCGGACCCTACCCAGGTCTGGGCAGTTCCATGTCAGCTGTGCTTCGCCACTGTGAGCAAGTCGACGTCGAGAGTGTGCATGGCGAATTACGTCTGATAAGTCAGTTTGGCGGGGACACGCCGACCGAACCCGGTCGAATGCCCCGTGCGGGGCCCCCCGAGCTGCGCCCCGCGCGGTGATCACCTACGGTGGGGGTGGGCTCCCGTCCCCCGGCACCGACCGCCACGAAGGGTGACGAGAGCGATTCTCGGCCACCCGGTCAAAGTTTTTTCGGGACTCCGCCGACCAATCACCATTTTCCGGGCGCGTGTCGCCGTGTTGACTCTTGCGGACCCCTGGTCAGTACGCATTAGCTTGCCTTCGTGGCAGGAATCCGAGGCTGCGCGGCCCGCTGATGGCAGGGGCGCGCAAGCCGGTCGTCGAGGTACGGCGCAGCCAGCGCCGGCGACGGACGGTGTCCGCGTACCGCGACGGTGAGCGGGTCGTCGTCCTCATTCCGGACCAGTTCTCCCGGGCCGAGGAGAGCGAGTGGGTCGACCGGATGCTCGCCCGGCTCGCCGCCCGGGAGGGGCGCCTGGCGCGCTCCGACGCCGAGCTGCTCGCCCGGGCCACCCGGCTGATCAAGCTCTACCTGGCCGAGCACGGCACGCAGGCCGTGCCGACGAGCGTCCGCTGGGTCACCAACCAGAACGGCCGGTGGGGTTCCTGCACCCCGGCCGACGGCACGATCCGCATCTCGCACCGGGTGCAGGACATGCCCGACTGGGTGATCGACTACGTGCTCCTGCACGAGCTCGCGCACCTCATCGTGCCCAGCCACAACGACCGGTTCTGGGCGCTCGTCGCGCGCTACCCGAAGACCGAGCGGGCGCGGGGCTACCTGGAGGGCGTCGCCGCGGCCGGCGGCGGGCCGCTGACGGACTGACCCCTCGCCCACACCACCCCGCCGGTCCCGTCCCGCACCCACCGGCGCTGACCGCGCGCCCGCAGCCGACGAGATCTTGGTACGGAACGACCCCTCCAGGGGCCCGTGCCCACCAAAGATCTCGACACCGTGTCGGGCCGGTGGTGCGCGTGGCGCCCGGCTAGGGTCGTGGGGTGGCCCGACGTGTGGTGGTGGCGTTGCTCGGACCGGTGACCTGGTCGCCGCCCGGCATCGATCCGGTGGACTGGCGGACCGCGCTCGCCGAGGACGTGGTCGACCTGTTCGCCACGCTCAACGAGGTGGAGACGGCGGTCGCCGTCACGCCGGCGGACCGGTGGCTGGCCGACGCGGTGGTCTGGCCGGACACGGCCGTCCACGAGGTGCCGGAGGCGACCCCGAACGCCGTCTTCACCGCCCTCGCCGAAACCGGTCACGACCAGGTGGCGGTCGTCGCCGGGGACGCGCCCGACGTGCCGGGCCTGACGATCGGCAAGCTGCTCCGCCCGCTCACCACCCGGCCGGTGGCGGTCGCGCCCGTCGAGGGCGGCGAACCGGGACTGCTCGGCGTGGCCGCCCGGCTGCCCGTACCGGCGTGGCTGCCGGCGCTGGACCTGGACACCGCGCGACCCGCGGACCTGCGGGCGGCGGCACCGCGCCCCGGCGACCTGGCGGTCACCCCGGCGTGGCGTCGCCTGCGCGGGCCGGCCGACCTGGCCTTTCTCGACCCGGCCGTGGAGGGCTGGGAGACCACCCGCGCCCTGCTCTCCGGCACCGGCCGGCTTCGCTGACGCGTCGCCCGAGAGGGCGCCGGCCGGGCCGCCCGACCCGGTCCGGGGCGGGCGGCACCGTCGCCGCGGGCGGGTCAGGGGCGGGCGTCGCCGCCGTCGGTGTCGTCCGGTCGCTGCTCCGGCTCGCCCGGGGCCTTCTCCTCCGGGCCGCCCGGCGCGCTGAAGTCGAAGTTCTCCAGCTCGCTGAGGTCGAGCTCGGCCATGGCGAAGGCCACCGGATCGGCGAAGTCGGCGTCCGAGGGGAGCAGGTCGGGGTGACCCCAGAGAGCGTCGCGGCCGGCGATGCCCCGGCGCTCGGTGAGCGCCGCCCAGAGCGCCGCCG
The DNA here is from genome assembly GCF_043204915.1 of Micromonospora sp. NPDC047670. NCBI lineage: Bacteria > Bacillati > Actinomycetota > Actinomycetes > Micromonosporales > Micromonosporaceae > Micromonospora > Micromonospora sp. NPDC047670. The sequence continues at coordinate 63,585 of NZ_JBIDDA010000009.1, forward strand.
CCTCGCGCAGCCGGCGCGGGCGCAGCTCCAGGCCGACCAGGGCCGCGAAGGTCTGCTCGGCCGGACCGCCGGCCGCCCGGCGACGGCGGAACGCCTCGCCGAGGCTGACGACGCTGGGCAGCCGGCCGCCGGCCGCGCTGTCCACCACGTGGCAGACCCAGCCCTCGACCAGGGCCAGGGCCGTCTCCAGCCGGGCCAGCGACGCCTTCTGCGCCGGGCTGTCCTCCGGCGTGAAGATGCCCTCCAGCGCGATCGCCTGCATCGACTCCGGGTCGGTCGGGTCGACCCGGCCCATCGCCTCCTCGATCGCCTCCCGGTTGACCCGGATGCCCGCGGCGTACGTCTCCACGGCGCTGAGCACGTGCCCGCGCAACCACGGTACGTGCTGGAAGAGCCGCTGGTGGGCGGCCTCGCGCAGGGCCACGTAGAGGCGGACCTCGTCCTCCGGCAGCTCCAGGCCCTCGCCGTACGCCCGGATGTTGGCCGGGATCAGCGCGGCCGTGCCCGCCGGGCCGAGCGGCAGCCCGATGTCACCGGCGGAGAGCACCTCCGCGGCGAGCGAGCCGAGTGCCTGACCGAGTTGGCCGCCGAAGAGCGCGCCGCCGAGGGTGGCGACCATGGACTGCATCGGGCCGAGCTGGGCGCGCGCCTCCGGTGGCACCAGGTCGCCCATCGCGCCGACCATCCGGCTGGCGACGGGGTCGCAGAGCTTGCGCCAGACGTCCAGGGTCTTGAAGATCCACTCGTTGCGGTTCCAGGCCACCGAGGTCTGGATGCCCGAGGGCAGGGCGGAGGCCGGCTCCAGCCACAGGTCGGCGAGCCGCAGCGCCTCCTCCACCGCGTTGCGCTCGTAGGGCGAGACCGCCGGGTCACCGGCGGCGGCGAGCTGGCTGGCGGCCACCTGCCGGGCCAGGTCCCAGTTGACCGGCCCGCTGCCCGACGCGGACAGCAGGTGCTGCAACTGCGACATGAACTGCTGCATCTGCGCGGGATCGTTGGGGTCTGGTGGTTGCCCACCCGGGAGCGCGAAACCGAACGGAATATCAGGCACGACGTCTACGGTACGCGCGCCACACCCCGGGTCGCCGCCGCTGGCGTTGCGCTGAGGGCGAAGTCGCGGTTCGCCCGCCGGAGCCCCCCACCCCGGTCGGTACGCTCTGCCGCATGAGACGTCGCGGCGTGACCGTCCTGCTCGGTGCTCTGCTCACCACCCTGCTCAGCATCGGCGTGCTCGGCACGCCCATCCCGTACGTGGTGCTCGGCCCCGGGCCGACGGTGAACACGCTGGGCAAGGAGAACGGCAAGGAGGTCATCCAGGTCACCGGCCGGGAGACGTCCACGTCCGCCGGGCAGCTCCGGCTGACCACGGTCGGGGTGCAGCCCACGGTCAAGCTGCGCTCGGCGATCCAGGGCTGGTTCTCCGACGACGAGGCGGTGGTGCCGCGCGAGCTGGTCTACCCGCCCGGGGAGAGCCGGAAGCAGATCGACGAACGCAACGCGGAGGACTTCAAGGTCTCCCAGAGCAGCGCGGAGACCGCGGCGCTGCGCGAGCTGGGCTACCCGGTGCAGGTGGTGGTCAAGACCGTGACCGCCGACGGCCCGGCCGCCGGCGTGCTGAAGCCCGGCGACGTGGTGACGTCGGTGGACGGACAGCCGGTGCCGGTGGCCGCCCGGCTCACCGAGCTGATCCGGGCCAAGCCCGCCGGGACCGCGCTGGAGATCGGCTACACCCGCGGCGGCGCCGCCGCCACGGCGAAGGTGACCAGTCGGGAGCAGGACGGCCGGCCCCGCATCGGCATCGAGATCGAGCAGCAGCAGCCGCACCCGTTCACCCTCAGCATCGACCTGGAGGACATCGGCGGGCCGAGCGCCGGCCTGATGTTCGCGCTCGGCATCGTGGACAAGCTGACCCCGGAGGACCTGACCGGCGGGAAGATCATCGCCGGCACCGGCACCATCGACGACACCGGGCGGGTCGGTCCCATCGGCGGCATCGCCCAGAAGCTGGTGGGTGCGAAGGAGGCCGGCGCGACGGCCTTCCTGGTCCCGGCGGACAACTGCGCCGAGGCCGTCCGCAACCCGCAGCCCGGTCTGCCGCTGCTCAAGGTCGGCACGCTGGACGAGGCGCTGGCCGCCCTGGAGACGCTGCGCGCCGGCGGCCAGCCGACCCGCTGCTGACCCCGCCGCGCGGACCACCGGGCGGCTCCGCGTGGCCGCCGCGTGACCTTGGACCGCCACGTTCAGGAACACCCCGTACTCTGGGTGCCTGGTCGGAGCCGATCACATCGAGCGTGCGGAGCCAACAGTGGTCATGCGTAGCAGCAGCCCCCTGCCGAGGATGAGCCGACGCGGTCGCGTCACGATCGGTGTCCTGGTCGGGGTGTTCGTGCTTTTCACCCTGCTCGGCTGGGGTGTCCAGGCGTGGACGGACTGGCTGTGGTTCGACGAGGTCCGCTACACCCAGGTCTTCACGGGGGTGTTGGCGACCCGCTTGCTGCTCTTCCTCGCCGTCGGCCTCGGCATGGCCGTGATCGTCGGCGGCAACCTCTGGCTGGCCCACCGGATGCGGCCCAGGATGCGCCCGCACTCACCGGAACAGGCCACCCTGGAGCGCTACCGGATGGCGCTGGGCCCCCGGCTCGGCCTGTGGACAGCGCTGGTCGCCGGCGTGGTCGGCCTCTTCGCCGGGCTGTCGGCGCAGAGCCGGTGGAACCAGTGGCTGCTCTTCCGCAACGGCGGGGACTTCGGCGTGAAGGACCCGGAGTTCGGGGTGGACGTCGGGTTCTACGTCTTCCAGTTGCCGTTCTGGCGCTACCTGCTCGGGGTCGGCTTCACCGCGGTGGTGCTGTCGGTGATCGGCGCACTGGCCGTGCACTACATCTTCGGCGGCGTCCGCCTCCAGGGCGTCGGCGACCGGATGACCAACGCCGCCCGGGCCCACCTGAGCACGCTGGTCGCGGTCTTCGTGCTGCTCAAGGCCATCGCGTACGTGCTGGACCGGCGGGCGATGCTGCTGGAGTACAACGACGGCGCCAACGTCTACGGCGCCGGCTATGCCGACGTCAACGCGCTGCTGCCGGCCAAGGAGATCCTCGCCTACATCTCCATCGTGGTGGCCATCGCGATCATCGTCTTCTCCAACGCCTGGATGCGGAACCTGGTCTGGCCGGGCATCTCGCTGGCCCTGCTCGGCGTCTCCGCCGTCGCCATCGGCGGCATCTACCCCTGGGCGGTGCAGACCTTCGAGGTCAAGCCGAGCGCCAAGGAGAAGGAGGGGCCGTACATCGAGCGCAGCATCAAGGCCACCCGGGCGGCGTTCGGGCTGGACGCGGCCACCACCAGGCCGTACGCGGCCAGCAACCTGACCCCGCCGGCGAGCCTCGCCACGGACACCTCCGTGGTGCCGAACATCCGGCTGCTCGACCCGCAGCTCGTCTCCGAGACCTACACCCAGCGGCAGCAGGTACGGCAGTTCTACGACTTCGGCGAGAAGCTGGACGTCGACAGGTACGCGGTCAACGGCAAGGTGCAGGACTACGTGGTCGGCCTCCGCGAGGTCAACTACCGGCAGCTCACCGCGCAGCAGAACACCTGGATCAACCGGCACACCGTCTTCACCCACGGCTACGGACTGGTGGCGGCGCCGGGCAACCGGGTGGTCTGCGGCGGCCAGCCGTTCTTCGTCTCCGGCTTCCTCGGCGACCCGCAGGAGCAGCAGAAGCAGGAAGGCCAGGCGCAGACGAACGAGCAGTGCGCCGCGCAGACCGAGCAGGTCCCGGCGAAGCAGCCCCGGGTCTACTACGGCGAGCGGATGGACGAGGGCGACTACGCGATCGTGGGCCAGACCGACCCGGAGCGGAAGGCGGAGTTCGACCGCCCCGTGGGCGAGGGCGGCGAGTCCTACACCTACACGGGCGAGGGTGGCGTCGAGATCGGCTCGTTCACCCGCCGGCTGCTCTACGCGATCAAGGAGCAGGAGTCGAACTTCCTGCTCTCCGACGCCGTCAACGAGAACTCCAAGCTGCTCTATGTGCGCAACCCGCGGGACCGGGTGGAGAAGGTGGCCCCGTTCCTGACCCTGGACGGCGACCCGTACCCGGCGGTGGTGGACGGCCGCATCCAGTGGATCGTCGACGGCTACACGACGGCGGCGACCTACCCGTACGCCGAGCGGATCAACCTCCAGGAGCAGACGGCCGACGAGCTGACCGGGCGGGGCACGTTCCAGCTCGCCCGGGAGAACGTCAACTACATCCGCAACTCGGTCAAGGCCACCGTCGACGCGTACGACGGCACCGTCCGGCTCTACGAGTTCGACGAGACCGACCCGGTGCTCAAGGCGTGGAACAAGGCGTTCGGCGGCGACCTGGTCCTGCCGAAGGCGGAGATCCCGGTGGAGCTGGCCGAGCACTTCCGCTACCCGGCGGACCTGTTCAAGGTGCAGCGCAACCTGCTGACCCGGTTCCACGTGACCGACCCGGGCGACTTCTACTCCGCCCAGGACTTCTGGCAGGTGCCGAACGTGCCGGACGCCCCCGACACCGGCCAGAAGCAGCCGCCGTACTACCTGTTCACGCAGTTCCCCGGCCAGGAGTCGCCGCGCTTCCAGCTCACCTCGGCGCTCACCCCGAACGGCCGGGAGAACCTCGCCGCGCTGGTCTCCGGGTCGTACGTCGACGGGCAGCCGAAGCTGGAGGTGCTCGACCTGCCCGACCAGACCCGGGTCTCCGGCCCGGTGCAGGTGCACCAGTCGATGACCAACAACGCCAACATCCGGCAGCAGCTCAACCTGCTCCAGTCCCAGCAGGCGCAGGTGCAGTACGGCAACCTGCTCTCCCTGCCGTTCGGCGACGGCATGCTCTACGTCGAGCCGGTCTACGTGAAGACCGCCGCGCAGAACGCCCCGCCGCTGCTGCAGCGGGTGCTGATGTCCTACGGCGACGGCGGTTCGTACGTGGTGCTGGCCAACAACGTGGCCGACGGCATCAAGCAGCTCATCGAGCAGGGCAAGCAGGCCGCCACCCCGGGCGCGCCGCCGCCGGGCGGCACCCCGCCGGGCGGCACCCCGCCCGCGCTGACCGGTGAGCTGGCCGCGGCGGCCGACCGGGTCCAGACCGCCATCACGGAGGTCCGGGCCGCGCAGACGTCCGGCGACTTCGAGCGGTACGGCCGCGCGTTGAAGGCGCTGGACGAGGCGCTCACCGCCTTCCAGCAGGCCCAGCGGGCGGCGGCCGCCCCGGCGCCCGGGGCCACGCCCAGCGGCAGTCCGCCGGCGTCCCCGGCGGCCAGCGGCAGCGCCGCACCGACCCCGAGCGGCTGATCCCGGCCCACCGTCGCAGCGCCCCCGGCCCGCGGACCGACCAGGTCCCGGCGCCGGGGGCGCTGTCGTTTTCCCGACCGGCGGCCCGGCCGCCGCAACCCACCCCGCCCTGACCTCGTCCTTCCTGCAAGAGGCCGCAACGGCCGGGGGGAGCGTGGTCGGGACATGAGGGACGCGACAAGCTTCGACGAGTTCTACCGGAGCACCTCACGACGGATGCTCCGCTACGGCTACGCCGTCGCGGGCGACCACACCGAGGCGCAGGACCTGGTGCAGGAGGCGTACGCCCGCGCCTGGCGGCAGTGGGGCCGGCTCACCACCCACCCCGCGCCGGAGGCATGGCTGCGGCTGGTGGTCGCGCGGCTGGCCACCGACCGGTGGCGCCGGATGCAGGGCTGGCGTTCGATGCTGAGCCGTACGGGGCCGCCGGAGCCGGTGCCGCCGCCGAGCCTGGACGGCGTGCTGCTGGCGGGCGCGTTGCGCCAACTGCCGGCCGCCCAGCGGCAGGCGCTGGCCCTGCACTACCTCTTCGACATGTCCGTGCAGGACATCGCCCGGGAGACGCAGGTGCCCACCGGCACCGTCAAGTCCTGGTTGGCGCGGGGGCGGGCGCGGCTGGCCACGCTGCTGCCCGACCTGACCGCGGAGGAACTGGAGGCGAACGATGTCGCGTGAACTGTCCGATCTCTACCGGTCGCTCGCCGAGGCCGCCGACGGCCGCAGCCTGGCCGTCCCCGAGCAGGTGCGGCGGCGCGCCGACCGGCGGGCCCGGGCCCGGATCGCCGGCGCCGCGCTCGCGGCGGCTCTGCTCGTCGGCGGGCTGGCGACCGGCACCCGGCTGGTGCTGGCCGGCGATGTCACCCCGCTTCCGCCGCCCGCCGGCACCCCGGGGTCGACGGCCACCGCCCCGGCGCCGACCCCGTCGTCGTCACCGGCCGGGACCGGCACGCCGACCGGCGTGCCCGCGGCGACGGGACGACCCCCGGCGACGGGTACGCCCGTGGCGACGGCGGGGAGCACCGGCGCGGCGCCGCGTACGCCCGCCTCGGTCCCGGACCGGGCGTTCTTCGTCCAGGCGGCCGCGAACCGGACGGGCATCGAGCCGGTCTTCCGGGACACCCTCGCGCTGCCGGGGCTCTGCGACGCCCGTTACCGCAGCGACGCCGGGATCGTGCAGCGCCGCACCCGGAACCTGGCCTACAAACTGCCGCAGACCCCGCGGGGGTATGTCCCCGACGGCAGCTACGCGCACAGCGTCACCGTCTACCGTCCGGGCCGGGCCGACGACTTCCTGCGGGAGCTGCGGGCGGCGGTGCGGGGCTGCCCGGAGCAACCGGGGGTGAGCGGCGGCAACCCGTCGACCTCGCGGGTGCGCCTGCTGGCCGACGGCGGCTTCGGCGACGACGCGGTGCTGTTCGAGATCCGGACGCCGGGCCGGGACGTCGAGGGCAACCCGACCGGCGGCGAGGAGGTCCGGCTGATCCGGGCGGTCCGGGTCGGCGACGTGGTGACCGTGCTGTGGGAGCAGGGCTGGGAGGGCACCTCCGCCGAGCGGTCCCAGGTCGACGCCGACAGCCGGCGGGCGGTCGACGCGATCGAGGACTGGCTGGGTTGAGTTCGTACGGCGGTCCGGGCGGCGGCGCGCGGCCCGGACCGCCCCGGTCGGCGGTCGTTTTGCGGCGAGCGGGGTCGGTGAGATACGGTGTACGAACCGACGCGGGGTGGAGCAGCTCGGTAGCTCGCTGGGCTCATAACCCAGAGGTCGCAGGTTCAAATCCTGTCCCCGCTACCACGTCGGAACGGCCCCGAGGATGTCCTCGGGGCCGTTCCGCGTCTCCGGGTCGCGGCGCTGCGTGCGCGGCGGTCGCGCCGGGCGGCGGTGGGCCGCCGCGACGGCTCGAGCCGGCCCGGAAGGGAACCCGGGGCCGGGATCCGGGGGCCCCTGATCATCGGTGCGAGGGATGCGATAGAGTAAACGAGCCGACGCGGGGTGGAGCAGCTCGGTAGCTCGCTGGGCTCATAACCCAGAGGTCGCAGGTTCAAATCCTGTCCCCGCTACTTCCGCGAGAGGCCCCGGAGATCATCTCCGGGGCCTCTCGGCGTCTCCGGGCCCGATCGCACGAGCCGGCCTCCGCCGGCCCGTGACCGTGGCCGGCGAACCCATCGGCGCGTTCCCGGCCAGCGGAACCCACCCGCGGGCGCCCGCCGGCCCGTAACCCGGCCGGAGCGTTCCCGGCCGACCGACGTGCCGAGGTTGCGGTTGTCGGCGAGGATGTCTGTATGTCTTCATTCGGAAAGTGGTGGGGCCGGCTCAGCGCCGTCCTCGGTGCGGTCGTGCTGTCGGTGTTCGTGCCCGTCGCGGCCTGGGCGTCCACCGGCACGGGTGAGCTGGTGGTGGAGGCCGCGCGGCGGCGTCGCGGCGGCGGCTTCGGGTTCCTCGGCCTGCTCTGCTGCCTGGTCGTGGTCGCGGCGATCGTCTTCCTGGTGCTGCGGATGATGCGCAACCGCCGCGGCGGCCCGCCGCGCTGACCCGCGGCGCGGGTCCGGTCCCGCGCGCCCGTGTGCCGGCCGGTCCTGTGGCGTGCAAGCCGGACCGGGCCGGCGGTCAGCCGGCGAGTGCGGCTTCCGCCCGGCCCATGAAGCGCGACGCCGCGGCCCGGGCGCCGGCCGCCCCGCTGCGTACGCTCTCGGCCGCCTCCAGCAGGAGCGCGCGCACCCGGGGGTGGCCCTGCGGCGGGGGGCCGGGCGCGGGCCCCAACCGGTCGGCCAGCGCGGCGCCGAACGCCGCCGCGCGCTTCTGCGCCGGCTGGGTGATGGTGCCCTCGACGTAGCGGCGGACGGCGAGGCTGGGGCTGAGCCCGCGTTCGTGACCGAGTACGGTGCCCGCCTCGCCGTTGCCGGTGAGGAAGTTGATCACGTCCGCCACCACAGCCGGGTGCCGGGTGCCGCGGAAGCCCGCCCAGTACATCGACGCCCGCGCCCACTGCGCCGCCGCCGGACCGGGCAGGGCGGCCAGGCCGAGTTCGGCGCCGGTGAGCCGCTGGAGCTCCGGAAGCTGGTGTGACCAGGCGAAGGAGGCGGCCGTGGCACCGGTGACCACCAGCTGCCGGGCGGGTTCGCCGCTGTCGGCCTGCTCGACCAGGGCGGCGCTCGGGGTGGCCCGGTCGGACCGGGCGCGCCGCCACAGCTCGAACCACTCGACCAGCGCGTCGGCGTCGAAGCCGAGCTGCCGGCCCTGGTAGAGCTCACCGCCCTGGCCGCGCAGCCAGTACCAGAACGCGCGGTAGTCACCGGAGGCGTCCATCGTGCCGGCCACCCGTCCGTCGCTGGCCCGGGTGACCCGCCGCGCCCAGGCGACGTACTCCGGCCACGACATCCCGGCGTCCGGCTCGGGCACGCCCAGCCGGCGCAGCAGCGTGCGGTTGTGCACCAACGTGGCGGCCGTCTGCCCCGCGGCGACGCCCACCGTGCGCCCGTCGACCTGCCCGTAGCGCACCAGACCCGGGGGCAGGGCGCGCAGGTCCAGCCGGTGGTCGGCGACGTACCCGCTGAGGTCGAGGACGATCTCGCGCCGGGCGTACTCGGCGAGCACACCGTCGTCGAGCTGGATCAGGTCGGGCACGTTGCCGCCCGCGGCCTGGGTGGCCAGCCGGTCGTAGTAGCCGTCGACGCCCTGCCAGGTGATCCGGAAGCCGACGCGGGGGTTGCGGTCGGTGTAGAGCCGCAGCACCCGCTCGGTCAGCTCGGCCCGCTTCGCCCCGCCGTACCAGAAGACGGACAGCTCGATCGGGCCGGTCTCCGTCGGCGCCGCCTGCTCCTGGCTGCACCCGGTGAGCCCGCCGGCCGCGAGCACCGGTGCCCCGAGCAGCGCGGCGAGCACCCGCCGCCGGCCCGGGTCCGCCCCGGCGCGGGGGAGCGGGGAGCGGGCGGTGGGCACGGAGTCTCCTGGTGGGTCGGTGGGCGGGGCGGCCGGATCATTCACGCAGGCGGCGCGGGAGGTGTCAACGTCCGTCCGGCCACACCGCCGCACCCGTGGGCGTACGCGTCGATGCCGTTCGCCACCGCCGCCGGCCGTACGCAGGTCGCCTGGTGTAATAGGCCGCGTGGAACTTCTGCACTCGGGCAAGGTCCGGGACGTCTACGCCGACGGCGACGACCTGATCCTGGTCGCCTCCGACCGCATCTCGATCTACGACGTGGTGCTGCCGACGCCGATCCCCGACAAGGGCAAGTTGCTCACCGCGCTGTCCCTGTGGTGGTTCGAGCAGCTGTCCGACCTGGTGCCGAACCACGTCATCTCGGCCACCGACGTGCCGGCGGAGTTCGCCGGCCGGGCGATCCGCTGCCGGCGGCTGGAGATGGTCCCCGTGGAGTGCGTCGCCCGGGGCTACCTGACCGGCGGCGGCCTGAAGGAGTACCAGCGCACCGGCGCGGTCTCCGGCGTGGCGCTGCCGCGCGGCCTGGTCGAGGCGTCCATTCTGCCGGAGCCCATCTTCACCCCGTCGACCAAGGCGCCGGTGGGGGAGCACGACGAGCCGATCACCTTCGCCGAGGTGGTGGACAAGGTCGGCGCCGAGACCGCCGAGCGGCTGCGCCGGATCACCATCGACGTCTACCGGCGGGGCGCCGAGTTGGCCGCCGACCGGGGCATCCTGGTCGCCGACACCAAGATCGAGCTGGGCTGGGCGCCCGACGGCACGCTGATGATCGGCGACGAGCTGCTCACCTCCGACTCGTCCCGGTTCTGGCCGGCGGAGTCGTACCAGCCGGGCCGGGCGCAGTTCTCCTACGACAAGCAGTACGTCCGGGACTGGGCGGTGGAGAGCGGCTGGGACAAGCAGGCCCCGGTGCCCGAGGTGCCGGCCGAGGTGGTCGAGGCGACCCGGGCCCGCTACGTCGACGTCTACGAGAAGCTCACCGGCAACCGCTGGGAGTGAGCGGCGCTCAGTCCACCCAGTCGAGGGTGCGCTGCACGGCCTTGCGCCAGTTGCGCAGTTCCCGCTCCCGGTGCGCCTGGTCCATGGTCGGCTCCCACTGCGCGTCGGAGCGCCACTGGGCGCGCAGCGTCGCCAGGTCCGGCCAGAAGCCGACCGCGAGGCCGGCCGCGTACGCGGCGCCGAGGCAGGTGGTCTCGGTGATCCGGCTACGGACCACCGGCACGTCGAGCACGTCGGCGAGGAACTGCATCAGCAGCCCGTTCGCGGTCATCCCGCCGTCCACCCGCAGTCGGCGCAGCGCCACGTCGGAGTCGGCGTTCATCGCGTCGACCACCTCGCGGGTCTGCCAGGCCGACGCCTCCAGCACCGCCCGGGCCAGGTGCCCCTTGGTGATGTAGCCGGTCAGCCCGGCGATGACCCCGCGCGCGTCGCTGCGCCAGTGCGGGGCGAACAGCCCGGAGAACGCCGGTACGACGTAGCAGCCGCCGTTGTCGTCGACGGTGCCCGCCAGCTCCTCCACCTCACCGGCGGTGGAGATCAGGCCGAGGTTGTCCCGCAGCCACTGCACCAGCGAGCCCGTCACCGCGATCGCCCCCTCCAGCGCGTACGCGGCGGGCTGGCCGTCGATGCGGTAGGCGACCGTCGTGAGCAGGCCGTGGGTGGAGGGGACCGGACTGGCGCCGGTGTTGAGCAGCAGGAAGCTGCCGGTGCCGTAGGTGCACTTCGCCTCGCCCGGCTGGAAGCAGGTCTGCCCGAACAGGGCGGCCTGCTGGTCGCCGAGCGCGCTGGCCACCGGCACCCCCGCCAGCACCCCGGTCGCCTCCCCGTAGACCTCCGCGGAGCTGCGGATCTCCGGCAGCATCGCCGCCGGCACGCCCATCGCGTCGAGCAGCTCCGGGTCCCAGTCGAGGGTGGTCAGGTCCATCAGCAGGGTGCGGCTGGCGTTGGTCACGTCGGTCACGTGCCGGCCCGTCAGCTTCCAGATCAGCCAGCTGTCCATCGTGCCGAAGAGCACCTCACCGCGCTCGGCGCGCTCGCGCAGCCCGTCGACGTGCGCCAGCAGCCAGCGCAGCTTCGGCCCGGCGAAGTAGGTGGCCAGCGGCAGGCCGGTGCGGGTGCGGAACCGCTCCTCGCCGTACGCCTGCGCCAGCTCGCGCAGCAGCGGGCCGGTCCGGGTGTCCTGCCAGACGATCGCGTTGGCCACCGGCCGGCCGGTGGCCCGGTCCCAGACCACGGTGGTCTCCCGCTGGTTGGTGATGCCCACGGCGGCGAGCCCGGCGGCGTCGGTCCCGGCGGCCCGCAGCGCCTCCCGGACCACCAGCTCCACGTTGTCCCAGATCTCCTCGGCGTCGTGCTCCACCCAGCCCGGCTGGGGAAAGACCTGCCGGTGCTCCCGCTGCGCCACGGAGACGATCTCTCCGGCGCGGTCGAAGACGATGCACCGGGAGGAGGTGGTGCCCTGGTCGATGGCGGCGACGTACTGGGGGGTCACGGCAGCACCGTACCCGGACCGGCCGCGCTTCGCCGACCGGCGCGGCCCCGGTCGGTCCCGGCCCCGGATACCGTCCGTACGATGTGCGGACGTGCGTGACATCGCCGTCTTCAGCGGAACCGCCCATCCCGAACTCGCCGCCGAGATCTGCGCCCACCTCGGGGTGCCCCTGCACCCGGTGCGGGTGTCCCGGTTCGCCAACGACTGCCTGGAAGTGCAGTTGCAGGCCAACTGCCGGGAGCGGGACGTCTTCCTGATCCAGCCGCTGGTCCCGCCCGTGCAGGAGAACCTGGTCGAGCTGCTGCTCATGATCGACGCGGCCCGGGGCGCGTCCGCCGGCCGGATCACCGTGGTGCTGCCGCACTACGCGTACGCCCGGTCGGACAAGAAGGACGCGCCGCGCATCTCCATCGGCGGGCGGCTCGTGGCCGACCTGCTCACCTCCGCGGGCGCGGACCGGGTGCTGGCGATGACCCTGCACTCGCCCCAGGTGCACGGCTTCTTCAGCGTGCCGGTCGACCACCTGCACGCGCTGCGCGAGCTGGCCGAGCACTTCACCCGCTACGACCTGAGCAACACGGTGGTGGTCTCGCCCGACCTGGGCAACGCGAAGGAGGCGGCGGCGTTCGCCCGCCGGCTCGGCACGCCGGTGGCCGCCGGGGCGAAGCAGCGGTTCAGCGACGACCGGGTCAAGATCAGCGCGGTGATCGGTGACGTGGCCGACCGGGACGTGATCGTGCTGGACGACGAGATCGCCAAGGGCAGCACGGTAATCGAGCTGATGGAGCACCTGCGCGAGCTGAAGGTCCGCTCGATCCGGCTGGCCTGCACGCACGGCCTCTTCTCCAGCGGCGCGTTGCAGCGGCTCAGCGAGCAGGACGGCGTACTGGAGATCGTCTGCACCAACACGGTGCCGATCCCGGCCGACAAGCGGGTGCCGAAGCTGGAGGTCCTCTCGGTGGCACCGGCGTTGGCCGAGGCGATGCGCCGCATCCACAACGGCGAGTCCGTCAGCACCCTCTTCGCCTGACCCCGGCCCGCACCGCGCCCGCGATCTTGCACTTTCCGGCCGGACGAACCGGACGACGGCGCCCGATCCGGGGGCCGAAACTGCAAGGTCGCGGCGGTGAGGGGAGGGGAGAGGGAGGCGAGGGGTCAGTCGCGGCGGTGGCGGGCGATGTGTTCGGGGGCGCCGACGGCGGTGCTGATGCGTACCGTCGTGCCGGCGGCGCCGGTGTCGACCTGCATGGTGTCGCTCAGCTCCCGGGCCAACCAGAGCCCCCATCCGCCGGCGGTGTCCGGGGCGGGACGGCTCCGGTCGCCCAGCCGCTGCGCGCTGATCCCCCCGCCGTGATCGGAGACCTCGCAGACGAGCTGCCCCGATTGCCGCCACAGCCGCAGCCAGCCCCGGCCGCCGCCGTGCCGGACCGCGTTCGTGATCAGCTCGTTGACCGCCAGCACGAAGTCGTCCAGGCGCTGGCCAGTCAGCCCGGAGGCGTGCGCGCAGGAGGTGACCGAGTGCCGTAGCTCGGTCACCTGAGCCTGGTCGAAGGCCTCGGCGATCAGGAGGGAGGGTTCGATGGGCACAACCGTACGCGGTGCCGGGGATTCTGCATTCGTCATGGCCCCGTCCCGACAGCGGATCACAGGTTTTTTGCGGCATTTCCACCGTACGTCAGTGTTTCCCGGCGTGCACCCGCCGGCCCGCCGGCCGCCGGCACCGCTGTGGCATCGTGACGACCGTGCCGACGCCGCCCGGAGGTTTCGAGGTCCCGCTCTGGCGGGCCATCGCCGTGTTCCGGGTCGCCTCCCTGGCGTACGTCTGCGTGCTGGCCGTGCGGCACCTCGACCGGTACGCCCACCCGCTCGCGGCCGGCGGTGTGGTCCTGCTGATGGTGGCCTGGACCGGCGTGACCGCCGTCGGCTACGCCCGCCCGGCCCGACGGGGCTGGCCGCTGCTCGTCGCGGACCTCGCGGTCGTCCTCGGCATCCTGCTGGTCAACCCGTGGGTGGTCGGACGCGCCGCGCTCGCCTCGGGCGTGCCCACCCTGGCGGTGGCCTGGCTGGCCGGCCCGGTGCTGGCGTGGGCCGTCTCCGGTGGGCGGCGGCGGGGCACGGTGGCCGCCCTGGTGCTCGGCGCGGCGGACCTGGCCACCCGCGAACGGATCGGCCAGTCCTCGCTCACCGGGGTGATCCTGTTGCTGCTCGCCGGGGTGGTCGTCGGGCACGTCGCCCGGCTGGCCGTGACCGCCGAGGAACGGCTGCACCGGGCGGTGGAGCTGGAGGCCGCCACCCGGGAGCGGGAGCGGCTGGCCCGGGACATCCACGACGGCGTCCTGCAGGTGCTCGCCCTGGTGCAGCGGCGCGGTGCCCACCTGGACGGCGAGGCCGGTGAGCTGGCCCGGCTGGCCGGGGAGCAGGAGGCCGCGCTGCGCGCCCTGATCGCCGGCGCCGCGCCGGTCGGCGCCCGCGCCGACAGCGGGCCGGCGGACCTACGGGCGCTGGTCGGCCGGTACGCCTCCGCGACGGTCTCGGTGTCCGCGCCGGCCACCCCGGTGCCGTTGCCCGGACCGGTGGCGTACGAGCTGGCCGCGGCGACCGCCGCCGCGCTGGACAACGTCGCCCGGCACGCGGACGGGCGGGCCTGGGTGCTGATCGAGGACGAGGGGACGACCGTGACCGTCTCCGTCCGCGACGAGGGGCCGGGCTTCCCGGCCGGCCGATTGGACGAGGCGGCCGCCGAGGGCCGGCTCGGCGTCGCCCGGTCCATCCGGGGCCGCCTCGCCGACCTCGGCGGCACGGTGCGGATCACCTCGGCGCCGGGTGCCGGCACGGAGGTGGAGTTGACCGTCCCGAGGGAGGCGGCGCGGTGAGGCCGGGGATCGGCCGTCCCCGGCAGGGGCGACGGAGGGGGAGATCATGAGCGGTGTGCGCGTGATGGTGGTCGACGACCACCCGATGTGGCGGGAAGGGGTGGCCCGGGACCTCACCGAGGCCGGCCACGTCGTCGTCGCCACCAGCGGCGAGGGCCGGCAGGCCGTCCGGGTCGCCGCCGCCACCCGGCCCGACGTGGTGGTCCTCGACCTGCAACTGCCGGACGTCTCCGGCGTGGAGGTGATCCGGGGGCTGCGGGCCGTGCTGCCGCAGGTGCGGGTGCTGATGCTGTCGGCCAGCGGCGAGCAGCAGAGCGTGCTGGACGCGGTGAAGGCGGGCGCCACCGGCTACCTGGTGAAGTCTGCCGCCCCGGCCGAGTTCCTGGACGCGGTGCGCCGGACTGCGGCGGGGGAGCCCGTCTTCACGCCCGGCCTGGCCGGGCTGGTCCTCGGCGAGTACCGCCGGTTGGCGGCGGCCCCGGCGGACGCCGCCGCGACGGCCGGCCGGGATGCCGCGGGGGCCGGCCCGGCGCCCCGGCTAACCGACCGGGAGACCGAGGTGCTGCGCCTGGTGGCGAAGGGGATGTCCTACAAGCAGATCGCCGACCGGCTCGGGCTGTCCCACCGCACGGTGCAGAACCACGTGCAGAACACGCTGGGCAAGCTCCAGTTGCACAACCGGGTCGAGTTGACCCGGTACGCGATCGAGCGCGGCCTGGACGACTGAGGGGCTGGCGGGGAACCTCCCCCGAAGGGTTCCCCGCCAGCCCCCGGGGCCACGTCAGACCGAGTGCGGCGGGCGCGTCTCGTGGATCGCCAGCTCCTCGGCGCTCGCCCCGCCGCCGGCCGACCCGGCGTCGTACGCGACCGAGTCGGTCTCCTGGTCGGTGTGCGCCCCCTCGTCGGGTTCGACGAGCCGGCCGACCTGGGCGTCGGCGACGCTGCCGAGCTTGCCGTGGTCGTAGAGGGAGACCGGCGACTTCGGGTCGGAGGTCGGCCCCGGTTCGAGCACGTCCGCGTCGAGCTGGGCCTGTGCCGCGGCCTCCTCGCTGTCGGCCTCGGCGGCGATGTCCGGGTCGACGGGGCCCGCCAGCGGGTCGTCGGCGGGGCGCTCGCGCTGCTCCCGGTCGAGCTTGTAGTCGAGCGACTCGCCGTCGAGCTGTTCCTCGGCGGTGGTCCCGTACCGGTCCACCGCCACCGGCGTCCGGTCGCCCGGCAACTGTGCCGGCTCCGGGCCGTCCGCCTCGCGCCCGGTCAGGACGTCGTCGTTGGCGGTCGAGTCGTCGTCGGCGGTGTCGGGCAGGCCCTCCGCCTCGGGGTCGGACACGGGGGTCGGGTACTCGTCGTCGCGCATGGCTGACCACTACCCACTGCCCTCCCGGCGTAACCGGTGCCGGGCGTGGCCATCCGGGCGGAAACGCCGTGCTCCGGGACGGAGGGGGAGGAACGGGGCGGCGGTCAGCCCCCGAGGCCGGCCTCGTCGGCGGCGTACAGGACGCACCAGACGACCTTGCCGCCCGGCACCGGGCTGCTGCCCCACCGGCGGGCGACCGTGTCGATCAGCAGCAGGCCGCGCCCGCCGACGGTGTCCAGCGGCGCCGGCCCGGTGAAGGCCGGCTGTCGCGACGAGTGGTCGCGCACGGCGAGGTGCAGGGTGCTGTCCCGGGGGGCCAGCCGCACCGTCATCGCGGTGTGCGCGTGGGCGATCACGTTGCCCACCAGCTCGGTGACCGCGATGCAGCCCGGCTCGGCCAGCTCGGCCAGGCCCCAGCGGCGACAGCCGTCGGTGACCAGCTGCCGGGCCTGCCGGGCGGCCTCCACGGCGGGCGGGAAGTCGGCGCTGACCACGGCGGCCATCGGCGCGGCGGCCAGCCCGGCCATCGCCCCGCCCAGGGTCGGCCAGGCGGGCACGCCCTCGACGGTGCCGGTCGGGTCGCAGAGCAGCAGGTCGGCGGCGGGCCAGTCGAGGACCTCCCGGCGCACGTCGGCGAAGACGTCCCGCGCCGCCGGGTCGGTCATCCGCAGGTCGGTCACGTCGACCACCACCGGGCCGGGCCGGTCGCAGAGCCGGGCCAGCAACCCGTCGCGCACCGTGCCGACCTCGGCCCGGTCGAGCACGCCGGTCAGCCGGACCACCCCGGACGACCGGTCGGTCTCCACCCGGCAGCGCACGTCAGTCGGCATGATCGTCCCATTGTGCCTCCCCGGCCCGGGTCCCGCACCGGTCCGTTCGGCCCCGCGCATCAGCGGTCCGTCCGCGCTCGGCGGGTCATCGCGGCCATCGTCCCGACGGCCGTTCCCGCCGCCGCCAGCCCGAAGGCGGCCGTCATCCGCACCAGCTGCCGTCGCCGGCCGTGCCAGCCGCCCTCGCGCCGGGCCGCCGCGTCGGCGTGGAAGACGTTGCCGGTGCTGTCCAGCCGCGGGGCGGGCCCGAACTGGGTGCGGTGGGCGTACCAGCCGAGGACCCGTTCGGCCAGCGCCGGGGCGAGCCGCCACTGCATGCCGATCAGCCGGGCGGCCCCGCCGGCGTACGCCTCGCGGCGCGGCCGCCGCAGCATCCGGACGATCGTCTCCGCCACCACCTCGGGCGGGTAGACCGGGGGCGGCGGCAGCAGTTCGTGCCCGCTGTGGTTGGCGGCGTGCCGGAAGAACGGGGTGTCGATGGTGGCCGGCAACACCGTGCAGATCGAGATGTTGCCCCGCCCGGTCACCCGCAGCTCCTGCCGGACCGTGTCGGCGAGGCCGCGGATGCCGTGCTTGGTGGCGTTGTACGCCGACTGGTAGGGCATCGCCACCTCGGCCAGCACCGAGGCGTTGTTGACCAGCACCCCGCCTCCCGCCGCGCCGAGGTGGGGCAGCGCGGCCCGGGTGCCGTACGCGGCGCCGAGCAGGTTCACCTCCAGCACCCGGCGGAACTCCTCCACCGGGATCTCGTCGAAGAGGCCGACGGCGCTGACCGCGGCGTTGTTGACCCAACCGTCGATCCGGCCGAACTCGGCCACCGCGCGAGCGGCGAGCCGTTCGACCGCCGCCGGATCGGTCACGTCGGTCGGCACGACCAACGCGCGTCCGCCCAGCTCACGGCACTGCTGCGCGACCCGGTGCAGGGCCTGCTCGCTGCGGGCGGCCAGCACGACGGCACTGCCCCGGCGGGCGAGGGCGTACGCCGTGGCCGTGCCGATCCCGCTGGAGGCACCGGTGATCACCACGGTGGCGTCGGCGAGGCTGCGGGTGAGAGGCATTGTCAGCCCGTACCCCCGCTGACAGGGGTCATGCGGGAATTCCGCGTCGGATAACCACGGGTGGGTGGGCGGTGACCGTCGGGCGTGACGCTTGCCGTCGCGCAAGCACCCGCCGGGCTCTTCCCGATCTGCCAGGTTTCGGCTCCCGAGAGTCTGGTTAATGGGACCCTCTGACCGAGGACCACCGCTTGAGAAGATCGCATGGAGGTGACCCATGCGCGTCGGCCTCGTCTGCGCGCACGCCGGCCCGCCCAGGCGTGCCGACGCCCCGACCGTCGGCACCCACCAGCACATCGCGAGGGTCGCCGCGGAACTGGCCGCGCGAGGCCACGACGTCCGGGTGTACGAACGCCGCGACGACCCGGACCTGCCGGAGCGGGCGTCGGTCGACGGCTACCGGGTGGAGCGGGTGCCCATCGGCCCGGCCGTCCCGATCCCCACCGCCGAGCTGGTCCCGTACGTGGCCGGGTTCGGCTCGTGGCTGGCGCAGCGGTGGACGGACGGCTGGCAGCCGGAGGTGGTGCACGGGCACTACTGGATCGGCGGTCTCGCCGCCGCGCACGCGGTCCGCGAGACCGACATCCCGGTGGTGCAGACCTTCCACTCCCTCGGTGTCGAGCAGCTACGCCACCTCGGCCGGCAGTACGACGGCCCGGGGGAGCGAATCCCGCTGGAGCGGGCGCTGACCCGGGCGGTGGACATCGCGGTCGCCCAGTGCAACGACGAGGTCGACGAGCTGACCCGGATGGGCCTGCAGCGCGCCTCCGTGGCGATGGTGCCGGCCGGCGTCGACACCGAGCAGTTCCACCCCGACGGCGAGGCCGCCCCCCGCGACCAGCGGGCCCGGATCCTCTCCGTCGGCGGGCTCTCGCCCGGGCACGGCCAGGAGGACCTGATCCGGGCCATGCGGCTGGTCGGCGACGCCGAGCTGGTGATCGCCGGCGGCCCGCCCGCCGAGCAGCTCGCCCAGCACGCCGAGGCCCGCCGGCTGCGCGAGCTGGCCGAGCGGAACGGGGTGGCCGACCAGGTGAAGCTGGTCGGCGCGGTCCCGCACGAACAGATGGCCACCTGGTACCGCTCGGCGGACGTGGTCGCCTGCACCCCGCACTACTCGTCCGCCGGGCGGGTGTCGCTGGAGGCGATGGCCTGCGGCGTGCCGGTGGTCGGCTACGCGATGGGCGGGATCGCCGACGCGGTGGTCGACGAGGTCACCGGGCGGCTGGTGCCGCCGGGCGACGTCCGCACGCTCGGCGTGACCCTGCGCCGGCTGCTCGCCGACAACGCCGGGCGGTTCGCGTACGGGCACGCCGCCGTGGACCGGGTGCGGTGCAGCTACACCTGGGAACGGACGGCGGGCGCGCTGGAGCGCCTCTACGAGCGGGTGGTGCGCCGCCGCAAGCCGGTCGAGGCGGCCTGACCGGGGGCCCGCCGGTGCCGTCCCTTCAGAGGGGGCGGCCGGGGGCGCCGACGCCGACGACGGCCCGGTTCCGTTCCCCGGCCACCGCGTGGTGGTGCTGGGGCTCGGCGTACCGGGTGAGGCCGATGACCGCGCCGAGGGTGACCAGGAACCCGGCCGCGGCGAGCCACTCCCGGCCGGGCCAGATCTTGTCGTTGAGCAGCAGCAGGCCGACGATCGCCGCGGGCACCGCCCCGGCGGCGTCCATCGCCGCGACGGCGGCCGTCGTCGAGCCGCGCTGCATGGCCAGGCCGAGCAGCAGCTGGCCGACGATCGAGTGTGCGATCAGCAGGTAGAGCAGCGGGTCCCGGACGAACTCCTCCGCCGTCGGGGCCGAGGCCAGCGGCCGGGCGGCCACCGCGGCGGCGGAGAACGCCAGCCCGGCCAGCGAGCCGAGCGCCACCGAGCCGGGCGCCCCGTGCAGGCGTACGGCGAAGAAGCCGACCACCGCGATCACGCCGAGCACCGCCGCCAGGACGATCATGCCGGCGGTGCCGAGCGGCTTGGACGGCGCGGGCCGGGCGGAGAGCACCAGCGCGCAGATCCCGGCGAAGAGCAGCACCAGCAGGGCCACCTCGGCAGCGGGCAACCGCCACTTCAGCACCAGCACGCCGAGCAGGGCGGTGACCCCGAGCCCGGCCGCGACGCTGGACTGGACGAGGAAGAGCGGCAGGTCCCGGCGGGCCAGGAAGGCCAGCACGAACCCGGCCACCTGACAGGCCAGCCCGACCAGGTAGGTGCGGTGGCCGGCCAGCCGCAGCAGCAGCCCCGGATCGAAGGTGTGGTGCACGGTGGTGCGGGCGGCGGCGACCGACTGGAGCAGGTTGGCGACGCCGTACGCGACGATCATCGCCGCGAGGAAACACCAGCCGGAGGAGACCACCTGGCGAGGATAGAGGCTGCCGGAGGTCAGTGCTCGGTTGGCCGACCCAGCCGGGCGAGGACATCGGCGTGCAGCGCGCCGTTGCTGGCCACCGCGCTGCTCTCGGTGCCGGCGTCGCCCGAGGGGGCCGGCCGACCGGCCAGGTCGGTGAACGTGCCGCCCGCCTCGGTGACGATCGGCACCAGCGCGGCGATGTCCCACAACGACAGCTCCGGCTCGACCATCACGTCCAGCGCGCCCTCGGCGAGCAGCATGTAGCCGTAGAAGTCGCCGTACGCCCGGCTGCGCCAGGTGTCCCGCATGAGCTGGAGCATCGCGTCCAACCGGCCGGCGGACTCCCAGCCGGTCAGGGACGAGTAGCAGAAGCTGGCGTCCGCGAGGTCCCGGACCCCGGAGACCCGGATCGGGGCGCCGCCGGCGGCGTCCGGCCCGGCGTACGCGCCCGCGCCGAGCGCCGCCCACCAGCGGCGGCCCAGCGCCGGCGCCGAGACCAGCCCGACGACGGGGCGGTCGGACTCCAGCAGCGCGATCA
This sequence comes from Micromonospora sp. NPDC047670, assembly GCF_043204915.1. Classification (NCBI taxonomy): domain Bacteria; kingdom Bacillati; phylum Actinomycetota; class Actinomycetes; order Micromonosporales; family Micromonosporaceae; genus Micromonospora; species Micromonospora sp. NPDC047670. The sequence goes on from NZ_JBIDDA010000009.1 coordinate 84,320, forward strand.
GGGTGGCCCAGACCGGCACGCCGCGGATGAAGTTCTTCGTGCCGTCGATCGGGTCGACCACCCACCGCCGGCCGTCCGGGCCGCCGGCCGGCTGCTCGCCGTACTCCTCGCCGAGCAGGCCGTCGGCCGGCCGGTGCGCGGCCAGCAGCGCGCGGATCTCCCGCTCCACCGCGGTGTCCGCGTCGGAGACGGGGGTCAGGTCGGGCTTCGCGTCGACCCGCAGGTCCAGCGCGCGGAACCGGGCCGTGGAGACGGCGTCGGCGGCGTCGGCGAGCAGGTGGGCGAGGGCGATGTCGTCGGCGTACCCGGGCATGCCGCAAACGGTAGCGATGCCCCGGTCAGGAGCCGGCGAGCGGGTCGCCGGGATTCCGCTGGTCGGGCTCACCCCGCGCGTCACCCTCCCCGGCGCGGGAGGCGAGCAGCCGGCGGTACGAGGCCAGCCGGCGCGGGTCGGCCTTGCCGGCGGCCACCCACGCGTCCAGCCCGCAGCCGGGGGCGTCGGGGGTGTGCGGGCAGTTGGCGGGGCAGTCGACGGTGCCCTCCACCAGGTCGGGGAAGCCGTGCAGCAGGCTGTCGGCGGAGACGTGCGCCAGCCCGAAGCTGCGCACCCCCGGGGTGTCGACGATCCAGCCCGGGTCGGCTCCGGGGCGCGCCGCGCCGGACGGAGGCTGCCGTGCGCCGTCGTCGCGGTCGGGCAGCCGCGGCAGGCGCAGCGCCACCGCGCTCGTGGAGGTGTGCCGGCCCCGGCCGATCGCGCTGACCGTGCCGACCGCCCGCGCGGCGTCGGGCACCAGGCGGTTGACCAGCGTCGACTTGCCCACCCCGGAGTGCCCCACCAGAACCGAGATCCGGCCGGCGAGCAGGCTGCGCAGGGCGTCGAGGTCGGAGTCCGGGCGGACCAGCACGTACGGCAGCTCCAGCTCGGCGTAGTAGCCGAGCACCGCCTCGGGGCCGGCCAGGTCGGCCTTGGTCAGGCAGAGCAGCGGCTCGATGCCGGCGTCGTACGCGGCCACGAGGCAGCGGTCGATGAACCCGGTGCGCGGCGGCGGGTCGGCCAGCGCGCTGACGATGACCAACTGGTCGGCGTTGGCGACGACCACCCGCTCCAGCCGCCCCTCGGCGGTGGTCTCGTCGTCGTCGGCGGTGCGCCGCAGCACCGACGTCCGCTCGGCGATCCGGACGATCCGGGCCAGCGCCCCGGCCGCGCCGGAGGTGTCCCCGACCAGGGCGACCCGGTCGCCGACCACCACCGACTTGCGCCCCAGCTCCCGGGCTCGCATGGCGGTGACCAGGGGCGCGTCCGGCCCCGCGTCGGACAGCACGCACGTGTAGCGGCCCCGGTCGACGGCGATCACGAGCCCGTCGACCGCGTCGGAGTGCCGGGGGCGGGTGCGCGTACGCGGGCGCGACGACTTCCCGGGGCGGACCCGGACGTCGTCCTCGTCGTACTCCCGCCTTCTGGTCGCCAGGACCCGCCCCCCGTCGTGTCAGCTCTTGCCGGTCACCATTGCCGACCATAGTGCCGGGAACTCGGGCATGGTCTTCGAGGTGCACGCCACGTCGCTCAACTCGATGCCCGGAACGGCCAGGCCGGCGACCGCGGCGGCGTGCGCCATCCGGTGGTCGTGGTAGGTCTCGAACACCCCGCCGCGCAGCGGCCGGGGCCGGATCTCCAGCCCGTCGGGGGACTCGGTGATGTCCGCGCCGAGCGCGGCGAACTCCCGCGCCAGCGCGGTCAGCCGGTCGGTCTCGTGGCCCCGGATGTGGCCGACGCCGGTGAACCGGGACGGCGAGTCGGCGAGCATGGCGAGCGCGGTCAGCGCCGGGGTCAGCTCGCTGACGTCGGAGAGGTCGGCGTCCAGGCCGTGCACCGCGCCGGTGCCCCGGACGGTCAGCCCGGCGGTGGAGAGCGTCACGTCGCCGCCCATCCGCTGCAGCAGCGCGCGGAGTTGCTCGACGGGCTGCGCGCTGCTGCGCGGCCAGCCCTGGAGGGTCACCTCGCCGCCGGTGACCAGGGCGGCGGCGAAGAACGGCACCGCGCCCGAGAGGTCCGGCTCGATCTCCCAGCCGCGCCCGGTCAGCGGGCCGGGCTCGACCACCCACACGTCGGGTGTGCTGTCGTCGACCGCCGCGCCGGCGGCCCGCAGCATCTGCACCGTCATCCGCAGGTGCGGCGCGGAGGGCACCGGCGGGCCGACGTGCCGGACCACCACCCCCCGGTCGAAGCGCGGGGCGGCCAGCAGCAGCCCGGAGACCAGCTGGCTGGAGGCCGAGGCGTCGATCACCACCTCGCCGCCGGTGACCCGCCCCGCGCCGAGCACGGTCAGCGGCAGGCTGCCGGTGGCGGGGGCGTCCACGCGGACGCCGAGGGAGCGCAGCGCGCCGATCAGCGGGCCGAGCGGCCGGGTGCGGGCCTGCGGGTCGCCGTCGAAGGTGATCCGCCCGTCGGCCAGGCCGGCCACGGGCGGAACGAAGCGCATCACCGTGCCGGCCAGGCCGACGTCGACGTGCGCGGGGCCGACCAGCGGGTGGGGCCGGACCAGCCAGCGCTCGTCGTCGCTGATCGACATGTGCGCGCCCAGCGCGCGCAGCCCGGCGGCCATCAGCTCGGTGTCCCGCGCGCGCAGCGGCCCGGCGAGCGTCGAGGGACCGCTGGCCAGCGCGCTGAGCACCAGGGCGCGCGCGGTCATCGACTTGGAGCCGGGCAGGCGCAGCGTGGCCGAGACCGGGTCGGAGGCGGTCGGAGCGGTCCACGGCTGCGGCGGCCGGGTCGCGGTCAGGTTCCCCACGGTTACATTCTGCCGTGTCCGGTGATGGATGGGTCGACCACCGCCCGCACTCCCGGCCAGCGGGACAGCCGGGCGTCGCCCGGCGCGTTAGCGTGTGCCACATGTGTGGGAGGTACGCGACGACCCGGAGCGCGGGCGACCTGAGCGCGCTGTTCGAGTCCCACGACGAGACCGACGGCCGGCTCGGGCCCGACCACAACGTCGCGCCCACCGACCCGGTGCCGCTGGTGCGGGTGACCCCCGAGGGCCACCGCGCGCTGTCGGTGGGGCGCTGGGGGCTGGTGCCCGCCTGGTCGCGGTCGCCCGCCGCCGCCGCCCGCATGATCAACGCCCGTGCCGAGACGGTCGCCACCAGCCGGGCGTACGCGGGGGCCTTCGCCCGCCGCCGCTGCCTCGTCCCGGCCGACGGCTGGTACGAGTGGGTCCGCTCGCCCGACGGGCGCAAGCAGCCCTACTACATGACTCCGCTGGACGGCTCGGTGCTCGCCTTCGCCGGCATCTGGTCGGTCTGGGAGGGGCCGGGCGGGCCGCTGCTGACCTGCAGCGTGCTCACCACCGCCGCGCTGGGCGAGCTGGCCGAGGTGCACGACCGCATGCCGTTGCTGCTGCCCGAGGACCGGTGGGGGCCGTGGCTGGCGTCGACCGACGAGCCGGCGGGGCTGCTCGTCCCGCCCCCGCCCGACTGGCTGGCCGGGCTGGAGATCCGCCCGGTGGGACCGGCGGTGGGCGACGTGCGCAACGACGGGCCGGAGCTGACCGTCCGGGTTCCGGTGGCCCGGGTGACGGCGGCGGAGGAAATGACGCTCTTCTGACAGTGCCGGCACATTGTCGGGTGTGATTTGCCAGAGTTGCGGGTGAAACGTCGCCCCGTCGTTTAACCGTATTTGCCGTAGAGTCTTGTCTCCGTGTCCGGAAGTGCGATAGAACACAGCGCCGGTAGTGGGCGCCGATTCGCACGGGGCGGACGACGTCGCACCGATCTTGCCGGTCCCACGGGGGAGGTGGGTGGATGACACGGGCACGTATGCCCCGCCCGCACGAGGTGGCCGCCGCACGACGAGATCCGCGACTGCTGCGGGCGTTGCGCGAGCGGCGACAGGACGAGGCGTGGCGGACCAGAGGAACCTGCCAGAACGTCGACCCGGAAACATTTTTTCCGGCGCCGAACGAGCCGGCCGACGCGGCCGTGGCGCTCTGTCGCAGTTGCGACGTGCAGGGCTCCTGCCTTGCCTGGGCGCTGGACGTGGGTGACTGCCACGGCGTCTGGGGCGGCACGACCCCGCGCGAGCGGCGGGCGATGCTGGTCGCCTGGCGCGACGAGGTGCAACCGGATCCCGACGCCGCCGACGAGGCGGGTCCGCCGGTCCGGGACCGGCTGCTCACGTTGGTGCCGTTGAGCTGACCGTCGACTGAGCCGCCGGGGCCGGCCCGCGACCACGCGGGTCGGCCCCGCGCCGTGTCCCGGACGCCCGAGAATGGGCTGGTGTCCTGCACCGAGGAGATCTCCACCCCGCGCGGGCCCGCCCGGGTCGCCGTCGACCCGCCGGCCGGGCCGCCGACCGCCCTGCTGGCGCTCGGCCACGGCGCGGGCGGCGACGTCGACGCCCCGGACCTGGTCGCGCTGCGCGACGCGGCGGCCGGCGCGGGCCTGGTGGTGGCCCGGGTGACCCAGCCGTACCGCGTCGCCGGGCGGCGCGCGCCGGCCCCGGCCGGGCATCTCGACGAGGCGTGGGCCGCCGTGCTCGCCGTGCTGCGGGACCGGCATCCCGGCGTACCCCTGCTGGTGGGCGGGCGCTCCAGCGGCGCGCGGGTGGCCTGCCGCACCGCGCGGGCGGTGGGCGCCGTCGGCGTCGTCGCGCTCGCGTTCCCGCTGCACCCGCCCGGGCGGCCGGAGCGCTCCCGGGCGGCGGAACTCGCCACCGGCCTGCCGACCCTCGTGGTCAACGGCGACCGCGACCCGTTCGGGGTGCCGGAGCCGGGGCCCGCCGTGCGCGTGGTGACCCGCCCCGGCGAGCGGCACGACCTGCGGGGCGACCCGGCCGGCACGGCCGCGGTGGTGCGCGACTGGCTGCGCGACCGGGGCTGGGCGCGGGCCTGACCCCCGGCGCCCGGCGTCCCGTCGCGGCGCACCGGGGCGCTTCCTGTGCGCCGGCCGGCGCGCGCCGGGGGATCACCCGCGCTCCGACCGGCCGTGTCCGGCGGCCGCGGCGGGTCGTTGCATCGGATGGTGCCGGATGCCCGGTTCGGGCGGCGGCGCCGGTCCTCCCAGGCCCTTCCTGGTCCCAGCGTCGGCTTCCGCCGGGGCCGGGACCAGGAACGGGAGGCGCAGCCGGAATGCCGTGCCCATCCGTGCGCGTTGCACCCCCCGGGACGACATTTCTGGCGAGGGGGGTGACCGGGTGCCGATCGAGACGCAGGCCCGGGAACGGGACGAGCGGGGAGCGCGGCAGCTACGGCAGTTGCTGGGCGCTCCGGAGTGGCCCGCGACGGCGCCGCCGGTCGGCGTGGCGGCGGTGAGCACGAGCACACCCGCCGGAAGTGAATCTGTGGGCAGGTCCGTGCGCGTATCCTCGGCGGGAAAGCATCCGACGCGAGGGGATGTGCGGTTGACCACGGAGAAGACGGACGAGCGCAGGGCCCGCTTCGAGCGGGACGCGATGCCCTTCGTCGATCAGCTCTACGCTGCCGGCCTGCGGATGACCCGCAACCCGGCGGATGCCGAGGACCTGGTCCAGGAGACCTACCTGAAGGCGTACGCCGCCTTCCACCAGTTCGAGCAGGGCACGAACCTGAAGGCCTGGCTCTACCGGATCCTGACCAACACCTACATCAACTCCTACCGTCGCCGGCAGCGCCAGCCCATCCAGGCGCCGACCGACGAGATCACCGACTGGCAGCTCGCCGAGGCCGAGTCGCACACCTCCAGCGGGCTGCGCTCCGCCGAGACCGAGGCGCTGGACCGGCTGCCGGACAGCGACGTCAAGGAGGCCCTCCAGCAGCTGCCGGAGGAGTTCCGCCTGGCCGTCTACCTCACCGACGTCGAGGGCTTCTCCTACAAGGAGGTCGCCGACATCATGGGCACGCCGATCGGCACGGTGATGTCGCGACTGCACCGGGGCCGACGTAATCTGCGCAAGCTGCTCGAGCAGTACGCCGCGGAGCGGGGCTTCACCCCCGCGTCGTCGAAGAAGGGCTCAACCGCTGCGGCCGGCCGGGAGGTGTGACGTGAGCTGTGGAGATCCGCACGAGACGGACTGCCGTGAGGTCCTCGCCGAGGTCTACCTGTACCTGGACCTGGAGTGCGCGGAGGAGCGGCGGACGCTGATCCGGCACCACCTCGACGAGTGCGGGCCGTGCCTGCGCGAGTACGGCATCGAGCAGGAGGTGAAGGCGCTGGTCGCCCGCTGCTGCGGCAACGAGACCGCGCCGGACCAGTTGCGCGAGCGGCTGAGGCTGCGCCTCACCGAGCTGGTCGTCTTCGAGAGCAGCGAGTCGAGGGAGCTGGCCGACTGAGGTCGGCGGCACGACGTGAAGCAGGTGGCCCGGGTCGTCTCCGACCCGGGCCACCGGCGTTCCGCTGACTGATCGACGCCGGGCCCCCGGCCCGGCCGCCGCTCAGGAGTTGGGGCGCTTGCCGTGGTTCGCGCCGCTCTTCTTCCGGGCCTTCTTCTTTCGGGCCTTCTTCGCCATGGTGACCTCCTCGTGATGGTCGGATCCGCCTGCGCACGACCTCGGCTCCGGTGCGCGCACCGGTCGCCCCGGCGCCGGGTCCGACCCGCTGATGCTAGTGCGGCCGACACCCGCCGTCGTGCGCCGGGGCGGCCCGCCGTGCGCCGCGCCGCGCGACACGCCGGCCGTCTCCCCCCGCCCCGCCGCGCTCCGGGGTGGCGGTGACGTGGCCGCGCCGCCCCTCACGCCGGCCGGCGCGACGTCACCACCCACACGCCGGCCGCCGCGACGTCACGACCCCACACGCCGGCCACCGGCGGCGTCGCCGCGCCCGGCGGGCAAGGAGCGCCACCGCGCGCCCGACCCAGTGGTGGATCCGGACGCCCGGGGGCGCTCCACGCCCCTCGTGGGGGGCCCGCATGATTGGATACGTCGGCAGGCAACCGCGAGAGAAGGGGCCGTGGAGATGGCCGAGGAGATCCGCGCCGAGATGGTGGCGAACGTCTGGAAGGTCGTCGCGTCGGCCGGGGACACCGTGTCCGAGGGGGACACGCTGGTGATCCTGGAGTCGATGAAGATGGAGATCCCGGTCGTCGCCGAGTCCGACGGTGTCGTCAAGCAGCTCGCGGTCAACGAGGGCGACGTCGTCCAGGACGGTGACCTCATCGCGGTGATCGATTGAGCGGCGTCTCGGTACGGCGGGCCGGCCCGGCCGACTTCGCGGCGGTGGCCCGGCTGACGGTCGCCGCCTACGAGGCCGACGGCCAGCTCAAGGGCGAGCACGGCTACGCGGCCGTGCTCGCCGACGTGGCGACCCGCGCGGAGCACGGCGAGGTGCTGGTCGCCGTCGATACGGCCACCGGTGAGGTGCTCGGCTCGGTGACGTTCGTCCTGCCCGGCACCCGGTACGCCGAGCTGTCCCGGGCCGGCGAGGCGGAGTTCCGGATGCTGGCGGTGGACCCGGCCGCGCAGGGCCGGGGCGTCGGCGCGGCCCTCGTCGAGGCGTGCGTGTCGCGGGCCGCCGAGCTGGGCTGCTCGGCGGTGGTGATCTGCGTCCGCGGCGGCTTCGCCGCCTCCGCCCAGCGGCTCTACCAGCGACGGGGCTTCGTGCGCGTGCCGGAGCTGGACTGGTCACCCCTCGCCGGCGTGGAGCTGCTCGGCCTCCGGCTGGATCTCACGGGCGCCTGACCCCGCCCTCGTGCCGGGCGCCTGGCCCCGCCGGCCCTTGTGACGTGCCTGGCCCGGCCGGCCCCGTGACGGGCGTCTGGCCCGGCCGGCCCCGTGACGGGCGCCTGACCCGGCGCTCGCCGGGCCCGTTCCGGCCGGGACCCGGCAGGCGTCAGGGCGCTCCGGGCGCGGCGGCGTCGGGCTGCGCGCCGATGGGGGCGAGCAGCTCGTCGGCCATCGCCAGCGCGAGTCGCATCCGCTGCGCGTCGGTGAGCTCCGGGGCGCGGACCGCGAACCAGCTGCTGTGCACGGCGAAGATCGACAGCACGGCGCGGAGCTGGGCCGCCGGCGAGTCGTCGTCCCGGCACAGCACGTCGGCCAGCCGCAGCATCCGGCCGCGCATCTGCTGCCCGGCGGAGAGGCTCTTCAGCACGGTCTGGTTCTGCTCGAAGAACCGCATCACCGAGGGCTGGTCGCCGGCGAACATGGCCTCGGCGTACCGGCCGATCACCGCGCGCCGGGTGGCCAGGCCGACCGGCTGCGACTCGGCCCAGGCGATGAGGGCGTCCAACCGCTCCAGCCGGTCCTCGACGACGCTGGTGACGATCTCGTCCTTGCTCTTGAAGTGGTAGTAGAGCGCGGCCTTGGTCACGTTCAGCCGCTCGGCGATCTCCCGCAGCGAGGTCTTCTCGTACCCCTGCTCGGTGAAGAGCTCCAGCGCGACGGCCTTGATGCGTTCCCGCGTGCCGCCTGTGCTCTCCCTCACCCGCACCACCCAATTCGCTTGACCGGCCCTGACCCCGAACTTACCGTCCGGCTAGTAAGGTAGCTAGCCGGCCGGCAAGTAAGTGCGGCACATCTCGGGGGGAGCTTACCCATGACGCAGGCAACCCAGGCTCCGGCGCGACCCAACGTGCGGGTCGTGCTCTTCGGCCTGATGATCGCCATGATGCTGGCGATGCTCGACAACATGATCGTCAGCACGGCGTTGCCCCGGATCGTGGGCGAGTTCGGCGGGCTGGACCACTTCACGTGGGTCGTCACGGCCTACGTGCTGGGGACCACGGTCTCCACCCCGATCTGGGGCAAGCTCGGCGACCTCTACGGTCGCAAGTCCGTCTTCCTCACCTCGGTGGTCGTCTTCCTGGTCGGCTCGGCGCTCTGCGGCATGGCCGGCTCCGAACTGCTCGGCGGACCGGGCGACGGCATGGCCGAGCTGATCGCGTTCCGCGCGGTGCAGGGCCTCGGCGCGGGCGGTCTGATGGTCGGCGTGATGGCCATCATCGGCGACCTGGTCCCGCCGCGGGAGCGGGGGCGCTACCAGGGGATGATCGCCGGCATCATGGCCCTCGCCATGGTGGCCGGCCCGCTGGTCGGCGGCTTCATCACCGACCACCTCTCCTGGCGTTGGGCGTTCTACGTCAACCTGCCGCTGGGCGGGGTCGCGCTGGCGCTGCTCGTCGCCACCCTGCGCCTGCCGAAGCACCGCACCGAGCACCGCATCGACTGGCTCGGCGCGGCGCTGCTCTCGGTCGCCATCACCGCGATCGTGCTGGTCACCACCTGGGGCGGCAACGAGTACGACTGGGCCTCGGGGCAGATCCTCGGCCTCGCCGCCCTCGCGCTGGTCACCCTGGTGGCGTTCGGCCTCGTCGAGCGGCGCGCCGTCGAGCCGATCCTGCCGCTGGGGCTCTTCGCCAACCGCAACTTCGCCCTGATCTCGGTGATCGGCTTCCTGCTCGGCTTCGCCATGTTCGGCGCGATGAACTTCCTGCCGCTCTACCAGCAGACCGTGCAGGGCGCCTCGGCCACCAACTCCGGCCTGCTGCTGCTGCCACTGATGTTCGGCATGCTCGTGGTCTCGCTGGTGGTGGGCCGGTCGATCACCAAGACCGGGCGCTACCGGGCGTACCCGATCGTCGGCGGCGTGGTGATGGCCGCCGGCATGGCGCTGCTGACCCGGCTGGACGTCGACACCAGCAAGACCGAGTCGTCGCTCTACATGATCGTGCTGGGCGTCGGCATGGGCTTCCTCATGCAGACGTCGATGCTGATCGCACAGAACAGCGTGGAGCAGAAGGACCTGGGCGCGGCGAGCGGCGCGGCCACCTTCTTCCGGTCGATCGGCGGCTCGTTCGGCATCTCGCTGTTCGGGGCGATCTTCGCCAACCGACTGGCGGACTCGCCGGCCGGCGACGCGTTCGGCGGCGGCGGGGAGGCCGGCGCCGCGATGGACCTCAAGATGCTCAAGGACCTGCCGGCGCAGGCCCGTGAGCTGGTGCTGGGCGGCCTCGCCGACGCGGTCTCGCACGTCTTCTGGTGGGCGGTGCTCTTCAGCGTCGCCGTCCCGGTGCTCGCCTGGTTCATCCGGGAGATCCCGCTGCGCACCGCGAACGACCTCCCGCCCCAGGCCGCCGGCGAGGAGCAGGCCGAGACCGCCCTGGCCAAGGCCCCCACTCCCTGACCCGCCGCCACGATCCGCCGGACGTTCCGTAGGCTCTGCGCCGCGCCGGCCCACCGGGCCGGCGCGGAGCATCAGGGGCGGCGCGGCGCGGCGGAGGCGGTCAGGGGCGGCGGAGGGTGGCGGTCAGGCGACGCCAGAGACGGCGCAGGCGGGAACCGGGGTCGCGGGGGCGGGGAACCGGACGCGCGGCGGCCAGCGAGGTCGCCAGGGCGACCGTCTCGGCGTCCAGGGCGGGCGCGGCCAGGGCCAGGTGGGCCAGGGACGCCGCGATCGGCACCGGTCGGACCCGGGCCACCGCCGCGACGTCCGCCAGCCGCTCGGCCACCACCCGGGCCACGTCGGGGCGGACCGCCGGGTCGACCCAGGCGGCGGTGACCATGGCGAACAGCGCCGCCTCGGTGGTCCAGTCCTCGACGCCCCAGACCAGGTCCAGCAGCACCCGGCGGCGGGCCGACTCCGCCCACGGCTCGTCCGTGCGGTGGTGCAGCAGGCCGAGGCAGGTCCACACCTGGACGCAGCGCACCCAGAGCGAGGGATCCTGCCCGAGCACCCGGCCCAGCGCGGTGGGCGGCGCGTCCGGCGGGTGCGCCAGCAGGCCGAGCAGGTCGGCCAGGTCCAGGGTGGCCAGGCCGACCGCCGCGTCGTACGCCGCCGGGGGGTGCGGCCACGCGGGGTGGGCGAGTTGCCGCAGCCGGGCGACGGCCTCCGCCGAGGGCGCCGGCACCGCGGGCACGACGGCCGTCCCGTCCCAGCGCCAGAGCTGCCGGCCGTCCGACCGTCGGGGCTCGCGCGGGTCCGGTTCGGGCACGTCGGCCACCTCGACCCGCATCGCGGGCACGACGGTGGCGATGGTACGCAGCGCGCTCGGCGGCGCGGGCGAGTCCAGCAGCACGGCGGCGCCGACGCCGCCGTGGTCGTCGGCGACGGCCTGGCGCACCGCCTCCACCACCGCACCGGTGGCCGGCGTGACCTGCCCGAGCCAGGCCCGGCCGCGGCAGCACTCGGCCAGGTCGCCGTGCTCGTGCGTGTCGTCGGGGTGGTCCCGGACGAAGTCGGCGAGCGCGACCAGGTGCGCCACGTCGCCGTCGCGCTGGTACCGCAGCCGGTGGGCGGTGTGCACGGCGCAGTCGAACGTGGGATCCCGGGCGAGGGCCCGGTCGATCCAGTCGAGCGCCTCGTCGAGTCGCCCGTTGTCGGCGAGGGTGCCGGCGATGTCGGCGTACACGGCGAGGTCGTCGGGGTCGTGCTCCACGGCACGGCCGAGCGCCGCCAGCGCCTCCCGGGTGCGGCCGGCGCTGCGGTACGCGTACCCCAGCCACACCTCGCCGATCTTCGACGGCTCCGCGCGTACGCCCCGGGCGGCCCAGCGGATGGCCAGGGCGACCTCGCCGACCCGCCGGGCCAGCGCGGACGCCGCGCCCAGCAGCAGGCCGTGCTCGGCGTGGACGGTGACCGCGTTGCGGGCCAGCGCCAGGTAGGGGGCCAGCGCCGCCCGGCCGGCCCGTGGCGCCGGATCGGGCACGGCGGCGCAGACCTGCATGAGGATCCGGGCGGTCCGGTCCGGTTCGAGGCGCTCGGCGAGTTCCGGCGCGGTCACCCAGGGCACGCCGGCCCAGTCCGTCCCGGGCGCGTGCCCGGTCGCCGCGACCAGCAGGTCCAGCCCTTCGGCGGGCCGGCCGGCGGCGGCCAGCAGGTGGGCGCGGGCGACCACGGCGCCGACGAAGGCGTGGTGGTGCAGCGGGAAGAGCTCCACCCCGCCGTCGCCGTCGGCGGCGGCGAGCCGGGCGAGGGTCTCGTGCACCTCGGGCAGGGTCGGGGCCTGGGCCAGCGCGGCGGCGACGTGGCCGGCCGCGTGTTCCAGGTCGCCGGCGTCCATGGCGAGCCGGGCCAGGGCAAGTTCCTCCGCCGCGGGCAGCGCCCGGTCGTCCTCGGCCACGTCGTCCTCTCGCTCTCGGTGCTGCGGTGGGCCGGGCAAGCGTAGGTGATGTTGCACCGACATGGTGATCAACTGCGCACTACTGCTCGTTCGATTGCTCTGATCAGATCAAAGGTGCAAGACTGAGCAGGAAACGCGCGGCAATCGCGCAGTGGGAGGAGTTTCCGTGACGCGTGCAGGGGCTGGCATGGCCGCCGACATCGACGAGCAGCCGGCGGGCTACGCCCGGTTGCTCTCCGCCGAACACGCCGGCGCCATCGCCCGGGTGGCGGCGGTCATCGCGGAGCGCCGACCCCGGCACGTGGTCTTCACCGCCCGGGGCACCTCCGACCACGCCGCCCTCTACGGGGCGTACCTGACCGAGATCCGGCTCGGCCTGCCCGCCGGGCTCGCCTCGCCCAGCGCCGTCACCGTCTACGGCGCCCGCCCGGACCTCTCCGACGCGCTGGTCGTCGGCGTCAGCCAGAGCGGCGGCTCGCCGGACCTCGCCGAGGTGCTCCGCACCGCCCGCGTCTCCGGCGCGCTGACCCTGGCCGTCACCAACGCGCCCGACTCCCCGCTGGCCGACGTCGCCGAGCTCAGCGTCGACATCGCCGCCGGGCACGAGCGCGCGGTGGCCGCCACCAAGACGTACACCGCGGAGCTGCTCGCTCTGCTGATGCTCGTCGAGGGCATCCGGGCCGGCGACGGCGCGCTGCCCGCCGACGAGCGCGACGCGCTCGCCGCCCTGCCCGAGCTGGCGGCCCGCACCCTGGAGGACCAGACCCCGGCCCAGCTCGCGCCCCGCTACCGGTTCGCCGGCCAGCTCGTCACCACCGGCCGGGGGTACGCGTACCCGACCGCCCGCGAGGCCGCGCTGAAGCTGATGGAGACCTCCTACCTGCCGGCGCTCGCGTTCTCCGGCGCCGACCTGCTGCACGGCCCCCTCGCGATGACCGACCCGGACGTGCCGGTCCTGGCCGTGGTCGGCTCCGGGCCGGGCGGCCGGTCGATGGGCGAGGTGCTGCCCCGGCTCGGCGAGCGCCGCGCCGACGTGGTGGTGGTCGGCTCCGCCGACGTCGGGGGCGCCACCCGGATGGCCGTCCCGGAGGTCGACGAGCGGTACGCCCCGCTGCTGGACATCCTGCCGCTGCAGCGCCTGGCGCTGGCGCTGGCGCTGGCCCGGGGCGAGGACCCGGACGCGCCCCGGGGGCTGAAGAAGGTCACCGCGACGATGTGACGCCCGGCGTGGCACGCTGGTCAGCGTGTCCACGCTGCGCGACCTCGCCGAGGAGCACACCCGTCTCCGCCCGGCCGACATCGACCACCTGCACCGGATCGCCGGGGACTGGCAGTTGCTGTCCGACCTGTCCTTCGCCGACCTGCTGCTCTGGGTGCCCGTGGACGCCGACGGGACCTTCCTCTGCGTCGCCCAGGTCCGGCCGACGACCGCCCCCACCGCGTACCTGGACGACCAGGTGGGGCGGATCGTCGGCGGGCCCGAGGTGGCCCACCTGGAGGTGGCCCACCGGCAGGGCCGGATCTGGCGGGAGGGCGACCCCGTCTGGTACGGCGACGTGCCCGCCCGACACGAGGCGATCCCGGTCCGGCTGCGCACCGCCGACGGCGAGGCCGGCGAGGTGATCGCCGTGGTGGGGCGGGACACCAACCTCTCCACCGCGCGCACCCCGAGCCAGTTGGAGCTGAACTACCTCACCACCGCCGACGACCTGGCGCAGATGATCGCCGACGGCACCTTCCCGCCGCCGCGCCACCCGGGGGAGACCACCTCGGCCCCGCGCGTGGGCGACGGGCTGGTCCGGCTCGACGCCGGCGGCAAGGTCACCTACGCCAGCCCGAACGCGCAGTCGGCGTACCGGCGGCTGGGCTACGCCTCGCACCTGGTGGGCGAGGACCTGGCGGCGCTGCACCGCCGGCTGGCCGGCGACCCGCTGGAGGGGACGGACGCGGCGAACGGCATCCTCGCCGCGCTGCGCGGCGAGGCGCCGCCCCGCCGGGAGATCGACGCCCGCGGCGCGACGATGCTCACCCGGGCCCTGCCGCTGATGCCCGCCGGGGTGCCGATCGGCGCGCTGGTGCTGGTCCGTGACATCACCGAGGTACGCCGCCGCGACCGCGCCCTGATCACCAAGGACGCCACCATCCGGGAGATCCACCACCGGGTGAAGAACAACCTCCAGACGGTCGCCGCACTGCTGCGCCTCCAGGCCCGCCGAGTGTCCATGCCGGAGGCCCGGGTCGCCCTGGAGGAGTCGGTACGCCGGGTCGCCTCCATCGCGCTGGTGCACGAGACCCTCTCCATGTCCAGCGACGAGGCGGTCGAGTTCGACGGCATCGTGGACCGGGTGGCGAGCGCCGCGACCGAGGTGGCGGCGACCGAGTCGACGGTCGGGATGCGGCGGATGGGCAGCTTCGGGGTGCTCCCCGCCGAGGTCGCCACCTCGCTGGTGATGGTCCTCAACGAACTGCTGCTCAACGCCGTCGAGCACGGGTTCCCGCCGGCCGCCGAGCCGACCGGCGCGCCGGACGCGGCCGGCCCGGCCGGCGCGGCGCCCGAGGTGGTGGTCTCGGCGCACCGGTTCCGGAAGATGCTGCACGTCTCGGTGACCGACAACGGGCGCGGGCTGCCGCCCGACTTCGACGCCGAGCGGGGCGGGAACCTGGGGTTGCAGATCGTCCGGGCGCTGGTCACCGGCGAGCTGCGCGGCACCATCGAGTTGCGCGACGGCGCGAACGGCGGCACCGAGGCGACGCTCGTCGTCCCGCTGGCCCGCAGCGCCCCCGAGGGCCGCTCCGCCGGCTGACCCGTCGTGGGCGGGGCCGCGGGCGCGGACGGGCCCGCAGGCGTCAGCGGGTGAGCAGGGCGACGGTCAGGCCGGGGCGCGGCCAGACCCGTTCGACGGTGAAGCCGGCGCGCAGCGCGTCGCCCTTGGCGCCGGGCACGGCGGCCAGCGGGTCGTCCCGGCGGCCGGCCACGATCAGCCAGATCCGCTCCGCGCCGGCCAGGCACTCGGCCGGCCGGTCGCACTCGGCGGCCCACAGGTCGCCCTGGCGGACCTGGTCCTGCGCCACCAGCACGTCGCGGGGGCGCCGGTCGCCCAGGTGGTAGGCGATGCCGAGGTCGAGGAAGAGCCAGCTCTCCCGGGGCGAGTAGACGACGGCGTCACCCGGCCGCTGACCGTCGGCGACGACCCGGGCCGCCCCCCGGTAGTCGACCGGGGCGGTGCGGGGCCATTCGTGGGTCCTGCGCAGCGCCGCCTGGTCCGGCAGGCCCAGCAGCCCGGCCAGGGCCACCACGGCCAGCGCGGCCGGCAACCGCACCGTCGCCAGCGCCGCGCCGGCGAGCAGGCAGCCGAACGGCACGACGAAGACCAGGTAGCGGGGCACCCAGAGAGGTACGACGGCGCCGGCGGCGAAGACCAGCAGCACCGGCAGCAGCACCGCGCATCCGGGCAGCAGGGCGCGCCGGCCCAGCCGGGCCGCCCCGAGCGCGGCGAGGCCGACCAGCAGTCCGCCCACCGCGCCGCTCTGCGCCACCCCGCCCGGCAACGCCGTCAGGTCGGTCAGCCGGACCGGGTCGACCCAGTCGAGCTGCCGGGACCGCTGGCCCACGGCCAGCAGCACCAGCGGGGTCACCAGCAGCGCGGCCGGCACCAGCGCGAGTGCCCAGCACAGTGGCCGGCGCCACGACGCGGCTCCCGTCGGGCCGCCCGCCCCGGCGAGGTCGCCCGCGGCGTCCGTCGCCGGGGCGGTCCGCCCCGGTGCGCGGCGGGCTGGTGACGGGCCGTCCGTCCCGGCGGGGCCGCCCGTTCCGGCGGGGCCGCCCGTTCCGGCGGGGCCGCCCGTTCCGGCGGGGCCGCCCGTTCCGGCGGGGCCGCCCGTTCCGGCGGGGCCGCCCGTGACGTTTTCCGGCGGCTCGCCGGTCCGCCCGGGCGGCGGGCGGCGGGCGGCGAGCACCGCGACGGCGTGCGCGGCGAGCAGGGTGAGGGCGATCAGGTGGGTCAGCCCGAGCGCGGCGACGGCGGCGGCGTACCCCGTCCAGCGGGTCCGTCCGGGCCGGCGCAGCGCCTCGACCAGCAGCAGCGTCGCCAGCACCGCGAGGAACGTGGCCAGCGCGTACGGTCGGGCCTCCTGGCCGTAGCGGGAGGTGCCCGGAAGCACCGCGAGGAGCAGCCCGGCGAGCAGCCCCGCGCGGGCGTCGACGAGCCGCTGGCCGAGGACCGCGGTCAGTCCGGCCGCGGCGGACATGGCCAGCGCGGCGGGCAGCCGCAGCGCGGTCACGGAATCGCCGGCGACCGCGACCCAGGCGTGCATGAACAGGTAGTAGGGGCCGGTGGCGGCGTCGATGGTGCCGGCCAGCCGGACCAGGTCGTCCGCCGGTCGGGTGGCCGCGCTCCAGGTGGCGAACTCGTCCCGCCACGGTTGGGCGCGGTCGATCCCGGCGGCGGTCACCAGCAGGGTCAGCAGCGCCGGCCACGGCCAGACCGGCCACGGCCGGCGGGGCCGATCCGGCCGGCAGCGCTCCGCGTCGGGCCGATCCGGCCGTAGCCGCCCGGTGCGGGCCCGCTCCGCACGGGCCCGCGCCGTACGGGCCGGCTCCGCAGGAGGGCGCGCCGGTCGGGGGTGCTCCGCGCCGGCCCTCCGGGACCGCCACTTTCCGGACAATCTGCCCACGCGGCCGAGCCTTCCACACCTCCGCCGACCCCGTGTGTCGCGCCGGAGATCGCACAACTTTCCGCAAGTAGCGGCCTCCCCGGGCGAGGAGGGCACTACTTCCCCGAAGTTGTCGCCTCCCGCCCCCGCCGAGCGGGTCCGGGTCGGCCGGCGGGCGTGGCCCGTGATGTGGGATCACGCACGCGCTCGTTGGCCGGCCCCCGGTGGGTGTGGCAGCATGACTTCCATGACCGCCGCTGTCGTCCGCCGCTTCGTGGCCCGCCGCCACGTCGACTACGGCCGCGTGCGCAGCGCGATCTGTCCGGCCCACTGACGACGCCCGACCAATCTGTCTCGGGCGCGCCCCCGCGCCGGCTGTTCCGACACCGTTGTCCCCTGCCCGTTCCGACGGGCCGGCCGCCGCGCCCGCGCATCCCGAGGCACCGCAGACAACGGAGGACGCCGCGATGGCGGTCAGCAGCATTCCGGCCCGGGCCGGGGACCCGACTGCCCCCCGACCGGCCCGGGCCCCGCGCCGCCCGCGCGGCGAGGGCCAGTGGGCGCTCGGTCACCGCGAGCCGCTCAACCCCAACGAGCGGATCAAGAAGGACGACGACCCGCTGAACGTACGGGCCCGGATCGAGAACATCTACGCCCACCGCGGGTTCGCCTCGATCGACCCGCAGGACCTGCGCGGCCGGTTCCGCTGGTGGGGGCTCTACACGCAGCGGAAGGCGGGCATCGACGGCGGGCGTACGGCCGTGCTGGAGCCGCACGAGCTGGAGGACGAGTTCTTCATGCTCCGGGTCCGGGTGGACGGGGGCGAGCTCAGCCTGGCGCAACTGCGGGTGGTCGCCGACATCTCCCGCGAGTTCGCCCGGGACACCGCCGACATCACCGACCGGCAGAACATCCAGTACCACTGGATCCGGGTCGAGGACGTGCCGGAGATCTGGCGCCGGCTGGAGTCCGTCGGCCTGCAGACCACCGAGGCGTGCGGCGACTGCCCCCGGGTCGTGCTGGGCAGCCCGGTCGCCGGCGTCGCCCGCGACGAGCTGGTCGACCCGACGCCGGCGGTCGACGAGATCGTCCGCCGCTACGTCGGCGACAAGGAGTTCTCCAACCTGCCGCGCAAGTTCAAGACCTCCATCTCCTGGCTGGTCGACACCCCGTACGAGGCCAACGACATCGCGTTCCTGGGGGTCGACCACCCGGACCACGGCCCGGGGTTCGACGTGTGGGTGGGCGGCGGCCTGTCCACCAACCCGATGCTGGCCCAGCGGCTCGGCGTCTGGGTGCCGCTGGCCGAGGTGCCGGACGTCTGGGCCGGCGTGGTCGGCATCTTCCGTGACTACGGCTACCGCCGGCTGCGCAACCGGGCGCGGCTGAAGTTCCTGGTCGCCGACTGGGGCGTGGCGAAGTTCCGCGAGGTGCTGGAGAAGGAGTACCTGGGTCGCGCCCTGCTCGACGGGCCGGCCCCGGAGCTGCCGGAGAAGCCGGTGGACCACATCGGCGTGCACCCGCAGCGCGACGGACGCCACTACGTCGGGGCCGCCCCGGTGGTCGGGCGGGTCTCCGGCGGGCAGCTCGCCCGGCTCGCCGACGTGGTCGAGGCGCACGGCAGCGGCCGGGTGCGGCTCACCCCGTACCAGAAGCTGCTGGTGCTCGACGTGGCGCCGGAGCGGACGGACTCGCTGGTGCGGCAGCTGCGGGAGATCGGGCTGGAGGCGCAGCCGTCGGCCTGGCGGCGCGGCACGATGGCCTGCACCGGGATCGAGTACTGCAAGCTGGCGATCGTCGAGACGAAGGCCCGCGGCGAGGAGCTCGTGGCCCGGCTGGAGGAGCGGCTTCGGGACTTCGACGCCGACATCTCCATCCACCTCAACGGCTGCCCGAACGCCTGCGCCCGCACCCAGGTCGCGGACATCGGCCTGAAGGGCCAGCTGGTGGTCGGCCCGGACGGCCGCCAGGTGGAGGGCTTCCAGGTCCACCTCGGCGGCGGGCTCGGCATGGCCGAGGGGCGGACCGCCGGCTTCGGCCGCAAGCTGCGCGGCCTGAAGACCACGGCAGCGGAGCTTCCGGAGTACGTGGAACGTCTCGCCCGCCGCTACCTCGCCGGCCGGGAAGCGGGCGAGACGTTCGCCAACTGGGTGATCAGGGCTGACGAGGAGGAACTCCGATGAGCGAACGAATCAGCCGGCCTGGTGGCGTGCGCGGTGGCGCCGGGCGCAGCGGGGGGACGCGATGAGCGAGACCCGTTCCGCGCCGCTGTACTGCCCGTACTGCGGCGAGGAGGACCTGCGGCCGAGCGAGGCCGGCCACGGCGCCTGGGAGTGCCACGCCTGCGCGCGGGTGTTCTCGGTGCGGTTCACGGGCCTGCTCGGCAGGGCGGTGGCCCGGTGAGCGGGGGCACCGGCGACCAGCCGGGCCTCGTCTCCGCGGCGGGCCTGGGCCTGGTCGGCGTAGCCGGTCCGGCGTCGGCCGACCCGGCCCGGCGCGACCCCGACGAGCTGCGCGCGCTGGCCGAGGAGGCGGGCCGGGAACTGGAGGGCGCGCCGGCGCTGGAGATCGCCCGCTGGGCGGCCGAGACCTTCGGCAACCGGTTCTGCGTCACCAGCTCGATGGCCGACGCCGTGCTGGCGCACCTGGTCTCCCGGGTCGCGCCGGGGATCGACGTGGTCTTCCTCGACACCGGCCTGCACTTCCCGGAGACCTTGAGGGTCCGCGACGAG
Organism: Micromonospora sp. NPDC047670; assembly: GCF_043204915.1. Lineage (NCBI taxonomy): Bacteria > Bacillati > Actinomycetota > Actinomycetes > Micromonosporales > Micromonosporaceae > Micromonospora > Micromonospora sp. NPDC047670. The sequence goes on from NZ_JBIDDA010000009.1 coordinate 103,730, forward strand.
GTGGCCCGGACGCTGCCGGTGAACGTCCGGTCGATCCGGCCCCGGCTGACCGTCGGCCAGCAGGACGGCCAGTACGGCCCCCGGCTGTTCAACAAGTCGCCGGACGACTGCTGCCAGCTCCGCAAGGTCGAGCCGCTGGAGCGGGCGCTCGCCGGGTACGACGCCTGGGCCGCCGGGCTGCGTCGGGACGAGTCGCCGACCCGGGCGAACACGCCGGTGGTGACCTTCGACGCCCGGCGCGGCAAGGTCAAGGTCAACCCGATCGCGGCGTGGCGGCAGGCCGACGTGGACGCCTACATCGCCCGGTGGAACGTGCCGGTCAACGAGCTGTTCAAGCAGGGCTACGGCTCGATCGGGTGCTGGCCCTGCACCCGGCGCACCAAGGCGGGGGAGGACCCGCGGGCGGGTCGCTGGGCCATGTTCGAGAAGACCGAGTGCGGCCTGCACGTCTGACCGGGCCGGGCCCGGGTGCTCCCGCGTCGGGGGCGCCCGGGCCACCGGCGGCCGACCCGGTGGTCCTGGTGGCCCACGGCAGCCGGGATCCGCGGGCCGCCGAGGCGACCCGGGCGCTGGCCCGGGCGGTGTCGACCGCCCGGCCGGGCACGCCCGTGCTGGCGAGCTGGCTGGACCACACCGAGCCGGGGCCCGCCGCGGTGCTGCGGGACCTGGCCGCCGCCGGGCATCGCCGGGCGGTGCTGGTGCCGCTGCTGCTCACGGCCGCGTACCACCGGCGGGTGGACATCCCGGCGGCGGTGGCGGCGGCCCGCGATTCGGGGCCGCCGATGGCGGTACGGGTGACCGACGTGCTGGGCCCCGCCGACGGGGAGGTCGACGGCGGGTTGCTGGCCGGCCTGTGCCGGCGGTTGGGCGAGGCGGCGCCGGGGCGGTTCGACGGGCTGGTGCTCGCCGCGGCGGGCACCACCGACGCCCGGGCGCGCGGGTCGGTGGGGCGGGTGGCCGCCGCGCTGCGGGCCGATCTCGGGGTGCCCACGCGGGTGTCGTACGCCTCGGCCGCCCCGCCCGCCGTCGACGCGGCGGTGGCCCGGCTGCGCGCTCGGGGTGCCCGACGGGTGGCGGTATCGGCGTACTTCCTGGCTCCGGGCCTCTTCCACGACGCCGTGACAGCGGCGGCGCGGGACGCCGGTGCGGTGGCGGTGTCCGCGCCGCTGACCGACGCCCCGGAGCTGGCCGATCTGGTCCTGCGCCGCGTCGACGCCGCCGAGAGGGTGGCCGGGATCACGGCCGGTCCATGATCGGAACAGCCGCTCCGGGGGTAGGTGACAGGCGTGCGGACAGCGATACGCCCCGGCGGGCGAACCCGGCCGGGGCGTGCAGCTGTGGTGCGGGGGATCAGGCGGAGTGAGCGCGCAGCACCCGGAGGCCACCGCGGCGCTTCACGGCGCGCCGCTCCTCCTCGCTCATCCCGCCCCAGACGCCAGCGTCCTGACCGGACTCCAGCGCCCACTGCAGGCACTGGTCGGTCACGGAGCAGCGCCGGCAGACGGCCTTGGCCTGCTCGACCTGCAGGAGAGCCGGTCCGGACGTCCCGATCGGGAAGAACAGCTCCGGGTCCTCGTCGCGGCAGACAGCATGGTGACGCCAGTCCATGGCGGCAACACTCCTCATTCTGGGTGGGTGGCAGTTATTGCTTTGGTGCTTTTCCTATATGCATCCGCAGCGCCGATGGTGACGGTTCGCGTCCGCTTATTCGGCAGTGCGTGAGCAGGCGGTGTTGGCCCCGCGGACCTGCTGGAACAGCTCAACCGGACGAGCATATCCAGGCAATGTCCCGGTAACTCGAGTTCGCTTGTGAATACTTTCACGAACGCCCGGGATGTCAAGGGTGACGCTCGGAAAAACTCCGGGCGGTGAGCAAGCCCACAACCCATTTGTCCGGATTCCAGCGCCTTCCTGGTTACCCGGCGTACCACAGTCGAGGATCAATATAGTACGGTCCGCGTGACATTGCTGACATTTCCGGCACCTGCCTCTCGGTGTGGCGGCCGCCCCCGCCGGTGCGGTGTCGTCGCCGCGTCGACCTACGGCAGTACCCGAGACCTAGCAGATTACTCTCAGTGCCGCCGGAACGGATGTGAATCTGACTTTCTCCCGCTCGCCGAGGTAGTCGCCGTCGAGCTGGAACGCCTGCGGGCGGGCGGAGAGCAGGGTGAACTCCGCGACATCGTGCAGCCGCAGCACCTGGCGGCCGTGCGGATCGGGCGTTCGGGAGAAGAACTGCGTCACGGTGCGTGTCGTGCTGGCCACCCGGAGCTGACGCAGCGCCAACACGTCCAGGCCGAGGTCGAACGACGCCTCCGGGTTCGGGTTGACCTCCCGGTCGCCCAGGTACGTCCACGGCGCGGTGTTCTGGATGATGACGGTGGCCAACTCGCCCTCCGCCGACTCGCCCGGCCGCTCCAGGCTGATCGCCGGATGACGCCGGTCGGAGTTGAGGAAGTACTGGGCGACGGTGGAGCGGAAGTAGAGCGCGGGGGTAGAGACCTGGCCCCGCCGGCGCGCCTGCTCGACCCGGTGGATGACCGCCGCGTCGATGCCGAAGCCCGCGCAGAAGGTGAAGTAGCGGTCGTCGGCCCGGCCGAGCCCGATGGTCCGGTACCGCCCCAGCCGCAGGCCCTCCAGGATCATGCTGGTCCCGTCCGGCCAGTCGCGGGGCAGGCCGAGGGCCCGGGCGAAGACGTTCGTCGAGCCCCCCGGCACGGTCGCCAGGGCGGGCAACCGCTCGGCCGGCGTGGCCGCGGCCGGCATGGTCGGCGGCTGCGCGGTCATCAGGCCGTTGACCACCTCGTTGACCGTGCCGTCGCCACCGAGCGTGACGACGACGTCGACGCCCTCCTCGGCCGCCTCGCGGGCGAGGTCGGTCGCGTGCCCGCGTCGGCGGGTGTAGCGCACGGAGAGGTCGACTTCGCTGCGCAGGGCCCGGACCAGGACGTCCCGGCTGCGCTCGCTGGTGGTGGTGGCCTTCGGATTGACCACCAGGACGGCCCGCATGGGCGGCACTGTACCGCGCGCCACCCCGGGTATCGTGGCGCGCGTGACCATCGACTCCGACCCGATTCCCGTCACCCTCCGCTGGGCGGTCCGCCTGCTGCGGGGCGAGGCGGTCGCCGTGGGGCTGATCGCCGCGTGGCTGGTCTGGGCCGATCTCACCGCCACCACCACCGACCTGACGTCGGCGTTGCTGGTGACCGCGTTCGCGGTCGGCGCGGCGGCGGCGCTCTGGGCGCTGGGCGGCGCGCTGGCACGCCGCAGGGCGGGTGCGCGGGCCCCGGCGATCGTGCTTCAGCTCATGCTGCTGCCGATCGGATGGTTCATGGTCCAGGGCGGAGTGGGCTGGCTCGGCGTACCGCTGATGGCGCTCGGCCTCGGCGTCACCGCGCTGCTGGTCAGCACCCCCACCACCCGGGCCCTCGGCTTCGAGTGACGCCCGCGCCACAGCGGCCCGGCGCCAAGCGCCGGGATGGGCGCGGTCAGTACCCGGAGGCGCGCCGGGTGAGCAGCGAGATGGTGGCCCGGTCGTCGGCGGCGCTCGCGGACGCCGAGGTGGTGAGCGCCGTGAGCACCTTCCAGGCGAACGACGACTCGGCCGGCAGCGTGGCGCCCCGCACGGTCGGCACCGTCACCTCGACGGTGAGCGCGTCGTCGGTGACCGCGAACCGGCAGTCGAGCTCGGCGTCGCGGGTGGCGATGGCGAGCAGCATCGCGCACGCCTCGTCCACGGCGATGCGCAGGTCCTCGATCTCGTCGAGGGCGAACTGGAGCCGCGCCGCGAGCCCGGCGGTGGCGGTACGCAGCACCCCGAGGTAGCCCCCGTCCGCGGGCACGGTGAGGTGCACGACGTCGTCGTCGGTCGTCGGCTGCCCGGTCAGTTGAGTCACCACTCATCCCCCCGGTCGGGGACTCTACCCGCTCGGTCGCCCCGACGTGTGGGGGCCGCCACGTGCCTGCGCGGCCAGGCCGGCCAGGGCGTCCCCGCTGAGCCGGTACGGGACCCACTCGGGCATCTGCCGCGCCCCGATGGCGGCGTAGAAGCCGGCGGCCGGGTTCCAGTCGATCATCCACCACTCCAGCCGCTGGTAGCCCCGCTCGACGCAGATCGCGGCGAGGGTGGCGAGCAACAGCCGACCGGCCCCGGTGCCCCGGGCGGCCGGGCGGACGTAGAGGTCCTCCAGGTGGACGCCGTGCACGCCGGCCCAGGTGGAGAAGTTGAGGAACCACAGCGCGAAGCCCACCGGTCGGTCGTCCGCGTCGACGGCCACGTGACCGAAGAGCGCGGGGGCCGGGCTGCGACTGCTCCGGCTCGGCGCGTCCGACGCCGCGCCGCGACCCGGGGCAGTCGGGAACAGGGCGGCGGTGACCTGTTCCTCGGTGAGGTGACACTGCTCGGGCGCGCGTTCGTACTCCGCCAGCTCGTGGACCATGGCGACGACGGCCGGCACGTCCTCGGGACGTGCCGGCCGGATCGTCGGCGGACCTGCGACGGTCACGCCTTCTTGGTCTCCCAGAAGATCTTGGAAATCTCGTCGATCTTCTGCAGCAGCTCGTCGGCCTTGGACGGGTCGGTGCCGCCCTTGGCGCCGGCGGCGCCGGCCAGCTTGGTGGCCTCGTTGAACAGCTGGTGCAGGTGCGGGTACTTCTCGAAGTGGGCCGGCTTGAAGTAGTCGGTCCAGAGCACCCACAGGTGGTGCTTCACCAGGTCGGCGCGCTGCTCCTTGATGAGGATGGCGCGGGTGCGGAACTCCGGGTCGGTGTTGGCCTGGTACTTCTCGCAGATCGCCTTCACCGACTCGGCCTCGATCCGGGCCTGCGCCGGGTCGTAGACGCCGCAGGGCAGGTCGCAGTGGGCGCTGGCGGTCACGCGGGGCGTAAGGATGCGGGGAAGTCGCATCAGGATCCTCCATGGGAAGTTTGCGATGATCCACCACGACATTACTCCTCGGACGTGCGCCGAGAGGCCGGGTGGAGGTGAAACCGATGGAGCCCGATCGCCCGGCGGGGGCGCCCCGGCTGCGGTGGCCGCTGACCGCCGTGCTGGTGACCGGTCCGTCCATGTCGCCCACGCTGCGGCACGGCGACGCGGTGCTGGTCCGCCGCGGCGGGCGGGCCGTCCGCCCCGGCGACGTCGTGGTGGCGGTGTTCCGCAGCCGCCCCGACCTGCTCGTGGTCAAGCGCGCGGTCCGCGCCCAGGACGGCGGCTGGTGGTTGTCCGGGGACAACGACCTGGTCACCGACGACTCCCGGGCGTACGGGGTGGCCGACGTGCGGGGCCGGGTGGTGGCGCGCTACTGGCCCCGCCCGGGACGGGTGCGCCCGCGTCCGTTATGACCCCGCTCACATCCGTGTGACGGTGGCGACACTATGCTCGGGAGGTGCCCGGGTGACCCCCGCACCGCGTGTCGCCGCTCGGCGCCTCACCTCGCGTCCGCGCCGGCCGCCCCGTCTGCTCGACAGATCCTGGAGTCACCATGTCATCGTCCACCGTGGACCCCGCTGATCCCGTCTTCCGGCTGCACCGGGGCGGCAAGATGGCCGTCGCCTCGACCGTCCCGCTGACCAGCCGGGAGGACCTCTCCCTCGCGTACACCCCGGGTGTGGCCCGGGTCTGCGAGGCGATCGCCGCCGACCCGAGCCTCGCCGACGACTACACCTGGGCCTCGCACACCGTCGCGGTCGTCACCGACGGCTCGGCCGTACTCGGGCTGGGCAACATCGGCCCCCGCGCGGCGCTGCCGGTGATGGAGGGCAAGGCGGTGCTGTTCAAGCAGTTCGCCGGGGTCGACGCGGTGCCGGTCTGCCTGGCCACGCAGGACGTGGACGAGATCGTCGCGGTGGTGCGGGCGCTGGCGCCGTCGTTCGGCGGGATCAACCTGGAGGACATCAGCGCCCCGCGCTGCTTCGAGGTGGAGCGCCGGCTCGACGAGGCCCTGGACATCCCGGTCTTCCACGACGACCAGCACGGCACCGCGATCGTGGTGCTCGCCGCGCTGCGCAACGCCGCCACACTGCTCAACCGCAAGCTCGGCGACCTGCGGGTGACGGTCAGCGGCGCCGGCGCGGCCGGGGTGGCGGTGACGAAGATGCTGGTCGCCGGAGGCGTGAACCCCGACCAGGTGGTGGTCTGCGACTCCAAGGGCATCATCGGCCGGCACCGCACCGGGCTGACCGGCACCAAGGCCGAGCTGGCCGCGAGCACGAACGCCGACGGCCGCGAGGGCGACGTCACCGAGGCGCTGCGCGGCGCGGACGTGCTGATCGGCGTCTCGGGCGGGCAGATCCCGGAGCGGGCGGTGGCCGGCATGGCGCCCGGCGGCATCGTCTTCGCGCTGGCCAACCCGACGCCCGAGGTGCACCCCGAGGTGGCCGCCCGGCACGTGGCGGTCGTCGCCACCGGCCGCAGCGACTACCCCAACCAGATCAACAACGTGCTGGCGTTCCCGGGTGTGTTCCGGGGCGCGCTGGACGCCCGGGCGACCCGGATCACCGACGGGATGAAGGTGGCCGCCGCCGACGCCATCGCCGGCGTCGTGGCCGAGTCGCTCACCGCCGAGGCGATCGTCCCGTCCCCGCTCGACCCCCGGGTCGCCCCCGCGGTGGCCGAGGCGGTGGCCGAAGCCGCCCGCCGCGACGGCGTCACCCGCTGACGGTGCGCGGAGGGGCCTTCCTCACCCGAGGGGCCCCTCCGAGCCCCCGGCGCGGTGGGAAGCCCTTCTTAACGCCCGCTCAGCTTGTTACCGTGCCGATCATGCGTGCCGCCTTCGCCTCCCGCTTCGACGACGCCAACCCGCTCGCCGCGCTCGCCGTCGGCGAGCGGCCCGAGCCCGCCCACCCGGCCGACGACTGGGTGACCGTGCAGGTGCGGGCCAGCTCCCTCAACCACCACGACCTCTGGTCGCTGCGCGGGGTCGGGCTGCGCGCGGAGCAACTGCCCATGATCCTCGGCTGCGACGCCGTCGGGGTGGACCCGGACGGCAACGAGGTCGTCGTCTACCCCGTGGTCGCCACCCCGGGCGACCCGCGCGGCGTCTCCATCCTCTCCGAGCACTTCTCCGGCACGCTGGCCGAGCGGGTCGCCGTACCCCGGTCGAACCTGGTGCCGCTGCCGGTGGGCCTGGCGGCGACGGACGCGGCCTGCCTGCCCACCGCCTGGCTGACCGCGTGGCGGATGCTGACCACCAGGGGCCGGGTCGACGAGGCCGACGCCGTGCTGGTCCAGGGCGCCGGCGGCGGCGTGGCGACCGCGGCCGTCGCGCTCGCCGCCGCGATGGGCAAGCGGGTGTACGCGACCAGCCGCGACGCCGCCAAGCGGGAGCGGATCGCCGAGTTGGGGGCCACCGCCGTCGAGCCCGGCGCCCGGCTGCCGGAGCGGGTCGACGTCGTGATCGAGACGGTCGGCGCGGCCACCTTCGACCACTCCATGAAGTCGGCCGCGCCGATGGCCCGGATCGTGGTCTCCGGCGCCACCGCGGGGCACGAGCCGAAGGTCAACCTGCGCCGGGTATTCGCCATGCAGCTGGAGATCCTGGGCACCTCGATGGGCACCCCCGACGAGCTGACCGCCCTCCTCGCGTTCTGCGCCGAGCGGGGGGTGCGGCCGGTGGTGGACACCGTGGTCCCGTTCAGCAGGGTCGAGGACGCCTTCGCCCGCCTGCACTCCGGCGACGTCTTCGGCAAGGTCGTCGTCGACCACACCGCCTGACGCCTCTCTCGCGCACCCGGCGCGCCGCACCGCACCCGGCGCGCCGCACCGCACCCGGCGCGCCGCACCGCACCCGGCGCGCCGCACCGCACCCGGCGCGCCGCGCTGTGATCGGCGGGATCGCGCTCTTTCCCGGAAGAAGTGGCCTCCCGAGCACCGGGAGGCCACTTCTTCCGGGCAGTTGTGCGGATCTTGTGGGAAGGGCCTGGGGCGCCGGTCAGAGGCGGTTGTCGAGGGTGGCGATGTCGTTGCGGGCGGCGTCGGTGGGGATTCGCCGCTTGGCGGCCTCGTCGCCGTAGAGCGACCAGCGCAGGAACTCGACGGTGGTGTCCGAGACCACCCGCAGCGCGGCGCCGTCGCTGAGCAGCGCCCGGCCGTGGTCGCCCTTCGGCAGGCTCAGCATCGCCTTCGGCCAGGGCACCTTGTCGTAGGCGGCCTTGCCGGCGGCGTACTCGACCACCTCGTCGGCCTCGCCGTGCACGAAGAGCTGCGGGGCGGCGGCGCCCGCGAAGGCGGTGCCGACGCCGAGCGCCGTGCCGGCGAAGACCACCCCGGCGTCCAGCCGCTCGTCCCGCCCGGCCGTGAAGAGGCCGATCGTGGTCACCCCGCCCGCCGAGTGCCCGGCCGCCGCCACCCGGTCGGTGGCCAGCCGGCCGCGCAGCGGGTCGCCGGCCCTGCCGTCGAGGGCGAGCACCTGGGTCAGCGCGTACGACACGTCGGCCGGCTGGTTGAGCACGTCCAGCACGTTTCCGTCGCCGCCCCGCGCGGTGTGCGGGAAGGTCGGCGCGGCCACCACGAACCCGGCCGTCGCCCACCGGGTGAGCAGCGCCTCGTAGTCGGCCGGGCGCCCGTTCAGGCCGTGACTGAACATGACGACGGGAAACCTCCCCGTGGCGGCCGCCGCCGACCGCTCCGGCTGCCCACCGGCCTCGCCGGCCGCCGGGTACCAGACCGTCACCGGCAGCGGCCGGTCCCCGTCACGGTTCAGCTTGAGGGTGCGTACGCCGACGGCGAAAGCCTTGTCGGGGGCGGTGCCGGCGGGCACCCGCGGCGCCGGTGTGCTCGCCCTGGTCGGCTCGACGGGAGCGGTCGGCCGGGCGACCGGGGTGGCGTCGCCGGAGCAGCCGACCAGACCGGCGGTGAGCAGCGTCGTGGCGAGCAGGGCGGGGGTGGCGCGACGTGACATGGCTCCGATTGTGCCTCGCCGCGCGGCCCCACCGACCGTCAACCGATCGCCGGCCGCTGCGGGGCGGCGCGGAGGCGGGCGAGGTCGGGTCGTCGGCGGGGAGGCCGCGCGGGGACACGCCCCCGGGGCGGCCGGTGGTCAGCGGTCGGGGCGCGTCTCGTACGCCGTCACGCCGGGGGAGCGGGCGTCGCCGGGCAGGCGGCGGCCGGCGGCCGGGTCGCCGTAGAGGGTCCAGCGGAGGAAGTCCGTGGTGGTGGCGACCACCTGCTCGAAGCCGGGCCGTCCCGGCGTCAGGTATTCGCCGTGGCCCTGACCGAGCAGGCTCAGGAAGGTGGCCGGGCCGGTCGTGCGGTGGTACGCGGCCCGGCCGACCGACGCCGGCACGATCGGGTCGGCCGTGCCGTGCACGAACAGCAGCGGCGCCGCCGGGCCCGCGAAGCTGCCGGCCATTCCGCCGCCGGCGATCACGATGCCGGCCCGCAGCCGCTCCGACCGTCCGGAGGTGAACATGCCCGACGTGGTGAAGCCGCCCGCCGAGTGACCGGCGGCGGCGAACCGGGTGACGTCGAGGTGCCCGGCGAGCGGGTCGCCGCCCCGGGCGTCGAGCCGGACGAGGTGCCGGATCAACCGCCAACCGTCGGCCGGTTGGCGGCGTACGTCGGCCCGGCTGAACCGGGGCGTGCCGCGCCGGGTGTGCGGGTACGCCGGGGCGGCCACCACGAACCCGGCGGCGGCCCAGCGGGCGGTCAGCCCGGCGTGCAGCTCGGGCAGGCTGTCCAGCCCGTGGCTGTAGACCACCACCGGGAACCGCCCGGCCGCCACCCCGTCGTCGTCCGCCGGGTACCAGACGGTCACCGGCAACGGCCGTGCGGAGGCGGGGTCGACGGTGAGCGTGCGCACGCCGACGGCGTACGCCGTCTCGGGGGCCGGGCGGGCCGGCGGCGCGGCGGTTCCGGGCGCGGCGGTGGCCGGCGCGCAGCCCGCCAGCAGCGCCGTCATCAGCACGGCGACCAGCCGCTTGACCCCCACCGTTTCACGGTAGGTGTCCGACTGCCCGGATCGTCCCCGCCGTCCGGTCCGGACAGCCCCGCCACCCGGCCGGATCGTGTCGACCGGCCGGCCGGACCTGCCGCTGCGCGCCCGTGGGGGACGGCGACGCGGGACCGGTTTGGCTAGGGTCACCGGCATGCCTGAGAACCAGACCGACCCGAGCGGCAACACCGCGGCGTTCCGCGCCTTCGCCAACACCGCCGAGCCCGAGGCGCCGGCCGGCGCGTCCCGCACGCCGCTGCTCGTCGGCGCGGCGGTCGTCGCGGTGGTGCTGGTGGCCCTGCTCGCCTGGCTCGCCCTGGGCTGACGGCCGGCCCCGGGTCAGTCGGCGGCCCGGACCACGGCCCGCGTCTGCTGGGCGATCTCGCGTTCCTCGTCCGTGCCGACGACGCAGACCGTCACCTCGGCGCCCTCCGGCGAGATGACCCGGTCGCCGCTGCCGGCGTTGCGCTCCGGGTCCACCGCGATGCCGAGCCGCTCCAGGCCCGCCAGGGCGGCGGCGCGGACCGGCGCGGCGTGCTCGCCGACGCCCGCCGTGAAGGTGATCGCGTCCACCCGGCCGAGCAGCGCGTAGTACGCCCCGACGTAGCCGGTGATCCGCCGGCAGTAGACGTCGAAGGCGAGCGTCGCCGCGGGATCCCCGTCCGCGCGGCGGGCGAGCACCTCCCGCATGTCGTTGGCGCCGGCCAGCCCCAGCAGGCCGCTGCGGTGGTTGAGCAGGTCGTCGATCTCGTCGACGGAGAGCCCGCCCTCCCGGCGCAGGTGGAAGATGACGGTCGGGTCGAGGTCGCCGCTGCGGGTGCCCATCACCAGGCCCTCCAGCGGGGACATGCCCATCGAGGTGGCCACGCTCCGGCCGCCGGCCACCGCGCAGGCGCTGGCCCCGTTGCCCAGGTGCAGGGTGATCGTGTTGATTCCCGCGTACGGGCGACCGAGCAGTTCGGCCGTGCGCCGCGACACGTACGCGTGCGAGGTGCCGTGGAACCCGTACCGCCGGATGCCGTACCGCTCGGCGGTGTCCCGCTCGACCGCGTAGGTCGCGGCGGCCTCGGGCAGCGTGGTGTGGAACGCGGTGTCGAAGACGGCGACCTGCGGCACGTCCGGCAGCGCGGCCAGGGCGACCTCGATGCCCGTCAGGTTGGCGGGGTTGTGCAGCGGCGCGAGCGGGACCAGGTCACGGATCGCGGCGAGCACCGCGTCGTCGATCAGGACGGGCTCGCCGAACCGCTTCCCGCCGTGCACCACCCGGTGCCCGACGGCGGTGAGGCCGGCCGGGTCGAGCTTGGCGAGGATCTGCCGGACGGCGGTCCCGTGGTCGGCCGGGCCGCCGCCCGGCTCGCCGACCCGCTCCACGGTGCCCTTGTCGAGCACCCGGTCGCCGTCGAAGAGCCGGTACTTCACCGACGACGACCCGCAGTTGAGCACGAGCACCCGGCTCACGGGCGACTCCTTCCGGTGGCGGCCGGGCGGACCCGGGCGCTCATGACGGCACCGTCGCGCCGAGCCTGCTGCTTCGCTCGCTCATGACGACTCCTCGGCCGCGGCCTGGATGGCGGTGATCGCCACGGTGTTCACGATGTCCGGCACGGTGGCTCCCCGGGACAGGTCGTTCACCGGCCGCCGCAGGCCCTGCATCACCGGGCCGACGGCCACCGCCCCGGCGGAGCGCTGCACCGCCTTGTACGTGTTGTTGCCTGTGTTGAGGTCGGGGAAGATGAAGACCGTGGCCCGGCCGGCGACCTCGCTGCCGGGCAGCTTCGTCGCCGCCACCGCCGGGTCGATCGCCGCGTCGTACTGGATCGGCCCCTCGACCAGCAGGTCGGGGCGGCGCTCCCGGACCAGCTTGGTGGCCGCCGCGACCTTCTCCACGTCGGCGCCCGCCCCGGAACTGCCGGTGGAGTAGGAGAGCATGGCGACGCGCGGCTCGATGCCGAACCGGGCGGCGGTGTCGGCCGAGGAGATGGCGATGTCGGCGAGCTGGGCGGCGTCCGGGTCGGGGTTGACCGCACAGTCGCCGTAGACCAGCACCCGGTCGGCGAGCAGCATGAAGAACACGCTGGAGGCGACCGAGACGCCCGGCACCGTGCGGATGATCTCGAAGGCCGGGCGGATCGTGGCGGCGGTGGTGTGGGTGGCGCCGGAGACCATCCCGTCGGCGTGCCCCGTCTGCACCATCAGCGTGCCGAAGTAGTTCGGCTGGGCGACGATGTCGTGCGCCAGCTCGGCGGTGACCCCCCGGTGGGCGCGCAGCTTCGCGTACTCGGCGGCGAACTCGTCGCGCCACTCGCTGGTGACGGGGTCGACCACCCGCGCGCCGGTGATGTCGATGCCCAGCTCGCGGGTCCGCCGCGCGACGTCGTCGGGGCGTCCGAGCAGGGTGATGTCGGCGACGCCCCGGCGCAGCAGGATCTCCGTCGCGCGTAGGATCCGCTCCTCCGCCCCCTCGGGCAGCACGAGGTGCCGGCGCCGCGCCCGGGCCCGGTCGATCAGGTCGTACTCGAACATCAGCGGGGTGACCCGCTCGGAGCGGCTGACCCGCAGCCGGCGGGCCAGGTCGTCGGTGTCCACGCAGCGTTCGAACGCGCCGAGCGCGGCCTCCACCTTGCGCGGGTTGCCCGCGCTGGGTCGGCCCTCGATCCGGCTGGACGCGGCGACCGTGTCGTAGCTGTCGCTGGGCACGGAGAGCACCGCGAGCCCGGTGTTCAGCCCTTCGACCAGCCGCATCGCCCGGGGGTCCGGCTGCTCGCCGAGGGTGAGCACCAGCCCGGCGACCGAGACCTGCCCGGCCACGTGCGCCGCGCTCGCCGCCACCAGCAGGTCGGCCCGATCGCCCGGGGTGATCACCAGGGCCCCCTCGGTCAGGTGGTCCAGCAGCGTCGGCACGTGCGCCGCGCCGACCACGTAGTCGAGCACGTCGCGGCCGAGCGCGTCGTCGTCGCCGGCCAGCAGGGTGGCGCCGAGCGCCGCCGCCACCTCGGCCACCGTCGGCGCCGACACGGTCGGCACCTCGGGGATGGCGTACGCGGGGACGGGCAGCTCCGGCAGGGCCATCGGGCCGGGCACCCGGTTCGCGATCACCGCCAGCACCGTCGCCCCGAGGTCCTCCAGATCGTGGTACGCCCCGCGCGCCGCGGCCGCGATGGCCGCCGGCTCCTGCCCGAAGCCGTCGACCACGGGCACCACGACGCTGCCGAACTCGGTGGCCAGCCGGGCGTTGAAGGCCAGCTCGCGGGGGCCGGCACCGTCGCCGCCGTCGGCGAAGTCGCTGCCCACCACGACCACCGCCGGGCAGCGCCGCTCCACCTCCCGGTAGCGCTCGACGATCCCGGCGATCAGCTCCTCGCGCCGCCCGTCGGCGACCAGCGCGGTGGCCTCGGCGTAGCTGGTGCCGCTCAGGTCGGCCAGCGGCAGCCCGATCCGGTACCGGTCGCCGAGCAGGGCGAGGATCGGGTCGGGGCCGTGCCCGCCGACCAGCGGCCGGAACGCGCCGATCCGCTCGACCTGTCGGGACAACAGCTCCGCCAGCCCGAGTGCGACGGTCGACTTGCCACCGCCGGATCCCACGCTGGTCAGGTACACACTCCGGGCCACGCACCCACCCTAGAAGATCGTCGGTCCCCCGGCCCGGGTCCTAGTACCCCTTGATCACGGAAGTATGGCCGTGTCCCGGCGGACCTACTCGTCGTCCGGGTCGTCGAGGCGGGCGAGCCAGGTGGCGAAGCGCTCGATGGGGGTCTCGAACTCCGGGTTGAGGTCGACGAAGTCGCGCAGCCGCTCGCCGAGCCACTCCACGCTGACGGACTCCTCGCCCCGCCGCTGCACCAGCTCCTCGATCCCACGGTCCGTGAAGTACATGCTGTCCGTTCCTCGCTCGTCGGTGTGCGGTGTCGGGCGGCGGGCTCGCGCCCGGATCGACGCCGGCCGCGATCGATCCCGGGCGGGGGCCCGGACGCCGACGGGGCAGGGCCGTCGTCGCGACGGGCTCTGCCCCGGTTGTCGGTGCGGTGCTCAGGTCACGGGCGGGGCAGGGCCGCCTCGATCAGCGCGGTCTGCTCCACCTCGTGCATCTTGGCCGAGCCGACGGCCGGGGCGGCCGCGGCCGGGCGGGAGATGCGGCGCAGCCGGACGTCCGCCAGGTGCTCCAGCAGGTTGAGCGCGACAAACGACCAGGCGCCCTGGTTGGCCGGCTCCTCCTGCACCCAGGCGTAGTCCTCGGCGTTCGGGTACGCCGCCAGCGCGGCGCGGATCTCCTCCACCGGGAGCGGGTAGAGCTGCTCCAGCCGGATGATCGCGGTGTCGGTGATGCCCCGCTCCTGCCGGGCCTGGAACAGGTCGTAGTAGACCTTGCCCGAGCAGAGCAGCACCCGCTGCACCGACTCGGGCGCCGGGGCGCCGGAGTCGCGCAGCACCGGCTGGAAGGTGCCGGTGGTGAAGTCCTCGACCGAGGAGACGCAGAGCTTGTGCCGCAGCAGCGACTTCGGCGTGAACACCACCAGCGGCTTGCGCTTCGGCGAGAGCGCCTGCCGGCGTAGCAGGTGGAAGTAGTTCGCCGGCGTGGTCGGGATGGCCACCCGCATGTTGTCCTCGGCGCACATCTGCAGGAACCGCTCCGGCCGTCCGGAGGTGTGGTCCGGGCCCTGGCCCTCGTGGCCGTGCGGCAGCAGCAGGGTGACCGCGGAGCGCTGGCCCCACTTCACCTCGCCGGAGGAGATGAACTCGTCGATCACCGACTGGGCGCCGTTGACGAAGTCGCCGAACTGCGCCTCCCAGCAGACCAGCGCGTTGACGTTCTCCACCGAGTAGCCGTACTCGAAGCCCATCGCCGCGTACTCGCTGAGCAGCGAGTCGTGCACGAAGAAGCGGGACCGCTCGCCGTCGCCGGTCAGCGACTGCAACGGCAGGTAGTCCTCGCCGGTCTCGGCGTCGACCACGGAGGCGTGCCGCTGCACGAAGGTGCCCCGGCGGGAGTCCTGGCCGGCCAGCCGCACGGTGACCCCGTCGTGCAGCAGCGAACCGAACGCGATGATCTCGCCGAAGCCCCAGTCGATGTTGCCCTCGACGGACATCCGGGCCCGTCGGTCGAGCAGCTGCTGGATCCGCTTGTGTGGGGTGAAGCCCTCCGGCAGGTTGATGTGCGCCTCGCCGACGGCCTTGACGACGGCGGCGTCGGTGGCGGTCTCCACCTGCGGCTCCGGCTCGTCCTCCCGCTTCGGGCGGCTGAGCTGGCGCGGCGTGGTGGCCGCGTCGCGGGTGGCCTTGAAGACCCGCTCCAGCTGCGACTGGTAGTCGCGCAGCAGCTCCTCCGCGTCCTCGACGGTGATGTCGCCCCGGCCGATCAGCTCCTCGGTGTAGAGCTTCCGGACGGACCGCTTCGAGTCGATGATCTTGTACATCTGCGGGTTGGACATCGACGGGTCGTCGCCCTCGTTGTGCCCGCGCCGGCGGTAGCAGACCATGTCGATCACGACGTCCTTGTTGAACGCCTGCCGGTACTCGAAGGCCAGCCGGGCGACCCGGACCACGGCCTCGGGGTCGTCGCCGTTGACGTGGAAGATCGGCGCCTGGATCATCCGGGCGACGTCGGTGCTGTAGAGGCTGGAGCGGCTGTACTCCGGCGCGGTGGTGAAGCCGACCTGGTTGTTGACCACCACGTGCACGGTGCCGCCGGTGCGGTAGCCGCGCAGCTGGGAGAGGTTGAGCGTCTCGGCCACCACGCCCTGACCGGCGAAGGCCGCGTCACCGTGCACCGCGAGCGGCAGCACCGTGTAGCCCTCCAGCTTGAGGTCTATCCGGTCCTGCTTGGCCCGGACGATGCCCTCCAGCACCGGGTCGACGGCCTCCAGGTGCGACGGGTTCGCCACCACCGAGACCTTGACCGAGTGGTCGCCGTCCGGCGTGGTGAACTTGCCGTTCTGGCCCAGGTGGTACTTCACGTCGCCGGAGCCCTGCGTGGAGCGCGGGTCCAGGTGCCCCTCGAACTCCGAGAAGATCTTCTCGTACGGCTTGCCGACGATGTTGGCCAGCACGTTGAGCCGGCCCCGGTGGGCCATGCCGATGACGACCTCGTCCAGCCCGCCCTCGGCGGAGGCCTCCAGCACCTCGCCGAGCAGCGGGATCAGCGACTCGCCGCCCTCCAGTGAGAAGCGCTTCTGGCCGACGTACTTGGTCTGCAGGAAGGTCTCGAACGCCTCGGCGGCGTTGAGCCGGTTGAGCACGTGCTTCTGCTCGTCCGGGGAGGGCTTCTCGTACTTGCGCTCGATCCGTTCCTGGATCCAGCGCCGCTCCTCCGGGTCCTGGATGTGCATGTACTCGATGCCGACCCGGCGGCAGTACGAGTCGCGCAGCACGCCGAGGATGTCGCGCAGCTTCATCCGCTGCTTGCCGGCGAAGCCGTTGACCGGGAACTCGCGGTCGAGGTCCCACAGGGTCAGCCCGTGCTGGAGCACGTCCAGGTCCGGGTGCTTGCGGATCTTGAACTCGAGCGGGTCGGTGTCGGCCATCAGGTGCCCGCGCACCCGGTACGCGTGGATCAGCTCGTGCACCCGGGCGGTCTTGTTGATCTGGCCCTCGTTGTTGACCGCGACGTCGCGCATCCAGCGCACCGGCTCGTACGGGATGCGCAGCGAGGTGAAGATCTGGTCGTAGAAGCCGTGCTCGCCCAGCAGCAGCTCGTGCATGACCTTGAGGAACTCGCCGGACTGCGCGCCCTGGATGATCCGGTGGTCGTACGTGCTGGTCAGGGTGATGACCTTGCTGACCGCCAGCTCGGCCAGGGTGGCCTCGGACATGCCCTGGTAGGGGGCCGGGTACTCCATCGCGCCGACGCCGATGATCGCGCTCTGCCCCTGCATGAGCCGCGGCATCGAGTGCACGGTGCCGATGCCGCCCGGGTTGGTCAGCGAGATCGTGGTGCCGGAGTAGTCCTCCATGGTCAGCTCGTTGCGGCGGGCGCGCCGGACCACGTCCTCGTACGCCTGCCAGAACTGCCGGAAGTCCATCTGCTCGCAGGCCTTGATGGACGGGACCACAAGGTTGCGGCTGCCGTCCGGCTTGACCAGGTCGATCGCGATGCCCAGGTTGACGTGCTCCGGCCGCACCATGGCCGGCTTGCCGTCGACCTCGGCGAAGGAGTTGTTCATCTCCGGGTGCGCGACCAGCGCCCGGACCAGCGCGTAACCGATGAGGTGGGTGAAGCTGACCTTGCCGCCGCGCCCCCGGGTGAGGTGGTTGTTGATCACGATGCGGTTGTCGACCAGCAGCTTGGCCGGGACGGCGCGCACGCTGGTGGCGGTCGGCACGGCCAGCGAGGCGTCCATGTTCTGGACGATCTTCGCCGCCACGCCGCGCAGCGGGGTGGTCTGCGGGCCGGTGGCGGTCGGCCTGGCCGGCGCGGGCTTGGCGGCGGCCGCCTTCGCGGGCGCCGGCTTGGCCGGGGCGGCCTTGGCGGCGGGCTTCTCCGGCTTGGGCTCCGGCTTCTTCTCCGCCGGCTTCTTCACCGCCGGCTGCGCGACCGTGGCGGTCGCCTCCTGCTGCCCGGCGGGCTCCGGCTTGGCGGCCGGCTTCGGGGCCTGCTGCTCAGCGCGGGGCGCGCCGGCGCCGGGCGCCGGACGGTAGTCCGCGAAGAAGTCGTGCCAGGCCGAATCGACGCTGGTGGGGTCGGCGAGGTAGCGCTGGTACATCTCCTCGACGATCCACTCGTTCGGGCCGAAACCCGCCAGTGGGTTCTCCTGCGAAGTCTGCTGGGTCGACACGGCCGGTAATCGCCTCTTTCACGCGGGTTTGTGTGTCACGCGGTGTCCGATCACGCCCTGCCTGCGAGCGCGCACGAGACGGCTCCCAGGCTACGCCGTGCGGATGCCGCAGGCATTTCCGCCTCCGCTGCGTGGTCCGTTTCACAGAAGATGCCAGAAGTTCGTCAAACGCTGCGTGTTCCGTCGACTGCTGGTAAGGCCCGGTGTGTCGCCGGCGCCCGGCTCGAAAGGGGGCGGGGGTGGTACCCGGCACCACCCCCGCCCCCGTCGCCCCGACGCGTCAGGACACGTCGCGGCGGCGGGTGATCATGATGCCGACGACCCCGCTGACCACCGCGTAGCCGATCAGCACGAGCGCGCCGACCCACCACTCGGGGGTGAAGTCCGTCTGGCCCTCGCTCACCATCACCGTCGAGGCGACGGCCGGCCAGATCACCTGCCACTTGACCACGGCCTCGTTGTCCAGCACGTTCGCCAGCAGCATGAACAGCAGCCCCACCACCTGCGTGCCGACCAGGTAGAGCACGGCGGAGGTGATCACCGCGCCGAGCTGGTTGGTGATCAGCGTGCCGATGCCCACGCCGAGGACGGTCCAGATCGCGTACGCCAGCAGGTTCAACAGCAGCGCGCGCTGCACGGCCCACTCGTCGAGCAGGGTGCCGTGGTCGTTGAGGGACAGGAACGTGGCCCCGGCGATCAGGTCGATCACCGTGGTCGCCAGCCAGAACCCGAAGCCCAGCACGCTGGCCGCGACGAGCTTGCTGAGGATCACCGACGTGCGCCGCGGCGTGGAGAGGAACGTCGTGGTCGCCGTCTGGTGAAAGAACTCGTTGGTGACCATCAGGATGCCGATCAGCATCACGAACATCAGGCCCAGGTACTGCCCGGAGGTGTAGAGGTTCGCGGCCTGCGCCGGCGCGGTCGCCTGGTCGCCGGTCATGCCCAGGTTCTCGCCGTTGCCGCTCAACGTCTCGTCGGCGACCCAGGCGTTGAAGGCGAAGGCCATCGCGATCGACAGGAGCGCGCCGATGGCCAGCCACCACCACGTGCTGGTGGTGCGGATCTTGAGCAGCTCGGATCGGACGAGGTTCATCGGATGCCCGCCTTTCCGGCCGTCAGCTCCAGGAAGACCCGTTCCAGGTCGGGTCGTTCCGTGGTCAGTTCGTGCAGTTCGACGCCGTTGGCCAGGGCGGCCCGGCCCACGGTCGGGGCGTCCACGCCGCCCACCAGCAGGACGCCGTGCTCGTCGACGTCGACGGTGGCCGGCCCGTCCTTGAGCGCGGCGGTCAGCGCGTCGGCCTGCGGGGTGCGCACGCGGACCCGGACGCCCTGCGCCATCGACCCGATGACCTGCTCGACCGTGCCCTGCCGGACGAGCTGGCCGGCGGCGATGATCACCACGTCGTCGGCGAGCAACTGCATCTCCGACAGCAGGTGGCTGGAGACCAGCACGGTGCGGCCCTCGTGGGCGAGGTTCTTGAGGAACCCACGCATCCACCTGATGCCCTCCGGGTCCAGCCCGTTGGCCGGCTCGTCGAGGATCAGCACCCGGGGGTCGCCGAGCATCGCGGCGGCGATGCCGAGCCGCTGCTTCATGCCCAGCGAGTAGCCCTTGAACTTGCGCTTGGCCGCCGGCGTGAGCCCCACCAGCGCCAGCGCCTCGTCGGCGCGCTGTTTGGGCAGCCCCGCCGCCGCGCAGATCACCCGCAGGTGGTTGATCCCGGTGCGGCCCTTGTGCGCGCTGGACGCCTCCAGCACCGCGCCGACGTGCCGCAGCGGGTCGGTCAGGTCCGCGTACCGGCGGCCACTGATGGTCGCCGCCCCGCTGGTGGGGGTGACCAGGTTCAGCAGCATGCGCAGGGTGGTGGTCTTGCCGGCGCCGTTCGGGCCGAGGAACCCGGTCACCCGCCCCGGTTCGACGGTGAAGGACAGGTTGTTGACGGCCCGGACGTTCTTGTACTGCTTCGTCAGGCCGGACACCACGATCTGACCGTCACCGGTGGGGCTTCGCTGCCCGTCAGTCATTGCTCTCCTTCGTGCGGGGGCGTCGGGGTACGCCGTGACACAGCGTGGCGGGCGGGCGCAGCGAGGTCAATCAGGCGCGCTCCGTAGATCCACCTCCGCCTCAGGCAGGAGGGCCTCATCCCCAGGGGGGATCACCCGGCGTGCGCCGCCACGGCGATCCAGGTCGCGCGGGCCCGGGCCAGGAGGGTGCCGTCGGGGGCGTACAGGCTGGTGTGCACGAGCGCCTTGCGGCCCCCGCCGCCGACCATGGCTCCGGTCACCACGCACTCGTCGCCCGGCTCGGGCAACGCCGCGACCACGGCCGCGATCCGGCCGAGGACGTACGGCCGGCCGGGGGCGATGACCGCCCAGCCGCCGGGGCAGTCCAGCGCGGCCCAGACCGTGGCGGCGGTGACCGACCCGGGCACCCGGAACGGCGCGGCGGTCCGGCCGTCCGGCAGCCGGCCGGGGAAGATCCGCAGCCCGTCGGGTCGGTCCGGGCCGCAGACGTAGCAGCCCGGGAAGGGGTGGTCCACCAGACCGGGGTACGCCGCCGACGCGGCCCGCGCGGCCGGCAGGTCCACCGGCGGCACGACCGCGCGGGGGTCCTCCTCCGCAGGGCGGACCTGGGCCACGACCAGGCCCTCCGGGTCGCGGACCTCCCCGTCGACGAGAGTGAGCGGGATCTCCAGCGGGGGCGGGCGCCGCAGCGTCACCTCGACCGGCCCCGGGGCGCCGGACGCGGCGGCGAAGACTCCGGCGCTCCAGCCGCCGTTGCCCGAGCCGGGCGGCCCGTTGAAGCGCGACTCGATGATCATCAGGCACCTCCCGCGGCGCGGCGCGCGGCCCGTCGCCGGCACGCCCCCGGCAGCCTCGCACGCCCGCCGACCGGTGCCGCCACGGGTCGCCGACCGCCGTTCACCTCATCGACACTCCTCACCCCGCCGCCCGGCAACCCGGGCCGCCTACACAGGTGCCATGGCCGTTCTGCACGCCGCTGGCGCACCCCTGACGACCAGCGGATACACCCTGCTGATCGCCGACGACCCGAGCGAGGTCGCGGCGGCGCAACGCCTGCGTCACGAGGTGTTCGGCACCGAACTCGGGGCCACCCTCCGCCCCGGCGCGGCCGGGCTCGACGTCGACGAGTTCGACGCGCACTGCGACCACCTGATCGTCCGGCGGGAGAGCACCGGCGAGGTCGTCGGCACGTACCGGCTCCTACCGCCGGGCCGCACCGACCGCCGGTACGCCGAGGCCGAGTTCGACCTGGCGCCGCTCGACCCGCTCCGCGACGACCTGGTCGAGGCCGGCCGGTCCTGCGTGCACCCCGACCACCGCTCCGGCGCGGTGATCAACCTGATGTGGGCCGGCATCACCCGCTACCTGCACCTGCGCGGGTCGCGCTGGCTCGGCGGCTGCGCGTCGGTGCCGGTGGCCGACGGGGGCGGGACGGCCGCCGCGGTGTGGGACGAGGTCCTCGCCCGGCACCTGGCCCCGCCGCCGCTGCGGGTGCGCCCGCACCGACCCTGGCTCGCCGAGCCGGGCGCGGCCACCGCTCCGGCGCCGGCCGGCCGCCCCGCCGGGCGGGCCGTGTTGCCGCCGTTGCTGCGCGGCTATCTGCGCCTCGGGGCCTGGGTCTGCGGCGAGCCCGCGTACGACCCGGACTTCGGGGTGGCCGACTTCTACGTGCTCTTCTCCCTGGACCGGATGAACCCGCGCTACCTGCGGCACTTCCTGGGCGGGGCCGAGCGGTGAGCGCCGCGCCCCTGTGGCTGCCCGCGTCGGGGTGCGGACCGGCCTGCCTCCCGGTGGCGGGCGAGGTGCCGGTCGTGCCGGCGGCCCGGCGGGTGGGCCGGCTGCTGGCGGTGCTGGGAATGCTGTCGGCGGGCACCGTGCTCGCCGCGCTGCTGCCGGTGCTGCCGGCGGAGGAGCGGGCGGTGGCCGTGCGCGGCTGGGCCAGGGGGACGCTGCGGGCGCTCGGCGTACGCCTGGTGGTGCGCGGTCGGGCGCCGCGGCGGGCGGCGCTGTTGGTCGCCAACCACGTCTCCTGGCTGGACGTGCTGGCCCTGCTGGCCGTCGCGCCGGCCCGGATGGTGGCCAAGCGCGAGGTGCGGTCCTGGCCGCTGGTCGGGCTGCTCGCGACGGCGGCCGGCACCGTCCTGGTCGACCGCGCCCGCCCGCGCGACCTGCCGGCGACGGTGGCCCGCGTCGCCGCCGCGCTGCGCGCCGGCCGCCCGGTGGCGGTCTTCCCGGAGGGTACGACCTGGTGCGGCACCGCCGACGCGGTCGGCTGCCGGCCCGGTCGGGGCTTCCGCCCGGCCCTGTTCCAGGCGGCGATCGACGCCGGGGCGCCGGTGGTGCCGGTGCGGATCGGGTACCGGTGCGCGGCGACGGCCGCGCCGACCACGGCCGCCGCCTTCGTCGGCGACGACGACCTGGTCCGCTCGCTGGGCCGGGTGCTGGCGGCCCGGGAACTGGAGGTCCGGGTGACCGTCTCCGCCGCGCTGCACCCCGCCCGGAACGCCGACCGGCGGCTGCTCGCCCGGGTGGCCGAGTCGGCGGTGCACCTCGTGCCCCCGCCGGCGGAGTGCTCGCACCCCGTACCGTTCCCTCGGCGCGACCACGCGCGAGGGCTCGACCTGGCCGCCTGACTCCCGCGGTCCCGCACCTGCCGGGCGACGCTTGTCGTATCGCGATGTATCGCGTTACCCTCGTCCCGTCGCCATGCGCCGCGTCCGGCGCCCGACGGAGGAGGACGGATGACCGGCTGGACCGTGGCCGCCCCGCAGCGGCTCACCCCGGACGGGCCGGTCACCCGGCTGGACGTCCACCTGCTCAGCGGCAGCCTCAACGTGGTGGCCACCGACGGCCCGGCCCGGGTCGACGTCACCCGGGTCGGCCGCCGGCCGGTCCTGGTCGAGCACCACGACGGCCGGCTCTCGGTACGCCAGCAGCGGCGCCGGCGGTGGTGGCGGCCGGAGTCCGTCTGGTGGGCGGGGCCGCTGTCCCGGTTGTCCCGGGTCGACGTCTCCGTCGCGGTCCCCGCCGACGTGCTGGCCGACCTGGAGCTGGTCGACGGGCCGGTGGTCGCGTCGGGTCTGCGCGGCCGGACCCGGGTCGAGGTGACGGCGGGCCGGATCACGCTGATGGGGCTGCGCGGCCAGACCTCGGCGAAGACCACGTCGGGCCCGGTCGAGGCGCTCGGCGTGGCGGGTGACCTCGACATGGAGACGGTCTCGGGCGAGGTGACCCTCGCCGACAGCGCGGCCGGGCAGGTGCGCGCCCGGACCGTCTCCGGTGCCATCACCTGCGACCTGGACAACCCGCGGGGCAGCGACATCCGGCTCAGCACGACCTCCGGCAGCATCACCGTCCGCGTCCGCGAGGACAGCGACCTGGCCGTGCGTCTGCGCACCACCGCGGGCCGGATCACCAGCGGCTTCGCCCAGGTGCTGGGCAGCGCCGTGCCCGGGGCCGTCGTCGACAGCGAGGGAGTGCTCGGCGCCGGCGAGGGTAAGCTCTGGGCGTCCGCCACCTCCGGCAGCATCGCGCTGCTCGCCCGCCCGGTGGGCGACGAGGAAGGGGAGCTGCCGTGACCGCCGTGTTCAGTCACGGGCGGCTCCGGCTCTACCTGCTCAAGCTCCTCGACGGCGGCCCGAAGCACGGCTACGAGCTGATCCGCCTGCTGGAGGAGCGCTTCCTCGGCCTCTACGCGCCCAGCGCCGGCACCATCTACCCCCGGTTGCAGCGGCTGGAGGGCGACGGGCTCGTCACCCACACCGCCGTCGGCGGCCGCAAGGTCTACGAGATCACCGAGGCCGGCCGGGCCGAGCTGCGCCAGCGGGCCGGCGAGGTGACCGCCCTGGAGTCGGACATCGCGGCCTCGGTGGAGGACCTGTCCGCCCTGGCCGGGGAGATCCGGGACGAGGTACGCGGCTCCGTCCGCGACCTGAAGCGGGAACTGCGCGAGGCCACCCGGCAGACCCGCCGGGCCCGCTGGACGCCCCCGGCGCCCGGCCCGGCCCCCGCGCCCGCCCCGACCCACGCGCCGGGGGCGGGGTCGCTCGCCGAGTTCGACCAGCGGCTGGCGGCCTTCACCGTCGAGGTCGGCGCCCTGGTGCGGGCCCGCCGGCTCACCGACTCGCAGCTGCGTACGGCGATCCGGCTGCTCGACGGGGCGCTGGACGGGCTGCGCCGGCTGCTGCGCTGACCCCGCGGCCGCTCACAGGCTTTTTCCAGGGAGCCCTCAGCACGGACGCAGCGAGAGCGCGGATGATGGGCGCATGGCCGCTACCCAGACCGAGGCGCGACTGCTCGTCGTCGAGGACGATCCCAACATCCTCGAACTGCTCTCCGCGAGCCTGCGCTTCGCGGGCTTCGACGTGGCCACCGCGACGAGCGGCAGCGCGGCCCTGCACGCCGCCAAGGACCACCGGCCCGATCTCGTGGTGCTGGACGTGATGCTGCCCGACCTGGACGGCTTCGAGGTCATCCGGATGCTGCGCGAGGGCGGCACCCGGACGCCGGTGGTCTTCCTCACCGCGCGCGACGCCACCGACGACAAGATCCGCGGACTGACCCTGGGCGGCGACGACTACGTCACCAAGCCGTTCAGCCTGGAGGAGTTGACCGCCCGGATCCGGGCGGTGCTGCGCCGCACCAGCACCGGCGAGCAGGCGCCCTCCCGGCTCACCTTCGCCGACCTGGAGTTGGACGAGGAGACCCACGAGGTGCACCGGGCCGGCCAGCGGGTGCAGCTGTCGCCGACCGAGTTCAAGCTGCTGCGCTACCTGATGCTGAACGCCAACCGCGTGCTGTCCAAGGCGCAGATCCTCGACCACGTGTGGAACTACGACTTCCGCGGCGACGACAACATCGTCGAGTCCTACATCTCCTACCTGCGCCGCAAGGTGGACAACACCCAGCCCCGGCTGATCCACACCCTGCGGGGCGTGGGCTACGTGCTGCGCAAGCCGGCGGCGTGAACCCGCTCCAACCGGCGAAGGTGTGGCTGCGCGGCATCCCGCTGCGGGTCAAGCTGGTCACCTCGGTGCTGGCCCTGGTCGCCGCCGCGCTGCTGGTGATCAGCTCGCTGACCACCGTCTTCCTGCACGGCTACCTCATCGACCAGGTGGACGGGGAGTTGCGCCGCACCACCAACTCCGTCGACAGGGTGCTGAACCTCTACAAGGAGGGCCGGGCGGGCGGCACCACGCTGCCCAGCGACTTCATGGTCTCCCTGGCCGAGCCGGGCGGCGTGATGTCACCCGAGTACGACAACCGCAACTTCCGGCCCGAACAGCTGCCGCAGATCCCGGGCACCATCGAGGGTTTCGCCGCCCTGACCGGTGAGCCGTTCACGGTCAACGCCCAGGACCGCAGGTCCCGCTGGCGGATGCTCTACACCCCGCTGCGCGACGGCGAGATCCTGGTCGTCGGGCAGCACCTCACCGACGTCGACCTGGCCGTCAAGCGGCTGGTCTGGATAGACCTCCTGGTCGGCGGAGCGGTGCTGATCCTGCTCGCCTCCGTCGGTGCGGCGATCGTCCGGACCAGCCTGAAACCGCTGGTGGAGATCGAGCGTACGGCCGCCGCCATCGCCGGTGGCGACCTCACCCGGCGGGTGCCCGACCCCGAAGAGGGGAAGGAGTGCCCCACCTCGGAGCTGGGCCGGCTCTCGCGGGCGCTGAACGCGATGCTCACCCAGATCGAGGCGGCCTTCACCGCGCGGGCCGCCTCGGAGACCGCCGCCCGCTCGGCAGAGGCCGCCGCCCGGGACGCGGCCGGCGCGGCGCGGGCGTCCGAGGCGCGGGCCCGGCGCTCCGAGGAGCGGATGCGGCAGTTCGTCGCGGACGCCTCACACGAGCTGCGGACGCCGCTGACCACCATCCGGGGCTTCGCCGAGCTGTACCGGCAGGGCGCGGCGGGCGCGCCGGAGCAGACCGCCGACCTGCTGCGCCGCATCGAGCAGGAGGCGGCCCGGATGGGGTTGCTGGTGGAGGACCTGCTGCTGCTGGCCCGGTTGGACCGGGAGCGGCCGCTCTCCCTCGCCCCGGTGGAGCTGCCGGTGCTGGCGAGCGACGCGGTCGAGGCCGCCCGGGTGGTGGCCCCGGAGCGCCGGGTGGAGCTGGAGATCGAGCCCGGCTCCGGCCCGCTGGTGGTCTACGGCGACGACGCCCGGCTCCGCCAGGTGATCGGCAACCTGATGACCAACGCCCTCACGCACACCCCGCCGGAGGCCTCGGTGACCCTGCGGCTGCGGGCCGAGCCGGGGAACCTCGCCGTGGTGGAGGTGGCGGACACCGGCCCCGGACTCACCCCCGACCAGGCGGAGCGGGTCTTCGAGCGCTTCTACCGGGTCGACGCGGCGCGTACCCGACGGGCCGGCGGCAACACCGGCACGGGGCTCGGCCTGGCGATCGTCGCGGCCCTGGTGCGCGCCCACCACGGCACCGTCGAGGTGACCGACACCCCGGGCGGGGGCGCGACCTTCCGGGTCCGGCTGCCGCTCGTGCCGGACACCGAGGGTGATGGCGAGTGACTTTCAGCCAACATTCAGGCCGGTTCCAGGCTGGTCGCAGTGCCGCGCGCGAAGGTGGAGCCATGACCGAGTACGAGTCCGACCCGCAGCGCCGGCCGGCCGCCACCGACGCCGAGCCGTCGCACCCCACCGCCGAGCTGCCCCGCGTCGAGCACGCGCAGTCCGACTCCCCGCCTTCGGCTGCCGACACCGTCGCCATGGAGACCATCGCGTCGGCCCCCGGCGAGCCCGCCGCGGCGCGCGCCGAGGCCCCCCGTACGGCCGGCCCGACCGCCGAGATGCCGGCCGCGTCCGACGCGGCCTTCCGTGCCCCGGAGCCGACCCGCGTGCCCGACCCCGCCCAGGCCGCCGGCCCCGACGCCCAGGCTGTCGGCCCCGACGCCCAGGCTGTCGGCCCCGACGCCCAGGCTGTCGGCCCCGACGCCTCGGCGGCGGGCCCTGACGCCCGGGCCGCCGGCCCCGGCGCCCCGACCGCCGGGTCCGCCCCGGCCGGCTCGGCCGAGACCGCGCAGCCGGCGACGGCCACCCCGCCCTACCCGGTGCCGGGACAGCCCCGGCCCGCCGGCCACCCGCAGGGCGGCCACCCCGGCTACCCGCCGGCCACCCCGTACCCCGGCGCGCCGTGGTACGGCCAGCAGTCCGGCTGGAGCGGGGGACAGCCGGGACCGGTGGGCGCCGGCTACGGCCAGCACCCGCACCACCCGGGCCAGCCGGTGCCGCCCTGGGCCCCCGCCCCGGCGGCCGGCCCCCGACCGGGCCGGATCGCCAAGCTCGCCGGCGCCGGTGTGGCGGTCTTCGCCCTGATGCTCGGCTCGGGCGTCGCCGGCGGGGCGCTCGCGCTGGCCGTGGACGGTGACTCCGGGATCACCCGCACCTACTCCGCGGCGCCCGTGATCAACAGCGCCGACCTGCCCCGGATCGCCGCCGCCGTGCAGCCGAGCGTGGTCTCCATCGCCACCGACAGCGGCGAGGGCTCCGGCGTGATCCTCACCGCCGACGGCTACGTGCTCACCAACAACCACGTGGTCGCCTCCGCCGGCCGGGACAGCGTCCGGGTGGTCTTCGCCGACGGCAAGACCGTCGAGGCGAGGATCATCGGCACCGACCCGAAGACCGACCTCGCGGTGGTGAAGGCCACCGGCGTCAGCGACCTGAAGCCGGCCACGTTCGGCGACAGCGACGCGATGCAGGTCGGCGACCAGGTGCTCGCCCTCGGCAGCCCGCTGGGCCTCCAGGGCTCGGTCACCGCCGGCATCCTCAGCGCCCGGGACCGCACCATCCAGGCCGGCGGCGGCCAGGAACAGCCGGGGCAGGGCGCCAGCTCGATCGCCGGGCTGCTCCAGACCGACGCGCCGATCAACCCCGGCAACTCCGGCGGCGCGCTGGTCAACACCCGGGGCGAGGTGATCGGCATCAACACCGCGATCGCCACCGCCGGGCAGGGCAACACCGGCAACATCGGCGTCGGCTTCGCGATCCCCAGCAACAAGGCCAAGGACGTGGCCGGCAAGCTCCAGCGGGGCGAGAAGGTCAGCCACCCGTCGCTCGGGGTCAGCGTGACGGCCGCCGAGGGCGGCGGGGCGCTGGTCGCCGCCGTCACCGCCGGCAGCGCCGCCGAGAAGGCCGGGCTCCAGCGCGGCGACGTGATCACGCGGTTCGGCGACAAGGTCGTCAACGACTCGGACGACCTGGTCGGCGCCGTGCAGGCCGGCAAGGTCGGCGACCGGGTCGAGGTGACCTACAAGCGCAACGGCGCCGAATCCACGGCAACCGTGACGCTCGCCGAGACGTCGTAACCCGTATCCGAGACCTTCCTCCTCCCTCCGGCGGCGGGTGGCGGGGCCAAGGGGGTTGGCTCCGCCACCCGCCGCTTCCTCTCCGACGGCGGTTCACCCGGTTCGGGTGAACCGCCGTCACCCGTCGCGGCGGCAGGGTCGGTGGCAGACCCGGCGAGGCGTACGGAGGGGTGCGATGACCACGGCAGCGGCCGTTCGGACCGACGAGCGGATCCAGCGGGACGTGCTCGACGAGCTGGCCTGGGACGCCCAGGTGCAGCCGAACGACATCGGAGTGAGCGTCGCCGACGGCGTGGTCACCCTGACCGGCTGGGTGGACGGCTCCGCCCGCAAGTGGGCGGCGCAACGCTGCGCGCAGCGCGTACGCGGGGTGCGGGCGGTCGCCGACGACATCGAGGTGCGCCTGCCCGGTGAGGCGGCGCGTACGGACGCCGAGATCGCGATCGCGGCGAGCCGGGCGCTGGAGTGGGACAGCTTCGTCCCCGCCGAGCGGCTGGACGTCACCGTGGCCAACGGCTGGGTGATGCTGCGGGGCGAGGTGGAGTTCGGCTGGCAGCGGCGTACCGCCGAACGGGAGCTGCGCCGGCTGCGCGACGTACGCGGGGTGACGAACATGGTCGAGGTGCGGCCCACCGCCCGGCCGGACGCCGAGCGCACCCGGCGCGACCTGCAACGGGCGCTGCTGCGGGGGATCGGCACGGAACGGGTGACCGTCGAGATGGACGGGGACACCGTCATCCTCGGCGGTGTGGTCCGGTCCTGGTGGGAACGGGACGAGGCGGAGCGCGTGGCCTGGTCCGCCGAGGGTGTGCGGGCGGTGCGCGACCGGCTCCTGGTGGGCGGCTGAGCGACCGGTCCGTCCGGTGTACCGACGCCGTGACCGGGAAACCGTCGCCGGTCCCGCCGAGAGCGGTGACCGGTCGCGGCGCATCCGGCGCCGGCTGCCCACCGCACCAGTGACCGACGGGGAGGACTCGTGGGCGTGAACCACCTGCCGGCCGACCGCGCGGCGGAACGGCCGTTGCGGATCGCGATGGTGGTCCCGCCGTGGCTGTCGGTGCCGCCGCCCGGTTACGGCGGGCTGGAACAGGTGGTGACCGGCCTGGTGGACGCGTTGGTCGACCGGGGTCACGCCGTGACCGTGTTCGGGGCGGGCCGGGAGCACGGGACCGCCGCCGCCTTCGTCTCCACCGTGCCCGAGCTGCAGTTCGAACGGCTCGGCGAAGCGCTGCCCGAGCTGGCCCACCTGGCCCGGGTGAACCATCTCGTCGACGCGGCGGACTTCGACGTCATCCACGACCACACCACGATCGGTCCGCTGGTCGCCGGCCGCCGGGCGGTGCCCACCGTGGCGACCGTGCACGGCAACCCCGTGGGCGAGTACGGCGACGTGCTCAGCGACACCGACCGGGGCGTGGGGCTGGTCGCCATCTCCCACGCCCAGCGCCGGCTCAACCCGCGGCTGCCCTGGGTCGGCACCGTGCACAACGCGATGGACGTCCGGGGCATCCCGCACAAGAACGCGCCCAGCCACGGGCCGGTGCTCTGGCTGGCCCGGTTCAGCCCCGACAAGGGCCCCGACGCCGCCATCCGGGCGTGCCGGGCGGCCGGCCTGCCGCTCGTGCTCGCCGGCAAGTGCAACGAGCCGGCGGAGCGCCGCTACTACGACCACGTGGTCCGCCCCCTGCTCGGCGAGGACGTCCGGGTGGTGCTCGACGCCGACCGGGCCGAGGCGCTGCGGCTGCTGGTCGAGGCCCGGTGCCTGATCATGCCGATCCAGTGGGAGGAGCCGTTCGGCATGGTGATGGTGGAGGCCATGGCGACCGGGACGCCCGTGGTGGCGCTGAACCGGGGGGCCGTGCCGGAGCTCGTCCGGCCCGGGGTCACGGGGCTGATCTGCGAGCGCCTGGACGACCTGCCCGGCGCGCTGCGCGCCGCGCCCGGTCTCGATCCGGCGGCCTGCGTGGCGCACGTGGCGCAGCACTTCACCACGGAGCAGATCGCCGCCGGCTACGAGCGGGTGTACCGCCGCTTCACCGCCGCCGCGGCCCTGCCGGGCGCTGCCGCCCGGGAGCCGGTCCGGGCGGCGGCGCGCTGACCCGCGCAGGCTGTGCGGCGCGCGGCCCGGTGGCGTGCTGACGCGGTGTGCTCCGCCCGGCCAGCGCCGCGTGGACGGTGGGGTGTGTCCCGCCGGGCCCGGCTGCGGGCGGTCGGACCCGGTCCCTGCGCCGGGCCGGGCCGCACCGTCGGTTGTCGCGCGCCGTCAGGTCTGCCCGGCGCCGAGCGCGGTGATAGCGCTGTCCAGGCGGCGGGCGTACGACTCGGTGATGGCGCCCTCGCCGCGCCGGATCGCGACCTTCTCGCGGAGCCGGGCCACTCGCTCGCTCAGGTCGCCCGCCCCGGCGCGGGCCGCGTCGGTCAGGTTGCGCAGCTCGTTGCGGAAGTCCTGGCCGACGTCGGGGCGGATGCCCCCGTCGTCGAGACCGGCGCCGATCAGCCCGTCGAGCCGGTTCGCCGCCTCGACGAGGTCCCCGGGCGCCTTGGTCGTCGGGGCCGGCTCCGGCGCGACCGGACGGGCGGCCGTCGGGGACGCCGACGGGGGCGGCGGGGCGGCCGGCGACGTGGGGGAGGCGGCCGGGGTGGTCGGGCCCGTGGTGGGCAGCGACCGGGGCGGGCGGATCTCCTCCTGGCGGAACGCGGGCACGGCCAGCGTCACCCCGACGACCAGCACGACCGGCGCGACCAGCGCCGGCCGCGGCACGCGGCGCCGCCCGCGCTCCCGCGCGTGGCGGGCGCTGCGGGGCTCCGCCGCCCCGCGCGGACCGGCGGCCGGCTGGCCGGGGGCGTCCGGCGCCTCCGGGCCGCCCGGCTGGCCCGGCTCCCCGGTGCCCGGCACCGGGGCCGCCGCGCCGGCCGAGGGGGCCGGTGCCGCTGCGGCGACCGGCGGGGCGGGTGCCGCCGGGTCGGCCGGCGGGGCCGGTGCCGCCTCCGCGGGGGCGAGTGCCGGGAGGGTCATCGTCGGCGCGAGCATGGTGGCGGCCTGCGGGTCGGCGGGGAGCAACTGGTCGCGCAGGACCGTGGCGACCTGCCGGGCGGTGGGCCGCTCCAGCGGGTCGCGGGCCAGGCAGCGCAGGCAGGTGCGGGCCACCTCGGGCGGCAGGCCCGGCACGTCCGCCAGCGGGGGCGGGCCGTCGCCGGCCAGCGCCTCGCTGAGCTGCTCCCAGGTGTCCGCCGGGTACGGCACCCGGCCGGTCAGCGCCTCGTAGAGCAGCACCCCGAGGGAGTAGACGTCGGTGGCCGGCTGCGCCGGCGCCCCGTCGAGCCGTTCCGGCGCCACGTACGCCGGCGTGCCGAACGTGCCGCCGTCCTCGTCGTCGTCCGGCGTGCCGATCCGGGCGGCGATGCCGAAGTCGAGCACCTTGACCCCGACCCGGGTCATCATGACGTTGGCCGGGGTGATGTCCCGGTGCACGATGCCGAGCCGGTGCGCGGCGGCGAGCGCGTCGGCGACCTGCGCCGCGATCTCGACCGCCTCGGTCCACGGCAGCGGCCCCTCGGTCAGCCGCAACTCCAGCTCCTCACCGGTCAGCAGCTCCATCACCACGAACGAGGTGATCGACCCGTCGGGCGCCACGGTCTCGCCGTAGTCGTGCACCGAGGTGACGTGCGGGTGGACGAGCTGGGCCGCCGCGCGGGCCTCCTCGCGGACCATGTCGCGGAAGCGGGCGTCGGCGGCGAGCGACGGGGCGAGCACCTTCAGCGCCACGACCCGGTCCAGCACCTCGTCCCGGGCCCGCCAGATCACCGACATGCCGCCGGCCCCGATCTGGTCGACGAGCCGGTACCTGCGGGACAGCAGACGGCCGGGGTGCAGTGCTGGCTTCACGGGGATCGCACCTGCCTCGCTGTGGGAGCGCTATCAGGTTGCGTGAATGTGTCCGGCCTGTCAACGCCCGTCGCTGCGGCCCGTCGCCGACACCGTGCGGGCCCGTGCCAGGATGGGCCCCATGGCGCGGGGACCGGTGGCGTTCGTGCTCGGGGGCGGGGGAGTCCTCGGCGCGGTCGAGGTGGGCATGCTGCGTGCCCTGTTCCGGGCCGGGATCCGGCCCGACATGGTGCTCGGCACGTCGATCGGGGCGGTCAACGGCGCGCTGGTCGCCGCCGAACCGTCCGAGGCGGTCACCGACCGGCTGGTCCGGCTCTGGGCCTCGCCGGAGGCGAGCGAGGTGTACGGCGACTCCGTGGCCCGGCAGCTGCGCCGGTTCGCCGCCCGGACCCACCTGCACTCGCCCCGCCCGCTGCGCAAGCTGCTGGAGAGCGAGCTGGGCGCGGAGACCACCTTCGCCGACCTTGCGGTGCCGTTCCGCTGCTGCGCCGCCAACATCGAACGGGCCGCCGAGCACTGGTTCGACAGCGGGCCGCTGGTGCCGGCCGTGCTGGCCTCCGCCTCGGTGCCGGGGCTGCTGCCGCCCGCCCGGATCGGCGACGAGCACTTCGTCGACGGCGGGATCGTGAACTCGATCCCGATCGGCGAGGCGGTCGCCGCCGGCGCCGGGCGGATCTTCGTACTCCAGGTGGGCCGCATCGAACGGGAGCTGAGCCCGCCCCGCCGGCCGTGGGAGATCGCCCAGGTCGCGTTCGAGATCGCCCGGCGACACCGGTTCGCCCGGGAGATGGCGGCCCTGCCGGAGGGGGTCGAGGTGCACGTGCTGCCGACCGGCGGGCTCAACCCGCGCGACGACACCCCGTGGGCGTACCGGGACATGGCGGCGGTGGGGCGGCGGATCAGCCGGGCGTACACGGCCTCCCGGCACTACCTGGCCACCCAGCTGGAGCGCTGATGCCCCTCCCGCCGTGGTGGGTACGCCGGCTGCTCCTGGCCCCCGGCGCGGTGCTGCTCGCCTTCCTCGTGGTGACCACCCTGCCGGTCTGGGCGCTGCTCGCGGCGGCCGCCTCGCCCCTGGTGCCCGGCCGGCTGCGGCCGCTGCGACTGCTCTGGATCGGCTGCGTCTACCTGGTCTGGGACGCGGCGGCGCTGCTCGCGCTCTTCGTGCTCTGGGTCGCCTCCGGCTTCGGGTGGCGGGTCCGGTCGCCGGCCTTCCAACGGGCGCACTACCTGCTCGCGGGCTGGTTCCTGCGGGTGCTCTTCTGGCAGGCCCGCTGGACGCTGCACCTGAACATCGACGTGGTGGGCACCGATCCGGACACGGCGCTGCCCGGCCGGCCGGAGCTGGTGCTCTGCCGGCACGCCGGCCCTGGCGACTCGTTCATCCTGATCCACGCCCTGGTGAACTGGTTCAACCGGGAGCCGCGGATCGTGCTCAAGGACAGCCTCCAGTGGGACCCGGCGATCGACGTGCTGCTCAACCGGCTGCCCAACCGCTTCCTCGCGCCCGGCCAGGACCGCCGGGGCTCCGTGACCGAGCAGATCGGGCACCTGGCGGAGGGCCTGGACGACGACGACGCCTTCGTGATCTT
This sequence comes from Micromonospora sp. NPDC047670, assembly GCF_043204915.1. Lineage (NCBI taxonomy): Bacteria > Bacillati > Actinomycetota > Actinomycetes > Micromonosporales > Micromonosporaceae > Micromonospora > Micromonospora sp. NPDC047670. The sequence goes on from NZ_JBIDDA010000009.1 coordinate 137,253, forward strand.
CCCCGAGGGCGGCAACTTCACCCCCGGCCGCCGGCTGCGGGCCATCGCCCGGCTGCGCGCCCTGGGCCTGGAGCGGATGGCGTTGCGCGCGGAACGGATGCGGCACGTGCTCGCCCCGCAGCCCGGTGGGCTGCTCGCGGCCCTGGACGCCGCGCCGGACGCCGGGGTGATCTTCGTGGCGCACACCGGCCTGGACCGGATGCTCACCGTCGCCGACGTGTGGCGGGAACTGCCGATGGACAAACGGATCGTGATGCGTTTCTGGTCGGTGCCGCCGGAGGAGGCGCCGACCGGCAGGCAGGAGCGGATCGACTGGCTCTTCGACTGGTGGGCGCGGATCGACGAGTGGATCGCGGCCAATCGGGACGACGCCGCGTAGGGTGCGCTGGTGGACCAGATCTGCGTGGTGACGACGGTGGTGGACGCGCGGTCGGTCGCCGACGTGCTGGCGGCCGCGGCCGTCGCCGGGCGGCTGGCGGCCTGCGCGCAGGTGGGCGGCCAGGTGGACAGCACCTACTGGTGGCGTTCGGGGGTCGAGACCAGCACCGAGTGGTCGGTGCAGTTCAAGACCGCGCCGGACCGGGCCGCCGCGCTGGTGGAGCAGATCCGGGCCAGCCACCCGTACGAGGTGCCGGAGATCCTGGTGAGCAGGGTGGACAGCGGCGACCCCGCGTACGCGGCCTGGGTGCACGAGCACACCCGCCCCTGAGTACGCGCACTCTGGGCCGGTGACGCGCGCCGGCTGAGAATGGCCGGGTGCAGAACACCGGCTACCCCTGCCCCGCCTGCGGCGCGCCGGCCGATCTCGGCTCCGGCTGCTCCGGTTGCGGGCGGCCGCCGTACCCGGCCGCCGCCGAGGTGATCCGGCTCGACCGGGAGATCGTCGTGCTCGGCGGCGAGGTCGAGCGGGCCCGCGCGGCGTACCAGGGGCTCGTCGACCGACTGGCGGCGAGCCGGCGGCGCCGGGCCGAACTGGCCGCCGCGATCCGGGCGCAGTTCCCCGGCCCGGCCGCGATTCCGACGCCCGCCGCGATTCCGACGCCCGCCGCGATTCCGGCGCCCGCCGCGGGCCCGGCGTCGGTGCCGACCCACCCGGCGCCGGCGTGGCCGGGTCGGGGGCCGGTCGCGCCGGGCCCTGCGCCGGCCCCGGTCGGCGCGGGCGTCGGCGGGGCGGAGACCTCCACCCGGACGGTGCAGAGCCTGCTGTTCGTCCTCGGCGGACTGCTCCTGGGCACCGCGGCGGTGGTCTTCACGGCGGTCGCCTGGGCGGCGGTCGGGGTCGCGGGCCGGGCCCTGATCCTGGCCGCGTTCACCGCGCTCGCCCTGGCCGCGCCCCTGGTGGCGGTGCGGCGCGGGCTGCGCGGCACCGCGGAGACGTTCGCCGCGGTGGGGCTGCTGCTGGTGCTCCTCGACGGGTACGCCGCCTGGACGGTGGACCTGTTCGGGGTTGCCGGCTGGCCCGCCACCCGCTACGCCGCGCTGGTCGGGGGGGTCGGCGCGGCGGTCGCCGCCGGGTACGCCCGGCTCAGCGGGCTGACCGTGCCGTGGTTCGCGGCCCTGGTGACCGCGCAGCCCGTGCTGCCCCTGCTCGCCGTCGGCGCCCGGCCGGACGCCGCCGGCTGGGCGGTGGTCTTCGTCGGGGTGGCGCTGCTCGACCTGGCGGTGCTGGTCGCGCTGCGTCGCCGGAGCGGACCGGCGGGCGGCGCCGCGACCACGGGCGGCGGGGGACCGGCGGCCGCGGTGCCCGCCCCAGCGGGCGGGGGGCCCGCGCCGGCGGGCGGGGGGCCCGCGCCGGCGGGCGGGTCGGGGGAGCGCCCGGCGGTCCTCGCCGGTCGCGTCGTCGCCTGGATCGGGTACGCCGGCGCGCTGGCGGTGGCCGCGAGCTGCGCGCTGGTGCCGCTGGTCGTCGGCCGGGCCGCCGGCAGCCCGCTGCTCGCCGGCGCGCCCCTGCTGCTGGCGGCGCTGACGCTGCTGGGCGCGGCGCTGCTCACCGGCGGGCGGGTGTTCCGCGCCGTCGCCGCCGGGCTGCTGGTGCCGGTGCTGGCCGGCGCGGCCGTCCGCCCGGTCGCGGAGCTGTGGCCATCGCTGGTGCTGCTGCTCGCGGCGCTCGTCGTGGCGGCGCTGGCCGGCGCGGTGCGGCTGCTGCCCGCCCGGTGGCGGACCGGTCCCCGGGTCGGCGCGCTGCTGGTGGCCGGGGGGACGGCCCAGCTCGCCGTGCTGATGACCGTCGTGCTCGCCGGCGCCGCGGTCGGCCGGTCGCTGCCGCCGTGGCAGGGGGCCGCCGCCGGGCCGGACGTCGCATGGGGGTGGCAGCTGCCGCCGGCGATCGCGCTGGCCCTCGCGGCCGTGGGGCTGCTGCTGCCCCGGGCCGCCCGGCCGGCGCTGGCCGCGTTCGGCGTGGCGGCCACCGCGCTCGCGGTGCCCGCCGGCTGGCCGTCGCCGTGGCCCCCGGTGGTGGCCCTGGACCTGGCGGCGGGGGCGGGCCTGCTGGGCGTCGCGGTGGGACGGGCGGGCGTCCGGTCCTGGACGGCGGTGACCGCGACGGCGTCCGGAGCCTTCCTGCTCGGGCACGGACTGCTGGTGGGGCTCGCCGCTCCCGGCGGCGCGGGTGCGGCGCTCGCGGTGGTCCTGGTCGCCGGGCTCGCCGTGGCCGCCGCCGGACGGCGCGGCACGGCCGTCCAGCGCGGGATCGCCGGGGTGTTCCTGGCCGGCGCGCCGCTCGCGGCGCCGGCCGGCGCGGCCGTCGCCCTGCTCGCTGCCGGGGCGCCGGCCTGGTGGCAGGCGCGTGCGGCGCTCGCCGCCGTCGTGCTGCTGCCGGCCGGGCTGCTCGCGGTCCGTCGGCACTGGCCCGACCTGCGGGCGTACGCCTCCGTCGCGCTCGCCGTGGCGGTCCTGCTGGTCGGGTTGACGCCGCTGGTCGTGCCCGCCGACGAGCCGGTGACGCTCTACGCCGCCGTGGCGGTCCTGCTGGCGACGCTGGGCGGCGCGGCGCGCTCCGACACGGTCCTGCGGGTGGCTGGCAGCGGGCTGCTGGCGGTCTCCGTCGTCGCCACCGCGCCGGTGGCGCTCACGGTCCTCCTCGCGCCGTACGGCGGGGTGCCGCCCTGGTCCGGGCCGCCCGCGGTCGAGCCCGTCCCGGAGGCGTTCCCGGCCGGCGTGGCGCTGGCCGTGCTGGCGGTGGCCGGACTGCTGGCCGCCCGGCCCGGCGCGGCGGGTGTCGCCGGGCCCGGCGCGCCGGGCGGCGTGGCGTCGGCGCGCTCCGGGTGGTGGCGGGCCGCGCTGGTCGCGCTGCCGTTCGCCGCGACGGCGCTGCCGGTGCTGCTCGTGGCCGCCGGCGCGCCGTGGCCGGTGGCGCCGGTAGCCACGCTGCTTCTCGGGGTGGCCGCGGTGCTGGTCGCCGCGCTGGCCGCGCCGCGCGCGCTGCTCGCCCCGGTCGGGGTGCCGGTGGGGCTGGTGCTGGCCGCCTCCGGGCTGCTCGGGCTGCTGGCCACCCGGGCGGGCACGCTCGCCGGCCTGGGCGTGCTGGTGGTGGCGGCGGTCGTGGTGGGCGGGGCCGCCCGCCGGGACGACGCCCGGCTCGCCGGCTGCCTGGTCGCGGTGGCCGCCGCCACCGGCCTGGCGGTCACCGCTCCGCTGGCCGGCGGGCTGCCGCTGCGGGCGGCCGCGTTCGCCGTGCTCGCCGTCGCGGTGCTCACGCTGGCCGCCGCCGCGCTGCTCGACGGCCGTCGGGGCGCGGACGCGGGCGACCCGGCCCGTCGGGGGGCCGCCCCGGCGGCGGTGGCGCTGGAGGCGGCGGCGCAGGCGGTGGCGCTGGTCGCGCTGCTGCTCGCGGTCGGCGCGCTCCGGCACGCCGCGGCGGTCTGCGTGCTGTGGGGAGCGGCCGTCGCGCTGCGGGTGCTGCGCCGGGGCGAGTCGGCCGGCCGGCGCTGGGCCTTCGCGGGCGTCGCCGCCGGCAGCGAGCTGCTCGGCGGCTGGCTGCTGCTGGCCGCCGGGGGAGTGGCGGTGCTGGAGGCGTACACGGTGCCCGCGGCGGCGCTGGCCCTCGGGGCGGGCGTGGCGGCGCTGCGCACCCGGCCCGGGCTCACCAGCTGGCTGGCGCTCGGCCCGGGGCTCGCGGCGGCGCTGCTGCCGAGCCTGGTGTCGGTGCTGGTGGCGCCGGATCCCCAGCCGTGGCGGCGGCTGCTGCTGGGCGCCGCCGCGCTCGGCACGGTGCTCGCCGGAGCGACCCGCCGCTGGCAGGCGCCGGTGCTGCTCGGCGGGGTCACCCTCGCGCTGCTCGCGCTGCACGAGCTGGTCCGCGGGTGGGACCTGCTGCCCCGGTGGGTCTTCCTCGCCCTCGGCGGGTTCGCGTTGATCGGCCTCGCCGCGACGTACGAACGACGTCGGCGGGACCTGACCCGGCTCCGGGCCGCCGTCGGCCGGATGGGCTGACCGGAGCCGGGGCTGGCCTCGGCGAACTCCGCCGGGCACGCGCGTGGCGGCGGCGACCGCGTCGCGGGTCTTCGGGGGCCGCGCCAACGGGGGGCGGCCGGGGCGACCGGCATCGCGGCGGCCGGGGGTAGGGCCTGCCCTACCCCCGGTTCGGGGGTGGACAGGGTTACTCAGCGCAACCGTTCTCCGGAGACTGGAGGGCAGGGGTTGCGCCGACCGGCGCGGCTCGGATCGAGGGAACGGGAGCCGCAATGGTGCTCGCAGCGGTGGCAGAACCGCCGGTACGGCGGGGCAGTGACTACGCGCAGTTGTCCCGGCGGATCAGCGGAGCGGGCCTGCTGGAGCGGCGGCCGGGCCGGTACGTGACGCGGATCGTGCTCACGCTGGGCGTCTTCGCGGCCGGCTGGGCCGCGGTCGGGCTGGTCGGTGACTCCTGGGCGCAGCTCCTGGTCGCCGTGTTCCTGGCCGTCGCCACCACGCAGGTGGCGTTCCTCGGCCACGACGCCGGGCACCGGCAGATGTTCCGCCGGCGCGGGCCGAGCGAGGCGGTGGGCCTGCTCGCCGGCAACCTGGCGGTGGGGCTCAGCTACGGCTGGTGGGTCGACAAGCACAACCGGCACCACGCCAACCCGAACCACGAGGACGAGGACCCGGACGTCGGGGCGGGCGCGCTGGTCTGGACGTACGAGCAGGCCGCCGAGACGCGCGGCTTCGGTCGCTGGCTGGCCCGCCGGCAGGCGTGGCTGTTCTTCCCGATGCTGCTGTTGGAGGGGCTCGCCCTGCACGTGGCGAGCGTGCAGGCGGTCGTGGGGCGGGAGCCGGACGGCCGGTTCCGCACCCCGATGCGGCACCGCAGGGCCGAGGCGCTGCTGCTCGGCCTGCACGCGGTGGGCTACCTCGGCGCGCTGCTGCTGGTGATGTCCCCGGTGAAGGCGCTGCTCTTCGTCGCCGTCCACCAGGGACTGTGGGGCCTCTACATGGGCTGCTCGTTCGCCCCGAACCACAAGGGGATGCCCATGCCGACGGCCGACGACGACCTCGACTTCCTGCGCAAGCAGGTGCTCACCTCCCGCAACGTCCGGGGTGGCCCGTTCGTCGACTTCGCCCTCGGCGGGCTCAACTACCAGATCGAGCACCACCTGTTCCCGAACATGCCGCGGGCGAACCTGCGCCGGGCGCAGCCGATCGTGGCCGCGTACTGCGCCGAGCGGGGTATCCCGTACGCCCAGACCGGGCTGATCGAGTCGTACCGGCAGGCGCTCGCGCACCTGCACGAGGTGGGCCGGCCGCTGCGCGGCTGAGACGCGAAGACGACGAAGGGGCGGTGCCGACCGGCGCCGCCCCTTCCTTCGCGTACGTCAGGAGCCCATGGCCTTGATCAGCTCCGCCGGGGCCTCCTGGGTCTCGCTCGCCGCGGGCTTGCGCACCGAGACCGGGGCGCCGAAGTCCGAGTACGTGGTGGTCATCTTGCCCAGCGCCTCGTGCAGCACGCTGGTGTCGATGACGAACTCGACGAGCCGGTTCTGGTCGTCGACCTTGGCGGTGAACGGGACGGCCTTGGCCTTGTCGCCGAGCGCCTTGATGGACTCGTCGTTCGCCTTCGTGCGGGTGTAGTCCAGGGTGCCGGCGAAGGTGCCCGCGCCGGTCTTCTCCACGTCCACCACACTGTCGATCATCTGCTTCGCGCCGCCCGGGTCGCCCTCGGGCATCAGGTTTAGCTGACCGCTCTCGCCGAGCTTCGTGGCGTCCATGTGCATCCACTTCTTCGGCATCCCCGGCATGCCGCTGATCTTCAGGTAGGCGTCGTCGCCGAGCATCAGGACCCGGAAGGTGCCTCCCGTGCCCATCTTCATGGTCATGTCGCCGGTCTTGGTGGCCGGGTCCATCACGCCGCTGCCGTTGATGACCGCCGACTTCAGCTTCATCCGGACGCTCTGCTGGTTGAGCTTCTGCGCGGCGGCGCTCAGCTCGGCGCGGGCGTCCGCCGGGGCCGAGCTGGTGGCCGGTGCGGCGCCGGTGCCGTTGCCGGCCGGGGTGCCCGCGTCCGTCTTCGTGCCGCACCCGGTCAGACCGAGGCTGAGCGCGGCGACGATCGCGACCCCCGTGGTCGCCAGCCGTCGAGTGTTCATCCGGGAAATCTCCTCACGCAGGGTGGGCCGGGGGCGACGCCGGTCGCTGCCCCGGCCGGGCCGCCGGTCAGCCTAACCCCCGCCGCCCACTGGCCGGGCTCTATGTCCCGCCCGGCCCGCTGCCGGCTCGGACACACCTCCCGCCGCTGGTCGGCGTCGCGGCGGCCGGCCCCGGTAGGGTCTCCCCATGGCAGACGTGCTCACCGCCGAGGCGGTGCGAGACGAGCTGGGCGGGCTGGCGGGCTGGTCGGGGGACCCCGCCGGGATCACCCGCACCGTGGAACTGGCCAGCTTCCCGGACGCCATCGCGGTCGTCGACCGGGTCGCCGCGGCGGCGGAGGAGTTGGACCACCACCCCGACATCGACATCCGCTGGCGCACCCTGACCTTCCGCTGCGTCACGCACTCGGCGGGCGGGGTCACCCGGCGCGACCTGGAACTGGCCCGGCGGATCGACGAGATCGTGGGGAGCGTCCGATGAGATTCGAGATCAGCAAGGTGCTGGACGCCATCGAGGGGCGGGTCTGCACCGACCCGTCGCTGGCCCGGGCCGTCGTCGACCTGGCCGAGGTGATCCGCTACCAGGACATCGACGGCGGCCGGCCGGCCAGCCTGCTCCGCCTCGGCATGGTGATCGACGCCCTCGCCCGTGAGCTGGAGGAGGACAGCGTCCCCGTCTACGCGGTCGTCCACCGGGCCCTGCTCTCCGACGCCGACCTCACCTCCAACGAGCGGATGGTGGTCCGCCGGTGGGCCGACGACGGGCTGGTCGAGGTCCTCGACAACCCGGGCGACCGGATGTTCGAGGTGGCCGACCTGCTCGGGCTGCCGGTGCTCACCCGGGCGCGGGCGGACGGCCTGCGCGGGCGCTACCCGTGGCTGGTCGAGCAGGCGGGGCGCGTCCTCGCGCCGGTGCCCGGCGCCGGCGGGCCGGTCTTCATCGCCCACGTCGGCGGCGGGCACACCCCGGTCGCCGGCGAGCGGTCACCGGCCGGCGCGAAGCTGCTCTCCCGCCAGTGGCGCTGCCCCGAGCCGGGCTGCGCGCTCTTCGGCGGCGGGGGAGGCGGCGGGGCCTTCGCCGACCTGGCCCGCGTGGAGCGCAGCCCGGCCGGTCAGCCGCCCCCGTCCCTGCGCGGCGGGGCGCCCACCTGCCCGCGGCACGGGGCCCGGCTCGGCGACGCCGGCCCGCGACCGCGCAGCGAGGTGCTGGCCGTCCGCGTCGGCGGGCTGATCCGGCGTCGCTTCGTGCTCACCGAGGACCAGCCGGCGGTGGTCGGCCGGGCGCCCGACCAGAGCGGCGGGATCGTGCTCGGGCAGTGGCTCAACGACGAGGCGCGCCGCTGGATCAGCCGCAGCCACGTCCAGTTCGAGCTGCGGGTCGGCGAGGTGATCGTGACCGACGTGAGCACCAACGGCTCCGGCATCCGGCCGGGCGGGTCGATGGCGGAGGGCGACCGCGTCCCGCTGGCGCCGAGGCAGTCGCGGGTGCTGGCGGAGGGCGACATGGTGGAGCTCTACCCCGGGGTGCAGATCGGCCGACCGGGCGAGCTTCCCGCCGGGGCCCCGTACACGCCGAACTCGGTCATGGCCGAGGCGCCGACGATGGCGATGCGCCTGCCCAAGTGAGGGTGGGCGGACGACGGCGGGCGCCGGGACCGTGGTCCCGACGCCCGCCGTCGTCGTACGGGGCTCAGCCCGCCAGCACGGCGGCGAGCTGGGCGACCGCGTGGTCGATCTCCTCCTCGGTGATCACCAGCGGCGGGGCGAGCCGGATGGTGGAGCCGTGGGTGTCCTTGGCCAGGACGCCCCGTTCCATCAGCCGCTCGCAGGCCTCCCGGCCGCTCATGAGCGCCGGGTCGATGTCCAGGCCGGCCCAGAGGCCCCGGCCCCGGACGGCGACCAGGCCCTTGCCGACCAGCGCCTGCAAACCGGCGTGCAGCCGGGCGCCCAGCTCGGCCGAGCGGCGCTGGAACTCGCCGGTGGCCAGCAGCCGGACCACCTCGGTCGCCACGGCACAGGCCAGCGGGTTGCCGCCGAACGTGGAGCCGTGCTGACCCGGCTTGAGCACGCCGAGCACGTCGGCGTTCGCGGCCACCGCGGAGACCGGCACGATGCCGCCGCCGAGCGCCTTGCCCAGCAGGTACATGTCCGGCGTGACGCCCTCGTGGTCGCAGGCGAAGGTCTCGCCGGTGCGGCCCAGGCCGGACTGGATCTCGTCGGCGATGAAGAGCACGTTCCGCTCGGTGCAGACCCGGCGGACGCCCGGCAGGTAGCCCTCCGGCGGCACGACGACGCCCTGCTCGCCCTGGATCGGCTCGATCAGGACCGCGACGGTGTTCTCGTCGATCGCGGCGGCCAGCGCGGCCAGGTCGCCGTAGGGGACGACCGTGAAGCCCGGGGTGTACGGCCCGAAGTCGGCGCGCGCGTCCTCGTCGGTCGAGAAGCTGACGATGGTGGTCGTCCGGCCGTGGAAGTTCCCCTCGGCGACCACGATGTTGGCCTGCCCCGGCGCCACGCCCTTGACCTGGTAACCCCACTTGCGGGCCACCTTGATGCCGGTCTCCACCGCCTCGGCGCCGGTGTTCATCGGCAGCACGAGGTCCTTGCCGCAGAGCTCGGCCAGCTCCCGGCAGAAGTCGGCGAACTGGTCGTGGATGAACGCCCGGCTGGTGAGGGTCAGCTTGTCGAGCTGCGCGTGCGCGGCCTCGATCAGCTTCGGGTGCCGGTGGCCGAAGTTGAGCGCCGAGTAGCCGGCCAGGCAGTCCAGGTAGCGGTGACCGTCCACGTCGGTCAGCCAGGAGCCCTCGGCGGAGGAGATGACCACCGGCAGCGGGTGGTAGTTGTGCGCGGTCCACCGCTCCGCGTCGCGGACCGCCTCCGGCGTCCGCAGCATGTCCTCGATCACTTGCTCGCCTTTCCCTGACGGAGTCGCAACGTGCAGCACTTCGGTCCACCGCCGGCCTTGCGTAGCTCGGACAGGTCGACGCCGATCGTCTCGTAGCCCCGGTCGCGCAGCTTCGCGGCCAGGCCGGTGGCCTGCGCCGGCAGCACCACGTGCCGGCCGTCGCTGACCGCGTTCAGCCCGAAGACCTCGGCGTCGGCCAGGGTGGCGTGCACCGCGTCCGGGAAGAGCCGGCGCAGCACGGCCCGGCTGCCCGGCGAGAACGCCTCCGGCAGGTACGCCACGGTCCGCTCGTCGAGCACGGTGAGCGCGGTGTCCAGGTGGTAGAAGCGCGGATCGACCAGCTGCATGGTGACCACCGGGTAGCCGAAGACCTCCTGGAGTTGCGCGTGCGAGGCGTGCGCGGTGCGGAAGCCGGTGCCGGCCAGCAGGATGTCGCCGGCCAGCAGGATGTCGCCCTCGCCCTCGTTGACGTGCTTCGGGTCGTACATCTCGAAACCGGCGGCCTCGAACCAGGCGCGGTAGGCGGGGGCCTCGTCGGCGCGCTGTGGGTCGCGGAACTGCACGGCCATCGCCTTGCCGTCGATCACCGTGCCGCCGTTGGCGGCGAAGACCATGTCGGGCAGTCCGGGCACCGGAGTGATCTCCTCGACGGTGTGGCCCAGGTCTCGGTAGATCTGGCGCAGCTGCTCCCACTGCCGGACCGCGAGGTCCGCGTCGACCGGCGCGGTCGGGTCCATCCACGGGTTGATCGCGTAGTCGACGGCGAAGTACGTCGGCCGGCACATCAGGAAGCGCTGGCTGGTGGCGTCCATCGTCATTGTCCTGCTCCCAGGGGTCGGGCGCGCCCGGCCACCTTCGGCCCACGGGCTGGCGCCGTCCGTCAACGCTATGCGGGGCAGGCCGGAAGGATCCACCGGTGAAGGTTGCGTGGAACGAACGATCATTGCGTATGGCGACGCGTGGCCGGCGATTCGTTGCGTGTCCGCACCCGGACGCGGCCGCCCTGGGTCGTCCGCGCGCCGCGGCCCGGTACGGGCAGAGGTCGTCGGCGACGGCCAGGTCGGCGTACGAGACCTCCCGTGTGCACCACGCCAGCCACCGGGCCGGTTTCCTCTCAGACACCGACTAGCGTGCAACCATGCGTGTGCCGTTGGATCCGGAGATGTTCGATCCGGTCTGCCCGTCGGACCTGTCCCCGATCCGGGTGGGGGACAAGTGGGGCGGAATGATCATCCGCTGTCTCGAGCACGGCCCCCGCCGCTTCTCGGAACTCCGGGTGCCGCTGCGCGGGATCACCGCGAAGGTGCTCACCGGGTCGCTCCGCAAGCTGGAACGCGACGGCCTGGTGCGGCGGACGGCGTACGCCGGGGCCGCGCCGCGGGTCGAGTACGAGCTGACCCCGCTCGGCCGCAGCCTGCTCGGCCCGCTGGATGTGGCCTGCGAGTGGGCCTGGCGGAACCTGGACGCCCTGCTGGACGCCCGGGAGGCCGTGCCGGGGCCGGAGGCGGCGCGGGGCTGACCGACCCCCGGACGCACTTCGGGGGCGGCGAACCGCCGCCCCCGAAAGGGTGTGCCCGGCTGGTGAACCACCAGACTGGTCGGGCGTGGCCGGTGAACCACCGGCGCTGCCGGCGCGTCGCCGGCGCGCCGGACATTGCCCGCTAGAAGCGGTCCGCAAACTGTGAGTCAAGCCACTCCCGGAACCGGGCCACCCAGTCGCCGTCGGTGGTCGGCCAGTCGAACTGGCCGGTCATCGCGAGCACGCCCAGGACCACCGCGCCGAGACCGATGACGATGCCCAGCAGCGCGTCCGTCTTGCCGGCGATGTGACGGCGCCGGGTGGCCATCAGACCCAGCACGGCGAGGATGGCGCCGACCGCCCCGAGCCCGATGCCGTACCCGGCGAGGGTGCCGGTGAGCACGAAGAGCGCCCCGGCCACGCCGGCGACCAGGCCGAGCGTGGCGAGGAGGCTGGCCCGGGGCTTGGGACCGGCGACCACCGGCCGCTCCGGCGCGCCGTCGGGGACACCGTCCCCGTCCCGGTCGACGGGGCGGTCCAGCCGGCCGTCCACCGTGCGGTCCCGGTCCGCCCCGGTGGCCCGCGCCGCCGCCGCGCCCCGGTCCAGGTCGACCGTCCGGCCGTCGATGGTCCGTTCGAGGGTCGGGTCCGCGTCGGTGCCGCGGACAGCGCGCCGGGTGTCGTCGTCGACCGGGCGGGCGGTGGCGGCCCGCGCGACGGCGGCCCGCTCGGCCGCCCGCCGCTCGGCCTCGGCGTCGCGCCCGCCGGCTCCGGGCGCGGCGTTGCTGCGGTAGGTCGCCTGGTCGGCGTCCCGGTCGGTCACCACCGGGCGGCCCGCCCGGTCGGGGTCCTCGGCGCGGACCCGGCCGTCGGCGTCATCGTCATCCGTCTGCGCCGGCTCCGTCCGGCGCGACAGGGAAGGAATCTTGACCACAACACACCTCCTGGTGAATGCGCGGCGGCCGGTGGAGCGGGTGGCGCCCGCGCGCTAACGAACAGCAGGTACCCAGCCGCGATGTTCGCGACACCCCCGGCCGCCGGCGCGGGCGGTGGCCGGGTCGCCGGCTACCGTTGCCGTCGTGCCCGAGGGACACACCATCCACCGACTCGCCGCGCGGCACGCCGAGCTGTTCGCCGGCGACAAGGTGCACGCCGCCAGCCCGCAGGGCCGCTTCGCCGAGGGCGCCGCGCTGCTCAGCGGCACCGTCCTGGAGAGCACCGAGGCGTACGGCAAGCACCTGCTGCACCACCACGCCGGCGAGCTGACCCTGCACGTCCACCTCGGGCTCTACGGCAAGTTCGCCGACGGCGCGGGCGAGCCCCCGGAGCCGGTCGGCCAGGTGCGGCTGCGGCTGACCAGCGACCGGCACTGGCTCGACCTGCGTGGCCCGACCGCCTGCGAGCTGCTCACCCCGCCCGAGGTGGCGGCGCTGCGCGGCCGGCTCGGTCCCGACCCGCTGCGGGCCGACGCCGACCCCGACCGGGCGTACGCCCGGATCTCCCGCAGCCCGACGCCGCTGGCCGCGCTGCTGCTGGACCAGTCGGTGGTGGCCGGCACCGGGCTGATCTTCGTCACCGAGGCGTTGTTCCGGGCGGGCCTGCCGCCGACGCTGCCCGGCCGGCGGCTGGGCCGCGCCCGCTGGGACGAGCTCTGGGCCGATCTGGTGACGCTGATGCGGCTCGCCGTCGGGCGCGGCCGGATCGACACCGTCCGCGACGCGCACCTGCCCGAGGCGATGGGCCGCGCCGCTCGCGTCGACCGGCACGGCGGCGAGGTGTACGTCTACCGCCGCCCCGGCGCCCCCTGCCACCTCTGCGGCACGGCAGTGAGCCGCGGGGAGCTGGCCGGCCGCAACCTCTACTGGTGCGCCACCTGCCAACGGGGCTGACGCCTCCCGGCGGCGCGCACTCCCCGGCGCTCACTCCCGACCGAGCAGCCAGCGGACCACCTCTACCTGGCGGGGGAAGACCTTCCCCTCGCCGATGCTCCAGGCCAGGGTCTGCCCGATCGTCCAGCCGCGCACCCGTTCGCGGTCCAGCCCCAGCTCCGCGCTGAGTCGGTCCAGCCGGTGCCGGACGGCGTCCGGCGAGTGCCCCAGCTCCGCGCCGCGCACCAGCGGCACGACGCCGAACTCCCGCTCGCCGACCAGCGGCTTCGGGTCGATGACGAGCCACGGCTCGCGGGTGGCCCGCAGCACGTTGCCGGCGTGCAGATCCTGGTTGACCAGCACCTGCTCGCCCTGGCTGTCGACGAGGTCCGCCAGCAGCCCGAGCGCCGCGTCGAGCAGTCGCCGCTCGTACGGCCGGCCGGCCCGCTCCCAGTTCCCCGGCAGCCGCTCGACCCAGCCGGCCGCCTCCTCGGCGAGCGGGGTGAACGGCGGGCCGGCCGGTCGCCACAGCCGGGGCAGCAGCCCGGCCGCCACGCCCAGCGCCGCCTCGGCGGGCAGCGCGTGCAGTGGCGTGCCGGGCACGCACCGCTCCACCAGCAGCGCCCGGTGGTCCGGGTCGTGCGCGAGCAGCCGGGCCGCCCCCGCCCCGGCCCAGCGGTCGAGCGCCGCGGCCTCGTACACGCTGTCGGGGTCCGGGTACTGGAGCTTCAGCACCGCCGGCGTGCCGTCGGGCAGTTCGGCGGGCAGGGCCAGCGAGGCGAAGGCGTACGGGAAGGGTGGTCCGACCCGCAGCGACCAGCGCGCGACGCAGGCGGCCAGTCGCTCCGGGAGGGCCGTCAGCCACCGCCGTCCGGCGGGGGTGCCGCGCACCCAGCCCAGCCCGTCGGGGATCCGCAGTTCCGTGTCCACCCGGCCATCGTGGACGCCGGGCCGCCACGTCGTACAACCGATTCCCGGCTGCGGCCGTCTGTAGGGGGGAACCGACGGAGGTAGCCGGATGCCGGACGCATCGGAACAGGAATACGTCGAGTACCTCGGCGCGCGGCTGCCCATGCTGCACCGGCTGGCGTACTCGCTCTGCGGCAACAGCGACCAGGCCGACGACCTGGTGCAGGAGGCGGCGGCACGGCGACCGAGTTCGTGGCCCACACCTTCCGGGGCGGCTGGATAACGGGGACCGCGATCCGGGAGGCGGCCGGAGCGCGGTACGAGCATCCGGCCCGGTACCACCTGCCCACGGGGCGGTACGTGCCGCTGCCGCGACCCACCACCCCCTCTACCCGGCCGACCCCGCCGGACGGTGGGGCCGGGGCCGCCCCGGGCATCGTCGCGCCCTCGCCCTCCGAGGGCGGCTGGCCGGGCTCGGCCGGGCCCCCGCCCGTCTCGGAGGGTGACGGGTCCCCAGGCGGATCGCCCCCCCCGACGCCGCCAAGCTGCCGGCCGCGTCCGGCGCGGACGCGGCCGGCTCCGCCTGGCGCGGTTCCGCCATCAACGCCGGCAACGGCCGGGGCTGGATGGTGGGCTCGGTGGGCAAAGGGCAGGCCGGGCTGCTCACCGACACCGGGCTGGTGAGCCTGGCCGGCTGGGACGGGGACCGGGGCCGGTACACCACCGCGGTGACCGTCAGCGACGACGGGCGGGTCATCGGCGGTCAGCTGCACGTCGAACCGGAGATCGGCGGGGGCCCGGCGTCGCTCGCCGTCCGCTGGCGCTGCCGCTGACCGCACCGCTCCCCGCCCCGACGGGGCGACCGGGGGCGGCGCGGCGGGTGGCCGGGCGCGGCGACCGCCGCTGACCGGGCCGGGGGCGGTCCCGCGCCGCCCCCGGCCCGGAGCTGTCAGCGCAGCCGGCGGATGTCGCCGTACGCGCGGTAGAAGCCGCCCCGGCCCGACTCGCGGACCTGGGTGACGAGGTAGCGCGCGCCCGGCTCGCGGATGCCCTTGGGGAACTGCACCGACCAGTCCGGGTGGTAACCGGGGGAGAGCACGTGCACGCGCAGCCGGCCCCGGTCCTCGACGCACTGCACGACCACACCGCCGTCGACGTCGCTGGTGACCTCGACGGTCGTCCACGCCGCCGGCTCGGGCAGCCGGGACGGGGCCTTGACGTCGAGCACGTCCGGCACGCTGCCGGCCTCCGCCGCCCGGATGGCCGGCTCGCTGGCGTCGATGCAGGCCAGGTAGCCGCCGGTGGTGACGACGTAGAGCCGCTCGTCGTGGTATTGCATCGAGTAGGCCGAGCCGCAGCCGGTGCCGAGCTTCCACAGCCGGTTGCCGGCGGCGTCGAAGCAGTAGATCGAGGACTGGCTGTCGCCGGCGAAGACGAACCGGCCGCCCTCGGCGGTGGCGCAGGAGAAGACCGGGGCGTCGCACGGGTAGGTGCGCTCGACGCGGCCGCCCTTGGCCAGCCGCACCACCTCCCGGGTGGCGGTGCCGGCGAACACGGCGCCGGGCTCCTGCCAGCCGAAGAGCACCGAGCCGGTGCGGGTGTGCCACAGCTCCTGCCCGGTGCGCCAGTCGTAGCCGGTCACCCCCTGCGAGTGGCCGTGGTAGACCGCGTCGGCGTCGCAGCGCACCATCCACGCCGACCGGCCGCGCCCCGACCGGCGCCAGAGGAACTCGTCCTCGTGGTCGACGGCGGCGATGCCGCCGTCGGCGTCGGAGACGCCCAGCACGCCGTCGTGGATGTCCAGCCAGTAGATGTCGATGTCCGGCGCGATCGCGTACGCGACCCGGGGCACCTTGCCGGACAGGTCGTAGACGTTGCCGTCGTCGCAGCCCGCGTAGATCCAGGCGTCGTCGGCGACGATGCACTTCACCCCGTCGGGGAGACGGACCTGGTCGAGCACCCGGGCGTCGTGGCCGAGCGTGGTGATGACGCCGCGCTCGTTGCCGACCATGCAGCTCTGCCCGTCGACGAAGATGCCGAAGGCCGGCGCGCCGGAGTCGTAGCGCCACAGCACCGGGGCGGTGCGGGCGGTGGAGCGGGTGCTGACGATCTGCCGCCGGGAGACGGCGCGCTTCTGCCGCACGCCCCGCACGGCCGGGGCGTATCCCTTGCGGACCTTCTCGCCGATCTTCTTCGCGGCGGCCGCCCGCGCCCGGGCGTTGTCGGGGTAGGCGGTGGTCTTGACCTGGCCCTGGTCGCCGATCCGGCCGTAGCGGACGGTCAGCGTGGTGTCGTCGACCACGACCTCGTAGAACTTGTGCGCACCGTCCTCTTCGGACAGTTCGAGGTAGGTCGTCTCCTGCGACATGAGGGGCCTCCGAGGGGTCAGCGACCGACCTGACGTGGCCGGCGCGGCGACAGCGGGCACACGCTAACCGCCACCCCCGACAAGCACCCGCACGCGGGGGCCTTCCACCGCCCTCGGGCGTGCGGCTCCTCGCGCCCGGGTGGGCCGGCCCCCCCGGACGCCCCGCGGGGTGGGGAGTTTCCGGAACCGCGCTCTACTGCCAGGTGGCGGTGTCGGGGTCGATGTGGTGGGCGCGTGCGCTGGCGTCGATGCTTCGCCGGAACCACGCGGCGAGGCCGGCGCGGATGCCGTCGTAGTGGGCGGCGAACGCCGGGTCGGCCTCGAACATGCGGCCCAGACAGACCTGCATCTGCCGGGTGAGGGGGAAGTACGACGTGAACACCTCACGGTGCCGCTCGACGAGGTGGTTCGCCTCCGGGCTGCCAGGGGTGACACCGGCGTCCATCGCGTCCGCGAGGGCACGGTCGAGGTCGGCGACGGCGTCGGCGATCGCCTGCCACTCCTCCGGACCGCGGGAGGCCGAGCCTTCGGCGTACTGCCGCCACTGCGTCGTGTCTCCGTAGCGCTGTCGGGCCTGGGCGGGCCAGTCCGGGTTCCACTGGGGGCCGAAGATCGCGGCCTGCTGCTCGGCGGTCAGCAGCAGGCCGCGCTCGTGGGCGGCGATCATCCGGTCCAGGCCGGCGCTGAGCTGCTGGAGGCGGTCGATCCGTTGGGCGATCTGCGTGCGCTGCGCGCGCAGCGCGCCGGGTACGTCCGCGGTCGAGTCGTCCAGGAGGGTCCGAATCCTGTCCAGGTCGAGGCCGAGTTCCCGGTAGACGACGATGCGGTGCAGGCGGTCCAGGTCGCCGGCGGTGTAGAGCCGGTAACCGGCGGCCGTGCGCAGCGACGGTCGCGCCAGACCGATGTCGTCCCAGTGGTGCAGCGCGCGGACGGTCACGCCCAGACGCGTCGAGACCTGACCGACGGTCAGGCCATCGGCGCCAGTGGCATCAGGCATGCCGCTCATTGTCGCCGCGACCGGCGCCCGGTGGGATGGCCCCCGATCGCTGCCAGGCCCACGCCTGGTGACCGGCCGGATCGAAGGGCTCCGCCGCGGGAGTCATTTCGGGACGTCGGAGTGGTCACCCATGCACCCCACCCTCCGGCCTCACGCGACGTGAGGGTCAAGCCGGGGCCGTGGTTGCGGGGCCATCGCCGCGATGCGGCGACGTCGTGGCCACCGCACTAGCGGGCGGTGGCGGTCAGGGCGTCGACGGCCTTGCGGGCGGCGATCAGCACCGGGTCCCAGACCGGGGCGTACGGCGGGGCGTAGCCGAGGTCGAGGGCCGTCATGTCGTCGACCGTCATGCCGTTCCACAGCGCCACCGCGAGGGTGTCGATCCGCTTCGCGGCCTCGGACCAGCCGACGATCTGCGCCCCGAGCAGCCGCCCGCTGGGCTTCTCCGCGATCAGCTTCACCGTCATCGACCGGGCGCCCGGGTAGTAACCGGCGCGGTTGGTCGACTGGGCGATCACCGAGACGAACTCGAAGCCGGCCGCCGCCGCGTCCCGCTCGCGCAGCCCGGTGCGCCCGACCTCCAGCTCGCAGACCTTGGTGACGGCCGTGCCGATCACCCCGGCGAAGGTGGCGTAGCCGCCGCCGATGTTGATGCCGGCCACCCTGCCCTGCTTGTTGGCGTGGGTGCCGAGGGGCACGTGCACCGGCATCCCGGTGACCCGGTGCACGGTCTCCACACAGTCGCCGGCCGCCCAGACGTCCGGCACCCCGGGCACCCGCATCCGGCGGTCCACCCGGATCCCGCCGGTGACGCCCAGCGGCAGGCCGGCGGCCTCCGCGAGGGCCGTGTTGGGGCGTACGCCGAGGCCGAGGACGACCAGGTCGGTGGGGATCGGACCCTCGGCGGTGACCACCGCGGACACCCGGCCGTCGGTCTCCTCGAGCCCGGTCACGGCGAGACCGGTGCGGATGGTGATGCCGATTCCCCGCATGGCGTCCGTGACCAGCTCGGCCATGTCCGGGTCGACGGTGGACATCGGCTGCTCGGCCTGCTCCACCAGGGTCACGGCGAGCCCGCGCTGGATCAGCGCCTCGGCCATCTCCACGCCGATGTAGCCGCCGCCGACCACCACCGCCCGGCGGGGCCGCGGCTCGGACTCCAGCCAGCCGCGCAGCGCCGCGCCGTCGTCGAGGGTCTGCACGCCGAACACCCCGCGGGTGTCGGTGCGCGCCCAGTCCGGCTTCGTGGGCACCGCGCCGGTCGCGTAGACCAGGGTGTCGAACCGCTCGCGGACCTCGCCGCCGCCCGCGAGGTCCCGCGCGACCACCTCGCGCCGGTCGAGGTCGATGCCGGTCACCTCGTGGCGCAGCCGGACGTCGATGTCGAACTTCTCCCGGAACGTCGCCGGGTCGCGGGCGATCAACTGCTCGCGCTCGGGCACCAGCCCGCCGATCCAGTACGGGATGCCGCACGCCGAGTACGACGTGAAGTGGCCCCGTTCGAACGCGACGATCTCCAGGTCGCCGCGGTCCCGGCGGCGGCGCGCCTGCGACGCCGCCGCCATGCCGGCCGCGTCGCCACCGATGACGATCAACCGTTGCGCCACGGGGACCATCCTGTCACGCGCGACCGTCGTACGGGTTTCGCGCGCGACGTCCCCTCACGCGCGACCCGTCCCGCGGGTCTGACGCGCGACGTCGGAGACCACGTCCACGAGCCTGCCGCCACGCGCGAAGACGGCACGCTGCCGGGCCGCCCCGCTGCCGTGCCGGCGCAGCCCGCCGATCAGGTCGGTCACCTCGTCGAGGTCGCCGTGCCGCTCCAGCGCCGGGCGCAGCCGCTCGACGAGCTGGTCGAACAGCTCCCACGCCGGCCGCAGCTCCCCGTCGGTGAGGTCGACGCCGTCGCCCTCCAGCCCGTCGTGTGCCGCCCGCCAGTGCGCGGCCACCAGCAGGTGGTGGTCGGTGCGGATGGCCGGGCGGCCGGCGGCCATGTCGTCCAACGCGGTCGCCACCATGGCCCGCACCAGCGCGGCGACGAGGACCGAGTCGTCCACCGACGGGCAGACGTCGCCGATCCGGATCTCCACCGTCGGATACTTGGCCGACAGCCGGGCGTACCAGTAGAGCATCCCCTCGTCGAGCATCACGCCGCTGGCGATGAGCTGCCGGATCAGCCGCTGGTAGTGCTCGTGGGACTCCAGGAACGGGGTGGGCGCCACCGAGGGCCAGTGCTCCCACTCCACCGACCGCCAGCTCGCGTAGCCGGTGTCCTCGCCCTTCGCGAACGGGGAGTTGGCGGTGACCGCCTGCAGCACCGGCAGCCAGGGCCGGACGTGGTTGAGCACCTGCACCCCGGTCTCCGGGTCGGGCACCCCGACGTGCACGTGCATGCCGTTGTTGCCCGGGCCGGGCACCAGCAGGCGGAACCGTTCGATCATCTGGTCGAAGCGGGGCTTGTCGACCACCGGGGGCACGGGGCCGTCCACCGGGCCGGTCCCGATGGCGAGCAGCCGTACGCCGGCCCGCTCGGCCGCGTCGGCGAGCGCGGCGCGCAGCACGCCGAGTGAGTGCCGGATCGAGGAGAGTTCCAGACCGGGCGGGCTGCCGATCTCGATCTGGCTGGTCTGGAACTCCCGCTCCACCTGGCCGCGCAGCTCGGGCGGCACCTGCTCCATGACGAGGTCGACGGCGGGCACCGCGGTCCCGGTGTGCGGGTCGACGAGCAGGAACTCCTCCTCCACACCCACCGTCAGCAGATCCGTTCCCTCGACCGTCGCGCTCGGGGCCTCCGCCACCTGGCCGGTCATCGTCACCACCGTCCGTTCGCGCCCGGCCGCGGTCCGTCCGCGCCGGGTCGGCCAGTGGTTACCCAGGGTGTCGGCGGCGGAAAACGCCGTCCTGCGTGTCGACGGCGTGTCGCCCCCGCGCGCGGGCCGGGCCGGGGCCGCGCCGATCGCGTCCCCGGGGGTCCGCGCGTCACCGTCGTCCGGGGTCGTCCTCGCCGGCCTGCACCATGGCGCGGACCCGGCGCAGCGTCGCGTCCTGGGCCAGGATGGCCTCCCGCCACCGGTCCAGCGTCCGGCGCAGGTCCCAGACCGTGGCCCGGAGCTGCTGCACCTGCTCGCGGGTCGCGTCGAGTTGGGCGCGGGTGACCAACGCCGCCTCCTCGAGTTCGGCGACCCGCGTGCGCAGCGGCTGCACGAGGGTGAGGGCGGCGTCGGTGAGGGTGTCGGCGGCGTCCGCCTTGAACTTGCCCCGCTGCACGACGACCGCGGCGATGGCGGCGAGACCGCCGGCGCCGCCGAGGACCCCGAGGACGGAGAGCAGCACCTGCACCCACTGCGGGGCGGCCGGGGCCGACGTGTTCACGTTCCACCTCCGGTGGGGACGGTGCCCCCGGCGGCCAGCCCGACGGGTCCGGTCGACCGGATGGCCCTGGTGAGCCGGCGCAGGTCGAGCAGGATCTGGCCGGCGCGCCATCCCGAGCCGATGGCCACCGCGACGATGAACGACGTCGCGGCGACGCCCTGCCGGCCGGCGACCACCGACAGGGCGACGGCGTACATGCCGGTGATCGTGCCCAGCATCAGCATCGAGGCGAGCTCGATGCCGAGGGCGGTGGAGAGCCGGCCGGGCCAGAGGACGCCGAGCAGCCCGGTGACGCCGACGACGATGAGCCCCGACTCCCATCCCGCCTGGATGGGGCCGGGCATCGCCATCTCCACGGACTGCGGCCGGACGTCGAGGACGATCAGCAGGATCCCGCAGACGGGGGCGGTCGCCAGGATCGCGATCTCGAAGGGCTGCTGCGTCGAGCGGCTGCGGATGTGGGGCACGGCGGCTCCTCGGTGATGGCCCACCACCTCGTCGAGGCGGCCCGTCGACCCGGGCGGACGCCCGGTCGCCGGGGTGTGCCGGGAGGGCCCGCTCCCGCTGGGCCGGTCAGCGCGGCGGCGCGCCGGCAGGCGGCGCAGCGTGACCGGGTGACGCCGGCCGGCGGTGGCCGGTCGACGCTCCAAGTCGTACCACTGTCGCTGCGGCTCCGTCCACCCCGGAGCTGTCATAAAACAGCAGGTCAGCGCGGGTGCGGGGCGCGCGCCAGCGCGCCTTTGGGGCACGTGCCGGCCGCAGCCGGCGCGACCGGCCGGGCCGCCGGGAACGGCCGCGCCGGGCGGCCCGGCCCGCGGGGCGCGCTCGCCCCGGCCGTCCGGGATGCCGCGTTCGGGCCGGCCGGCGTGACAGCGGTACCTAGGCTGGTCCCGTGCCGAGGGCGTGGGGGATCCTGCTGGGGACGTGGGCGTACGCGCTCACGCACCTGGTCCTGCTCGCCGACCGTCCGGCCGGGCTGCTCGCCGGGGCCGCGCTCACCGCCGTCGTCCTCCTCGCCGTCGTGCTCGCGCTGCACGCGGCGGCTGGCGTCGGTGCTCCCCGGGCCGGCCGCGCCGTCGCCCTGCGGGCCCGGGCCCGCCGTCGTCGGGTGCCCCGGCAGGTCGACCCGGACGCCGCCGGGCGTCCCCGGCCCCGGGCGCCCGGGGCGCACCCCTCGGCCGCGTAGCGCCCGCCGCGCGGCCGATTCCGCCGTCACCCGAGGCCCGGCGACGCCTTTCGTCCCGCCGGGCCGCCACCCGGAATCGGACCGAGGGGTCACCAGATGCTCACCTTCGCACCACTGCACGACGCCGTCGGCGCCGCCGGCAGCGCGCTGTCCTGGCTCACCACCCTGCTCGAACCGCTGGCCGGCGGGGCGGCCACGGCCGTCGCCATCGTCGTCCTCACCGTCGCCGTCCGGCTGCTCATCTCGCCGCTGACCCTCACGCAGGTCCGGGGGGAGCGGCGCCGCGAGGCGCTCGCCCCCGAGGTCCGCGAACTCCAGCGGCGGTACGCGGACGACCCGGCCCGGCTGCAGGGCGAACTGTTCGCGCTCTACCGGGCCAACGGCGCCAACCCGGTCTCCGGCTGCCTGCCGGTGCTGCTCCAGGCGCCGGTCCTGCTGGTGATGTACCGGCTCTTCACCACCGCCGAGGGCGGCACCGGGCTGCTCGACGAGCGGCTGGCCGGGGTGCCGCTGGGGCAGCACCTCGGCGACGGGCTGGGCGGCGCGGCGGTGCCGCTGTTCGGCGTGCTGCTGGCGGTTCTGCTCGCGCTGGCGTGGTGGACGTCGCGCCGGATCCGGCGCGCGGCGGCCGCGACCGGCACGGTGGCCGGCGCGCCGACCCAGGGGCCGGGCGCGGCCGTGCTCGGCCGGCTGCTGCCGCTGCTGCCGTACGCGACCGTGCTGGTGGCGCTGGTGCTGCCGCTGGCCGCGGTGATCTACCTGGTCACCACGACCGCCTGGTCGGCGCTGGAGCAGGCGGTGCTGCGCCGCCCGCGGCCCGCGCCGACGGGCGGCATCGATCCACATTGACATCTGCCGGACCGGCACGTACAACTCCTGAGAGAGCGCTCTCTCGACCGTCCCCGCAGAGAGGCACATCGATGACACCTGCCCCGGCGGCGCCCGCCGCCCCGCCCCACCGACGCCGGCTGGCCCTGGCGTCGGCCCTGCTCACCGCCGTCGCCACCACCGCCCTGGCCGGGATGACCGTGACCGCGAACGCCGCCGTGCCGGCGCCCGCGCCCGGCTGGAGCCTGGTATGGAGTGACGACTTCACCGCAGCGGCCGGCACGCTGCCGTCCGCGAGCGACTGGATCATCGACACCGGCACCAGCTACCCCGGCGGCCCGCCCAACTGGGGCACCGGCGAGATCCAGACGTACACGAACAGCACCGCCAACGTCAGCCACGACGGCGGCGGCAACCTGCGGATCACCCCGCTGCGCGACGCCTCCGGCCGCTGGACCTCCGCCCGCATCGAGACCGTGCGCAGCAACTTCAAGCCCGCGGCGGGTGGCGTGCTCGCCATCGAGGGGCGGATCCAGATGCCCAACGTCACCGGCGCCCAGGCAGCCGGCTACTGGCCGGCGTTCTGGGCACTCGGCTCGCCCTACCGGGGCAACTACCAGAACTGGCCGGGCATCGGCGAGTTCGACGTGATGGAGAACGTCAACGGCATCAACTCGGTCTGGGGCGTGCTGCACTGCGGCGTGGCCCCGGGCGGGCCGTGCGACGAGTTCAACGGCATCGGGGCGTCCCGCGCCTGCCCCGGCAGCACCTGCCAGTCGGCGTTCCACACCTACCGGTTCGAGTGGGACGCCTCGGTCAGCCCGCAGCAACTGCGCTGGTACGTCGACGGGCAGCTCTACCACACGGTGAGCCAGACCCGGGTCGGCGAGCCGTACTGGTCGCAGATGACCAGCCACGCCGGCTACTTCCTGCTGCTCAACGTGGCGATGGGCGGGGCGTTCCCGAACGGGGTGGCCGGCTCCGCCACGCCGACCGCCGCCACCGTCCCCGGCCGGCCGATGCTGGTCGACTACGTGGCCGTCTACCACCGGGGCGGCGGCACCACCCCGCCCCCGACCACCCCGCCGCCCGGCGGCGTGCGGGACGCGTACGCGACGATCCAGGCGGAGTCGTTCAGCGCGCAGAGCGGGGTGATCGTCGAGGCGTGCGTTGAGGGCGGCCAGAACATCGGGGCCCTGCGCAACGGCGACTGGGTGCGCTTCGACGACGTCGAGTTCGGCGCGACCCCGCCGCGCGACTTCGTCGCCCGGGTCGCCTCCGGCGCGGCGGCCGGGGTCAGCGGCCTGGTGGAGGTCCGGCTGGACAGTCCCACGGCCCCGCCGATCGGCAGTTTCGCGATCGGGAACACCGGGGGCTGGCAGAGCTGGCGCTCGGTCCCCGGCAACGTCGCGGGCCCGACCGGTCGCCGCACGGTCTACCTGACCTTCACCAGCGGGCAGCCCGCCGACTTCGTCAACGTCAACTGGTTCACCTTCCGCCGCTGAGCGGGCGGGAGCCCCGGGCGGCCACCGCCCGGGGCTCCCTGTCGGGTCGCCCCTCCCGTCACGCCCCTCGGCGGAGCCCTGGACAGAAACAGTTAACAGTCTTAATAATAGGCGTCAATGTTGATGGCAGTGGATGTCGTCCGGGCGTGGAGGGTGCTGTGAAACGATCCAGATCTTTGGTGTTGTCGCTGGTCACAGCAGTGGCGGCGGCGCTTGGTGCGGTGTGGGTGGCGATGCCGGCATTCGCCGCCGGGGCGACCGCGACCTTCGTCAAGACGTCCGACTGGGGCTCGGGCTGGGAAGGGAAGTACACGATCACCAACGGCGGCGGCACCACCGTCACCGGCTGGAGCGTCACCTTCGACCTGCCCGCCGGTACCACCGTCGGCTCGTACTGGGACGCGCTGCTGACCTCGGCGGGCCAGCGGCACACCTTCACCAACCGGTCGTGGAACGGCAGCATCGCCCCGGGCGCCTCCGTCTCGTTCGGCTTCCTCGGCAACGGGCCGGGCGCCCCGACCAACTGTCAGCTCAACGGCGCGCCGTGCGGCGGCGCCGGCCCGACGACCGCCCCGCCCACCACCGCCCCGCCCACCACCGCGCCCCCGACGACGGCGCCGCCGACCACCCCGCCCCCGACCAGCCCGCCACCGAACACGGGGCTGCCGAAGCACCTCCTCACCGGGTACTGGCACAACTTCGACAACCCGGCCGTGGAACTGCGGCTGCGGGACGTGCCCGCGGAGTACGACGTGGTCGCGGTCGCGTTCGCCGAGGCCACCGCCACCCCGGGCGCGGTCACCTTCGCCGTCGACCCCGGCCTCTCCGCCGCCCTCGGCGGCTACACCGACGCGGACTTCTCCGCCGACGTGCGCGCCCTCCAGTCCCGGGGCAGGAAGGTCATCATCTCGGTGGGCGGCGAGACCGGCCGGGTGGCGGTCAACGACGCCGCCTCCGCCGCGGCGTTCAGCGACAGCGTGTACGCGCTGATCCAGCGGTACGGCTTCGACGGGGTCGACATCGACCTGGAGAACGGGCTGAACCCGACCTACATGGCCCAGGCGCTGCGCTCGCTGCGGGCCAGGGTCGGCGCCGGGCTGATCATCGCGATGGCCCCGCAGACCATCGACATGCAGTCCCCGGGCAGCAGCTACTTCAAGCTGGCGCTCGACATCAAGGACATCCTCACCGTCGTGAACACCCAGTTCTACAACTCGGGGGCGATGCTGGGCTGCGACCGCAACGCCGCGTACGCCCAGGGGACGGTGAACTTCATCGTCGCGCTGGCCTGCATCCAGTTGGAGGCCGGGCTGCGCCCGGACCAGGTCGGTCTCGGCCTGCCGGCCGGGCCGGGCGCGGCCGGCGGCGGCGTCGTCGCGCCGAGCGTGGTGAACGCGGCGCTGGACTGCCTGGCCCGCGGCACCAACTGCGGCAGCTTCCGCCCCCCGCGCACCTACCCGGGCATCCGCGGCGCGATGACGTGGTCGGTCAACTGGGACGTCACCAACGGCAACGGCTTCGCCCGCACGGTGGCCCCCCACCTCGACACCCTGCCCTGACACCCCTCAACCCCGAGGGGATCATGCGGTTGTGGTGCCCACGCGCACCGGGCACCACAACCGCGGCCCGCCCGGGTCACCGGGTGGCGTCGACGTGGTCGCGTCGGCGGGCGCGGCGGCGGGTCTTCTTGACCGCCCACCAGGCGATCATCACGACGAAGACGGCGATGATGCCGTAGTCGAACCAGTTGCTGTACTTCTCGATCTGCTGCCAGCGGGAGCCGAGGGCGTAGCCCAGGCCGACGAAGAGGGTGTTCCAGATGCCGCTGCCCAGCGTCGTGAACGCGACGAACTCGGGCAGCGGCATGCGGTTGGCCCCGGCGGGGACGGAGACCAGGCTGCGCACCACCGGGACCATCCGGCCGAAGAGCACCGCCCACCGGCCGTGCCGCTCGAACCAGCGGTCCGCCTTCTCCAGGTCGTCCCGGTCGACCAGCGGCAGCTTGTCGAGCCAGCGTTTGAGCCGGTCCTCGCCGGCCGCCGCGCCCAGCCAGTAGAGGACGAGCGCCCCGGCCAGGGAGCCGGCGGTGGCGGCGAGCACCACCAGCACCACGTTGAACCGGCCCTCACCGGCCAGGTAGCCGGCCATCGCCAGGACGATCTCGCTCGGGATCGGCGGGATGATGCTCTCCAGGGCGACCAGCAGCGCCACGCCGAGCGCGCCGGCGGCGTCGATGACCCCCGCCACCCATCCGGTCAGCCCGCCGAGCCGGGTCGGGTCGACGTTCTCGGCGAGTGCCATCGTGATCCTTTCGCCGGGTCCGGGGGATCAGATTCCTCTACCCCGTGACCCGCCGGTCACACCTGCCCGTGAGCCGAGCCACCCGGGCTCAGTCCTCGGGGTGCAGCGCCGCGTCGGCGGGCCCCCGCCACCAGCCGGTGAACCGGACCCGCAGCCCTGCCCGGGTGGGGGAGCAGCAGTACGGCCCGGCCGCCGCCACCGCCTCCGGCGGCAGCGGGGCGAGCCGGACCAGGCGCCACGGCCCCTCGTCGGCGCGGGCCCGGACGGTCAGTGCGTCCGGACCGCGGCTGACCCGGACGGTGACCGCCCGCCCGGCCCACTCCGGCACCGGCGCGACCGACCAGTCGGACGCCTCCCGGGTCACCACGGCCCCGACCTGCGGCTGCCCGTCGCTGACCTCCACCCCGGCCTTGACCCAGTTCCGCTCGTCCACCCGCACCAGCACGCCGGCCTGGTCGAACTGCTCGCCGTAGTCGAGGCGGAACGCCACCTCCATCGCGTCGCCGACGGGGAAGGGCGCGAGCAGCGCCGGGGCGTCGTCGTGCACGAAGCCGTACGAGGTGTGCCGCCACAGGTCGCTGCCCTCGGCCGGCTCCACCAGCAGCTCGCCCGCCGGCCCGTCCTCGACCCGCACCGGCTCGTTCCACCACTCGCCCTCGGCCCAGTCGACCGGTCGCTTCGCGTCACCCATGTCGGCGACCGTACCCGCGGTGATTCACCCGACGCGCCAGGGTTGCCGTTGGCGGCGACGACCACGCTGAACCGCCGCCACGCTGAGACACACGATGCCACCAGCCCCGCGTCGGCCGCTCGGGAAACCGCTCGCGTTTGCCGGGCGCGCGGATCGGAGACATTAGGTCGACATGGCTGACAGGTGGTATTCCGAGGCGGTCGTCTACTGCCTCGACATCGACACGTACGCGGACTCCGACGGCGACGGCGTCGGCGACATCCGGGGCCTGATCGGCCGACTCGACTACCTCGCCAGGCTGGGCGTGACCTGCCTCTGGCTGCACCCCATCCACCCGTCGCCCAACCGCGACGACGGCTACGACGCGACCGACTTCTACAACGTCGACCCGCGCTTCGGCACCCTCGGCGACTTCGCGGAGCTGCTGCACCAGGCGCAGAACCGCGGCATCCGGGTGATCATCGACCTGGTCGTCAACCACACCTCGGACGAGCACCCCTGGTTCCAGTCCGCCCGCTCCTCGCCGGACTCGCCGTACCGGGACTGGTACGTCTGGTCCGACCACGAGCCGGACGACCGCCACCAGGGCATGGTCTTCCCCGGCGAGCAGAACGAGACCTGGACCTACGACCGGACCGCCAAGGCCTGGTACTACCACCGGTTCTACAAGTTCCAGCCGGACCTCAACTTTGCGAACCCGAAGGTGCGCGAGGAGGTCAAGAAGATCGTGTCGTTCTGGCTCCAGCTCGGCGTCTCCGGCTTCCGGATGGACGCCGTGCCGTTCATCATCGAGCTGACCGAGCCGGGCAACCCGAGTTCCCCGAAGGACTTCGACTTCCTCACCGAGCTGCGCCAGCACGTGCAGTGGCGCCGGGGCGACGCCGTCCTGCTCGCCGAGGCCAACGTCGAGCCCGACCAGCTGCCGACCTTCTTCACCGACGCCGGCGGCTCGGCGAACCGCCTGCACATGCTCTTCGACTTCATGCTCAACGGGCGGCTGATGCTGGCCCTGGCCCGGCGGGACCCGGAGCCGATCATCGAGGCGCTGCGCGACACCCCCGCGCTGCCCGAGGGCGGGCAGTGGGCCACCTTCCTGCGCAACCACGACGAGATCGACCTCTCCCGGCTCACCGCAGAGCAGCGCAACCAGGTGTACGCGGAGTTCGGTCCGGACGAGAACATGCGCATCTACGACCGGGGCATCCGCCGCCGGCTCGCCCCGATGCTCGGCAACGACCGCCGGCGCATCGAGCTGGCGTACGCGCTGCAGTTCTCGCTGCGCGGCACGCCGGTGCTGCGCTACGGCGAGGAGATCGGCATGGGGGAGGACCTGTCGCTGCCCGGGCGGGAGGCGATCCGCACCCCGATGCAGTGGTCGTACCAGCCGAACGCCGGCTTCTCCACGGCCGACCCGGAGAAGCTGGTCCGTCCGGTGATCGACAAGGGCGACTTCAGCTACGAGAAGGTCAACGTGACCGCCCAGCGCAGCGACCCGAAGTCGTTGCTCGCCTGGTTCGAGCGGATGATCCGTACGCTCCGCGAGGCCCCCGAGGTGGGCTCGGGCTCGACCACACACATCGACGTGGCGATGCCGCCGGGGGTGCTGGCGCACCGCGCCGACGGGCGGACCGGGACGATGGTCTTCCTGCACAACCTCGGCACCACCGACGCGGAGGTGGACCTCAGCACGCTGGAGCCGGAGGCGGACCTCCCCGTCGACGTCCTCGCCGACCGCAACTACGGCGAGGTGGGCAAGCTGGACCGGCTCAAGCTGGCCGGCCACGGCTACCGCTGGATCCGCCTCTGCCGCGGTCGCGGCCGCTGACCGGCCAGGACCAGTCCCCATCGCGGGGAAGGGCCTTTCCCCGCCCGGTCACTCCCGCCAGCCGGCCAGTTCGACCCCCTTGGCGAACTCGACCCGGAAGCCCATGGTGATCTCGCCACTCTCCCCCGGTTCGAGCCGCAGCCGCCAGGTCACCTCGCCCAGCTCCGTACGCTCGGCCGGCGGCGGGACGAGGGTGGTCTCCCGGACGACCACCGCCTCGTCGCGGGACACCGGCAACTGGTCGAGCACCTCGACGGTCGCCGGCCGGGGCGTGTGGTTGGCCACGCTGATCCGGTACTCCACCTCCCGTCGCCGGGTCGAGCCGAGCGCGGCCCGGGTGTCGGCACGCCGGCGGAGTTCCCGTTCCACCCGTACCCGGTCGTCCACGCCGAGCGCCAACTCGGTCTCCTCACCGGGCGCCCACGCCCGCAGCCGGGTGGCCGCGACGAAGTCGGCGCCGTGGAAGACCGCCGCCGGGCCGGGCAGCAGCGTGTGCGCCGAGGTGTTGCGGACCGTCGCGCGCAGGTGCGCCTCCGCCGCGCGGACCGGCACGGTCACGTGGTCCAGCCGGGCCGGCAGTTCCAGCACGGCGATCGTGGCCCGGTACGCGCTGCCGTCCGCCGGCACCGCGACCGGGCGGGCCGGCCGGTAGGTGGCCGCGGTGACCCCCTGCTCGACCGCGGCGACGCTCTCCCGCACGCGGGGGCGCGCCGGACCCGACCGGGCCGTGGCACCCGCGGCCGGCGCCGCGCCGGGCGCCGGGGGCGGCGGCATCGCGCCGAAGCTCGCCGCCGGCACGGCCGCCGCCAGCGGTGCCGGCCGGACCCGGTCCAGGTACCAGGGCGACAGTTCGGGTACGCCGGCCGCCGCGGCCGGTCGGGCGGTCGAGAGCTGGAGCGCGCACTCCGGCCAGTCCTCGCCGGTGTCCTGGCTGACCAGGCCGAACCAGGTGACGGTCATGGTGTCGTCGACCAGCCGCAGGTCGTAGGAGGGCTGCCAACGGGCCCCGTCGACCAGGTAGCTCAGCTCCAGGTCCAGCTCGGTGTCGTCGGCGTCCACCGACACGGTCACCTCGGCGGCGAGCCGGTCCGGTTCCCGCTTGCCGTTCGCGGCGTCGAGCTGCCGCTCGACAGCCGCCAGTTCCTCGGTCAGGTCGGTACGCCGCCGGGCCAACCCGCGCCGGCGGCTGTGGGAGTCGGCAAGCTGGCCGGCCACCGAGTCGGCGAAGACGGCCACGTCCGTCGGGGCGGCGTCGCCGACGGCCAGCGCGCGGGCGTACGTGCCGCCGGCCCGCTCGGCCAGCCGGGCGAGAAACTGCCCCCGCTGCGTCTCGATCTCGTCCGTGTCGGCGACCTCGGCCAGTTCGTCGGCCAGCTCCCGGCGCCGTTGTTCCAGCGCGCCGACCTGCCCGTCGGTGCTGCGGGCCTGCCGCCACGTCGTCACGTCCACGCCGAGCACGGTGGCCGCGCCCCGGCCGCCCACCCGGAGCGACTCCCGCCGCAGGCCCAGCGGCAACGGTGCGACACGTAACCGGTGCTCGCCGGCGGCCAACCGGGTGCTGCCCCGGCGGGTGACCCGGGCCCGGTCCGGGTAGACGGTGACACCGACGACGGGTGCTTCGAACTCCGCTGCGCTCACGGCGGCGAGGGTAGCCGCAACGTGCTCGTGGCGGGGTCCACGACCGCCGTCCCTCGCCGGTCCGGCCCCGCGTACGCCTGGGTTAAGCTCCTTCGATCGAACGCAAGTTACCGGGAGGTAGGCATGTCGGAGGAGCAGCGGGTCGCCATCGTCACGGGGGCGGCGCGGGGGATCGGGGCGGCCACCGCCCGCCGGCTGGCTGCCGACGGCCTCGCGGTCGCGGTGGTCGACATCGACGAGTCGGCGACCGGGGAGACCGTGGACGCGATCGCCGCGGCCGGCGGCCGGGCGCTCGGCGTCGGCGCGGACGTCTCCGACCGGGCCCAGGTCGAGGCCGCCGTCGAGCGGGTCGCCGCCGAGCTGGGCGCGCCGACCGTGCTGGTCAACAACGCCGGCGTGCTCCGCGACAACCTGCTGTTCAAGATGACCGACGCCGACTGGGACACGGTCATGGGCGTGCACCTGCGCGGCGCGTTCCTGTTCAGCCAGGCCGCCCAGAAGCACATGGTCGAGGCGAGGTGGGGCCGGATCGTCAACCTGTCCAGCACCTCCGCGCTGGGCAACCGGGGCCAGGCGAACTACTCCGCCGCGAAGGCCGGTCTCCAGGGCTTCACCAAGACCCTCGCGGTCGAGCTGGGCCCGTTCGGGGTGACCGTCAACGCGGTCGCGCCCGGTTTCATCGTCACCGACATGACCGCCGCCACCGCGGCCCGGATGAAGGTCGACTTCGAGGCGCTCCAGAAGCACGCCGAGTCGGAGATCCCGGTCCGCCGGGTCGGCCGGCCGGAGGACGTGGCGCACACCATCGCGTTCCTGGCCAGCGAGGGGGCGTCCTTCGTGTCGGGTCAGGTCATCTACGTCGCCGGCGGTCCCAAGGACTGACCCGCCCGCCCCGGCGGGCCACCGCCCGCCGGGGTCGGGCCGGTCTTCCCGGGAGCGACCGGTTCCCGGGCGGTCACGTCGCCGCTGCCGGCGTCCACGCCGAACGCGCCCGCACGGCCGCCGGGTGCACCGAGCCGGGTCAGGCGGGGTCGCGCCGGGTGCGCCAGAGCCAGAGCAGGCCGAGCACCGGCAGGACCAGCGGGATGTAGCCGTAGCCGCTGCCGAACCGCGACCAGACCGTCTCGTCGGGGAAGAGTTCCGGGTCGGCCACGCTGAGGATCCCGACGCCGAGCACCCCGGCCAGCTCCACGGTGCAGCACGCCAGGGCGACGCGCCGGCCGGCGGCGCCGGCGCGGGCCAGCCCCACCGCCGCGACGATGTAGATGGCCGCGGCGAGCGCCGAGAGCAGGTACGCCACGGGCGCCTCGTCGAACTTCGTGGCGATCTGCAGGCCGGCGCGGCTCGTCGCGGCGATCGCGAAGAGCAGGTAGACCGCGATCAGCAGCCGTCCCGGGCCGGCGTTGGTCCGCTTCCGCTCCGGGGCCCGCGCCTCAGCCACCCAGCACCTCCCACGTCTGCTGGAGCCGTACGACGACCACCGGCGTGACCAGGCAGACCGCGCAGACGATGGCCGAGCCCCAGCGGGTCGGCTCCATCCTGGCCAGCACCCAGGCCAGGGGCGGCAGGCAGACCAGCGTGGCCAGGTACCCGAAGAAGGCCCCCGGCTCGCCCGGCCGCTCGCCGCCGCCGAGGGCGACCAGCGCGAACCCGGTAAGCGCGAGCAGCGCCGCCTCCAGCACGGCCAGGCCCGCGAACTGCACCCGGTCCGGCGCGCGGCGCCGCAGTGTCGCCACCAGGGCCCAGGCGGCGACGAGGAGCGAGAGCGCGATCGAGGCGGTCGCGAGGAGCCCGTCCACCGGCGAACCGGCCGAGGCTGCGCTGGTCATCGGGGCCATCCGGGGCGCGGTTCGGTCACCGGCACAGCCTACTAACCCGCGTAGTACACCCGGTCACCCGCCGCCCCGCCGCGACGGCGCGTCGTCCGCCCGCCCGGCCTGCTGGCGCGCGGCGTCCGAGGGAGTCGTGCTGGTCGGCGCGGGGAGCGGGTCCGGCCGGGGCGACGACTGTCGCGAAGGGACGTTCCTACCCCTATCGACCCCTACTCATGTATTACGAAAACCTTTCGGAACGCTACTCTCTGGCTATCTCGCTGACCTCCGATGGCAAGTTCGTCCGACGGAGAGGATCGCCATGTCGCTGCCCACCATCCGCCCGGCGCTGAGCGTGGTGATGCCGACCTACCAGGATCCGCAGTGCCTCGCGCTGACCCTCCAGGCGCTGACCCGCCAGACACTGCCGGCGGAACGCTTCGAAGTGATCGTGGTCCGGGACGGTGGATCCTCCGACGGGTACGCCGAGGCTCTCGCCGAAGGCGCCGGCCTCCGCCTGCGCCTGGTGGAGCTGCCCCGGCGCAAGGGCCGCTCCGGCGCCCGGAACGAGGGGGCGCGGTGCGCCTCCGCGCCCTTGCTGGTCTTCCTCGACGCCGACTCGTGGGCGGTGCCCGACCTGTTGGAGAGACACCTGGCGTGGCACAGCGCGCCCGGCAACGCGGCGGTGCTGATCGGCCGGCGGGACGAGATCGGCCTCGCCGACCTGCCCGCCGTGCTGGCCGGCGAGTCGCACACGATTCCGCGCGCCTTCCCACACGGTGGCGACCTGCGGTTCGCGATGGGACTGCCGGACGACGACAGCGACTGGCTCCGGGCCGGCTGGGTGGTCGCCTACACGCACAACATCTCGCTCGCCAGCTCCCGCTTCGCCCAGGTCGGTGGCTACCGCGAGGCGTTCGGTCTGAGCTACGGCGTGGAGGACGTAGAGCTGTTCTACCGCGTGGACCGGAGCCTGCCGGACGGCGTCAACTTCGGCTACGACGACGACGCCCGGGTCGTCCACCTGCCGCACCACAAGAACATCACCCGCAACTGGATGGAGATGAAGGCCAACTTCCAGCAGGCCGCGCGGATGTACCCCTGCCTGGAGTGGGAGTTCCTCACCGCGGTCATGGGGTACGAGGCCATCCGGCGGATCCTGCACTACCGGGCGCTCATCGACGAGTGCGTCGAGCGGTCGGCCTGCGCCATCGGGCCCGCCGCCGCGCGCCTCGCCGGCCGGTTGCGGGGGCCCAGGGCGCTCTGGATCGGCACCGGCCGCGCCGACTCCGGGCTGCCCGCCTCGGCGCTCACCTACGACTACGCCGCACCCATCGGGCCGACCAACTTCCACCTGCTCGGCGTCGCCCCACCCATGCCGCCCGGCAGTCTGGACGCGGTGGTCAGCGTCGACTTCTGGCGGTACCTGCTGTGGCCGGAACTCTGCCAGTTCATCTCCGCCTCGCTGCTGCTGGCCGGCGAGGTCCATCTGGTCGCCACCGCCGACCAGACGCCGGGGATGTGCGCCGCCGACCCGCGGACGCTGGACTACCTGCGCCAGACCCAGGCCGCCCAGTGCGCGACCGAGCTGCGCGCGGTCGAGGGGCTCGGTCACGTGCTGACGTTGCGGGCTCCCCAGCCCGCCACCAGCGCCGCGCGCCGCGCGCCCGGCCAGGTCGCCGCCAGGGCCTGACCCACGGCACCGGCGGGCCGCTCCCCGCGCCGGGGTGGCCGCCCGACGGTGCGGCCGGGCCCGACGTGGGTGTCCCGGCCAGTCCCACCGCGCCCGGATCCGCCGCTCGAGACGGAAAGGCGAGCATCATGCGCGTACTGCTGTCGACCCTCGGGTCACGCGGCGACGTCCAACCGCTGGTGGCGTTGGCAGCGCGGTTGAAGGCTCTGGACCTGCAGGTCCGCCTCTGCGCCCCGCCGGACTTCGCCCGGTGGGTGGCCGGCTTCCAGATCCCCTTCGTGCCCGTCGGTCCGCCCTGGCGCAGGTCGGCGGCGCCCCGGTCGCGGGCCGCCGTGCCCCGGCCCTCGCCGGCACGGGTACGCCAGCTGGCCGAGTCCTCCATCGCCATCCAGTTCGAGGTGCTGTCGGCGGCGGCCCGGGACTGTGACGTCCTCCTCGCGGCGACCGGCCTCCAGATCGCCGCCCGCACCGTGGCGGAAAGACGGGGCATACCGTACGTCTTCGCGGCGCTCTGCCCGGCGGCCCTTCCCGCACCGCACCACCCCCCGTTGCCGCTGCCGGTCCTCGGGGAGGTGCCCGCGCCCGACTCGGCCGACAACCGCGAACTGTGGGCCGCCAACCTGCGGCACGTCAACGACACCTTCGGCGCGCCGCTCAACGCGCTGCGGGCGGCGGTGGGACTGGTTCCGGTCGACGACGTCAGCGCCCACATCCACACCGACCAGCCGTGGCTGGCCGCCGACCCGACACTGGCGCCCTGGCCGGATGCCGACACGGCTGTCTATCAACCGGGCGCCTGGCTGCTGCCGGACGAGCGGCCGCTGCCCACCGAGCTGACGACCTTCCTGGACGCCGGCGAGCCGTGCGTCTACGTCGGATTCGGCAGCATCGCCGCACCCCCGGGCCTGCTGGAGACGGCTGTCCAGGCGGTGCGCGCGGTCGGCTGCCGGCTGGTCGTCTCCCGGGGCTGGGCACCCCTCTCGCCGGTCGACCGGGCGCCCGACTGCATGGTCGTCGGCGAGGTGAACCAGCAGGCGCTGTTCAAGAGGGTGGCCGCGGCGGTCCACCACGGCGGCTCGGGCACCACGACCACGGCGGCGCGGGCCGGGACACCGCAGGTCGTCATACCGCAGGTCTACGACCAGCACTACTTCGCGCGCCGGGTGTCCGCACTCGGCATCGGCAGCGCGCACCCCGGCGCGGTACCGACCGTCGAGTCGCTGACCGCGGCGCTCGGCGCCGCACTACGTCCCGAGGTGGCCGCCCGCGCCCGCGCGTTCGCCGCCGTCGTACGCGCCGACGGAGCGCAGGTCGCCGCGGAGCGGTTGACCGCCACTCTGCGGGCCTGAGCAGGCCGTCACCGAGCACCCACCGGCCGGGCAGCACTGCGGCGGGGAAGGCCCCGCGACGGATCCTCGCGGGTACCGTGGTGTGACGACGACGTGGAGGTTCTCGTGGTGCGGTTCGGGTTGTTCGGCACCGGTCACTGGGCGGCGGAGACGCACGGCGCGGCGCTGGACGCGCACCCGGGGGTCGCGTTCGCGGGCGTGTGGGGCCGCGACCCGCGCAAGGCCGCCGCCCTGGCCGAGCGCTACGGGGTGCCGGCGTTCGACGACGCCGACGCGCTGATCGACGCCTGCGACGCGGTCGCCGTGGCCCTCCCGCCGGACGTCCAGGCCGGCATCGCGGTCCGCGCGGCCACCGCCGGCCGCCACCTGCTGCTGGACAAGCCGCTCGCGTTGCGCGTCGCCGACGCCGACCGGGTGGTCGAGGCCGCGCAGGCGGCGGGCGTCGCCTCGGTGGTCTTCTTCACCGGCCGCTACCAGCCGGACGTCGCCGGCTTCCTCGCCTCGACGGCCGCCGTCGGCGGCTGGCACACCGCCAAGGCGATCCGGTTCGGGTCCATCTTCCAGCCCGGCAGCCCGTACGGGGCCTCGCCCTGGCGCCGGGAGCACGGCGCGCTCTGGGACATCGGCCCGCACGCGCTGTCGCTCCTCCTGCCGGTGCTCGGCCGGGTCACCCGCGTCGCCGCGATGGACGGGCCGCGGGGGCTCGTCCACCTGCTCCTCACCCACGACGGGGGCGCGACCAGCACGGTGTCGCTGACCCTGGACGCCCCGCCGGAGGCGGTGAGCCGGGAGTTCGTCTTCTACGGCGAGAACGGCGTCGAGACCGTCCCGCCCGGCGAGGGCGACTCGGCGACCGCGTTCGGGGTGGCGATCGACCAGTTGCTGGAGGAGATCGGGTCGGGCACCCGCGACCACCGCTGCGACGTGCGCTTCGGCCGCGAGGTCGTCGCCGTGCTCGCCGCCGCCGAGACCGCCCGCGCCGAGGGTCGCACCGTCGACGTGGCGGGCTGAGCAGGAACCGGAGCGCCTGCTCCGACGCCTCCCCGGCCACCCGGCGCCGCGACCGCGGTCCAGGACGGCCGCCGCCGCGGCAGTGACGCCGCCGGGTGGATCGGCGGGTCGGGCGGAAATGCGGTCGCCGGGCGGGGCCGGCGGCGCTAGGGTCGCGGACATGTCTCCGCACGCTCTGATCGAGGGGGTCGGCACGCCGGCCGCCTTCGGGCCGCTCCTGGTGGCCCGCCCGCGAGTCCGGCGTCCGGCCCTGGCCGGCGCGACCCGCGACTGATCCCGCACCGCACACGCAGCACCCTTCGCCCGGTCCCACCCGGGCGCCGGGCGCCGTCCCACCGCCGTCCCACCGCCGTCCCGGGTGACCTCCCCGGAGTGAGCGCCGCCCGTCGGCGACACCCCGGCCACCGACCCGGCCGTGGCGTGCCGCACGCCACCCCGGCCGTCGGCCCGGCGGTGGGTTGCCGCACGCGACCCCGGTCCCCGGTCCGGCGGTGGCGTGCCGCCGTGCGCCGCCGATCCGAAGTTCCGCGCCACGCCCAGGGCCGTCCGAGTCCACTCTTCCCTCGGACAGGCCCCGCCTGCGGCTGCCTGTCCGCCGCGTCGCCGCTCGGCGACAGACAGGACGATGACCCGTGGCGCCCCGCCGTACCCGAGAAACCGAACGCGACCGGTCCCGTCGCGTACTCTCCCAGAACTTCCTCGCCGACCCGGCCGCGATCGCCCGGGTGGTCCACGCCGCCCGCCCCGCCCCCGACCGGCTCCTGCTGGAGGTGGGCGCCGGCCGGGGCCAGCTCACCCGGCCGCTCGCGGCCCGCTGCCGGCACCTGACGGCGTACGAGGTGGACCCGGCCGCCGGCGCCGAGCTGGCCAGGGTCTGCGCGACCCTGCCGAACGTGACCCACCGGCAGGTCGACTTCCTCACCGTCCCGCCGCCGCCCGAGGAGTTCGACGTCGTCGGCAACATCCCCTGGTCGCTCACCTCGGCCGTGGTGCGGTGGTGCCTGGCCGCGCCGGGACTGCGCGCGGCGACCCTGCTCACCCAGCTCGAGTACGCCCGCCGGCGCAGCGGCGACTACGGCCGGTGGACCCGGCTCACCGTGCTGACCTGGCCGGAGTTCGGCTGGCGCCTCGCCGGCCGGGTGCCCCGCACCGCGTTCCGCCCGGTCCCGAGGGTGGACGCCGGCATCCTGCGCGTCGAGCGGCGGCCGGAGCCGCTGCTGGCCGCGTCGGCGCTGCCCGCGTACCGCCGGATGGTGGAGATCGGCTTCGACGGGGTCGGCGGCTCGCTCGCGGCCTCGCTGGCCCGGCACCACCCGCGGGCGCGGCTGTCGGCGGCGCTGCGGGCGACCCGGCTCGACCCGGCCACCCCGGTCGGGCACGTCTGGCCGGAGCAGTGGCTGGTGCTGTTCCGGCTGCTGCACGCCCGCTGAAGCCGGGCGGGGCGGCGGTCAGGCCAGCGTGTTCAGGGCCTCGCCGAGTTCGGCGGGGGAGTCGAACTCCTCCGCCGGCAGGGCCTTGAGCGTCTGGAGCATCTCCGTGCTGACGCCGTTCTCCTGGCCCCAGCGGACCAGGTCCTCGCGGGAGACCGGGTAGTCGAGCCCGGCCAGGTACTCCTGCAACTGCACGCCGGTGACGGTCATGCCGGCGGGCTACCCGCTCAGCCCGCCGGCACACCGCCCGCTCCGACTCCGGTCCCGCCGTCGCCCCGGCCGGTCGCGGGTCGTCCCGCCGGTCGCCGCGCCCGTCGGCGACCGGCGTTTGCCCGGCGACACGCCGGGTAGCCGCCCGCCATGCTGGTTCAGCGGCTCGGCGCGCCGAGCGACTTCGACCCGTTGCTGGAGCGCGTCCGGGACGCCCGGATCGTGATGATCGGCGAGGCGACGCACGGCACCTACGACTACTACCGGCTGCGCGAACAGCTCACCCGCCGGCTCATCGCCGAGTGCGGCTTCTCCTTCGTCGCGGTGGAGGGGGACTGGCCGGACTGCGACCGGGTGCACCGCTCGGTGACCGGCGCGCCGGGCGGGGCGGTCGAGCCGCGCGCCGCGCTGGAGCGGTTCGAGCGCTGGCCGACGTGGATGTGGGCGAACGCCGAGGTGGCCCGGTTCTGCAGCTGGCTGCGGGCGTGGAACGTCGAGCGGCCGGCGGAGGCCCGGGCCGGCTTCCACGGCCTGGACGTCTACAGCCTCTGGGAGTCCATGCAGGCGATCTTCGACTACCTCGGCGAGGAGGATCCGGCGTCGCTGGAGGCGGCGCAGGACGCGTACCGCTGCTTCGAGCCGTACGGCAAGCGCGTCGAGGAGTACGGCATGGCCAGCCGGTTCGTCTCCGCGCGGTGCGAGGAGGAGGTCGTCCGGCTGCTGGCGCGTACCCGCGAACAGGCCGCCGCAGACGGCCCGGACAGCTTCTCGGCCTGGCAGAACGCGGAGGTGGTGGCCGGCGCGGAGCGCTACTACCGGGCCATGGTCCGCGGCGGGCCGGAGTCGTGGAACGTCCGGGACATCCACATGGCGGACACGCTGGACCGGCTGCTGGACCGCTACGGGCCCGGCGCCCGGGGGATCGTCTGGGCGCACAACACACACGTCGGGGACGCCCGGGCCACCGACATGGCCGCCGACGGGATGATCAACATCGGCCAGTTGGCCCGCGAGCGGCACGGGGCCGACGAGGTGGTCCTGGTCGGCTTCGGCAGCTACCGGGGCACGGCGATCGCCGCGCCGCGTTGGGGCTCGCCGGCCGAGGCGATGGCGGTGCCGCCGGCCCGCCCCGGCTCGGTCGAGCACCGGCTGCACGAGCTGATGCCGGAGCGGGCCGTGCTCGTCTTCGGCGGCCCCGACCAGCCGGGCTGGGTCACCGGAACCGCCGACCACCGGGCGATCGGGGTGGTCTACGACCCCTCGTTCGAGTCCTGGGGCAACTACGTGCCGACCCGGCTGGGGGAGCGGTACGACGCCTTCGTCTGGTGCGACGAGACCACCGCCCTGCACCCGCTGCCCGCCCTGACCACCCCCGGCGAGATGGAGACCTACCCGGCCGGCGTCTGATCGTCCGGCGCCCGCGGAGCCGGCGCCGCGCGCAGGGCGCCGGCCCGGGCGGCGGCCAGCGCCGCGTCGGCGGCCCGGTCGGCGACCGCCGTGTCGACCGGTTCCCCGCTGACGAAGAGCCGGTAGTAGAGCGGGGCGACGGCCACCCGGACCACCTCGGTGGGGTCGGTGTCGGCGGGCAGCTCGCCCCGCGCGACCGCGCGGCGTACGACCGGCGCGGCCTGCTCGTGCCGGGCGGCGAGGAAGGCGTGCAGGGCGCGGGCGGCCGATGGGTTCTGCACCGCCGCGGAGACGAAGGCGGTGGCGACCGGGCCGTCCTCGGGGTCGGTGAAGCCGATCAGCACCTCCCGGGTCAGCGCCCGCAGGTCGCCGGCGATGTCCCCGGTGTCCGGGACCGGCCACGGCTCGCCGCTGGCCAGCTCCAGGGCGTCGGCGATCAGCCCCTCGACATTGCCCCAGCGCCGGTAGACGGTGGTCTTGTGCACGCCGGAGCGTTCGGCGACCGCCTCGACGGTCAGCCCCTGGTAGCCCCGCTCGGCCAGCTCGGCCAGGGTGGCCGCGCGGACGGCGGCGCGGACCCGGGCGGTGCGGCCGCCGGGGCGGGTGGCGCGGTCGGAAGACAAAGGCAACTCCAGTTGCGTTACGACGGCGGGGCTGGCAAGCTGATCCTATCGCAACGACAGTTGCGTTTAGGTGTCGCGCCGTGCGCGGTGGAGAAGGAGCCGCATGACCGCCGTCCCGAACCCGATGACCCGCTATCCGCTGCCCGGCTTCGACCGGGTCGCCTTCCTCAAGCCCGTCGTCACCTCGCCGACGATCGAGGTCGGGGAGTACACCTACTACGACGACCCCGCCGGGCCGGCCGACTTCGAGCGCACCAACGTGCTCTACGCGTACGGGCCGGAGCGGCTGGTCATCGGGCGGTACTGCGCGATCGCCGCCGGCACCCGGTTCCTGATGGCCGGCGGGGCCCACCCCACGGCCGGGGTCTCCACGTACCCGTTCGCCATGTTCGAGGGCGCCTGGCGGGACGCCACGCTGGACCTCGCGACCGGCATGCCGAGCCGGGGCGACACGGTGGTCGGCAACGACGTCTGGTTCGGCTACGGCTGCCTGATCATGCCCGGCGTGCGGATCGGCGACGGGGCGATCATCGCGGCCGGATCGGTGGTCACGGCGGATGTCGAGCCGTACGCCGTGGTGGGCGGGAATCCGGCGCGGCTGATCCGACGGCGCTTCGAGGCGGCCGACGTGCAACGGCTGCTCGACCTGGCGTGGTGGGACTGGCCGGCGGAGCAGGTGGCCCGGCACGCCCGCACCATCATGGCGGGCTCCCCGGCCGACCTGGAACGGGCGGTACGCGGCTGATCCGGGGCCGCCGCATCCGCACCGCCGACGGCGGCCGGGCGCCCGTACGCAGCGGCCCGCCCGGCGTCCCACCGGACGCCGGGCGGGCCGGGCGGCTCAGCTGCGGGGGCCCACCGGCGCCCGCTCGTCTAGGTGGGCGCGCAGGCCCTCGCCCTCGATGTCGACGTTGGGCAGGACCTTCTCCAGCCAGCGCGGCAGCCACCAGGCGCCCCGGCCGAGCAGCGACATCACCGCCGGCACGATGGTCATCCGCACCACGAAGGCGTCGATGGCGACACCGACCGCGAGCGCGAAGCCCATCGACTTGATCACCGGGTCGTCGAGGAACACGAAGCCGCCGAAGACGGAGATCATGATCAGCGCGGCGGCGGTGACCACCCGGGCCCCGTGCCCCATCCCGTTGATGGTCGCCTGCTGCGCGGTGTCGCCGTGCACGAAGTCCTCCCGCATCCGGGAGACCAGGAAGACCTCGTAGTCCATCGCCAGGCCGAACAGGATGCCGATCAGCAGGATCGGCAGGAAGCTGACCAGCGGGCCGGGCGTGTCCAGGCCGACCAGGTCGGCGAGGTGGCCCTGCTGGAACACCGCCACCGTGATGCCGAACGTGGCGGCGACGGTGAGCAGGAAGCCCAGCGCGGCCTTGACCGGCACCAGCACCGAGCGGAAGACGAGCATCAGCAGCAGCACCGAGAGCCCGACCACCAGCAGCAGGTAGACCGGCAGGGCGTCGGAGAGCTTCTCGGAGACGTCGATGCCGATGGCGGTCGCGCCGGTCAGCAGCACGTCCACGTCGCGGAACTCGCCGACCGACGCCCGGACGTCGTTGACCAGCGTCTCGGTGGCCTCGTCGGTGGGCCCCGTCTTCGGCACCACGCCGAGCAGCGCGGTGCGCCCGTCCGGGCTGAGCTGCGGCGGAGCCACCGCTAGGACGTTGTCGGTGCGCTGGATCAGCGCGGTGACCTGCGGGATGGCGGCCGAGGTGGCCTGCGGGGTGTCACCGGCGACCACGACCGCGAGCCGGCCGGTGAAGCCCGGCCCGAAGCCCTCGGTGATCAGGTCGTTCGACGCCCGGGCGGGCGAACCGACCGGCGCGGCGCCCGCGTCCGGCAGCGCCAGCCGCATGTCGGGCGTGGGCAGCGCCAGCAGGCCCAGCCCGAGCAGCCCGACCAGGATGACGGGCACCCGGAACCGGGTGACGGCGCGCGCCCAGCGGAACCCGAACCCGGAGCGGTCCTCGGCGGCCGGCGGGGCGTCGGCCGCCCCGTCCCCGGCCGGCGTCGACGAGCGCAGCTTGCGGGGAAG
This sequence comes from Micromonospora sp. NPDC047670, assembly GCF_043204915.1. Lineage (NCBI taxonomy): Bacteria > Bacillati > Actinomycetota > Actinomycetes > Micromonosporales > Micromonosporaceae > Micromonospora > Micromonospora sp. NPDC047670. The sequence goes on from NZ_JBIDDA010000009.1 coordinate 179,306, forward strand.
CACCCGCCGGCCGGCGAAGCCGAGCAGGGCGGGCTGGAGGGTGATCGCGACCAGCACCGCGACGGTGACGGTGGCGGCGGCGGCCAGACCCATCACGGTCAGGAACGGGATGTTCACCACGGCCAGGCCGGCCAGCGCGATGACCACGGTGGCCCCGGCGAAGAGCACGGCTGAGCCGGCCGTGCCCACCGCGCGGCCCACCGCCTCGTCCGGCGGCAGCCCCTCCATCAGGTTCTGCCGGTAGCGGGAGGTGATGAAGAGCGAGTAGTCGATGCCGACGGCCAGGCCGAGCATCAGGGCGAGGATCGGCGCGGTGCTGGTCAGGTCGACCACGCTGCTGAGCGCGAAGAGCCCCGCCATGCCGACGCCCACGCCGATCAGGGCGTTGAGCATGGTCATTCCGGCCGCCACCAGCGACCCGAACGTGACCACCAGGACGATCGCGGCGATCGCGACGCCGATCGCCTCGGTCGAGCCGACCTCCGGCACGGCGTTGAGCACCTCGCCGCCGGGCGCGACCTGCCAGCCCTGGGCCTCGGCCCGCGCGCCGACCTGCTCGTACGCGTCGCGCTGGGCGTCGGTCACCTCGTCGGCGCGGGTGGCGAACTGGACCTGGACCAGCGCGTACCGGCCGTCGGGGGAGACCGCCCCCACCTGGAACGGGTCGACGGCGCCGACCACCCCGGGCAGCGTCGCGGCCTCCTGGGTGAGTTCCTTCACCACGGCCTGCCCCTGGGGGCTGCCGAGCGCGCCGTCGGCGGGCGCCTTGACCGCGATCGTGCCGGTCGCGCCGCTGGCCGCCGGGAACTGCCCGGCGAGCAGGTCGAGGGCGCGCTGCGACTCCGTGCCGGGCATCGTGAAGTTGTCCGCTATCGGGCCGCGCAGGGTCGCGGCGGCGAGGCCGAGACCGACGAGTACGACGAGCCAGATCGCCGCGACGAGTCGCCGCCGGCGCATCGAGCCCCGGCCGAGCCGGTAGAGCAGGGTGGCCATGAGTTCCTTGTCCTCGCCTCGTGTGTGGTTGGGAACGAGTCAGTCGACGGGCTCGAGCGCCCGTCGTACGAGTGCCAGCAGGGCGGGGCGCAGTTCCTCGTCGGGCACGTCGATGAACTCGCCGCACGTCTCCGAGATGCCGGCGAGCACCACCAGCGCCGCGATCCGGGCGGCGGGTCGCTCCGGATGCCCGGCGAGCGCGTCGATCAGCCGCTCGGAGATCCGCTGGATGTGCGCGAAGGCGGGCTGCTGGAGCAACTCCGGGAACTCGCCCCGGAGCAGGGCGATCTCCCGTCGGAACCGGACCGCGAGGTCGACGAAGCCCTCCGCGGCGACCCGCTGGGCGGCCCCGCCGTGGTGCGCGGCGATCCGCTCGTCGAGCGCCTGGAGGACGTCGATGGCCGGGGCCATCAGCTCGGTGAGGATGGCCTCCTTGTTGGCGAAGTGGTAGAGCACCGCCGCCTTGGAGCAGCCCACCTCGCGGGCGATGTCCTGCAACGAGGTGCCCCGGTAGCCGGTCACCCCGAAACGCCGCGCCGCCGCCGCCAGGATCTCGTCGTGCGTCTCCGGTACCGCCCGTGCCATGCCGGTCCACCTCCCGAACCAGCATGCCTGACCGATCGGTCAGAGCCTGACCGATCGGTCAGATCGAGGGCGTGGTGTTCCCCACACGCCATCGGGGTTTGCTGTCGGGCCGAGCCGTTCCGCCGCCGCCTAGCCCGCCTCGCCGTGCGCCAGGTCGTACGTGGCCCGCGCCTGCGCGATGGCGGCGCGGTGCCGCTCGGCCCAGCTGGTCAGGGCGACCAGCGAGTCGTAGAGCTCCAGTGCGATCGGGGTGGCGGTGTACTCCACCTTCGGCGGCACGGTCGGGTAGACCGTCCGCTGCAGCAGGCCGTCGCGTTCCAGCTGGCGCAGGGTCAGGGTGAGCATCCGGCGGCTGATCCCCTCCACGTGGCGCTCCAACTCGGTGAAGCGCACCGGCCCCTGGGAGGCGGCGACCAGGATGCCGATGCTCCACTTGCCGCCCACCCGGTCGAGCACCTCCCGGACGGTGCACGCCTTGGCCTGGCCGGGGGTGAAGGGCGCGTCGCCGACCGCGCACGCCTGCGCCAGGTCAACGGACACATCGGTGTTCCCCTGGGACATGAAAGTGCCTCCTTATGCTGGGCCTCACGGTCACAGAAGATGTCTCTGGTAACAAACCATGCACTTAGGAGGCGTCCGATGTCCACCCCTACCGTCGACAAGCGCTGGCCGGCGCTGTTCGTGCTCTGCGCCGGCAGCCTGATGATCATCCTCGACGGCAGTATCGTCGCCGTGGCGCTGCCCGCCATCCAGCGGGACCTCGGCTTCACCGCGACGGGCCTGGCCTGGGTGGTCAACGCCTACCTCGTCGCCTTCGGCGGGCTGCTGCTGCTCGCCGGCCGTCTCGGCGACCTGCTCGGCCGCCGGACGGCCTTCCTGGCCGGCGTCACGCTGTTCACCGCGGCCTCGCTGCTCTGCGCGGTCGCGACCGGCCCGGAGGTGCTGATCGTGGCCCGCTTCCTCCAGGGCGTCGGCGGGGCGCTCACCATGGCGGTCAGCCTCGGCATGATCGTCCGGCTCTTCCCGGAACCGGCCGAGCGGGCCCGCGCCATCGCCGTCTTCAGCTTCACCGGCGCCGCCGGGGCGTCGATCGGCATGCTGGCGGGAGGCGTGCTCACCGACCTCGCCGGCTGGCCCGCCATCTTCGCGATCAACCTGCCGATCGGCCTGGCGATCCTGGTGGGCGCCGTGCGCCTGCTCGACGCCGACCGCGGGATGGGGCTGCGCGCCGGCCTGGACCTGCTCGGCGGGACGCTGGTCACCGGGGGCCTGATGCTCGCCGTGCTGGCGATCGTCGGCACCGAGGAACACGGCTGGGCCTCCACCCGGACGCTCGGCGTGGCCGGCCTCGCGGCGGCCCTGCTCGTGGCGTTCGCGCTGCGGCAGCGGTCGGCCGCGACCCCGCTGCTGCCGCCGCGGGTGCTGCGCACCCCCGACCTGGTCGCCGCGAACGTCGTGCAGTTCCTCATGGTCGCCGCGTACTTCGGCTTCCAGTTCCTGCTCGCCCTCGAACTCCAGCTGGTGCTGGATCTGGACCCGACGGCCACCGGGCTGGCCTTCCTGCCCACGCCGGTGACGATCGCGGTGATCTCGCTCGGCGTCGCCGGGCGGCTGATCGCCCGCCACGGCGCCCGGACGGTGCTGGTCACCGGCCTCGCGGTGGCCGTGGTCGCGTTCCTGCTGCTCGCCCGGATCCCGGTCGACGGCGGCTACCTGCCCGACGTGCTCCCGGCGGTGCTCCTCTTCGGCGTCGCCGGCGGGCTCACCCTGCCGGCGGTCACCACGCTGGCGATGGCCGGCGCCGACCCGGCCGACGCCGGGCTGGCCTCCGGCCTGGTCAACACCACCCAGCAGGTCGGTGGCGCGTTCGGGCTGGCCGCGCTCGCCACGCTGGCCGCCGGCCGCGCCGACGGCCTGCGGGACGCCGGCTGGACGGAGGCCGACGCGCTCGCCGCCGGCTACCGGACGGCGTTCGCCGTGGCCGCCGTCCTCGTCACGGCGGCGTTGCTGGTCGCCCTGGTGACCCTGCGCCGCCGCCCGACCCCGGCGACCCCGCCCACCGAGCCCACGGAGCCTGCCTCGTCCACCGAGCCTTCCTCGTCCACCGAGCCCACCAAGCCCACGGAGCCTGCCGCGCCCACCGAGCCCACCGAGCCCACCCCGGCCCGCCAGCCGGTCGGCTGACCGGCCGCGCCGGCCTGCGCGCCGAGCAGGCCGAGCCCTCCGCACCGGCGATCTTGCACTTTCGGCCCCCGACCTGCGTGGCTTGTCCCGCTTCGTCTGGGCAGAAAGTGCAAGATCGCGCGAGGGGGCGGGAGCGAGGGGCGGGGGTGGGGAGAGGGGTGGGGTGGTCAGGGGGCGGGTCGGGTGGGCAGCACTCGGGCCAGCGCGTCGAGGGCGCCGGGGTAGGCGTGCGAGGGCGGGGTGGCGTAGCCGACCACCAGGCCCTGCGGGTGTCCGCCGGGGGCGTGCCGGTGCCGGCCGAGGGAGCCCAGGGCCAGCCCGTGGCGGGCGGCCTCGGCCAGCACCTGCGACTCGTTCGGCCCGTCGGCCGGCAGCTCGACCAGGGCGTGCAGCCCGGCGGCGACGCCGCCCACCGCGTACCGGCCGCCGGCCGCGTCCAGCCGGCCCAGCAGCAGGTCCCGGCGGCGGCGATAGTGCCGGCGTACCGCGCGGACCTGCCGGTCGTAGCCGTGGCCGTCGATGAGGTCGGCGAGCGCGAGCTGCCCGATCGTCTCGGAGTGCAGGTCCAGGTGGCGCTTCGCCTCCACCACCGGCTCGACCAGCCGGGCCGGCAGCACCACCCAGGCCAGGCGCAGCGCGGGGCCGAGGGTCTTGGCGGCGGTGCCGACGTAGGCGACCTGCTCCGGCGCGGTGCCCTGGACCGCGCCGACGGGCTGCCGGTCGTAGCGGAACTCGCCGTCGTAGTCGTCCTCGATCACCAGCGCGTCCCGGTCGCGGGCCCACCGGGTCAGCGCGCGGCGGCGCTCGGGAGCCAGGGTCACCCCGGTCGGGTACTGGTGTGCCGGCGTCAGCACCGCTGCGGCCACGTCGGCGAGCGCGGTCGCGCCGAGCAGGTCGGTCCGGGCGCCGTGGGCGTCCACCGGCAGGGGCAGCACCGTGCCGCCCTGCCGGCGGGCCACCTCCCGGTGGAACGCGAGCCCCGGGTCCTCCATCGCCAGCACCGGCCGGCCCGCGTCCCGCAGCACGCCCACCAGCAGCGCGAGCGCCTGCACGTACCCGGTGGTGACCACGATCCGGTCCGGGTCGGCCAGGACGCCCCGGGCGCGGCCCAGGTAACCGGCGAGCGCGGTGCGCAGCTCGACCCGCCCGCGCGGGTCGCCGTAGCCGTAGGCGGCCGGCGGGGCGGCGGCCAGCGCCCGCCGGGTCGCGCGCAGCCAGGCGGTGACCGGGAAGGTGCCCAGGTCGGGGCTGCCGGGGCGCAGGTCGTAGCGGGGCGCGTCCGGGCCGGGCCGGACGGCGGCCGGCGCCGGGGCGGTGCGGCGCAGCGGGCTGACCTCGGTGCCGGAGCCGATCCGGGCCACCAGCCATCCCTCGGCGACCAGCTGGTCGTACGCGGCGCTGACCGTGCCCCGCGAGAGGCCGAGCTGCGCGGCGAGCGCCCGGGTGGCGGGCAGCCGGGTGGCCGGGGCCAGCCGCCCGTCGCGGATCGCGTCGCGCAGCGCCCGTTCCAGCCCGGCCCGGCGGCCGGTCGACGCGTCGAGCTCCAGGTGCAGGTCGACGCCGAAAGCGGCCCAGTCCATCGGCACGGGATTGGAGCTTAGAGGCGGGCGGTGGCCGGCCGACAATCGGCGCATGACCGACACCCTCGCGGGCCGGGCGGAGGCGCTGCGCGCGCTGCACCGGCCCGGTGATCCGCTGGTCCTGCCCAACGCCTGGGACGCCGGCTCCGCCCGCCGCGTCGTCGAGGCCGGCTATCCGGCCGTCGCCACCAGCAGCAGCGCCGTCGCCGAGTCGCTGGGCCACGCCGACGGCGAGGCCACCCCGCCCGGGGAGATGTTCGCCGCCGTCGCGCGCGTCGCCCGCGCGGTCGCCGTCCCGGTCACCGCGGACCTGGAGCGGGGGTACGGGCTGCGCCCGGTCGAGCTGGTGGAGCGCCTGCTCGACGCCGGGGCGGTCGGGCTCAACCTGGAGGACTCCGACCCGCGTACCGGCCGGTTGGCCGATGCCGGGGCGCAGGCCGACCTGCTGGCGGAGGTACGGGCGGCGGCCGACGCGGCCGGGGTGCCCGTGGTGCTCAACGCCCGGATCGACGTCTTCCTCGGGTCCGGCGGCGATCCCGCCGCCCGGCTGACCGAGGCGGTCCGCCGGGCCACCCGCTACCTCGCCGCCGGCGCGGACTGCGTCTACCCGATCCTGCTCGCCGACCCGGCGGCGCTGTCCGCGCTGGTGGCGGCCGTGCCCGGCGCGGTGAACGCGCTCGCCCGTCCCGGCGCGCCGGCGGTGTCGGCGCTGGCCGCCCTCGGGGTGGCCCGGGTCAGCTTCGGCGGTGGCCTGTACGCCGCAGCCCGCGCGCACACGGACCGGCTGCTCCGCGTCGTGCGGGCCGGCGGCGACCCGTTTGTCGCGGATCAGTCCGCCGCGTCCGGTTGACCGCCGGCCGCCGGGCCGCGAAGGTGGTCGGATGAGTCGCGCTGACGAGACCCGCGACGGGGTGTCGCTGACCAACCTCGACCAGCCGTTGTCCGACGGCGACGACGCGACCAAGCGGGACCTGGTCGACTACCTCGACGCCGTGCGCGAGCGGATCCTGCCACCGCTGCGCGGCCGGCCGCTGTCGGTGATCCGGGTCCGGCCCGGGCAGCCCCCGTTCATGCAGAAGAACCTGCCGAAGTACACCCCGGACTGGGTGCGCCGCACCTCGGTCTGGGCGGAAGCGTCCCACCGCGAGGTCTCGTACGCGCTCTGCGACGACCGGCGCACCCTGCTCTGGTTCGCCAACCAGCGCGCCGTGGAATACCACCCCACCCTGGCCACGGTCGACGACCTGCACCGCCCCACCCACCTGATCCTCGACCTCGACCCGCCGGAGGGCGACTCGTTCGGGCTGGCGGTCGCCGCCGCCCTGCTGGTCCGGCAGGCGCTCGCCGACGCCGGGCTCACCGGCGCGGTCAAGACCAGCGGCGCCAAGGGCGTGCACGTCTTCGTGCCGGTGGCGCCGGGCGCCGCCGTGGAGGACATGGCCGCCGCCACCCGCGCGGTCGCGGCCCGCGCCGAACGGCTGGACCCGGCCCTGGCCACCACCGCCTTCATCCGCGAGGACCGGGGCGGCAGGGTGTTCGTGGACTCGACCCGCGCCGGTGGGGCGACCGTGGTGGCGGCCTACAGCCCTCGGCTGCGGCCGGGCGTGCCGGTCTCCTTCCCGGTGGACTGGGCCGACCTGGGCGACGTCGCCCCGGCGGACTTCACGATCCGCACCGTCCCGGCGCTGGTCGCCGACCGGGACCCGTGGGCCGAGCGGATGCCGGCGCCGCAGCAGCTCCCGGCGGACCTGGTCGCCGAGGGGCACACCATCCCGATCGCCCGGGTGCAGGCCATGCACGAGGGCAAGCGCCGGGCCCGCGCCCGCCGCGCCGCCGGCTGACGTACGCGCACCGCCGCCCCGGTCCCCGCCACCGCTCCGGTGCCGGCGGCTCACCGCTCGCCGGGTCGCACGAGCCCGCTCTCGTAGGCGATCACGACCAGCTGGGACCGGTCGCGGGCGTTCAGCTTGGTGAGCAGGCGGCTGACGTAGGTGCGGGCGGTGTCCGGGCTGAGGTGCAGGGCGGCGCCGATCTCCGCGTTGGACCGTCCGGCGCCGACCTGGGCGAGGACGTCACGTTCCCGCTCGGTGAGCCCGGCGAGCCGGGCGTGGTCCGGCACGGGGGAGCGGGCGGCGGCGGCGAGCACGCGACGGGTGACGGCGGGTGACAGCAGCGCGTCCCCGCCCGCCACGGTGCGTACGGCGGCACGCAGGGCGTCGGGCGCGGTGTCCTTGAGCAGGAACCCGGCCGCCCCGGCGCGGATGGCGTCGAAGAGGTACTCGTCGTCGTCGAAGGTGGTCAGCATGACGACCTGGACGTCGGCGAGGTCGGGGTCGGCCAGGATCCACCGGGTCGCCTCGATCCCGTCGGTGCCCGGCATGCGTACGTCCATGAGGACGACGTCCGGCCGGCGGGCCCGGACGGCGGACAGGCCGGCGGCCCCGTCGGCGGCCTCGGCGACGACGGTGATGTCCGGGGCGCGTTCGAGCAGCGCGCGGAGTCCGGCGCGGATGAGGTGCTGGTCGTCGACCAGGACGACGCGGACGGGCGTCATGCGCGAGGTCCGGACAGCGGTAGTCGGACGGACACCCGGAAGCCGCCCGTCCCGGCGTTGCCGGTGTGGACGGTCCCGCCGAGGAGGGCCACCCGCTCGGACATCCCGCGCAGCCCCTGGCTGCCGCCGTCCTGCCCCGGGGACGCCGCGACGCCACGGCCGTCGTCGACGACCTCCAGCGCCAGTTGCGAGCCGGTCGCCCGGACGGTGACCTCGACCCTCGTGGCCCGCGCGTGCCGCAGCGTGTTGGTCAACGCCTCCTGCACGACGCGGTAGGCGGTCGTGCCCACCACGGCCGGCAGCGTGTCGACGTCGCCGTCGACGCACAGGTCGACCGGGAGTCCGCTGCGGCTGACTCCCTCGGCCAGGGCGGCGAGCTGGTCGATCCCCGGCGGTGGCCGGCGGACGCCGGCGTCGCCGCGCAGGGTGCCCAGCGTCGCGCGCAACTCGGCCATGGCGCTGCCGCCCGCCGAGCGGATCGCCGCGAGCGCCGCGCTCACGCGCTCCGGCGCGCTGTCGGCGAGCGCCTCCTGCGCCACCGCGGACTGGAGCGTCACCACGGACATCGTGTGCCCCAGGGTGTCGTGCACCTCCCTGGCGATGCGCAGCCGCTCCGCCTCCACCTGCCGGGCGGCCTCCCGCCGCCGGTCCTCGGCCGCCACGAGCGCCTGCCGGGCCAGTTCGGCCCGCAGCGAGCGCCGGTTGCGGACGGCGTCGCCGAGGGCGACGACGGCCAGCATCAGCGCCGCCTCGGACCCGAGGCCGAAGCCGAGGACGATGGCGGTGTCGTCGCCCTCGGCCAACCGCGTCACCACCGACACCGTCAGCAACGCCCCACCGACGACCGCCGCCCACCGCACCCGGCCCCGCTCCGCCGTCGCGTACAGGACGGCGGCTGCCGGGGCGGCCAGGCCGATCGGCGGCAGGCCGAACGTGTAGTACGCCGTGATGCCGAGCGCGGTCGCCAGCAGCGCCGGCACCGGCCAGGCCCGGGCGACCAGCAGCAGGGCCCCGAACCCGACCGCGAACCCGTACGCCACCGGGGCCTCCGGCCTGTCGCCGGTGGCGACGGCCGTCGCGACCAGGCAGAAGGTCGCCAGGCCGAGCAGGGCGTCGGTGCGGGTGGGGCGGGATACCGGCACGCCACGAGCGTAGGGCCAACCGGGCGTCGGCACTGTCGCCCGAGGGCGTCCGTTCGGGGTCGCGGGCTACGTCGGGAAGCGACCGCGGACGCGCGGGCGGGCGACCGGCCGGCCCCGGCGCACGCCCGGAAGCGACCCGGATTCGCGCTTCCGGGCGGCAGACCGGCGACGGTCGGTCGGCCTAGCGTCGGCGACGACCACGCGGACGGCGTCTGCCGGCGCGACGGATCGGCAGGAGGAACCATGACCCGCAACAGGCTGACCTGGACGGTGCTCGTCGCTCTGGTGTGGGCGTCGATGCTGTCGTTCGGCGGCGTCGCCGCCGAGACCGTGATGCTCTACCCGAACATCTTCGACGACCCGCCGGCGTCGCTGGACCGCGCCCGCGAGTTCCTGGTGGCGGGCGGGCCGAGTGACTACTTCCCGCCGCTCGGCGCCGTCGTCGTCCTCACCTGTCTCGCCGCGGTGGTGCTCACCTGGCGGAACCCCCGGCTGCGGTGGTGGATCGTCGGCGCGGCGGCGGTGTTCCTCGGCTGTGAGTTCCTGTTCTCCGTGTTCTTCTTCTGGCCGCGCAACGAGATCATGTTCGTCGACCCGGTCGGCACGCACTCCCCGGAGTACCTGCGTCAGGTCGCCGCCGAGTTCGTCGCCGGGCACCGGGTGCGCCTCGTGGGCGGCGCGGTGACGTCCGCGCTGGCCTTCACCGCGCTGCTGCGCTGGGCTCGGGACACCGCGCCACGGACCTGAGCCGGACGGCCACCGGGGCGGGCGCGCGAGCGTCCGCCCCGTTCGTGTTCGCCCGCCCCGGCAGAATCCGCACCTGCGCCCCCGGGACGGATGCGCCTCTTTCGGTCGGGGTCCTGCCGTTCACCAGTGCGAACGCCGGCCGGGCGGGCGAGACGGTGGGCGCCGGCACGCACCCGGCGCACGGGCTCTCCCGCGGCCGGCACGTGTCCGGTGGCGACCATGATCCGTTAGGTAGTGTCCCGCTCATGATCGCGCTGCCCCCCGCCTCGCGTTCATGGCGATTCCGCGCCGCATCGGCCCGCGCCGTCGTCGTGTCGTGCCTCGCGGTCCCCCGTCGGGCGGGGGCGGCCAGCCCGTTTTCGAGGAGGATCTGGTGATCAGAGCCCACGCGAAGGTTCTAGCCCTGATCGTCGGTGTGCTCTTCGTTCCGTTGAGCCTGGTCGGGTGCGCGAGGAACGAGGATTCGGGGGAGACCAGGATCTTCGAGATCGAGAACACGGAGGAGGTCTTCGGCAAGGGGGACGAGGTAGACGTGACCGTCCGGAAGCACTACATGATCCTGAACCCACCCGAAGACCTGACGGAATTGAAGGAGTTGGTCGAGGAGTACGGCAAGGAGCACCCGATCGAAGGGGGGATCGACGTGGCGGCGGGGAAGTCCCGGCTCTTCCACATGTACTTCTACCGGGAGAGCGACGATCTGCCGAGGGACTGGCAGCCCGATGAGGGCTACCTGAACACGGACCGGCTGGAACATCACAAGAACGATCTCATCGCGGCGATGAGATGGTCGGATGTCGACCCGCGGAAGCGATACGACATCTATGACAAGAGCGAGGACGGAAAGGTGGTCGAGAGGCTGCGGTTCGTCGAGGACCAGCTTGTCGGGTAGGGGCCGCGCCGCAGGGTTGCTGCTGGCCACCGCCACGGGTGGTCCGGCCTGCCGGCAGACCACGGTCAACTCCCGCCGCAGAGCTGGGCGGACCGGCGGCCGCGGCGGAACTTCGGCGCGGGCACCCGTCGCCGGCCGCTCGACGGCCGGACACGGCCGGCACACGAGAAAGGCCGCTTACCGGGTTTGCCCTGGTCAGCGGCCTTTGGTCGACTCTGGTGCCCCCGGCAGGATTCGAACCTGCGCCCCCGCCTCCGGAGGGCGGTGCTCTATCCCCTGAGCTACGGGGGCTCAGCGACTGGAGAAGAGTAGCAAACGCCTCCTGTGATCACCGAATCGGTATCCGCCATCCCGCCGTGTCGGGCGCCCGCGCCGGGTCCGGCGTCCAGAGCCCCGGCCCCGGCCGCCCCTTCGGTTGACCCTGACGCGGCGTCAGTGTCTAGCGTCGGCCGACATGACGATCACGGTTCTCGACACCTACCCCGCCATGAAGCGGATCCTGCGGGCCCCGGTCCCGGATCGCGTCGCCATGCTGCGCGCGATGCTCGAGCCCGCCAGCGGCATGTACCGCTACTTCCCCGGGGAGGTCGACCTGGTGGCGATGCACCGGATGGCGTCCGGATTTCCCCTCGACCGCGACGAGGCGCGTTGCCTCGACGCGCTGGAGACGCTGGCGACGGCCGGGGCCTGGGAACGGGTGCGGCGCGCCCTCGACGACGCGCTCGCCGTGCAGTTGGCGGCGACGCCGGGGCTGGAGGTGCCGGACATCACCGTGCTGGTCGTGCTCGGTGACCCTGGTGACGAACACTTCATGGGGCCCAGCCTCGGCGTCACCGGGAACGGCGGGATATCGGGATACATCCTGATCACGCTGTGGCCCTACCCGGAGAACGTGGCACGGTTGGCGGCCACCGCCGCGCACGAGCTGCACCACAACCTGCGCTACGGTCCGGGCGGGGTCGTGTGGAGCCCGACGACCGTCACGGTCGGCGAGCACGTGGTCTCGGAGGGGCTGGCCGACGCGTTCGCCCGCCAGCTTCACGGTGACGAACTCGGCTACACCCGCATCGGGGTGCCGCACCTGCACGACGAGGCGGTCTTCGCCAAGGTGGTGTCCGGCCTCGGCGTGACCGGCATGGAGAACTTCACGGCCTGGGTGCACGGCGACGCCAGCGCGGAGCGCTTCGGCGCCGCGCCGGTGGGACTGCCGACCGGGGCCGGGTACGCCGTCGGCAACAGGCTGGTCGACACCTACCTGGCCGTGACGGGGCAGACGGCGGTGCAGGCCCTGCACGCGGACAGCTCGGAGGTCATCGCCACGGCGCTGCACGCGGCCACCGGCCGCCCGGCGCGTCCGGTGGCTGCCCCGTAGCCGTCACGGGCACGCACCCGCCGCGCCGCGAGGGGGCGGCGGGCGCCCGCGTCCATCCGGGGCCGGGGCGCGTCGCCCTCCCCGGCGGGTGGTTCAGGCGGCGAGCGAGCGACCGCAGCTCGGCAGCGGGTGCAGCACGATGCGGCGGGGCAGGCGGCGGGGCCACTCGTTGCGGGGCCAGGAGCCGTCGACGATCAGGTGCACCGTCCGCTGCTCCTCGCCGCTGAGCCGCAGCACGAAGTCGCGGGGGAGCGGCGGGTCGACCGACGGCGTGGTGATCATGAAGCGCACCCGGCCCCGGGACGAGACGGCGGAGATGACGTCCGCCGCCGGCATGGTGCCGCGCAGGCGTACCCGGCCGATCCAGTAGACCTCGGCGAGGTGCTCCTGGGCCGCCCGGGTGATGGCCGGGTACTCGCTGCGCACCCAGCGCTCGACCGCGCCGACGCAGAGCCCGCAGGCCCGCTCCCGGGGCTCCCGCGGACCCAACCCCCAGGCCCGCAGGTACGCCCCGACCGCCCCGGCGTCCATGGCCGCCTCGAAACGGCCCTGGATGAGGGTGTGCAGGCTCTGCCGCGTCCACAACTCCTCGTCCAGGCCCAGGTCGTCGGGGTAGACGCCCCGCAGGACGTCGATCAGTTCGAGTTCCTGTTCGCGGCTGAGCGTCCCCGGCTCGCCCTGCCGCTGTCCGCGACGGACGGCTGCCACCGCCCCGTCGCCGCCGATGGTGTGGCGCCGGCACCAGCTGGTGACGGAACGCCGTGCGTCTCTCAGTGCAACCCCCACGTCCTGCGCAACGAGCCCGAATCGCAACTGGTCACGATATGTGTGGAGAAAATTCTCTTAGTGTTGTAATCGGTCGGACCGCACAGTCGCCCACGTATGGCATCAAACCGGGCAGGCGGGCAACCCCGGAACGGGCGAGAGGTCCGCGTCGGCCGGAAAACCGGCGGTGACGCGGACCTCTCGACGGACAGCGGGCGGGGGCGGCGGCGGGGTCAGCCGCCCAGGCGCTCCAGCGCGTTCTGGAGGTTGGTCAGGTCGTTGCGCTGGGTGTTCTTCATGGTCTGGGCCGTCCTGACCACGTCGGCCTCGTCGCTGGCGTCGAGCACGCCGTCGATCATGTGGATACCGCCCAGGTGGTGCTTGATCATCATCCGCAGGAAGAGGGTGTCCAGCTCGCGGCCCTCGGCCGCGCGCAACTTCGCCATCTCCTCGGGGGTGGCCATGCCCGGCATCAGGCCGTCCTTGACCAGCCCGGCGCCGTCGGACATCCAGGACATCGCCGGCTGGCTGCCCGTGGGGTCGAGCCCCCACGAACGCAGCCACGTCTGCATCGTGCCGATCTCACCCTGCTGGGCGGCGGCGATGTCGCCGCCGATGCTGCGCACCTCGGGGTCGGTGCCCTTGTCGAAGGCGATCATGCCTATCTCCACCGCCTGCGCGTGGTGGGTCATCATGTCCCGGGCGAAACCCGCCTCGACCGAGGCGTCGCCCGGCCGGGTCAGCCGGGGCGTCAGCAGGCCGCCGGCGTACCCGAGGAGCAGCCCGACCACGACGGCGAGCGCCAGCGCGGCCGTGCCCCAGCGGCGCCCGGACGGCCGCCGCTGCTCCGGAGCCGGGCCGTCCAGCTCGCTGGCCTCGATCGTGGTCGGGGTGCTCATCGCTCTCCTCAGCCCTGCGGCATCTGGTTGCCGTCGCGCGGGGTGGTGCCGGTGGCGGTGATGCCCTCGCTGCACAGCGCGGTCGGGCCCTCGATCGACGCGTTGACCCGCAGCGTCTTGATGAACTCGTCGATCCGGCCGTCGTCGGCGTTGTCGACCTTGAGCTGGTAGCCCCAGGCCTGCAGGGAGATCGGCTTGTCCAGCCCCTCGAACGGGCTGAGCATCAGCTTCTCCTTGCCCTGCACCTTCTCCTTCAGCTTCGCCACCTGGTCGGCGGGCAGGTCCGGGCGGTAGGTGATCCAGACCGTGCCGTGCTCCAGGCTGTGCACCGCGTGCTCGTTGGCGATCGGGGCGTCGTAGGTGTCGCCCATGCAGTTCTGCCAGGCCGCGTTGTGCGGGCCGGCCACCGGCGGGAGCACCGAGTAGGTGATGGCACCCGCCTGGTGGTTGCCGCCCTCGACGAGCTTCTTGTCCTTCTCCCGGAAGTTGACGATGCCGTCGATCGCGGCCGCCCGGTCCTCCCACGGCTTGGAGCCCTGGAATGCCGCCCAGGCGCCGTAGCCGATGATCGACGCGGCGAGCACGCCCACGGCGACGAAGAGCGCGATCGGGCCCCAGGAGCGGCCCTGGCTCACCTTCACCGGCGTGACCGGCTTGCGGCCCTTGCCCCCGGCGCCCGGACGGGGACCCGTCGGCTTGCCGGACCCGGCCTTGGCGCCGGCGGCCGGCCGGCCCGCCGCCGGCTTCTTGCCGGTGCTGACCACGGTCGGACGGCGCTCGGGGCCGCCACCCGGTGTGCTGATGCTCATCGTGCCTCGTCAGGTCGGTCGGTCAGGGGATCCGGCGGGCCGGTTCACACTCTGGGTCGCCGCCGCGGGTGCCGAGTCTACCCCCGATAACATGGATCGGTGACTCCCGCAGAACTCGCCGAGGTCGTCCTCTCCGCAGCCCACGCCGTCTTCACCGAGCGGGGCCTGGACCGCTCCGCCCTGCCGGGCTCCACGGCGGTGGAGCGACCCCGCAACCCCGAGCACGGCGACTACGCCTCGACGCTGGCGCTCCAGCTCAGCAAGAAGGTGGGCGTCCCGCCGCGCGAGCTCGCCACCGCCCTGGCCGAGCAGCTCGGCCGGGCCCCGGGGGTCAAGTCGGTGGAGATCGCCGGCCCGGGCTTCCTCAACATCCGGCTCGACGCGGCCGCCGCCGGCCAGCTCGCCCGGACGATCGTCGAGGCCGGCGAGGAGTACGGCCGCAGCGACCGGCTCGCCGGCCAGAAGATCAACCTGGAGTTCGTCTCGGCGAACCCCACCGGCCCGGTGCACATCGGCGGCGTCCGCTGGGCGGCCGTCGGCGACGCGCTCAGCCGGCTGCTGCGCGCCACCGGCGCCGACGTCGGCACGGAATACTATTTCAACGACGCCGGCTCGCAGATCGACCGCTTCGCCCGCTCGCTGCTGGCCGCCGCGAAGGGTGAGCCCGCCCCCGAGGACGGCTACGCCGGGGCGTACGTCACGGAGATCGCCGGCGCCGTCCGGGGCGTCCGTCCCGACGTGCTGGAGCTGGACGACGCCGCCGCCCAGGAGGTCTTCCGGACCGAGGGCGTCGCGCTGATGTTCGCCGAGATCAAGTCCTCGCTGCGCGGCTTCGGGGTCGAGTTCGACACCTACTTCAACGAGAAGGACCTGCACGACCGGGGCGAGCTGGACCACGCGCTCAACCGGCTGCGCGAGCAGGGCCACACGTTCGAGGCCGACGGCGCGACCTGGCTGCGCACCACCGACTTCGGGGACGACAAGGACCGGGTGTTGCGCAAGTCCAACGGCGAGTGGACGTACTTCGCCGCCGACTGCGCCTACTACCTCGACAAGCGCGAGCGCGGCTTCGAGCGGGTCGTGATCATGCTGGGGGCCGACCACCACGGCTACATCGGCCGGATGAAGGCGATGGCCGCGTGCTTCGGTGACGATCCGGAGCGCAACCTGGAGATCCTGATCGGCCAGCTGGTCAACCTGGTGCGCGACGGGGCTCCGGTCCGGATGAGCAAGCGGGCCGGCACCGTGGTGACCCTGGAGGACCTGGTCGACGCGATCGGCGTGGACGCCTCCCGGTACGCGCTGGCCCGCTACTCCAGCGACTCGCCGATCGACATCGACGTGGAGCTGTGGACCCGGGCCACCCGCGACAACCCCGTCTACTACGTGCAGTACGTGGCGGCCCGGACGGCCAGCGTGGGCCGCAACGCGGCCGAGGTGGGGCTGACCCGGGGCGACGCCGAGGCGTTCCGTCCGGAGCTGCTCGCCCACGAGAAGGAGAACGAGCTGCTCAAGGCGCTCGCCGAGTTCCCCGCCGTGGTCGCCACGGCGGCCGAGCTGCGGGGGCCGCACCGGGTGGCGCGCTACCTGGAGGAGTTGGCCGGGGCCTACCACCGGTTCTACGACGAGTGCCGGATCCTGCCGCGCGGCGACGAGGAGATCACCGACCTGCACCGCGCCCGGCTATGGCTCAACGACGCCACCCGCACCGTGATCGCCAACGGGCTGCGCCTGCTCGGCGTCTCCGCGCCCGAGAGGATGTGACATGCGAGCTCACGAGGCCGGCGCCCTGCACGGGGACATCGGCAGCCGGGGGCCGGCGTGGCTGCGTACCCCGGCCGACGTCAACGCCCTGGTGCCGCAGCTGTGGCCGCGCAACGTGACGCGCGGCGCGGACGGCGCGCTCGCCGTGGCCGGGCTCGGCGTCCGCGATCTCGCGGCCGAGTTCGGCACCCCGGTGTACGTGCTCGACGAGGGCGACCTGCGCTCGCGCTGCCGCGACTTCCGCGACGCCTTCGCCGGCGTCGACGTCTACTACGCCGGCAAGGCGTTCCTCTGCCGCGCGGTGGTGCGGATGATCGACGAGGAGGGCCTGCACCTCGACGTGTGCAGCGGCGGCGAGCTGGCCACCGCGCTCGCCGCCGGGATGCCGGCGGAGCGGATCGGCTTCCACGGGAACAACAAGTCGGTCGCCGAGCTGACCCGGGCGCTCGACGTCGGGGTGGGGCGGATCATCGTCGACTCGTTCACCGAGATCGACCGGCTCAGCGCGCTGGCCCGCGAGCGGGGCGTCCGGCCGAAGGTGCTGATCCGGGTCACCGTCGGCGTCGAGGCGCACACCCACGAGTTCATCGCCACCGCGCACGAGGACCAGAAGTTCGGCTTCTCGCTGGCCGGCGGGGCCGCCGCGGCGGCCGCCTTCAAGATCCTCGACGAGGACGTGCTGGAGCTGCGCGGCCTGCACTCGCACATCGGGTCGCAGATCTTCGACGCCAGTGGCTTCGAGGTCTCCGCCCGCCGGGTGCTCGCCCTCCAGGCGCAGATCCGCGACGCGCGCGGGGTGGAACTGCCCGAGCTGGACCTCGGCGGCGGCTTCGGCATCGCGTACACCACCCAGGACGACCCGTCCACGCCGCAGGACCTGGCCAAGCGGCTGCGCAAGATCGTCGACGGGGAGTGCGCGGCCGAGCAGCTCGCCGTGCCCCGGCTCTCCATCGAGCCGGGCCGGGCGATCGTCGGGCCGGCCGTGTTCACCCTCTACGAGGTCGGCACGGTCAAGGACGTCGACGGAATCCGCACGTACGTGAGCGTGGACGGCGGGATGAGCGACAACATCCGCACCGCGCTCTACGACGCGTCCTACTCCGCGACGCTGGCCTCCCGGGCGTCGGCGGCCGAGCCCATGCTCGCCCGCGTGGTGGGAAAGCACTGTGAGTCCGGGGACATCGTGGTGAAGGATGAATTCCTGCCCGCCGACGTGCAGCCCGGAGATCTTGTCGCGGTGCCCGGCACGGGCGCCTACTGCCGGAGCATGGCCAGCAACTACAACCATGTACCCCGGCCCCCCGTGGTCGCGGTGCGGGACGGCCAGGCACGCCTGATCGTCCGGCGGGAAACCGAAGAGGACCTGCTCGCATTGGATGTGGGATGACGTCACCTGTGCGCCTGGCGCTGCTCGGCTGCGGCACGGTCGGCAGCGAGGTGGTCCGGCTGCTGCACGAGCAGTCGGCCGACCTCGCCGCCCGGATCGGCGCCCCGCTGGAGATCGCCGGCATCGCCGTACGCCGTCTCGGCCGCGACCGGGGCGACCTGCCGGTCGACCCCACGCTGTTCACCACCGACCCGCTCGGGCTGATCAAGCGCGACGACGTGGACGTGGTGGTCGAGGTGGTCGGCGGCATCGAGCCGGCGCGGGGCTGGCTCGTCGAGGCGTTGCGGGCCGGCAAGAGCGTGGTCACCGCCAACAAGGCGCTGCTCGCCGAGGACGGCGCGGCCCTGCACGACGCGGCGGCCGAGGGCGGCGGCGACCTCTACTACGAGGCGTCCGTGGCCGGGGCGATCCCGCTGCTGCGCCCGCTGCGCGAGTCGCTGCACGGGGACCGGATCAACCGGGTCACCGGCATCGTCAACGGCACCACCAACTTCATCCTCTCCGCCATGGACGCCACCGGCGCCGGCTTCGCCGAGGCGCTGGAGGAGGCCACCGAGCTGGGGTACGCGGAGGCCGACCCGACCGCCGACGTGGAGGGCTTCGACGCGGCGGCCAAGGCGGCCATCCTCGCCTCGCTGGCGTTCCACACCCGGGTGAGCGCCGCCGACGTGCACCGGGAGGGCATCACCGAGGTGACCGCCGCCGACGTGGCCAGCGCCAAGGCCATGGGGTGCACCATCAAGCTGCTCTGCATCGCCGCGCGGGGCACCGACACGGGTGGCCGGGAGACGGTCAGCGTGCGGGTGCACCCGGCGATGATCCCGCTGACCCACCCGCTGGCCAGCGTCGGCGACGCGTTCAACGCGGTCTTCGTCGAGGCCGAGGCGGCCGGCCAGCTCATGTTCTACGGCCGCGGCGCGGGCGGCGCGCCGACCGCCAGCGCGGTCCTCGGCGACGTGGTGGCCGTCGCCCGCAACCGCCTCGCCGGGGTGCGCTCGGCCAGCGAGTCCGCGTACGCGGACCTGCCGGTGCGGCCGATGGGGGAGGCGCTGACCCGCTACCACGTCAGCCTCGACGTGGCCGACCGTCCCGGTGTCCTGGAGGCGGTGGCCGGGGTCTTCGCCCGGCACGACGTCTCGATCGCCACCGTGCGGCAGGGCCCGGCGGGCGGCGGCGCCGCCGGTCGCGGCGAGGACGCGGACCTGGTCATCGTCACCCACGTGGCGCCGGACGCGGCGCTCGCCGCCACCGTGCGCGAGCTGCGCGGGCTGGACATCGTCCGTTCCGTGGCGAGCGTGCTGCGGGTCGAGGGCGAGGCGTGACCCGTTCCGGCCCGCCGGTGCCCCCGCGCTTCGCCGGCCCCGGGCAGGTCGGGGGTCGGTCCGCGCGACGCGCGCGGGCCGGCGGGGGCCCGGCCGCGTTCGCGTCTCGCCAGGTGGTTAACGCCGGGTGCGCCGCCGTCGGGCCGGGCAGGCTGGTCCACGCTGAGGGTGCCCCGGCCCGACGGGGCGATAGAGCGAGGAGAGCGACATGTGGCGGGGCCTGATCGAAGCGTACCGGGATCGTCTGCCGGTCACCGACGCCACCCCGGTCGTGACCCTGCACGAGGGGAACACCCCGCTGCTGCCCGCGCCGGTGCTCTCCGCCCGGCTCGGCTGCGACGTGCACCTCAAGGTGGAGGGGGCCAACCCGACCGGCTCGTTCAAGGACCGGGGCATGACGCTCGCGGTCTCCAAAGCGGTCGAGGCCGGCAACAAGGCGATCATCTGCGCCTCCACCGGCAACACCAGCGCCTCCGCGGCGGCGTACGCGGCCCGCGCCGGCCTGACCTGCGCGGTGCTCGTGCCGCAGGGCAAGATCGCGCTGGGCAAGCTGGCCCAGGCGCTGGTGCACGGCGCGAAGCTGCTCCAGGTCACCGGCAACTTCGACGACTGCCTGGCGCTGGCGGCGAAGCTCGCCCAGGACTACCCGGTCGCCCTGGTCAACTCGGTCAACATCGACCGGCTGCACGGCCAGAAGACGGCCGCGTTCGAGATCGTCGAGGCGCTCGGCGACGCGCCCGACATCCACTGCCTGCCGGTCGGCAACGCCGGCAACGTCTCCGCCTACTGGTTGGGCTACTCGGAGGAGTTGCGCGACGGCAACGCCACCCGCGCGCCGAGGATGTACGGCTTCCAGGCGGCCGGCGCGGCGCCGATCGTCACCGGCCAGGTGGTCCGCGAGCCGTCCACGATCGCCACCGCCATCCGGATCGGCAACCCGGCGAGCTGGACCAGGGCCCTCGACGCCCGCGACTCCTCGGGCGGCCTGATCGCCGCCGTCACCGACCGGGAGATCCTGGCCGCGTACCGGCTGCTGGCCCGCGAGGTCGGGGTCTTCGTCGAGCTGGGCAGCGCCGCCAGCGTGGCCGGTCTGCTCCAGCAGGCCGCCGCCGGCAGGATCCCGGCCGGCTCCACGGTCGTGTGCACGGTGACCGGCCACGGCCTGAAGGACCCGGAGTGGGCGATCTCCACCGCCCCCGCCCCGATCACCATCGCCAACGACCCCCTCGCCGCGGCCCGTTCGCTGGACCTGGCCTGAACCACACCTGCACCGCACCCGGTCCCACCCGTCCTGTGAGCGGGACCGGGAGCGGGGGCGGCCGGTGCGGGGCGGAGCGGGTGGGGGACACTTTTCCCGCCCCCGCAACCGTTTCCTCCAGGAGTGAGCCACGCCGATGTCGCTGCTCGCCAGATTCAGCCTCGCCAATCGAGGGCTGATCGCCCTCATCGCGGTGGTGACCACGGCGTTCGGACTGTTCGCCGTGCCGTCGCTGAAGCAGCAACTCCTGCCGTCGCTGGAGTTCCCGGCCGCATTCATCGTGGCGGCGTACCCGGGCGCCGGCCCGGAGGTCGTCGAGTCGCAGGTAACCGAGCCGATCGAGAACAGCCTCCAGGCCATCCCCGGCCTGGACAAGATCACCTCGACCTCGCGCGAGGGCTCGACGACCGTCCAGGTGCAGTACGAGTTCGGCACCGACCTGGACGACGTGGTCAACAAGATGGAGACCGCGCTCAACCGGATCGACACGCAGCTGCCGGAGGGCGTCGACCCGCAGGTCATCGCCGGCAGCACCGACGACCTGCCCGCCGTGGTGCTCGCCGCCTCCGGCGGCGGCGACCAGCGAGCCCTCGCGGAGAAGCTGCGCGGCGCGGTCGTGCCGGAGCTGGAGGCGATCGAGGGCGTGCGGTCGGTCGACGTGACCGGCGCCCGGGACGACGTCGTGGTGGTCACCCCGAACCCGGCGAAGCTGGCGGCGGCGAAGCTCCAGCCGACCGCGATCGGCGCCGCACTCAAGACCAACGGCGTGACGGTGCCGGCCGGCGCGGTGGCCGACGGCAGCCGGGCGCTCCCCGTGCAGGTGGGCACCCCGCTCGCCACGCTGGACGACCTGCGCGGCATCGTCGTCGCGCCGGCGGCGGGGAAGACGGCTCCGGTCCGCCTCGGCGACGTGGCCGCCGTCGAGCAGCAGCTCGCTCCGGCCACCGCGATCACCCGGACCAACGGCAAGGACAGTCTCGGCATCGCGATCACGGCCGCCCCGGACGGCAACGCGGTGGAGATCTCGCACGAGATCCGGGACCGGCTGGCCGAGCTGCGCGAGGCCTCCGGCGCCGAGCTGACCGTGGTCTTCGACCAGGCGCCGTTCGTCGAGAAGTCCATCGAGAGCCTGACCACCGAGGGCCTGCTGGGCCTGGTCATGGCCGTCATCGTCATCCTGGTCTTCCTGCTGTCGATCCGCTCCACCGTGGTCACCGCGGTCTCCATCCCGCTCTCGGTGGTGGTCGCCCTGATCGCGCTCTGGATCGGGGACTACTCGCTGAACCTGCTCACCCTCGGCGCGCTCACCATCGCGGTCGGCCGGGTGGTCGACGACTCGATCGTCGTGCTGGAGAACATCAAGCGACACCTGGAGTACGGCGAGCCGAAGCGCGAGGCGATCCTCGCCGCCGTCCGCGAGGTGGCCGGCGCGGTGACCGCGTCCACGCTCACCACGGTCGCCGTCTTCGCACCGATCGCGCTCGTGGGCGGCTTCGTCGGGCAGCTGTTCGCGCCGTTCGCGATCACCGTCACCGTGGCCCTGCTCGCCTCGCTGCTCGTCTCCCTGACCGTCATCCCGGTGCTCGCCTACTGGTTCCTCAAGCCCTCCGGCGGCACGGCCGACGACGCCGCGGTGCGCCGGGCGGCGGAGGAGAAGGAGCTGCGCAGTCCGTTGCAGCGGGCGTACCTGCCGGTGATCGGGTTCGCCACCCGCAAGCGGGCCACCCGCTGGATCACCCTCGGGCTCGGCGTGCTCGTGCTGTTCGGCACGTTCGGCCTGTCCCGTCAGCTGGAGACCAACTTCATCGACGACTCCGGCCAGGACACCCTGAGCATGACGCAGGAGCTGCCGGCGGGCACCGGGCTGGCCGGCACCGACGCGGCGGCCCGCCAGATCGAGGCGGTGCTGGAGCGCACCGACGGCATCGAGACGTACCAGGTGACCGCGGGCGGCGGGGACAACCCGTTCGCGGGCGGCGGCAACAACGTCGCCACCTGGTCGCTGGCCCTCGGCGGCGAGACCGACGCCAAGGAGATGCGGGAGGTTCTGCGCAAGGAGATCGACGCGCTGGGCGCGGCCGTCGGCGAGGTCAGCTTCGGCGCCGGGCAGGGCGGGGCCGCCGCCAACCAGCTGGAGGTCGTGGTCCAGGCCACCGATCCGGAGGCGCTGACCCGGGCCGCCGACGAGGTCCGGGCGGCGATGGCCGCGGTGCCTGACGTGGAGGACGTCTCCACCAGCCTCGCCACCCGGGTGCCGCGCGTCGACGTCACCGTCGACCGCGTCGCCGCCGGCCGGGTCGGGCTCACCGAGGCCGCCGTCGGCCAGTTCGTGGCGCAGGCGTTCCGGGGCGCGCCGCTGGGCCAGGTGACTCTGGACGGCGGGCAGCGGGACGTGGTGCTGCGGTACGCGGGCAAGGTGCCGGTCTCCGTCGAGGAACTGCGCGCGCTGCCGGTGGGGCCGGTGAAGCTGGACGACATCGCCGAGGTCACCGTTGCCGAGGGGCCGCAGCAGGTGACCCGGATCGCCGGTGAGCGCAGCGTCTCCGTGACCGGTACGGCCACCGGCTCCAACCTCGGCGCCACCACCCAGGAGCTGCAGAAGAAGCTGGACGCCATCGACGTGCCGGGGGCGACCTTCGCCATCGGCGGCGTCAGCGCCGACCAGGAGGAGGCCTTCGCCGACCTGGGCCTGGCCGTGCTCGCGGCCATCGCGATCGTCTTCCTGATCATGGTGGCGACGTTCCGCAGCCTGACCCAGGCGCTGATCCTGCTGATCTCCGTCCCGTTCGCGGCGACCGGCGCGATCGGCCTGCTGCTGGCCACCGGCACCCCGCTGGGCGTGCCGGCGTTGATCGGCGTGCTCATGCTGGTCGGCATCGTGGTGACCAACGCGATCGTGCTGCTCGACCTGATCAACCAGTACCGGGCGCAGGGCATGGGGGTCCGGGAGGCGGTGGTCGAGGGTGGCAGGCGCCGGCTGCGGCCGATCCTGATGACCGCGGTCGCCACCATCTTCGCGCTGCTGCCGATGGCGTTCGGCCTCACCGGGGAGGGCGGCTTCATCTCCAAGCCGCTGGCGATCGTGGTGATCGGCGGCCTGCTCAGCTCGACGCTGCTCACCCTGATCCTGGTGCCGACGCTCTACACGATGGCGGAGAACACCAAGGAGAGCATCCGCTCCTGGCGGGCCCGCCGCTCCGGTGGCGCGCCGGCCGCCCCCGCCGCACCGCCGGCCGACGCCCCGGCGACGGGGCCGGAGCCCGGCGAGCCGGCCCGGGTGCCGGCGGCGGCGTCGACGGGCGCGGAGGCGTCCGCCCAGCCGGCGCCGTCGGCCGCCCTGCTGGACGGCACCGACCAGTTCGAGGTGCTGCGGCTGCCGAAGAGCCGCCGGTCCCCGCTGCCGCCGGCGGAGTAGCACCCGGCACGTCCGCGAACGCCCCCGACGGGTCCGCCGTCGGGGGCGTTCGTGTTCGGTCAGGTACCCGCCGCAGGTCGTGGCGCGTCGGCCGCCGCCGGGTAGGGTCCGGACGTGCCGTCCACCGTCTCGGTCCTCGCCCGCAACCGCAACTTCCGCAACCTCTTCCTGGCGGAGCTGGTGGTCTTCGGCGCCGACTGGTTCGTCATGGTGCCGCTGCTGGTGCTCCTGCCGGACCTGACCGGCAGCGGGGTGTGGGGCGCCCTGGTGCTCGCCGTGGACACCGGCATCGTGGCGCTGCTGCTGCCGTACACGGGCACGGTCGCCGACCGGTTCGACCGGCGCAAGATCATGATCGGCGCCAACGTCGCGTCCCTGCTCGGCGTGCTGCTGCTGCTCGGTGTGCGCAGCGCCGGCACGGCCTGGCTGGCGATGGTCGGGATCGGCGTGGTGGCGGTCGCCAAGGCGTTCTACTCCCCGGCGGCGCAGGCCGCCCTGCCCAACGTGCTCGACCCCGACGAGCTGGCCGCGGGCAACGCCGTCGCCGGGTCGGCCTGGGGCACCATGACCGTCGTCGGCGCATCGCTCGGCGGCGTGCTCAGCGCCGCCGCCGGCCCGTACGCCTGCTTCTGGGTGGCGGCGGTCGGGCTGGCGGTCGCGGCGGGCCTGGCCGGGCTGATCCGCCGACCGTTGCAGGCGCCCCGCGACGCCGACCGGCCGGCGCAGCAGACCTGGGCGGCGATCCGCGAGGCGCTCGGCTACATCGGGCACCGCCCGAGGGTGCTGGCGCTGGTCACCGTCAAGTCCGCGGTCGGCCTGGGCAACGGTGTGCTGACGGTCTTCCCGCTGCTCGCGGCAGTGTACGGCGTCGGGCCGGTCGGGACCGGGCTGCTCTTCGCGGTCCGCGGGGCGGGGGCGCTGGTCGGGCCGATCCTGATGCGCCGGGTGCTGACCAACCGGGCCTGGCTCCTGTCCGGGCTGGCGCTGTCCATGTCCCTCTACGGCCTGGCCTACCTCGGCATCTCGGTCGCCGGCTGGTTCCCCCTGGTGCTGGCCCTGGTCTTCGTCGCCCACTTCGCCGGCGGCAGCAACTGGGTGATGTCGAACTTCGCCCTGCAGGGCGAGGTGCCCGACCGGTTGCGCGGGCGGGTCTTCGCCACCGACATGATGCTGGCGACCCTGGCCATCTCGGTCAGCCAGCTCGCGGTGGCGGCCGTCGTGGACGCGGTGGACGAGCGGGTGGTGCTGGCCGGCTGCGGCCTGGTCACGCTGGTCTACGCGGTCGGCTGGCGCATCGCCACCCGCGGGCTCTCCCTCACCGACCCGGTCGGGGACCCGACCCCCGCGCGCTGACCCGTCCGACGGTCAGAGCGGTCCCGCCCCGCCCGTCCCGTCCGGCCGGGACCGGCCGCCCCACTGACCCGGCGCCCCCGGCACGGCAGAGGCGTCCGCCGTCCACCCGGGGGTGGGCGCGGGCTGCCCGGTGAGGGCCGGCGCGGGCCCGCCGGGCGGCCAGCCGCCCCAGGGGTTGGCCTGCGCGTCGCCCGCCCGGCGCCCGGTCAGCACCGCCGCGATCACCAGACCCAGCCCGAGCGGGTAGGCCAGGCCCTGCACCACGCCGTACGCCGTGTTGACGAGCTGGAAGTTGGACCGCCCCCAGTCGGCGGTGAACATGCGGGGCATCAGCACGATCCAGGCCAGGCTGAGCGCCGAGGTGACCAGCAGCACTCCCAGCCCGGACAGGGCCAGCAGCCGGGGTCGCCGGGGCAGCCGGCGCCCGGCCGTCGCGGTCAGCACGATGCCGACCAGCAGCACCAGCACCGTGGGGGCCTCGACGGCGGTCACCGTCGCCACGTACCCGAAATCGCCCACCCTGCCTCCCCACGGCCGACGCTCGGGTCAGGCTAGCGGAGCGGCGCCAGTCCGACCGCCCGCCGCCGCCCGGCGGTACCGGGGCGCGATCGTCCGGCCGGCGCGTGACCCGTCCCACCCGGCGGGCGGAAGGCCGCGACGTCGGTGCGGAGCCCTAGCATGAGCCCGTGCCGACATTCGCCTCCGATCCGGTCCGGGTCCGGGTCCCCGCCACCAGCGCCAACCTGGGGCCGGGCTTCGACGCCCTGGGGCTCGCCCTGGCGCTCTACGACGACGTGGCCGCCGAGGTCACGGCGGAGGGCGTCACGGTGGCCGTGACGGGGCAGGGCGCCGGGGAGCTGCCGACCGACGACCGGCACCTGGTCGTCCGCGCCATGCGGGCCACCTTCGACGCGCTGGGCGGCCAGCCGCCGGGCCTGGCGGTGGAGTGCGTCAACCGCATCCCGCAGGCCCGCGGGCTGGGCTCCTCCTCGGCCGCCATCGTCGCCGGCGTGCTGCTGGCCCGGGCCCTGGTGACCGACGGGGAGGTCCGGCTGGACGACGCCGCCGCGCTGCGGCTCGCCGCCGACATCGAGGGCCACCCGGACAATGTGGCGCCCTGCCTGCTCGGGGGCTTCACCCTGGCCTGGACGGAGCCGTCCGGGGCGCGGGCGGTGTCGCTGCCGGTCGCCGCCGGCGTACGGCCGACGGTCTTCGTGCCGCAGGAGCGAGGGCTGACGGCGGCGGCGCGGGCCGCGCTGCCGGCCACCGTGCCGCACCGGGACGCGGCGCTCAACGCCGGGCGGGCCGCGCTGCTGGTGCACGCGCTGACCGCCGAGCCGGCGCTGCTGTTGCCGGCGACCGTCGACCGGCTGCACCAGGACTACCGCGCCGACGGCATGCCGGGCAGCGCCGCCCTGGTCAGGGCGCTGCGTGCGGCGGGTGTGCCGGCTGTGGTCAGTGGGGCGGGCCCGACCGTCCTGGCCCTCGACGGGCCGCCCGAGGGCTTCGAACCGGGAACAGGTTGGCAGGTCTGGCGGTTGGACCCGGACGGGAGCGGCGCACGGGTCGCTCGGGGTAGACTGGGACACGCGGAGCGGGACCCTGTTGCCGCAGGTCGGAAGAGTTGATTACGCTCTAGACTTAGCACAGCCGCGAAGCATGCGATCTCCCTGCGGGTCGGCGCACCCCCGAAGCTTTCGGCGGTCAGCCCGTCACCCCTGCCTAGGCCCACGCCGCACCGCAGTCTTCACAGGTCGCCGCAGACGGCGAGACCTGCTCACCGACGTCGGTGAGTCGGGAAACCGACCGGCTGCTGTGTCACAGACTCCCGCGACGCGTCCATGCGAGGCGGGTGCACCGAGGCCGCCCGGCCACCTTGCTTTTCGACTCCGGGCAGTCCCGGCCTATCGAGGGAAGGAATCCATTGAGCGACACCACCGACGTGACGTCGGATGTTTCCAACGTCGCTGGCGATGCCACCACCGCCGCCGCCCCCGCCCGTCGTCGGCGTAGCGGCACCGGCCTGTCGGCGATGCTGCTGCCGGAGCTGCAGAGCCTGGCCGCGTCGCTCGGCATCTCGGGCACGGCTCGCATGCGTAAGGGCGAGCTGATCAGCGCGATCTCCGAGCGGCAGGGCGGCGCCGCCGCCGGGACCCCTCGACCGCGGGCCGAGGTCGCGGCCGCCGCCGCTCCCGCCCGTGAGGAGGTCCACGCCGGGGTCCGCGAGGCCACCGAGCGGCCGGAGGCCGAGCGGCGGACCGCGGAGCAGGCCCCGGCGGAGCCGGCGGCAGTCGAGACCGAGGGTCGTGGCCGCACCCGGCGCAGCCGGGCCGCCGCCGCCGAGGCACGGGCCGCCGAGGCCCGTCCCGCGGAGACCCGCACGGAGGAGGCCGAGGCCGGCGAGCGTGCCGACCGGGCCGAGGGCCGTGGCCGCGAGCGCACCGAGCGTGCCGAGCGCACCGAGCGCACCGAGCGTGCCGAGCGCACCGAGCGTGCCGAGCGCACCGAGCGTGGCGACCGCACCGACCGTGCCGAGCGGGGCGAGCGGGGCGAGCGGGGCGAGCGGGCTGAGCGGGGCGACCGCACCGAGCGTGCCGAGCGGGGCGACCGCACCGAGCGTGCCGACCGCACCGAGCGGGGCGAGCGCGGTGAGCGTGCCGAGCGGGGCGACCGTAACGAACGGGGCGACCGGGGCCAGCGCGCCGAGCGTGACACCGACGGCGACGACGACGAGAGTGGCGGCCGGCGTGGCCGGCGCAGCCGGTTCCGGGACCGTCGCCGTGGCCGGGGCGAGCGGGCCGAGGGCGGCGGCGAGGCCGGGCGCGAGCCGCAGGTCGGCGAGGACGACGTGCTCGTCCCGGTGGCCGGCATCATCGACGTGCTCGACAACTACGCCTTCGTGCGGACCACCGGCTACCTGGCCGGCCCGAACGACGTCTACGTCTCGATGTCCCAGATCAAGAAGTACGGCCTGCGGCGCGGTGACGCCATCACCGGTGCGGTGCGCGCCTCGCGCGACGGTGAGCAGCGGCGGGACAAGTACAACCCGCTGGTGCGGCTGGACACCATCAACGGGATGGAGCCGGACGAGGCGAAGCGCCGGCCCGAGTTCTACAAGCTCACCCCGCTGTACCCGCAGGAGCGGCTGCGGCTGGAGACCGAGCCGCACATCCTCACCACCCGGGTGATCGACCTGGTCATGCCGCTCGGCAAGGGCCAGCGCGCGCTGATCGTGTCGCCGCCGAAGGCGGGCAAGACGATGGTGCTGCAGGCCATCGCGAACGCGATCACGCACAACAACCCGGAGTGCCACCTGATGGTGGTGCTGGTGGACGAGCGCCCCGAAGAGGTCACCGACATGCAGCGGTCGGTGAAGGGTGAGGTCATCGCGGCGACGTTCGACCGTCCGCCGCAGGACCACACCACGGTGGCGGAGTTGGCGATCGAGCGGGCGAAGCGCCTGGTCGAGCTGGGCCACGACGTGGTCGTGCTGCTCGACTCGGTGACCCGGCTCGGTCGGTCGTACAACCTGGCGGCGCCGGCCAGCGGCCGGATCATGTCGGGTGGTATCGACTCCACCGCGCTCTACCCGCCGAAGCGTTTCCTGGGTGCGGCCCGCAACATCGAGAACGGCGGCTCGCTGACCATCCTCGCCACCGCGCTGGTGGAGACCGGGTCCATGGCGGACACGGTCATCTTCGAGGAGTTCAAGGGCACCGGCAACGCGGAGCTGAAGCTGGACCGGAAGATCGCCGACAAGCGCACCTTCCCGGCCATCGACATCCACCCGTCCGGCACGCGTAAGGAGGAGATCCTGCTCGCGCCGGAGGAGTTGGCCATCATCCACAAGCTCCGCAAGGTCCTGCACTCGCTGGACTCGCAGGCGGCGCTGGACCTCCTGCTCGACAAGCTCAAGCAGACCCGCACCAACATCGAGTTCCTGATGCAGATCGCCAAGTCGACGCCGGGGGAGTGAGCCTTCCCGGGCGAGGCAGGTGAAAAGGGCACGGCCACCGCGGCCGTGCCCTTTTCGCGTCCCGGCCTCCCTGCCGCCCCGTCCGAGGGGTGGAGTTTTCCTTCGGTTTGGTTGCCAGGTATTGAAACTTCTATTCATAGTCCGGTTGACTGTCGACCATGCGTACCCGCAGACGATCCGCCCGTCTTGCCGGCGTCCTGCTGTTGACGCCGCTGCTCACCATGGCCGGCACAGTGCCGGCGACCGCCGGTGCGCCGAGTCCGGCCACCGACCCCTCCGTCACCGCTGCCGAGGACGCCCCTCGCGCCTCCTCGTACCCCGCGGACTCCGTGACGCTCTCCGGCGACCCGGCCGCCGGATCCCCGACCGGTGTGGAGCCGGCCGGCGGGCTGGAGACCGCCAAGACCACCCGCCCGGTCGCCCCGGGCCTCCAACTGACCTCCTTCGACCGGTACGACGCCGACGGCTGGCTGCGCGCCGACGCGCTGACGGCCGACCTCACCGGCGGCGTCACCGTCGACTACGTGAACTCCGGCGCCGTCAGCCGGGCCGAGCCGCTGCGCCGCGCGGTGGACGCCTCCCGCGCGGTGGCCGCCGTCAACGGCGACTTCTTCGACATCAACAACTCGGGCGCCGCCCAGGGCGTCGGCATCCGGGACGGCCAGCTGGTCCAGTCCGCCGTGAGCGGGCACCGCAACGCCGTCGCGATCACCACCGAGGGGCTCGGCCGGGTGATCGAGGTGAACTTCGACGGCACCGCGACGCTGCCCACCGGCCCGGTGACGCTGACCCAGTTCAACAACATGATCCAGGCGAACGGGATCGGCGTGTTCACCGCGCTCTGGGGTTCGTACACCCGGGAACGCGCGGTGGCCGGCGCCGCCCACGTCAGGGAGGTCGCGGTGGTCGACGGCCGCGTCGCCACGGTGGGCACGACGGCCGGCAGCGGGCCGATCCCCGCCGGCACCACCGTGCTGCTCGGCCGCGACGCCGGCGCGGACGCCCTCGCCGGGCTGCGCCCCGGCGACCCGGTGACGGTCGCCTGGCAGCCCAAGCCGGCCGACGGCAGCAACCTGCACGCGGCGGTCGGCGGCGGCAACGTGCTGGTCCGCGACGGCGTGGTGCAGAGCATCGCCGACGCGTCGCTGGCCCCGCGCACGGCGGTCGGCTTCTCCGCCGACGGCCGACGCATGATCATGCTCACCGTCGACGGCCGGCAGGTCGACAGCCGCGGCGTCACCCAGACCGAGATGGGCCGGATGATGGCCGAACTCGGCGCCCACCACGCGCTCAACCTCGACGGTGGCGGCTCGTCCACGCTGCTCGCCCGCGAGCCGGGCGCGGAAGCCGTGCAGGTGGAGAACAGCCCGTCCGACGGCACGGAGCGCGCGGTGCCCAACGGCCTGGCCCTCTACGCGCCCAAGGGCAGCGGCCGGCTGACCGGGTACTGGCTGGAGACCGCCAGCGACCCGACCAGCGCGCCGGGCGTCGCGCCGGTGCGCGGCGGCCGCCCCGACCGGGTCTTCCCCGGACTGACCCGCCGGCTCACCGCCGCCGGCCACGACGAGACGTACGGCCCGGCGGCCGGCGCCCCGAAGTGGCGGGCCAACCCGGCGGTGCACGGCACGGTCGACGACGGCGTCTTCCGGGCCGGCGTGCCCGGCCGCGCCACGGTCACCGCCTGGCGGGACGAGGCGAGCGGCACCCTGGACCTCACCGTGCTCGGCCCGCTGGCCCGGATCGACTCCACCGTGGACCGGGTCGGCCTGGACGGCGCGCAGGGCAGCGCGCTGTTCGGTGTGGTCGGCTACGACGCCGAGGGCAACACCGCCCCGATCGAGCCCGCCGACCTGAAGCTCGACTACGACCGGGACCTGCTCCGGGTCACCCCGACCGCCGACGGCAACCTCGCCGTCACCGCGCTGCGGGACACCGGCTCGGCGCTCGTCACCGTCACGGTCGGCCGCCGCAGCACCGTCCTGCCCGTCACCGTCGGGCTCACCGACGTGCCGGTCGCCACCTTCGACGACGCGGCGGCCTGGAAGTTCAGCCAGGCCCGGGCCAGCGGCGCGGTCGCCCCGGCGCCCGGCCACACCGGCACCGGCCTGAAGATGACGTACGACTTCAGCCAGTCCACCGGCACCCGGGCCGCGTACGCCGACCCGCCGGCCTGGATCGACGTGCCCGGC
This sequence comes from Micromonospora sp. NPDC047670, assembly GCF_043204915.1. Taxonomy (NCBI): domain Bacteria; kingdom Bacillati; phylum Actinomycetota; class Actinomycetes; order Micromonosporales; family Micromonosporaceae; genus Micromonospora; species Micromonospora sp. NPDC047670. The sequence continues at coordinate 210,492 of NZ_JBIDDA010000009.1, forward strand.
CAGCCGCAGGCGTTCGGGATGTGGATCCACGGCAACGGCACCGGGGAGTGGCCCAGCCTGCACCTGCACGACGCGCAGAACACCCAGCACGTCCTGCGTGGCCCGCTGATCACCTGGAAGGGCTGGAGGTACGTCGAGTTCGCCGTGCCCGCCGGGGTGCAGTACCCGGTGCGGGTCCGCCGGTTCTACGTGGCCGAGACCAACGCCGCCGCGCAGTACCGCAGCGAGGTGGTCATCGACGACCTGGTGGCGAAGGTGCCGCCGACGCTCGACGCGCCGGCCGAGGCGCCGCGCACCGACCGGGTGGTGCTCCGCGACGGCACGGTCGACGGCGCGCCCTGGCGCTTCGCGGTCATGTCCGACGCGCAGTTCGTCGCGGCGGACCCGGACAGCGACCTGGTCGCCCAGGCCCGCCGTACGCTCCGCGAGGTCAAGGCCGCGAAGCCGGACTTCCTGGTGATCAACGGCGACTTCGTGGACACCGCGTACCCGGCCGACTTCGCGCTGGCGAAGCGGATCCTGGACGAGGAGCTGGGCGGGGAGCTGCCGTACTACTACGTGCCCGGCAACCACGAGATCATGGGCGCCCCCATCGCCAACTTCCGGGCCGCGTTCGGGGACACCCAGCGGGTCTTCGACCACAAGGGCACCCGGTTCGTCACGCTGAACTCGTCGACCGGCTCGCTGCGCGGCGGCGGCTTCGACCAGGTGCGGATGCTGCGCGAGGCGCTCGACTCGGCGGCCGGCGACCCGGCCGTCGGCTCGGTGGCCGTGCTGCACCACCACCCGCCGCGCGACCCGAGCCCCGCCAAGGCCAGTCAGCTCGCCGATCGGAAGGAGGCGGCGCTGCTGGAGCAGTGGCTGGCCGACTTCCAGCACCGCACCGGCAAGGGAGCGGTCTTCGTCGGCGGGCACGTCGGCACCTTCCACGCCGACCGGGTCGACGGGGTGCCGTACCTGATCAACGGCAACGCGGGCAAGAACCCGTCCACCCCGGCGGACCAGGGCGGCTTCACCGGGTGGACCGAGTTCGGCGTGGACCCGGTGAGCCCGGCCGAGGCCGACCGGGCCCGGCGGAACCCGCTCGTCGAGGGCCCGCGCTGGGTCGCCGCCGAGTTCCACGCGCACGTCGACCGGCTCGCGCTGGCCGCTCCGGCCAGCGTCGCCGTCGGCGCCCCGGCCCTGGTCACCGCCACGGTGACCCAGCCGGGCGGGCGTGCGGTGCCGGTGGCGGCGCCGGTGAGCGCGGACTGGTCCGCCTCGCCGAACGTGCACGTCGGCTCGATCCTCGGGCTGAAGCCCTGGCACGTGGCCCGCTTCGACCCCGCCACGGGCACGCTCACCGCCCTGCGTCCCGGCGCCCAGGTCAAGCTGGCCGTCGACGTAAACGGCGTGCGCGCCGAGGCGACCGTCACCCTGACCGCCGCCGCCGAGGCCCCCGCCGCCTGACGCGCGGCCGAGGGCCCCTCCCGACGCCACAGCGCGCGGGAGGGGGACCGGACCGGCACCGCCCGAGGCCCGCACCGACTCCGGTGCGGGCCTCGGGTGTCCGTCGGGCTCAGAAGTCGCCCTCGGCCACCTGGAAGACGGTCAGGCCGAGGGACCGCCACATCCGCACCACCTGCTGACGGTCGTCGAAGACACCCACCACCCGGTAGCGGTCGGCGACCTCGCGTTCGTAGATCTCCCGCTTCACCACCGAGTCCTTGCGGTTGTCCCCGACGGCCCGCAGGTGCAGCCCGAGGTAGGGGACCCGGACGTGCCGGGCCAGCCACGCCTCGGTGGCGGTTCGGGCGGTGGCGTCCCGGCCGGAGCAGAAGACCACCCCGTACCCGGCCGCGTGCATGGCCCGGACCGCCGCGATCACCGCCGGGTTCGGCTCGTCCTCGCCGACGCGGGTCATGTCGTACGGGCTGCGCGAGACGTTCAGCGCGACCGTGCCGTCGATGTCGACCAGGACGATCTCCGGCGGTTCGGTCGACGGGGCGTGCACCGTGGCCGGCCGCCCCGTGCGGGCCTGCGGCACCGGCAGCGGCAGGGGGCGCCCCTCCAGGTAGCGCTCGTGCAGCCGGCGGATCCACGCCTCACCGACCCGGTCGGCCTCCGGGCGGGCGGCGTCGCGGCGCAGGCACTCCGCCAGCGGCACGTCGGTGAAGTCGTGCACCTCGAACTCGGCGCCGTGCCGGGCGGCCAGGTCGGCCCAGTCCCGCAGGGTCCGCGACCGCAGGTTGGTGTCGTCGACGCAGACGTCCGCCCGCGCCCGCAGCAGCGCCTCGACCTGCGCCCGCTGCGCGACGGTCACCTGCCACTCGGCCCACTGGGTGAACAGCCGCTCGCCGTGCAACATCCGGCGCAGGTCGTCGCGGTTGACGCGGACCACGGACGGTTGCAGCGTCCGGGCGAAGGTGGTCTTGCCGGAGGCGGGCAGTCCCCGGGTGGCGATCAGGCGGCTCATCGCTCCTCCGTGTCGTACGTCTCGGCGGGCGGGCGGCGCCTCCGCCGCGACGTGCCCCGGACGGGGCACCGCCGCCGGCGGCGGCCGTGCCGGGTGAATGCCCCGCCAGGCGGCGGGAATGCGGGAGACGGGGCGTGCGTTGTCGATGCCGGACCAGCCGTGCGGCCCGATTGCCGGGCCGGCCCGCGCCCATGGCACACTGGTCAATCGGCCACCGGTTCCGGTTCACGCCCGAGCCCGTCGCACGTGGCGACGGACACCGACGGCGACCCGGCGACCATCCACGAAAGGACCGAGGCGACATGAAGCCCAACATCCACCCGGAGTACGTGACGACCGAGGTCACCTGCTCCTGCGGCAACACCTTCAGCACCCGCAGCACCGCCAAGGGCGGCGCGATCCACGTCGAGACCTGCAGCGCCTGCCACCCGTTCTACACCGGCAAGCAGCGCGTCCTGGACACCGCCGGGCGGGTCGCGAAGTTCCAGCAGAAGTACGCCAAGGTTCAGGCCAAGAAGGCCAAGTAACTCCTCGTTCGGCGCCCGCGCCCGGTTTCGTGCCGGACGCGGGCGTCGTCCGTATCCACCCTGGTTCCGTCTCCCGCCCCGTCGTCGCCGAAGGAGCTTCCCCAGCATGAGCAGCGAGCGCCTGGCCGCCCTCCTCGACGAGTACGCCGAGCTGGAGAAGCGGCTGGCGGACCCGGCCATCCACGCCGACCAGGGCGCCGCCCGCCGGGTCGGCCGTCGGTACGCCGAGCTGGTCGGACTGCACAAGGCGGCCGGGGAGCTGGAGCAGGCCCGCGCCGACCTCGCCGCCGCCCGGGAGTTGGCCGCCGAGGATCCGTCCTTCGCGGCCGAGGCGGACTCGATCGCGGCAACCCTGCCGGCGTTGGAGGAGCGGCTGGCGGAGCTGCTGATCCCGCGCGACCCGCACGACGCCAAGGACGTGATCGTCGAGATCAAGGCCGGCGAGGGCGGTGAGGAGTCCGCGCTCTTCGCCGGTGACCTGCTGCGGATGTACACCCGGTACGCCGAGCGGCGCGGCTGGCTCACCGAGGTGATCGACGCGCAGGACTCGGACCTCGGCGGGGTGAAGGACGTCTCGCTGGCGATCAAGACCAAGGGCGTGCCGGAGGGCGGCAACGGCGTCTGGTCCCGGCTCAAGTGGGAGGGCGGCGTGCACCGGGTGCAGCGTGTCCCGGTCACCGAGTCGCAGGGCCGGATCCACACCAGCGCCGCCGGCGTGCTGGTGCTGCCCGAGGCCGAGGACGTCGACGTCACCATCGACCCGAACGACCTGCGCATCGACGTGTTCCGCTCGTCCGGGCCGGGCGGCCAGTCGGTGAACACCACCGACTCGGCGGTGCGGATCACCCACGTCCCGACCGGGATCGTGGTCTCCTGCCAGAACGAGAAGTCCCAGTTGCAGAACCGGGAGCAGGCGATGCGGATCCTGCGCGCCCGGCTGCTGGCCGCGGCCCAGGAGCAGGCCGACGCGGCCGCCTCGGACGCCCGCAAGGCGCAGGTGCGCACCGTGGACCGCTCGGAGCGCATCCGCACGTACAACTTCCCCCAGAACCGGATCACCGACCACCGGATCGGCTACACCGCGTACAACCTGGACCTGGCCCTCGCCGGCGACCTGGACGGCGTCCTCGACGCCCTCGCGGAGGCCGACCGCGCCGCCCGCCTGGCCGGCGACACGGAGCTGAGCCGCCGCTGACCGTCCGGTCGGCGGCGCCCGCCACCCGCGAACCCCGCCGCCGGACCGGGTCCGGTGCGGGCGGGTCAGGAGGCGCGGGGGCGGGTCTTCGCCCGGAGCATCTCGCGGTCGGCGGCCTCGAAGGCGGCGCTGAGGGCGTCGCGCAGGCCGGGGCCGGCGCCGCCCACCTCGGCGAAGCCGACGCTGACCCCGACCGGGGTGCCGGGCACCAGCGACTCCCAGTCCTCCGTGCGCACCGCGGCGTCGATCCGGCGACCCACCTCGGCCGCCTCGGCCATCCCGGCGTGGGGGAGCACCACCACGAACTCGTCGCCGCCGTAGCGCGCCACGAAGTCGCCCCGGCGCATCACCCGGTTGATCACCCCGGCGACGCGCTGGAGCACCAGGTCGCCGGAGTGGTGGCCGTGCCGGGTGTTGACCGCCTTGAAGCCGTCCAGGTCGCAGACGCCGATCACCACCCGGTCGCCGCCGGCGACCACCGTGGCGATGTAGCGCTCCAGCCGGCGCCGGTTGGGCAGCCCGGTCAGCGGGTCGGTCAGCGCCTCGCCCTCGAAGCGGGCCGCCTCGCGGCGCATCTCCTCGTGGTCGATGCGGGCCGCGATGCCGTCGATGTAGACGTCCCGGAGCCGGTCGTTGCGCTGGGCGGCCAGCCGGAACGCCAGCCGGTCGGCCCGGTGCGCACCCGCGTGGTCGCCGGAGCGGGCCAGGGCGATGCTGCGCAGCCGCGCCGGTTCGGCCGCGCCCAGCGTCTCGCTGGAGACCTGGACGGTGTCCAACCGGGCGACCGCCTCGATGGGCCGCTCCTCCGCGACGGCCAGGCAGACCTGGCCGAGCTGGCGCATGTCGCGGGCCCGGGCGCTGTCCCCGCCGTGGCCGAGCAGCCGCGCCGGGGCGGCGTCCGTGCCGGCCTCCAGCCGGTCGCCGAGGGCTCCCCGCCGGGCGGCGGCGTAGCCGTACGCGGCCAGGCTGCTCGGGCGCAGCCTCCCGGCCCGGCCGCTGCGCAGGAACCGGTCCAGGTCGGCGGCGACGTCCCGCAGCACCCGCAGGCAGCCGTCGCTGTCGCCGTTGTGGTCCAGCGCCACCGCGTTGCGCAGCCGGATCCCCGGGGCGGCGAACGTCTCCTCCGGGATGCCGGCGGCCGTCCCGAGCTGCCGGGCCCGCTCGATCGCCCCGAGGGCGTAGCCGTGGAAGCTGAGGTAGGAGTAGGCCATCGCCAGGTCGTGCCAGCCCCACGCGGTGTCCCGGTCCGGGTCCGCCACCGCGCCCAGCGCCCGGGCGGCCTTCACCAGGTGGGTGACGCAGCGGTCCAGCGCGCCCTGGTGGTGCGCGGCGAGTGCCGCCAGCGCGTTGAGGTGCCCGTGCAGGTAGGGCTCGGCGAGGTCGCGCACGGCGCTGGAGGCATCCTCGACGGCCCGCGTGTACTCGGCCGTCCGCCCGAGGTTGATCACTGCCGAGAGGCGCTGCACCAGGGCGTCGGCCCGCGCGTACGGGTCGGTGGTGGTGCCGATGACGCGTTCGAGGATCGCGTACGCCTCCGCGGAACGGCTGGACTCCTGCAACGCCCGCGACCGCGTCAGGGCGTCAACCTGGTCGGTGACCCGGTCGAGCCAACCCACCCGCGACCTCCTGTCGGTGTGCGCCCGGACGCATCCGCTCGTGATGTCCGCCGCGACGCCCCATGATTATCTCGTGACGACCGCGCCGCAACAGCCGTCCGAAGGGACGAGACGACAACGCCCTTCCGTGGCGGTGGCCCGGGCGGCACGGGCGCTCGCCGACGCCGGGATCGAGGCGGCCCGCGCCGAGGCCGAGCAGCTGGCCGCGTACGTGCTGGGGGTGCCCCGGGGGCGGCTGGCGCTGGCCGACGGCTTCACCGCCGAGCAGCTCGACCGGTTCGACGGGCTGGTCGCCCGGCGGGCCGACCGGGAGCCGTTGCAGCACCTCACCGGCGTCGCCGGCTTCCGGCACCTGGACCTGGCCGTCGGGCCGGGCGTCTTCGTGCCCCGGCCGGAGACCGAGCTGCTCGCCGGCTGGGGGATCGCGCGGGGCCGGGAGCTGGCCGCGCCGCTGGTGGTGGACCTGTGCAGCGGCTCGGGCGCCATCGCCCTGTCGGTCGCCCAGGAGCTGCCGGCGGCCCGGGTGGTGGCGGTGGAACGCTCGGCCGATGCCCTGCCCTGGCTGCGGCGCAACGCGGCCGCCCGCGCCGCGACGGGGGACCGGCCGATCGAGGTGGTCGAGGCGGACGTCACCGCCCCGGACCTGCTGGCCGACCTCGTGGGCCGGGTCGACGTGCTGCTCTGCAATCCGCCGTACGTGCCGTCCGACGTGCCCGTACCGCCGGAGGTGGGTCGGCACGACCCGGCGAGCGCGGTCTTCGGCGGGGCGGACGGCCTCGCGGTGATCCGCCCGCTGGTCGTCCGGGCGGCGGCCCTGCTGCGCCCCGGCGGGGTGTTCGGCGTCGAGCACGACGACACGCACGGCACGGCGGTGCCCGACCTGCTGGCCGCGGACGGCCGGTTCGAGGCGGTCACCGACCACCGGGACCTGGCGGGGCGACCGCGCTTCGCGACCGCGTCCCGGCGGGCGGACGGCCCGCACGCCCGCGCCGACGCGGCGTGGCAGACTGACTCCTCGTGATGCTCTACGACTGCCGGTCGCCCGCCGACCGGGACCGCGGCATCGCCGCGGCCATCGAGGCGGTCAAGAACGGCGAACTGGTCGTCCTGCCGACCGACACGGTCTACGGGATCGGCGCGGACGCGTTCACCCCGTACGCGGTCAAGGCCCTGCTGGACGCCAAGGGCGGCCGCCACGTGCCGCCGCCGGTGCTGATCGGCTCCCGGCACACCCTCGACGGCCTGGTCTACTCGCTGCCCCAGGCGGCGCGCGACCTGGTGGAGGCGTTCTGGCCGGGCGCGCTGACCATCGTCGTCGAGCACTCGCCGAGCCTGCGCTGGGACCTGGGCGACACGTCCGGGACGGTGGCGGTGCGGATGCCGCTGCACCCGGTGGCGCTGGAGGTGCTGCGCGAGACCGGCCCGATGGCGGTCGCCTCGGCCAACAAGACGGGCCAGCCGGCCGCGCTCACCGCCGAGCAGGCCCGCGACCAGCTCGCCTACTCCGTCCGGGCCTACCTGGAGGCCGGCCCGTGCCCGGACCCGGTGCCGAGCACGATCGTCGACCTCACCGGCGAGGCGCCGCGGGTCCTCCGGTCGGGCGCGGTCCCGCTGGAGAAGCTGCGCGACGTGGTGCCGGACATCCTCGCCGGCCAGGGGGTCTGAGTGCCGCCGTTCACCGTGTTGCACGTCTGCATGGGCAACATCTGCCGGTCCCCGATGGCCGAGCGGCTGCTGGCCCTCGCCGTCCGGGAGCGGCTGGCCCGGCGGGAGGCCGACCCGGGCCGCGCCGACGAGCTGGTGCACAGCCACAGCGCCGGCACCGGCGGCTGGCACGCCGGCGAGGAGATGAACCCGCCGGCCGCCCGCCAGGTGACCAACCGGGGCGGCAGCGTCTCCGGTTTCGCCGCCCGCAAGCTCCGCTCGGACCACATCGACGCCGCCGACCTGGTGCTCACCGCCACGGCGGACCAGCAGGAGTACGTGGTGGCGCTGCGCCCGGACGCCGCGTCGCGCACGTTCGTGCTGGGCGAGTTCGGCCGGCTGCTCGCCGCGGTGGACGCGGCCGGGCTGCCCCCGGCCGAGGCCACCCCGGAGGGGGTGTACGCGCGCGGCGTGGCCCTGGTGGCCGCCGCCCACGCCGCCCGCCAGGGCGCCACCGCGCTGCCCACCGACGATCTCGACGACCCGTGGGGGCGCGGCGACCAGTGCTTCAGCCGGGTGGCCGACGAGATCGAGGAGACCGTCCACCCCCTGGCCGTCGCGCTCCTGCCGTAACGGCGGCCAGTCCTCGCCCGCGCGCCCGCGGTGACGGGCCGCTCGACCGCGCGCTCCTGTCGTAACCCGCCCGAGGTACCCCCGCGCGTGAGTTTCCTGCGGGTTTGGGGGAAAGGGGCGATGAAGAGGGGCTTTCAGGTCATTCTGGGTGGGTCCTGACCGGCTCCTGCGGGGAGAGCTGATGACCCGGGCACGCCTCGACAAACTGTTTACCGTGCTGATCGCCGGCGTGCTCGCCGGCCTGGTGCTCGCGGCGGCGGCCCTCCCGGTCGCGCTGGTGTTCGGGGTCGGGTTCTCGGCGCTCGCCGCGCCGTACTCGGAGCTGCCCAACACGCTGCGCACGCCGCCGACGCCCCAACGGTCGAACCTCTACGCCAACGACGGCACCACCCTGATCACCTCCTTCTACCAGGAGGACCGGGTGGACGTGCCGCTGGCCGAGGTCGCGCCGGTGATGCGCCAGGCGATCATCGCGGCCGAGGACGCCCGGTTCCACGAGCACAGCGGGGTCGACCTGCGCGGCGTGGTGCGGGCCTTCACGGTCAACAAGGGGGCCGGGGAGACCCGGCAGGGCGCGTCCACGCTGACCATGCAGTACGTCCGCAACGTGCTCAGCAACGACCCCCGGCTCAGCGAGCGGCAGCGCGCCGCCGCCACCGAACTCACCACCGCCCGCAAGATCCAGGAGATGCGGTACGCGCTGGCCCTGGAGCGGGAGCTGACCAAGGACGAGATCCTCACCCGCTACCTCAACATCGCGTACTTCGGCGCCGGGGCGTACGGGGTGGCCGCCGCGAGCAAGCGCTACTTCTCCAAGACGCCGGCGGACCTCACCCTGGCCGAGGCCGCGCTGCTGGCCGGGCTGGTCCGCTCGCCGCACTCCGACGACCCGATCAACGGCGACGCGGACGCGGCGCTCGCCCGCCGGGCGTACGTGCTCGACCGGCTGGTCGAGTCGGGGCACGTCCCGGCCGAGGCGGCGGCCCGGGCCGGGGCCGAGCAGTTGCGCCTGCGCCCCAGCCAGACGCCGAACGACTGCACGGCGGTGCCGGCCGAGCACAACGACTGGGGCTTCTTCTGCGACTGGTTCACCCGCTGGTGGAACGCCCAGCCGGCGTTCGGCGCGACCGTCGACGAGCGGCAGCTCACCCTGCGCCGGGGTGGCTTCTCCATCGTCTCCTCGCTCGACCCGGCGGTGCAGCGCGCCACCACCGAGCAGGTCCGCCGGATCTACCAGGTGGACGACCGCCGGGCGGCGCCGACGGCCGTGGTCCAGCCCGGCACGGGCCGGGTGCTCGCCATGGCGGTGAACCGGAACTACAGCGTGACGGGCAACCCGGCCGGACAGAAGAACCACCCGAACACGGTGAACCAGTTGGTCGCCGGGGGCGGGGCGATCGACGGCTACCAGGCCGGCTCGACGTTCAAGATCTTCACCATGCTGGCCGCGTTGGAGGCCGGGCTGCCGCTGAGCACGGAGTTCGACGCGCCGGGCCGGATCGTGACCGACTTCCCCGTGACCGGGTCGGCGAGCTGCGACGGGTACTGGTGCCCGAAGAACGCCAGCGCCTCGATGGACGGGCGGCACAGCATGTGGACCGCCTTCGGCGAGTCGGTCAACACGTACTTCGCGTGGCTGACCGAGCGGGTCGGCGCGGACCGGGTGGTGGAGATGGCCGAGCGGCTCGGGATCGTGTTCCGGGCCGAGGACGACGCTCGGTTGGCCCGCCACGGCGCGCGCGAGTGGGGCCCGTTCACCCTCGGCGTCTCCGCCACCACGCCGCTCGACCTCGCCGGCGCGTACGCGGCGGTGGCGGCCGAGGGGACGTGGTGCGCGCCGCTGCCGGTCGTCTCGATCGCCGACGCGGCCGGCCGCCCGGTGGCCGCCGCGCAACCGGACTGCCGGCAGGTGGTCGACGCGGACGTGGCCCGGGCGGCGGCGGACGCGGCCCGCTGCCCGGTCGGCGACCAGTCGATGTACCGGGAGTGCGCCGGCGGCACCGCCACGGGGCTGCGCCGGCAACTCGGCCGGCCGGTCGCCGGCAAGACCGGCAGCTCGGACGGGTACGCGACCGAGACCGTGGTCGCCTTCACCCCGCAACTGGTGGTCGCCTCGATCGCCGCCAACCCCGACGACCCGCGCGACACGGTCGGCCAGCGGGTGCAGCGGCAACTCGTCGAGGCGGTGGGCGAGGTGCTCTCCTTCACCCTGCGCGACCAGCCGGTCCGGGACTTCGTGCCGCCCAGCGAGCTGACCGCCTTCCAGGTCTCCGGCGCCCGCACCGGCAACTGAGCCGGCCGCCCGCCGGGGCGTGACCGGCCGCGCGGACGGCCCGGACGAGGGGAGCCCTGCGGGCGGTCGCGCGCGGCGGCGCGGACCGGCTTGCCCGGCCGAGGGGAAGCCGCACGGGTGGGTCGCGCGCGGTGGTCGCCGGTCAGCGGCGTCCGGACGACACGGCCGGTCGGTGGGCCGCCTGCTCCGCGCCCCGGGCGATGTTGCGGGCCATCCCGCCGAAGACCACCGCGTGGAAGGGCGCGACGGCCCCCCAGTAGGCGTGCCCGGCCAGCCCGCGGGGCAGGAACACCGCCCGCTGGTGGTAGCGGCTGCGCCCGCCGTCGAGCGGGGTGACCCGCATCTCCAGCCAGGCCCGGCCGGGCAGCCGCATCTCGGCGCGCAGCCGCAGCAGCTCGCCCGGCACGATCTCCTCCACCCGCCAGAAGTCGAGCGCCTCGCCGACCCGGAGGCGGTGCGGGTCGCGCCGGCCGCGGCGCAGCCCGACGCCACCGACCAGGCGGTCCAGCCAACCCCGGGCCGACCAGGCCAACGGGAACGAGTACCAGCCGTGCTCGCCGCCGACGCCCTCGACGACGCGCCACAGGGCCTCCGGCGGCGCGTGGACGGCCCGCTCGCGCACGTCGGTGTAGGCGGTGCCGCCGGACCACTGCGGGTCGGTGGGCAGCGGCTCGGCGGGCGCGTCCGGGCCGCTCGCCGTCGACCAGCGGGTCTCCACCTCGCCGTCGCGCACCTTCGCCAGGGCCATGGCGACCGCCTCGTCGAAGCCGGTCAGCCCCTGCGGCGGGTCCGGGACGTACGCGGCGATGTCGTGCTCGCGGGCGACGGCCTCGTGGACGAGGCTCTCCACCAGCGGCCGGGCGATCGCGTTCGGCACCGGGGTGACCAGCCCGACCCAGTACGAGGAGAGCGACGGGGTCAGCGGCCGCACCGGCAGGATGACCCGCCGGCGCAGCCCGGCGACCCGCGCATAGCGCTGCATCATGTCCTGGAAGGTGAGGATGTCCGGCCCGCCGATGTCGAAGCCGCGGTTGACCTCCGGCGGCAGGTCCGCGCAGCCGACCAGGTAGCGCAGCACGTCGCGGACGGCGATCGGCTGGATCCGGTTGCGGACCCAGCGCGGGGTGACCATGCCCGGCAGCCGCTCGGTCAGGTAGCGCAGCATCTCGAACGAGGCCGACCCGGATCCGATGATCACCGCCGCCCGCAGCACCGCCGTCGGCACGCCGCTGTCGAGCAGGATCCGCCCGACCTCGGCCCGGGACCGCAGGTGCGCCGACGGGACGTGGCGACCCGCTGCCGGCTCCGGCCCGCCGAGGTAGACGATCCGGCGTACGCCGGCGGCGCGGGCCGCGGTCGCGAAGTTGGCCGCGGCCTCCCGGTCGGCGGCCTCGAAGCCGGCCTGTCCGAGCGAGTGGACCAGGTAGTAGGCGACGTCGACGCCCTCGAACGCGGCCGGCAGCGTCTCCGGTCTGCGCAGGTCGCCCTCGGCGATCTCGGCCCGCGCCGTCCACGGCACGTCCCGTAGCCGGCCGGCCCTGCGGGCGAGGCAGCGCACCGCGTGCCCCTCGGCCAGCAGCCGGGGCGCGAGCCGCCCGCCGATGTAACCCGTCGCTCCGGTGACCAGGCATCTCACGGCCTCCAGTGTGCGGCCCAATAGACTCTGGCGTTGTGGCTATTGAGACGAGCACCTTCTGGGGGCCGGACTTCGAGCAGCTCCGCGCGACGGACCCGGAGATCGCCGGGGTGGTGCTCGGCGAGCTGGACCGGCTCCGGGGCGGCCTGCAACTGATCGCCAGCGAGAACCTCACCTCGCCGGCGGTGCTGGCGGCGCTCGGCTCCACCCTGACCAACAAGTACGCCGAGGGCTATCCGGGCCGGCGCTACTACGGCGGCTGCGCCGAGGTGGACCGGGCCGAGGAGATCGGCATCGCCCGGGCGAAGGAGCTCTTCGGCGCCGAGCACGCCAACCTCCAGCCGCACTCCGGCGCGAGCGCCAACCTGGCCGCGTACGCCGCGCTGGTGCAGCCGGGGGACACGGTGCTCGCCATGGACCTGCCGCACGGCGGGCACCTCACCCACGGCAGCCGGGTGAACTTCTCCGGCAAGTGGTTCCACACCGTCGGCTACACCGTCCGGCGGGACACCGAGCTGATCGACTACGACGAGGTGCGCGACCTGGCCCTCGCGCACCGCCCCAAGATGATCATATGCGGGGCCACGGCGTATCCCCGGTTGATCGACTTCCCGCGGTTCCGCGAGATCGCCGACGAGGTCGGGGCGTACCTGATGGTGGACGCGGCGCACTTCGTCGGTCTGGTCGCGGGGAAGGTCGTCCCGTCGCCGGTGCCGCACGCCGACGTCGTCTGCGCCACCACGCACAAGGTGCTGCGCGGGCCGCGCGGCGGCATGATCCTCTGTCGGGAGTCGCTGGCCCAGCGGATCGACAAGGCGGTCTTCCCGTTCACCCAGGGCGGGCCGCTGATGCACGCCGTCGCGGCCAAGGCCGTCGCGCTGCGCGAGGCCGCCCAGCCCGAGTTCCGGGCGTACGCCGCGCAGGTGGTGAGCAACGCCCAGGCGCTCGCCGCCGGGCTGGCCGCCGAGGGCATGCGCCCGGTCTCCGGGGGCACCGACACCCACCTCGCCCTGGTCGACCTGCGCGAGGCCGGGGTGACCGGCGCGGACGCCGAGGCGCGCTGCGACGCCGCCGGCATCACCCTGAACAAGAACGCCATCCCGTACGACCCGCAGAAGCCGATGGTCGCCTCCGGCATCCGCGTCGGCACCCCGAGCGTGACCACGCAGGGGATGCGGGAGGGGGAGATGCACCGGATCGCCGGGCTGATCGCCCGCGCGGTGCGCACCGACCCCGCCGCCCCCGGGGGCGCTGAGGAGCTGACCCGGATCGCGTCCGAGGTGACCGCCCTGGTCGCCGACTTCCCGGCGTACCCCCGTGGCTGAGCCCGGGGTGCGCGAGCCGGCGGCGACCGCGCCGGCCGACCGGCGTTGGCGGCTGCGGCACCTGCCGGTCCTGCTGGGCACCAGCGGCGCGCTGATCGCGGTGGCCGCGCTGGTCGGCGCGCTGACCGGCGGCGCGGAGGCGGCGCTGGGCGCGGCGGCCGGAGTCGGTGTCACAGCGGCCAGCTACACCCTGACGACCGTGGTGCTGGCCTGGGCCGACTCGGTGAATCCGCAGCTCGTGCTCCCGTTCGGCCTCGGCCTGTACGCGGCCAAGATGACCCTGCTCGGCGTCGTGATGGTGGCCGTGGCGTCGACCGGCTGGGCGGGGCTGATCCCGCTCTGCCTGGGCATCGCCGCCGGGGTGGTGGTGTGGACCGGCGTGCACATCTGGTGGCTCACCACCGTGCACGCCCGCCGCGTCCGTCCCTGAGCGGCACCGTCCCTGAGCGGCACCGTCCCACACATCGGACGGCACGCGAACGTGTCGTGTACCGGTCGTTTCCAGGTTGGCGGAAGGGGAGTAGCGTGCCCACAGACGACGCTGCCCGCCAGAGGCCCACACAACGACGGTTGTGCGGGGGGCGAGGCACAGCCTCGTAATCCCGACTGATATCGTTCGCCCCGTCATGGCTGGTGACCAAACCCCCCGACCCAGCGGCGGCCCGGACGACGTTCCGCCCGGCGCCGGCCAGGGTTGGACCGCGCTCAGCTATCTGATCGCGGGCATGCTCGTGTGGGGCTTCATCGGCTGGCTGGTCGACCAGTGGCTCGACTCCGGGGGCGTCGCCACCGGGATCGGCGTCGTGCTCGGCATGGCCGGGGGAATCATCCTGGTCGTCCGCAAGCTCGGCACGCCTACTTAGGAAGGGACGCGGTGTTCGGACAGGCGAACGTCCTGGCACAGGGCGAGGCAGCATTCCCACCCAGCGTGGACGACTTCTACCTGCCCAGCATCCTCCCGTGGGGTGCGGAGAACTCCTACTGGTTCACCAAGATCACGGCGATGGTCTGGCTGGCCGTCGGCGTTCTGATCATCTACTTCCTGGTCAGCTACCGTAAGCCGCAGCTGGTCCCCACGAAGAAGCAGTGGCTCGCCGAGTCGATCTACGGCTTCGTGCGCAACAACATCGCGGTCGACATGATCGGGCACGCGGGTGTGCGGTTCGCTCCGTACTTCACCACGCTGTTCCTGTTCATCCTGCTGACCAACTTCTTCGCGATCGTGCCGGGCCTGCAGATCTCGCCGAACTCGCACATCGCCTTCCCGGCGATCCTCGCGGTGATCAGCTACGTGCTCTTCATCTACGCCGGCATCCGGCACCACGGCGCGGGGAAGTTCATCAAGAACTCGCTCATCCCGCCGGCGCCCTGGTACATCCTGCCGCTGCTGATCCCGATCGAGTTCTTCTCGACCTTCCTCGTCCGGCCGTTCTCGCTGGCCGTGCGTCTCTTCGCGAACATGTTCGCCGGCCACATGCTCCTGCTGGTCTTCACGCTCGGCGGCTTCGCGATGCTCAACGCGAACGCCTGGCTCGCGCCGGTCTCGCTGCTGTCCTGGGTGATGACGGTCGCGCTGACCTTCCTCGAGTTCCTGGTGATCTGCCTGCAGGCGTACGTCTTCACGGTCCTGACCGCGAGCTACGTGCAGGGCGCGCTCGCCGACGAGCACTGATTCATCCCGCACCAACCGTTGTCGTCCCGCGTGACCGTCACGCGTGATAACCAGGAGGAACCAACCAATGGACGTTCTCGCCGCGGTAGAGGGCAGCACCGCCGCCATCGGCTACGGCCTTGCCGCCATCGGCCCGGGTATCGGCGTCGGCCTGGTCTTCGCCGCCTACATCCAGTCGACCGCCCGTCAGCCGGAGTCGTCCCGGATGACCCTGCCGTACGTCTGGATCGGCTTCGCCGTCATCGAGGCGCTCGCCCTGCTGGGCATCGCGTTCGGCTTCATCTGGGCCGGCTGACCCCCGCCCCTCGGACCGGGAGGTAACCCATGTACCACCTGCTCGCCGCAGAGGGTGGTGAGTCGGCGCACAACCCGATCCTGCCCATCTGGCAGGAGATCGTGGTCGGCACGATCGCCTTCGCGATCCTCTGCTTCGTGCTGATGAAGTTCGTCTTCCCCCGGATGGAGCAGACGTTCCAGGCGCGGGTCGACGCGATCGAGGGTGGCATCAAGCGCGCCGAGGCCGCTCAGGCCGAGGCCAACCAGCTGCTCGAGCAGTACCGCGCGCAGCTCGCCGAGGCGCGCACCGACGCCGCCAAGATCCGGGACGACGCCCGGGCCGACGCCGAGGGCATCCGCCAGGACATCCTCGCCAAGGCGCGGGAGGAGTCCGACCGGATCATCGCGGCCGGCAAGGAGCAGCTCGCCGCCGAGCGGGCCACCATCGTGCGCGAGCTGCGCACCGAGGTGGGCACCATCGCGGTGGACCTGGCCAGCAAGATCGTCGGTGAGTCGCTCGCCGACGAGGCGCGTCGCAAGGGCACCGTCGACCGGTTCCTGAGCGGTCTCGAGAGCACGGGGGCCCGCTGATGCAGGCCGCCAGCCGGGAGTCGTACAAGGTCGCGGCCGAGCGCCTCGACGCGTACGTCCGCGGCGCGGAGCCGTCGGCGGTGGCCACCACCGCCGACGAACTCCTCTCCGTCGCCGACCTGCTGCGGCGCGAGCCGCGGCTGCGCCGGGCGCTCTCCGACCCGGCCCGCTCGGCCGCGGACCGCGCCGCCCTGCTCGGCGAGGTGCTCCGCGGCAAGATCGGCGCCGAGGCGCTGGACCTGCTCGCCGCGCTGGTCTCCGGCCGGTGGTCGGCGCCGTCGGAACTGCTCGACGCCGCCGAGCGGCTGGGCATCGACGCGCTCCTGGCGAGCGCGGACTCCGCGGGCGAGCTGGGCGAGGTCGAGGACGAGCTGTTCCGCTTCGGGCAGGTCGTCGCCGGTTCGCCGGAACTGTCCAGCGCGCTGTCCAACCCGACCGCCCCCGCCGCCCGGCGGGCCATGCTGGTCGACCAGTTGCTCGCCGGCAAGACCCGGCCGGTCACCGGCTACCTCGTCGGGGTCGCGCTCGCCGGCTTCGGCGGACGCAACTTCGCCGGGGCGCTCACCCGGCTGGTCGAGCTTGCCGCCGACCGGCGGGACCGGCAGGTGGCGTACGTGACCGTCGCGGCCCCGTTGAGCGAGGAGGAGGAGCGCCGGCTGGGCGCGAGCCTCTCCGCGATATACGGTCGAGAGGTTTCCGTCAAGCAGACGGTGGACCCCGAAGTTCTCGGTGGCGTGAGCGTGCGGGTCGGCTCCGACCTGTACGACGGCACCGTCCTGCGCCGCCTCAACGAGAGCCGCAACGCGCTCGCGAAGCGCTGAGCGGCCCTGCCGCCCAGCGCCCTGACACACGCCATTCGGACCGGTCGGTACTAGGTATCCCGGGCCCCTGATACTTAAGGAAGCAGAGGATGGCCGAGCTGACCATCTCGACGGAGGAGATCCGCGGCGCCCTGGAGCGCTACGTCTCCTCCTACTCGTCCGAACTCTCCCGCGAGGAGGTCGGCACCGTCGCCGACACCGGCGACGGCATCGCCCACGTCGAGGGTCTGCCCTCGACCATGACCAACGAGCTCCTGGAGTTCGAGGACGGCACCCTCGGTGTGGCGCTGAACCTCGACGTCCGGGAGATCGGTGTCGTCGTTCTCGGTGACTCCGCCAAGCTCGAAGAGGGCCAGCGCGTCAAGCGCACCGGCCGCGTGCTCTCCGTGCCGGTCGGCGACGCCTTCCTCGGCCGCGTGGTCGACGCGCTCGGCCAGCCGATCGACGGCCTCGGCGACATCGCCAACGAGGGCTTCCGCGAGCTGGAGCTCCAGGCCCCGAACGTGATGTCCCGCCAGTCCGTCTTCGAGCCGCTGCAGACCGGCATCAAGGCCGTCGACGCCATGACGCCGATCGGCCGGGGCCAGCGCCAGCTGATCATCGGCGACCGGAAGACCGGCAAGACCACGGTCGCGCTGGACGCCATCCTCAACCAGCGGGACAACTGGCGCTCCGGCGACCCGAAGAAGCAGGTCCGCTGCATCTACGTCGCCATCGGCCAGAAGGCCTCCACGATCGCCTCCATCAAGGGCGTCCTGGAGGAGGCGGGCGCGATGGAGTACACGACCATCGTCGCCTCCCCGGCCTCCGACCCGGCCGGCTTCAAGTACCTGGCCCCCTACACCGGCTCGTCCATCGGGCAGCACTGGATGTACGGCGGCAAGCACGTCCTGATCGTCTTCGACGACCTGAGCAAGCAGGCCGAGGCGTACCGCGCCGTGTCGCTGCTGCTGCGTCGCCCGCCGGGCCGCGAGGCGTACCCGGGTGACGTCTTCTACCTGCACTCCCGGCTGCTGGAGCGCTGCGCGAAGCTCTCCGACGAGATGGGCGGCGGCTCGATGACCGGCCTGCCGATCATCGAGACGAAGGCCAACGACATCTCGGCCTTCATCCCGACCAACGTCATCTCCATCACCGACGGCCAGATCTTCCTCGAGACCGACCTGTTCAACCAGGGCGTCCGGCCGGCCATCAACGTCGGCACCTCGGTCTCCCGGGTCGGTGGCGCCGCGCAGGTGAAGCCGATGCGGAAGGTCGCCGGCTCGCTGCGGCTCAACCTGGCCCAGTTCCGCGAGCTGGAGGCGTTCGCCGCCTTCGCCTCCGACCTGGACAAGGCCTCCCGCGCCCAGCTGGAGCGCGGCGCCCGCCTGGTCGAGCTGCTCAAGCAGCCGAACTACTCGCCGTACCCGGTGCAGGAGCAGGTCGTCTCGGTCTGGGCCGGCACCGAGGGCAAGCTGGACGACATCCCCGTGGGTGAGGTCCGCCGCTTCGAGTCGGAGTTCCTCCAGTACCTGCGCCACAAGCACGAGGGTGTCCTGGCGGGCATCGCCGACAACAAGTGGGACGACGAGATCGTCGCCTCGCTCGACCGCGCCATCACCGAGTTCAAGCAGGTCTTCCTCGGCAAGGCGGACGAGCGTCGGATCAACGAGGCCCCGGCCGCGCCGCTCGAGGGCGAGGAGAACCGCGAGACGGTGACCCGCTTCCGCGACGGCACGACCGACCGCCCGGTCGAGAACCAGTAAGGGCTGATTCATGGCGGCCCAGGTACGCGTTCTTCGTCAACGGATCCGCTCGGCGAAGGGGATGAAGAAGATCACCAAGGCGATGGAGCTCGTGGCGACGAGCCGGATCGCCAAGGCCCAGGCCCGGGTGGAGGCGTCCCTGCCGTACGCCCAGGCCATCACCGGTGTCCTCACGGCGCTGGCGTCCAACGCGCGGATCGACCACCCGCTGCTCACCCCGCGTCCGCGGGTGCGGCGGGCGGGCGTCCTGCTGGTGACCGCCGACCGTGGCCTCGCCGGCGGTTACAGCTCCAACGCGATCAGGATGGCGGAGTCGCTGATCGCGCGGCTCCGCGCGGACGGCAAGGAGCCGGTGCTCTACGTCATCGGGCGCAAGGGTGTGGGCTTCTTCCGCTTCCGTGACCGGCCGATCGAGGCGAACTGGACCGGGTTCTCGGAGCAGCCGTCGTTCGCCGACGCGCGCACCGTGGGCGAGACGCTGATCAAGGCGTTCACGGCCGGTGCGGACGACGTCGACGGCGGCGCGGGGGCGGACGGGGTGCTCGGGATCGACGAGTTGCACATCGTCTACACCGAGTTCCACTCCCTGATGACCCAGACCCCGGTCGCGAAGATCATCGGGCCGATGCAGGTCGAGGACCGTCCCCGGTCCGAGGGCCTGCTGCCGGCGTACGAGTTCGAGCCGGAGGCGGAGGCGCTGCTCGACGCGCTGCTGCCGAAGTACATCAACACGCGGATCTACGCGGCGTTGCTGGAGTCGGCGGCGAGCGAGTCGGCGGCCCGTCGGCGGGCGATGAAGAGCGCCACCGACAACGCCGAAGAGATGATCGAGAAGTACACGCGTGAGATGAACTCGGCCCGCCAGGCCGGGATCACCCAGGAGATCAGTGAGATCGTCGGCGGCGCGAACGCGCTGGCCGCGTCGGGAAGTGAAGTGTGATGACTGCCCTAGTAGAGACCAAGACGGCCACGGGTCGCGTGGTCCGGGTCATCGGCCCGGTCGTCGACGCCGAGTTCCCGCGCGACGCCATGCCGGCCCTGTTCAACGCCCTGCACGTGACCGTGACGCTCTCCGGCGGCGAGAAGACGCTGACCCTGGAGGTCGCCCAGCACCTGGGTGACAACATGGTCCGCGCCATCTCGATGCAGCCGACCGACGGCCTGGTCCGTGGCGCCGAGGTGCGCGACACCGGCTCGCCGATCACCGTTCCGGTGGGCGACGCGGTCAAGGGCCACGTGTTCAACGCGATCGGCGAGTGCCTCAACCTCACCGAGGGCGAGACGCTCAACCCGGACGACCACTGGGGCATCCACCGCAAGGCCCCGGCCTTCGCGGACCTGGAGCCGAAGACCGAGATGCTGGAGACCGGCATCAAGGTCATCGACCTGCTCGCCCCGTACGTCAAGGGCGGCAAGATCGGCCTGTTCGGCGGCGCCGGCGTGGGCAAGACGGTGCTCATCCAGGAGATGATCACCCGTGTCGCCCGGAACTTCGGTGGTACGTCGGTCTTCGCCGGCGTGGGTGAGCGGACCCGCGAGGGCAACGACCTCATCGCCGAGATGACCGAGTCCGGCGTCATCGACAAGACCGCGCTGGTCTACGGCCAGATGGACGAGCCGCCGGGCACCCGGCTGCGGGTGGCGCTCTCCGCGCTGACCATGGCCGAGTACTTCCGCGACGTGAAGAAGCAGGAGGTGCTGCTCTTCATCGACAACATCTTCCGCTTCACCCAGGCGGGTTCGGAGGTCTCCACCCTGCTCGGCCGCATGCCGAGCGCCGTGGGTTACCAGCCGACCCTGGCCGACGAGATGGGCGAGCTCCAGGAGCGGATCACCTCCGTCCGGGGCCAGGCCATCACCTCGATGCAGGCGATCTACGTGCCGGCGGACGACTACACCGACCCCGCCCCGGCCACCACGTTCGCCCACCTCGACGCGACCACCAACCTGGAGCGGTCGATCTCCGACAAGGGCATCTACCCGGCGGTGGACCCGCTGGCGTCCTCGTCCCGGATCCTCGCCCCGGAGTTCGTCGGCGCCGAGCACTTCGCGGTGGCGACCGAGGTCAAGCGGATCCTGCAGAAGTACAAGGACCTGCAGGACATCATCGCCATCCTCGGCATCGAGGAGCTCTCCGAGGAAGACAAGGTCACGGTCGGCCGGGCCCGCCGGATCGAGCGCTTCCTGTCGCAGAACACCTACGCGGCGGAGCAGTTCACCGGCGTGCCGGGCTCGACGGTCCCGATCAAGGAGACCATCGAGGCGTTCAAGAAGATCAGCGAGGGCGAGTACGACCACTTCCCCGAGCAGGCCTTCTTCATGTGCGGCGGTCTCGAGGACCTGGAGCGCAAGGCGGCGGAGCTGATGAAGGGCTGACCTGTCGGTCCTGAGAAAGGCCGCCCCGGCAATGCCGGGGCGGCCTTTCGTTCATCTTCAGGCCCTATCATCTCCGCTGCCCGGTTCCGCACGGTCGGCGATCACGCCGGACGCGAGGTACCGTCGATCCGCGCGCCCGCCGGTCGCGGGCGTCGATCTGTGCAACCAATCGGCTGCGCGCGCCCGTCTCCTGATCGTGGGCGTGACGAACGGAGATGATCGTGGGTAAGGCCGGCAAGGGCGGCGGCAAGTCGTCCATGTGGTCGGGGGTGCCGCGCTGGGCCCGGGTCTGCACGGTGTTCGGTGCCGTTCTCATGCTGCTCAGCGGCGTGGTGCTGGTCGGCGCAGAGGCGCTGATGGCCCGCTACGAGGGCGCGGTGGGCAAGGCCGACCTCTTCGGCGACCAGGCCGCCGGGGCGAAGGAGCGCAAGAGCGACATCAAGGGCCCGCTCAACATCCTGCTGGTCGGCATCGACCCGCGCAAGCCGGAGACCCCGCCGCTGGCCGACTCGATCATGGTGCTGCACGTGCCCGAGGCGATGGACCGGGCGTACCTCTTCTCCATGCCCCGCGACCTGATCGTGGACATCCCCCGGTTCGACAAGGCCGGCTTCAAGGGCGGCCGGGCCCGGATCAACGCGGCGATGTCCGAGGGCAGCGACGTGCAGGGGCAGAACCCGAGCGCGGCGCAGGGATTCGAGCTGCTCGCCAAGACCGTGCAGCAGGTCACCGGGATCAAGCGCTTCGACGCCGGCGCGATCATCAACTTCAACGGCTTCCAGAAGATCGTCGACGCCATGGGCGGCGTCGACATGTACATCGAGCGCGAGGTGCGCTCCGAGCACCGGGAGCCGGACGGCAAGCACCGCAAGGGCAACCCGTACGGCGACGGCTACGTCGGTCCGCAGGCGGTCTACAAGAAGGGCACCCAGCACCTCAACGGCTGGCAGGCCCTCGACTACGTCCGCCAGCGCTACCCGAAGAACGGGGTCCCCGACGGCGACTACGGCCGCCAGCGCCACCAGCAGCAGTTCGTCAAGGCCATGGCGGGCCAGGCGCTCAGCGCCGACGTGGTGACCAACCCGATCAAGCTGGACCGGGTGTTGCGGGCGGCCGGCCAGTCCCTGGTCTTCAGTGGCCGCGGCCACAGCGTCATCGACTTCGGTCTGGCGCTGAGGAACCTCCGACCGGAGACCATCCAGATGGTCAAGCTGCCGGGTGGCGGGGTCACCGAGAACGGGAAGTACCAGGGCGAGCGCTTCGAGCCGGAGGTCGAGGACTTCTTCACCGCCCTGCACAACGAGCAGCTCGACGCCTTCCTGCTGGAGCACCCCGACTTCCAGAACAAGACCAAGTAGCCGTGGCGCAGGTCTCGCCACCCGCGTTGGGGGCGCGTCGGCGGCAAGACTAGACTTTCGACAATCCGCCGCCGCAGCAAGGAGACAGCGTGGCACAGCAGCTTCACGTCGAGCTCGTAGCCGTCGAGGAGAAGGTCTGGTCCGGTGACGCCGAGATGGTCGTCGCCCGGACGACCGAGGGTGAGCTGGGTGTGCTGCCGGGGCACGCGCCCCTGCTCGGCCAGCTCGCCGAGCCCGGCCAGGTGCGCATCAGGCTCGCCAGCGGCGAGCAGGTCTCCTACGAGGTCGCCGGTGGCTTCCTCTCCGTGAGCGCCGAGGGCGTCACCATCCTGGCCGAGAGCGCCACCCCGGTTTCCGCCGCGCAGAGCCGCTGAGCCGCACCGCCGATGGGGATCGTCGAAGGGATCGGAATCGGCGTCGCCGTCATCCTCGGCGCGCTCCTGATCCTCTTCGCCCGTCGGGCGGTCGTCACGCGGAGCGGGGGCATCATCCGCCTCGGCGTCCGGACCTCCACGATGCTCGACGGCCGCGGCTGGTCCCCCGGCTTCGGCCGGTTCGTCGGCGACGAACTCCGCTGGTACCGCATGTTCAGCTTCGCCGTACGCCCCACCCGGGTGCTCTCCCGCAAGAAGCTGGCGGTGGAGCGGCGGCGGCTGCCCGAGGGGCAGGAGCGCCTCTCGATGCCCGCCGACTGGGTCATCCTCCGCTGTACGAGCGACCACGCTCCGGTGGAGATCGCCATGGCCCGGTCCACCGTCACCGGGTTCCTCTCCTGGCTCGAGGCCGCCCCTCCGGGGGCGGTCTCGCCGCGTATGGCCTCCCAGGACTGGCCCGCCGCCTGACGTCCCTCGTCCTTTGGGGGTTTCCGTTGGAGCCCACCCGCTCCGGGCGGTCAGGCTTGATCCCTCCGCGGGCGGGCTCCCCGGAAACCCCTGCCGGCGCGCTGTCCGCGGCCCGGCGCACTCTTACACCACCTGCGCCGTTCCCGGTCTCGTCAGGTGACCCGCTGGACTACTCGGGTGGGGAGGCGACCAGTTCCACCTCGTAGCCCTGGCCGTCGGCGAGGTAGGCGGCGTAGGTCTGTGGGCCGCCGGCGTGCGGGTGGCGGTCGGGGAAGAGCAGGGTCCAGCCGTACGCCGGCGCGGCCTCGACCAGCCGGTCCACGGCAGCCGGCGGGCCGGCGTGGAAGGCCAGGTGGTTGAGTCCGGGGGCCCGCCGGTCGTGCCGCCGCCCGCGTAGCGCCGGCGACTGCTCCAGCACCAGGTACGTCGGGCCGAGCCGCCAGGAGCGGCCGGCCGGCCACTCCTGGTACGGCGTCCAGCCCAGCTCGCCGAGCAGCCAGCCCCAGCCGCGGATGGCGGCGGCCAGGTCGGGTACCCAGACCTCGGCGTGGTGCAGCGCGCCCACCGGCTCCTCCGGCGGGCCCGGCTGCCCCGTGGTCAGCGCTTGCCGCCCGGCACCCATAGCACATCGCCGCCCGGATTGGCCGTTCTTGACAGGATGAACAGCAGGTCGGAGAGCCGGTTGAGATACTTTGCCGGGAGCGAGCTGGTCCGATCGGGGTCGTGCGCGACCAGGGCCCACGCCGCCCGCTCCGCGCGCCGGGCCACTGTCCGCGCCACGTGCAGCAGCGCCGCGCCCGCGGTGCCGCCGGGGAGGATGAAGGAGTCGAGCTTGCTCAGGCGTGCGTTGTACTCGTCGCACCAACCCTCGAGGCGCTCGACGTACTCCTCGGTGACCCGCAGCGGCGGGTACTTCGGGTCCGGCTCGACCGGGGTGGCCAGGTCGGCGCCCACGTCGAACATGTCGTTCTGGATCGACGCCAGGACGCCCCGCAGCTCGTCGTCGAGCTGCCCGAGGGCGAGCGCCACGCCGATCGCGGCGTTGCACTCGTCGACGTCCGCGTACGCGGTGATGCGCGGATCGGTCTTCGGCACCTGCTCGTTGTTGCTCAGCCTGGTCATGCCGGCGTCGCCGGCCTTGGTGTAGATGCGCGTGAGGTGGACGGCCATGACGCACAGCCTACGGATACCGGACCTGACGATCCCGGCGCGCCCGGGCGGAGCCGCCCTGCGGCCGACCGGGTGGGGCCCCGGTGACGCCGGTCATCCGGCGGTCAACGACGTCGACGTCATCCGGGTGCGCGGCGAGGCCCGCCTGGCGGGCACGGTGCACGT
This sequence comes from Micromonospora sp. NPDC047670, assembly GCF_043204915.1. NCBI lineage: Bacteria > Bacillati > Actinomycetota > Actinomycetes > Micromonosporales > Micromonosporaceae > Micromonospora > Micromonospora sp. NPDC047670. The sequence continues at coordinate 234,832 of NZ_JBIDDA010000009.1, forward strand.
GGTCGGCGCCAAGAACTCCGCGTTGAAGCTGATGGCCGCCGCGCTGCTCGCCCCGGGCCGCAGCGTGATCACCAACGTCCCGCGGATCACCGACATCGCGATCATGGGCGAGGTGCTCCGCCGGTTGGGCTGCGGCATCCACTTCGACGCCGACGACCCGGTCGACCCGATGGTCGCGAACGGCGGGGTCGCCCGGTCCCGGTCGGTCGTCATCGACGTGCCCGACCAGCCCGGCGCCGAGGCCGACTACGACCTCGTCCGCCGGCTGCGCGCCTCGATCTGCGTGCTCGGCCCGCTGCTGGCCCGCCGGGGGTACGTGCGGGTGGCGCACCCCGGCGGGGACGCCATCGGTTCGCGGGGGCTGGACATGCACATCGCCGGGCTGACCCGGATGGGCGCCGAGATCTCCGGCGAGCACGGCTTCGTGATCGCCTCGGCGCCGCACGGCCTGCACGGCGCGGAGATCGTGCTCGACTTCCCCAGCGTCGGGGCGACGGAGAACCTGGTCATGGCGGCGGTGCTGGCCCGCGGGGCCAGCGTCATCGACAACGCCGCCCGGGAGCCGGAGATCGTCGACATCTGCACGATGCTGAACCAGATGGGCGCGCGCATCTCCGGCGCCGGCACGTCGACCCTGCACATCGAGGGGGTGCCGGGGCTGCGGCCGGTGCGGCACGCCACGGTGGGAGACCGGATCGTGGCCGGCACCTGGGCCTTCGGCGCGGCGATGACCCGGGGGGACGTCACCGTGACCGGGGTGGATCCGCGGTTCCTGGAGGTCGCCCTCGACAAACTGGTCTCGGCCGGTGGCCTGGTGGAGACCCGGGGCGACGCGTTCCGGATCCGGATGGACGACCGGCCCAAGGCGGTGGACGTGGTCACCCTGCCGTACCCGGGCTTCGCGACCGACCTGCTGCCGATGGCGATCGGCTTGGCCGCCGTCAGCGACGGGGCCTCCCTGATCACGGAGAACATCTTCGACGGCCGGTTCATGTTCGCCAACGAGATGATGCGGCTGGGCGCGGACATCAAGACCGACGGGCACCACGCGGTGGTCCGTGGCCGGGAGCAACTCTCCGGCGCCCCCGTACGCGCCACCGACATCCGGGCCGGCGCGGGGCTGATCATCGCCGGGCTCTGCGCCGAGGGGGTCACCGAGGTCTCCCACGTGCACCACGTGGACCGGGGCTACCCGGACTTCGCCGCGGACCTGCGGGCGCTCGGCGTCGAGGTGGAGCGGGGCACCGCCCCCGAGGAGCCGGACCTCACCATCTGAGCCTCGCCGCCACCCCCGCCGTCGGCCGCGGCGACACGCCTTAGCATCCGTTCAGGCGTGCCGACTAGGGTGCTGGCAGACACTCAATCAGGCGAGGGAGAAGCAGATGGCGGGTCGACTCGCGGTCGTCGGGGCCGGGCTGATGGGCTCGGGCATCGCCCAGGTGGCGGCGCAGGCGGGCTGGCAGGTGACGCTGCGGGACCTGGACGACGCGACCACCAGGCGGGGCGTGGACGGCATCCGGAAGTCGCTGGAGAAGTTCGCCGAGAAGGGGAAGATCGAGGCGTCCGACGTCGAGGCGGCGCTGGGCCGGATCACCCCGACCACCGACCTGGAGGCGGCGGCGGACGCCGACATCGTCGTCGAGGCGGTCTTCGAGAAGCTCGAGATCAAGCACGAGGTGTTCCGGGCCCTGGACAAGATCTGCAAGTCCGACGCGATCCTGGCCACCAACACCTCGGCCATCCCGGTCACCCAGATCGCCACGGCGACCGAGCGGCCGGAGTCGGTCGTCGGCACCCACTTCTTCTCGCCGGTGCCGATGATGAGGCTCTGCGAGCTGGTGCGCGGCTACAAGACCAGTGACGAGACCCTGGCGACGGCGAAGGCGTTCGCCGAGGGGATCGGCAAGACCGTCGTGGTGGTCAACCGGGACATCGCCGGCTTCGTCACCACCCGGCTGATCAGCGCGCTCGCCATGGAGGCGGTCAAGCTGGTCGAGTCCGGCGTGGTCTCCGCCGAGGACCTGGACACCGCCTGCAAGCTGGGCTTCGGCCACGCCATGGGCCCGCTGGCCACCATCGACCTGACCGGCGTGGACGTGCTGCTCAACGCCACGAAGAACATCTACACCGACACCGCGGACGAGAAGTTCTTCCCGCCGGAGCTGCTCCAGCGCATGGCCACCGCCGGCGACCTGGGCCGCAAGACCGGCAAGGGCTTCTACACGTACTGACGCGGAGGCCGGGGGCCGCAGCGCTCTCCGGCCGACTCAGCGGACCGCCTCCGTCGGCGCGGGGGCGGTCCGGCGCAGCCCCGAGGTGAGCGCGACGGTGGCGGCCAGCGACGCCGCGGCGAGCAGCGCGACGGCCCGGTGCGCCGGGACCAGGTCCGCGACCGCGCCGGCGAGCGCCGCACACACCGCCTGCCCAGCCAACATGCCGTTGTGGTGCAGGCCGAGCACCTGGCCACGGGCCTCGGGTGGCGAGTGGGTGATGAGCCGCTCCTGCAACGGCAGCCCGGCGGCGAAGCCGACCGAGGCGACCAGTGCGACGACCATGGCCAGCGGTAGCGGCGGCGACAGCAGGAAGACCAGATAGGGGACTGCGAGCAGCAACCGCAGCGTGGGAACCCACCGCTCCCGGCGGGCCCCGGTGAGGAACCGCCCCACCACCACGTCGCCGATCAGCATGCCGAGGGCGGCAGCGGCGAACAGGAAGCCGGCGCGATCACCGGCGTACGGCACGAAGAGCGCCTCGCACCCGACGATCAGACCGCCGGGCACCCACAGGTTCAGGAAGAGCGACCGGCGGCCCCGGTCCGCCCAGAGTTCCCTGTTCACCCGGGCGGTACGCGCGATCGTCGTCCGCTCGGTGACCCGGACCGGGCGTTCGGACAGCCCGAACCAGCCCACCGCCGCGGCCACCGCCCGGAGCACCGCGGCGAGCAGGAACACCTGGTCCGGGCTCAGCAGGACGAGCAGGGCACCGGCCAGTCCGAACCCGGCGATCTGCATCACCCCGACGCTCGTGTTCATGGTGGCCCGGGCCAGTACGTAGGCGTCGGCCGGCAGGATCTCGGTGAGCAGCGCCCACCTGGCCCCACCGGTGATCGAGCCGACGTACGCGCTGAGGAAGATGATCGTGAACCGGGCCCACAGTGGCAGCCCGGGCACGGCCTGCACCGCCGCCCCGATGGTGACCAGCACCGCGGCGAGGGTCAACGCCCGGCGGGGCGGCAGGCTGTCCGCGGCCGACAGCAACGTCAGGCTGCCGAGCACGCCGGCCAGCGGCGCGCCGAACATGCTCAGCGCGGTGAGCAGCGCCGAGCCGGTCGACGCGTAGGTCAACGCGCCCAGCGCCAGCGCCGACGTGGTGTGCGCTGCGATCCCCGCGCAGTTGGCGAGGAACAGGTTGCGGAATTCACGGGCCGCGAACAGCTCTGCGTACGTTCTCACGGGCACGATCGTGTGGGGCACCGGGCGGATCTCGTAGAGTTACGTCTGGAGGCGAAACGTGGGAGTCTGGCAGGTGCCGTCCGACCTGGTCGCGCGGAGTCGCTTCACGGTGTCGCCGATGGCCGAGACCGTCGGCGCGCTGAAGGCGTTGCGCCGTCCGCACGTCCCCTGGGAGCAGGCCTGGCGGCGACCCCACGTCGACGGGTTCCGGGGGTTGCTGGCCGCCCGGCCGGTGGTCCGGGCGCTGGTGGCGGCGTCGTTCAACCTCCGGTGGGTCGCTGACTTCCTCACCATCGCGCCCGCTTCGGCGGACCCGACGTTCGCCGCCGAGCTGGCGGCCGTCGAGGGGTTGTCCGACGAGCGGATCCGGGCCGACCTGCGTGCCACCCGGCCGGGCCCGCTCGCGGCCGAACTGCTGGCGGACGGGCTCACCGGGCAGGTCGTGGAACTGCTCGACTGGATCTGGACGCACACCGTCGCGCCGGAGTGGCCGGAGCGGGAACGCCGGCTGCGGGCGGACATCGTGGCCCGCACCGCCGCCCTGAGCACGCGGGGCCTGGCCGGGGCGATCGTCGACATCAACCGCAACGTGCGGTGGCTGGGCGACGGCCGCCTCCAGGTGAACGACTACCCGGAGCCGCCGCTGTCGTTGCACGCGGCCGAGCAGCTGGTGTTCGTGCCGGCCCACTGCCGCCGCGGCTGGGTGGTCTGGGACGCGCCGGCCCGGTTCGGGATGGTCTATCCGGCGCGTGGGATCCTGGTCGACCCCACCTCGCCGGCACCGGACGGCCTGGCCCGGCTGGTCGGCGCGAACCGGGCGGAGATCCTGGCCCGGCTGGACGCGCCGATGAGCACCTCGCAGCTCGTGGTGGTGACCGGGCTGTCGCTCGGCACGGTCAGCGACCACCTGCGGGTGCTGCTGGACGCGGGCGCGGTCGGCAAGCGGCGGTCCGGGCGCGAGGTGCTCTACTGGCGTACGCCGCTGGGCGACGCGCTGGTGAACGGCGGTTGAGCAGGCCGGCGGTCAGCCGTCGCGCTTGGTGGTCCAGCGGAACGTGGTCAGGCACAGCACCAGGCCGATGACGCACCAGGCGCCCAGCACCAGCGCGACAGTGCCCAGCTCGAACGAGCCGCCCGGCTCCCGCGCGCCGAAGCTGTCCGGCAGGAAGACCGAGCGCAGGCCCTGGCACATCCACTTGAGCGGGAAGATCGCCGCCACCTGCTGCATCCACGCCGGCAGCTCGGTGAAGACGAAGAACACGCCGGAGATGAACTGGAGCACCAGCGCGACCGGCGTGACCACCGCCGAGCCGCTGCGGGCGGTGCGGGCCAGGGACGAGATGGCGATGCCGCACAGCGTGCAGGCGGTGACGCCGAGCACCGACACCCAGCCGAAGGTCAGCCACTTCGCGGCGGTGCCGGGCAGCTCCAGGTCGAACAGCGCGACCGAGACGGCGAGCAGCAGCGCGGTCTCGGCGATGCCGATGGCGACGACCATCAGCACCTTGCCGGCGAACCAGACCCACTTCGGCATCGGCGTGCCCCGGTAGCGCTTGAGCACCCCCCGGTCCCGCTCGATGGGGATCCAGATGCCGAGGTTCTGGAAGCTGACGGTCATCAGGCCGGTGGCGATCATGCCGGTGATGAAGTACTGCGTGTAGCTCACGCCCGGGGCGATCTCGTCGCTGAAGATCGCCGCGAAGATCAGGATCATGATGACCGGGAAGCCCATCGTGAAGACGACGGACTCCCGGCTGCGCAGGAACTGGGTGATCTCCAACCGGCCCTGGCGCAGGGTGAGGGCGGCCGGGCCGGGCCGGCGGGCCGGTGCGGCGGTGGCCGGCGGGGCGGGCTTCGTCGTGGTGGTCATCGGTGTCCGATCATGCGCAGGTAGATGTCCTCCAGGGTCGGCCGGGTCACCGTCAGGCCGGGGACCTCGCCGCCGAAACGCGCGGCCAGCTCCGCCACCAGCGCCGTCGGCGTCGCGCTCTCCGCCGTCTCCAGCGCCCCCTCCGGCGTACGCCAGGAGACCGTCGCCAGGGCCGCCTGCCGGTCGCCCAGCCGGTCCGGCGCGGCGACCTCGACCACCCGGCCGGCGGCGATCACCCCGACCCGGTCGGCCAGCGCCTCGGCCTCGTCGAGGTAGTGGGTGGTCAGCACGATGGTGGTGCCGGCGGCGGCCAGGTCCCGGATCAGCTCCCAGAACTCCCGGCGCGCCTCCGGGTCGAAGCCGGTGGTCGGCTCGTCCAGGAAGAGCAGCTCGGGGCGGCCGATGATGCCGAGCGCGACGTCGAGCCGGCGCTTCTGCCCGCCCGAGAGGGTGTGCGTGCGCGCCTTCGCCTTGCCGGCCAGCCCCACCCGCTCGATGACCTTGTCGGGATCGTCGGCGCCGGCGTAGAAGCCGGAGAAGTGGCGCACCACCTCGGCGACGGTCAGCTCGTCGAACTCGCCCGTGCCCTGGAGCACGATGCCCACCCGGGAGCGCCAGTCGGCGGCCGGCTGGGCCGGGTCGCTGCCGAGGACGCGGACCTCGCCGGCGTCGCGCTGCCGGTAGCCCTCCAGGATCTCCACCGTGGTGGTTTTGCCGGCGCCGTTGGGGCCGAGGAGGGCGAACACCTCGCCGCGGTGGATGTCGAGGTCCACGCCCGCCACCGCGACGTTGTCGCCGTAGGCCTTGCGCAGCCCCCGGACGGAGATCGCGAGCTCGTCATGCATGTCGTCAAGTGTGCGGCCTGGCCGTGGCCGCGGCCCCGCCGGGGTGTGGCGGTCCGGCCCATGTCGGGGGCTTCGCACCCGGCCGTCCGCTCCATGGATCTGTGTGGTTTTCCACAGCTCAGGTGACTGAACGGTAACTTAGACTCCCGCCATGGACGAGAAGGCTCTCCCGGGTCGGCTGCCCGAACGCGACCGCCCGTGGGTGATGCGCACCTACGCCGGGCACAGCTCGGCCGCCGCCACCAACGCGCTCTTCCGCCGCAACCTGGCGAAGGGGCAGACCGGCCTGTCGGTCGCCTTCGATCTGCCGACGCAGACCGGCTACGACCCCGACCACGAGCTCGCCGCCGGCGAGGTGGGCCGGGTGGGCGTACCGGTGGCGCACCTCGGCGACATGCGGGCGCTCTTCGAGGGCATCCCGCTGGCCGAGATGAACACGTCCATGACCATCAACGCGCCCGCGATGTGGCTGCTCGCCCTCTACGGCACGGTCGGCGCCGAGCAGGGGGCCGAGCTGTCCCGCTGCGCCGGCACCACCCAGAACGACATCATCAAGGAGTACCTCTCCCGGGGGACCTACATCTTCCCGCCGGCGGCGTCGCTGCGGCTGACCGCCGACGTCATCGCGTACACGCTGCGCGAGATGCCGCGCTGGAACCCGGTGAACATCTGCTCGTACCACCTCCAGGAGGCCGGCGCGACGCCGGTGCAGGAGGTCGGCTTCGCGCTCTCCACGGCCGTCGCGGTGCTCGACGCGGTCCGCGACTCGGGTCAGGTGCCCGCCGAGCGGATGGGCGACGTGGTGCAGCGGATCTCCTTCTTCGTCAACGCCGGGGTGCGCTTCGTCGAGGAGATCGCCAAGATGCGCGCGTTCGGCGCGCTCTGGGACGAGATCACCCGCGAGCGCTACGGGGTGGAGAACCCGAAGCAGCGCCGGTTCCGCTACGGCGTGCAGGTCAACTCGCTGGGCCTGACCGAGGCGCAGCCGGAGAACAACATCCAGCGCATCGTGCTGGAGATGCTCGGCGTGACCCTGTCCCGCGACGCCCGCGCCCGCGCCGTGCAGCTGCCCGCCTGGAACGAGGCCCTCGGCCTGCCCCGGCCGTGGGACCAGCAGTGGTCGCTGCGCATGCAGCAGGTGCTCGCGTACGAGTCGGACCTGCTGGAGTACCCGGACCTCTTCGCCGGCTCGCACGTGATGACCGCGCTGGTCGACGAGATCGTCGCGGGGGCCCGGGTCGAGCTGGAGAAGGTGCTGGAGATGGGCGGCGTGGTCGCCGCAGTGGAGACCGGCTACCTCAAGAGCGCGCTGGTCGCCTCGCTGGCCGAGCGGCGGCGCCGGATGGAGGCCGGCACCGACGTCGTGGTCGGGGTCAACAGGTACACCGAGACCGAGCCGTCGCCGCTGACCGCGGCCGGTGCCGAGGCCGTCGAACAGGTCGACCCCGCCGTCGAGGCGGCCGCCACGGCCTCCGTACGCCAGTGGCGGGCCGGCCGGGACGGTGCGGCCGTCGAGGCGGCGCTGGCCCGGCTCCGCGCGGACGCCGCCACCACGACCAACCTGATGCCGGCGACGCTGGAGTGCGTGCGGGCCGGGGTGACCACCGGCGAGTGGGCCGGCGCGCTGCGCCAGGTCTTCGGCGAGTACCGCGCGCCCACCGGCCTGGCCGGCGCCGCCGGGGCCGGTGGGGACGCCACCCTGGCCGCCGTCCGGGAGCGGGTCGCCGCCACCGCCCGCGAGCTGGGCAGCGGCCGGCTGCGGCTGCTGGTCGGCAAGCCGGGCCTCGACGGGCACTCCAACGGCGCGGAGCAGATCGCGGTACGCGCCCGCGACGCCGGCTTCGAGGTGGTCTACCAGGGCATCCGGCTTACCGCCGGGCAGATCGTCGCCGCCGCCGTGGAGGAGGACGTGGACCTGGTCGGCCTGTCGGTGCTCTCCGGCTCGCACCTGGCCGCGGTGCCGGCGGTGCTGGACGGGCTGCGCGCGGCCGGCCGGGCGGACCTGCCCGTGGTGGTCGGCGGGATCATTCCGGCCGGCGACGCCGAGCAGTTGCGCGCCGCCGGGGTGGCCCGGGTCTTCACGCCGAAGGACTTCGCCCTCACCGGCATCATCGACGAGCTGGTCACCGTCGTCCGGGAGGCCAACGGCCTGAGCTGAGAGAGGATCCCCTGTCGGCGCCGGGCGTCGACAGGGGAACTGTCCTGGCGGTCCGGGCGGGTCAGCGGGTGGTGTAGGTCATGCAGTCGGCCATGTCGTTGTCCGGGCCGACCTTGATCGAGGGCGCGTGGCACTCCAACTGGTCGTTGTGCCGGCAGTCCGCCCGCTGGCAGGCGCCGACCTGCGCGATGAGACCGTCCACGCCGGCCCGGACGGCGGGCATCTCGATGAACGTGTGGCAGTGCGCGTGGTCCGGGCTGCCGATCGTGATGGCGAAGGCGTGGCAGTCGTTGGTCTGGTTGTACGCGCAGGCCGCGACCACACACTCCTGGACGCGGGGCATCTCCATTGCTGCGGTCATCGCGGCCTCCTCTAGGGTCTTGCCTGATTTTAGGCTTTTGGAGGTGTTCACGATGCGGATTCAGCCCTGCCCGAGCACCTCCGACAGCGGAGCCGGCTCCAGACCGCGCTCGGCGAGCCCCGCCAGGATGTGTGGCAGCGCCTCGTCCGTCATCGGCGCGTTCGCCTCCGTCACGTGCAGGACGATCACCGAACCGGGGCGTACGCCGGTCAGCGCCGCCCGCACGACCGGCCGCCAGGACGTCGCGAACGGGTCGCCACTCACCACGTCGCCGTCCACCACGGTCAGCCCCAGCGGTGCCAGCGCGGCCAGCGCCTTCCGGTCGTGGCACAGCCCCGGGAAGCGGAAGTACCGGGTCTGCCGCCCGCCGTACGCGGCCACCACGTCGAACGTCCGCGCCACGTCCGCGGTCATCTCCCGCTCCGCGATGCGGGGCAGGCCGTAGCAGTCCGCGGTGAACGCGAGGTGCCCGTACGTGTGGTTGGCCAACTCGAAGCGCGGATTCGCGGCGAGCCGCCGGGTCACCGCCGGGTACTGCTCGACCCACTTGCCGGTCAGGAAGAAGGTGGCCGGGACCCGCTCCCGTTCCAGCAGGTCGATGATCCTCAGGTTCGCGTACGACCGCACCGCGCCGCTGCGCAGCTGGTACCGCATCGCGTCCGTCATGTCCGCGTCGAAGGTGAGCGCCACCTTGTTCCCCGTACGCGGCCCGTGGTCGACGACCGGCGGCCTGCTCCCCGGCGGCGTGGCGCCGGGCACCGTCGGGGCGGGGGTGGGTGCCGCTGTCGGCCCCGAGGGCGTCGGCGTGACCTCCGGCCCCGCGCCCGGAAGCCGGATGATGCCGGCGGTGGCCGGTGTGCGCAGCGGGGCCGGAGCGGCGAGGAGCGCCGCGGCGGCGACCACGGCGGCGACGGTCGCGGCCAGGGGAACGCGGGAGATCTTCACGGGCACCGGGAGATGATGTCAGCGCTTCGTGTTCTGCGTGTGCCCGGTGTGGGGGTTGTGGTTTCCGGTTCCGGTGGTTTTGCTGGTGGCGGTTTGGCTTGTGCTGCGGTGGGGGTTCATCTGGCTTTGCGCTGCGGTGGGGTGGTCGGCGTCGGCTTGCGGTGCGTGGGGGTGGGGGTGTGGCCCGCCGTGCCCGGCTCCGGGCGGTCAGGCTTGATCCCTGCGCCGGGCA
>NZ_JBIDDA010000010.1:0-27154 GCF_043204915.1 Micromonospora sp. NPDC047670
GACTGGGACGACGACGAGCACGAGGTGCACCGCTGGTGCCGGCTGCTCGGCTGGTACGGGATCCCCGCCGACCGCGGCGACCTCGCCCTGCGCCGGCCGCCGGCGGGGGACACCCCGACCGGGGTCACCCTGCTGCACCCCGGCACCAAGATCATGGCCAAGCGCTGGCCGGCGGAGCGCTTCGCCGCGCTCGCCCGGGAGCTGACCCGGCGGGGGCACCGGGTGGTGCTGACCGGCAGCGCCGACGAGCGGGCGCTCGCCGAGCGGGTCGCGTACGCCGCCGGGCTGCCCGGCACGGCGGTGCTCGCCGGCCGGACGGGCCTGGCCGGGCTGGCGGCCCTGGTCGCGTACGCCCGGCTGGTGGTCTGCGGGGACACCGGCGTGGCGCACCTGGCCACCGGCTACGGCACCGCCTCCGTGGTGCTCTTCGGCCCGGTCTCCCCGGCGCTGTGGGGGCCGCCGCCGGACCGGCCCCGGCACCGGGTGTTGTGGGCCGGCGCACGGGATTGGCCGAGGTGGGACGGGGTAGGAAGCCATCCGACGTTGGCGGCCATCGGTGTCGACCAGGTAGTGGCCGCCGTGGACGAGGCGGAACAGGCGGTGCGGGTGTCCGGTGCGGTTGCGGCGTAGTGATCCGGGCAGGCCGGGGTACGGGCGTCGCCGGCGCGGCAAGGGCTGGCTCTTCCTCGACCCCTCCGGCGAGCCGGTCCGCGACCCGGGCGAGCTGGGCCGGCTGCGCGAGCTGGTGATCCCACCCGCCTGGCGGGACGTGTGGATCTGTCCCTACCCGAACGGGCACATCCAGGCCACCGGCGTGGACGCGGCGGGACGCAAGCAGTACCTCTACCACCCCGTCTGGCGGCAGAAGCGCGACGAGGCGAAGTTCGACCACGTGCTGGAGGTGGCCCGCCGGCTGCCGGTGCTGCGCGAACGGGTGGCGCGGGACCTCTCCGGCCGAGGGCTGAACCGGGACCGGGTGCTGGCAACGGTGACCCGGCTGCTGGACATGGGCATGTTCCGGGTCGGCAGCGACCAGTACGCCGTCGGCGACGACGCGACGTTCGGGGTGTCGACCCTGCGGCCCGAGCACGCCCGGTCCCGGGGCGGCTGCGTGGTGTTCGAGTTTCCCGCCAAGGGCGGCATCGAGCAGGTGCGCCGGATCGAGGACCCGGAGCTGTGCCGGGTGCTGACGAACCTGCGCCGCCGGCGACGCGCGGCCGACCGGCTGTTCGGCTACTGGGACGGCCGCGACTGGCGCGACGTGCGCAGCGACGAGGTCAACGACTACCTGCGCGACGGCAGCGGCGGGGAGATGACCGCGAAGGACTTCCGGACCTGGCACGCGACCGTGCTGGCCGCCACCGAGCTGGCGACGGCCGGGTCGCAGCGCTCGGCGACCGCCCGGAAGAGGGCGGTCGCGGCCGTGATGCGCGACGTCGCCGAACTGCTCGGCAACACCCCGACGGTGGCACGCACGTCCTACGTCGACCCGCGCGTGGTCGACCTCTACCACGACGGCGTGGTGGCCCCGGTCGACGGGCGGACCCCTCGCGAGAGGGCCGAGCGGATCGTGCTGGAACTGCTGGAAGACGCCTGACCGGCCCCGCCCTCGGTCCTGGGGGGAGAGCGGCGGGGCCGGGGTCCAGGACGCCGTCGGGGTGGTCACCGGGCGGCCGCCCGCCGCCTCTCTGGGCGGCGGGCGCCTCGCCACGGCCCCCGTTGACGCCCGATCCCGCTGTCGCCATCGGCTCGGAGGGGATCGGCCGCTTCGGATGTCAGTCTGCCTCGACCCGGTTGACCGTGGACGCCGTCGGGTTGACTTTCCGTGCCAGCTCCGCCTGACTGGCGCGCCATGCCTGCGGCGTCGTGCCGTGCACGGACCGGAACACCCGGCTGAAGTGTGCCTTGTCGGGGAATCCCCAGCGCGCCGCGATCGCCTGGATCGGGTGGTGGCGCAGGCCCGGGTCGGCCAGGTCGTGCCGGCATCGCGCCAGTCGCAGGTCGCGGATGTACGACGCGACCGTCGACTCCTCGGCCTGGAAGAGCCGGTGCAGGCTGCGCAGCGAGATGTGGTGCGCGTCCGCCACCATCTGGGGGCTGAGCGTCGCGTCCCCGAGGTGCCGCTGGATGTAGCCCTGGACCTGGGTCACCAGCGCGCGCCGGCGCACCTCGGTGGGCACGGCGTCCTCCGCCACCAGGTGCCGGCCGAGCATGGTGGACGCCAGGTCCAGCGCGATGGTGCCGAGCCGGCCGGCGTCGGCGGCATGATACTGCTCCGGGTGGTTGGCGACCTGGGCGAGGAAGTGCGCCAGCAGGGCGCCGATCCCCTCGGTGCCCGACATCCGGCCGCCGAGCAGGGGCGCCAGGCGGTCCGGCGGCAGCGGCAGCGCGCCGTGCGGGATGATCGCCACCACGGACCGGGCCGGCTCCCGGCCGCCGTCGTCGCCCAGGTGCGGACGCCGTGCGGGCGGGAACCGTCGTAGAAGGTGAACTCGCCGGGCCCCAGCAGGCTGCTCCGGCCGGCCTGGCTCGCCACGCCGTCGCCGTTGACGGTCAGCGCCAGCGTGTAGATCTCCGGATCCGACTGGCGCACCAGTTTCGGCGTCCGCACGCCGTCCAGCGACGGGTACCGGTAGTTGACCACCTGGATCGGGCCGAGCTCGATGATCTCGGCCCGCGCGGCGAAGTCGTGCGCGTGCTCCGTCCGGATGCGCAGCGGGGACGCCGTACGGGCCACCACGTCGAGCCACATGCCGAAGCGCTCGGCCGGCGGAACCTGCTCGGTGTCGATGGTGGTCCGCCGCAGCATGCCCGCCCCTTTCCGTCGCTCCCGCACGTCCATCGCCTCGACCCGAAGCGGCGTCACGTCTCACCCATCGGTCGTCGCGGGCCATTGTCGGCGACGCGGCGGGCCCTGGCCAGGGGGATCCGTGGTCAGCCCGCCGTCGCGCGGTCGCGGATCAGCGCCTCGACGCCGTCGAGGATCCGGTCGAGGCCGAACCGCCACTCCGCGTCGGCATCCCCGTCGGACTCCATCTCGGCGTCGGTCAGCAGCTCCCGGATGGCGGGGTAGGGGCCGTGCCGGGTCAGCCGGGCGAGCTGCTGCCAGTACCGCGCGCCGACGTCGTCCGGGCTGAGCTGCTCGCGTGCCGCCGCCTCGGACATGTCGGCGGTGAGCGTGGCCCAGTACCGGGCGTACCCGTCGACCAGCAGGATGGTCGAGAGCCGCTCGGTGCCGCGCAGGCCGGTGCCGCGCAGGGCGGCGAGCCCCTGCTCCATCCAGCGGACCCCGTTGGGGCCCATCGGCGGGCCGCTGACCGGCACCTGCCGGATCCAGGGGTGGCGGCGGATCGCCGTCACGGTGCCGTACGCCCAGCGGGCGACAGCCGGCCGCCAGCCCTCGTCCGGGCCGCGTGGCGTGGGTGGCTCCCCGTACGCGGCGTCGGCCATGAGTGTCAGCAGGTCGTTCTTGGCCGAGACGTAGCGGTACAGCGACATGGTGGCCATGCCCAGCTCGCCGGCGACCCGGCTCATCGACACCGCCGCCAGCCCGTCGGCCTCGGCCACCCGGATGCCGGCGGCCACCACCTGCTCGATGGTGAGGCTGCGCCGAGGGCCCTTGCCCGGGCGTTCCCGCAGGCCCCAGGCGAGCTCGATGCTCTCCGGCAGCTCGACGTCGGCGTCGCTCATCCCCACCCCCGTGCCTGTCCTTGACGGTCATCCTAGCTTCTGCGTATGGTCTACGCAGAACAGCGTATGGAATACGCAGAAGGCGGAGGGTGCGGGGTGATGGAGACAGCAGCGGTGGAGACCGTCGACCTCCGTAAGCGCTACGGCGGGGTGGCGGTGCTCGACGGACTGGCCATGCGGGTGGCCCGGGGCAGCGTGTACGCCCTGCTCGGCCCCAACGGGGCCGGCAAGACCACGACCGTGCGGATCCTGGCCACGCTCGCCGCGCCCGACGGAGGCGTGGCCCGGGTCGACGGCCACGACGTGGTCCGCGACCGGCGCCGGGTGCGGCGGGCGATCAGCCTCGCCGGCCAGCACGCGGCGCTCGACGACCAGCAGACCGGCGCGGAGAACCTGCGCATGATGGGCCGGCTGGTCGGGTTGTCCCCGGCCGCCGCCCGGCGGCGCGGCGCCGACCTCCTCGAGCGCTTCGACCTGGTGGCCGCGGGCGGGCGGCGGGTGGTGACCTACTCCGGCGGCATGCGCCGCCGGCTCGACCTCGCGGCCAGCCTGCTCGGCGAGCCGTCCGTGATCTTCCTCGACGAGCCGACGACCGGCCTCGACCCGCGCAGCCGGCAGGGCCTGTGGGAGGTGGTCGCCGAGCTGGCCGGCGCGGGGGTGACCGTGCTGCTCACCACGCAGTACCTGGAGGAGGCCGACCGGCTCGCCGACCGGATCGCCGTGCTGCACGGCGGCCGGCTGGCCGCCGAGGGGAGCGCGGGCGAGCTCAAGCGTCGCTTCGGCGCCCACCGGCTGGAGCTGACGACGCACGACGCGCGGAGCTTCGCCGAGGCGGCGCGCCGGCTCGGCGACCGGGTCACGCACCGGGAGCCGGACCGGCTGGAGCTGGCGGTGGCCACCGGCGGCGACGCGGCGGAGATCCGCCACCTGCTCGACCAGGCCGACCCCGACCGGCGGGGCCTCGCCCGCTTCGTCGTCCGCGAGGCGACCCTCGACGACGTCTTCCTCACCCTCACCGGCGACCCGGTGACCGCCCAACGGGAGGTGGCCCATGCCTGAGCTGACCCTGCGACCGACCCGCGTCGGCGAGGCGCTCGTCATGGTGGCGCGCTGCCTGCGGCTGTCCCGCCGCAACGTCGACGCGCTGCTCACGTCGCTGCTGCTGCCGGTGCTGCTGATGCTGCTCTTCGTCTACCTGTTCGGCGGCGCGATCGACACCGGCACCCGGTACGTCACCTACGTGGTGCCCGGCGTCCTGCTGCTCTGCGCCAGCTTCGGCGCGGCGACCACCGCCGTCAGCGTGACCACCGACCTGACCAACGGGGTCATCGAGCGGTTCCGCACCATGGACGTCAGCGCCACCGCGATCCTCGGCGGGCACGTCGCCGCCAGCATCGCCCGCAACACCGTCTCCACGGTGCTGGTGCTGGCCGTCGCCGTCGGCATCGGCTTCCGCCCGGCCGTGGACCCGCTCCGCTGGCTGGGCGCGTTCGGGGTGTTGCTGCTCTTCCTGCTCGCCGTGTCCTGGCTGTCGGCGGCGTTCGGCCTGCTGGCCCGCACCCCGGAGGCCGCCAGCGGATTCACCTTCCTGGCGATGTTCCTGCCCTACCCGAGCAGCGCGTTCGTGCCGGTGGAGACGATGCCGGGCTGGCTCCACGGCTTCGCCGACCACCAGCCCGTCACGCCCGTCATCGAGACGCTGCGCGCCCTGCTGCTGGGCAGCCCGACGGGCGCGGCGCCGACCCTGGCCGTGGCCTGGTGCCTGGGCATCCTGGCCGTCTCGGTGCCGCTGACGGCCGTGCTGTTCCGCCGCCGCGTGGCCTGAGCGCAGTCCAGTCCTGTCCGCCGCCGCGCGGCCCGACCGTTGTGCTGTCCCGCCGGCGGGACACGCGACGGCGGCACCGGAGAAAGGTCCGGTGCCGCCGTCGCGGTCGTGTCAGTCGTTGAGCACCTGGGCGAGCCGGTCGCGGAAGCGCCGCTCCGAGTCGCTGACCACGTCCCCGCCGAGGCCGAGGATGCCGCCGCTGGAGGCCGCGCCCACCACCTGCTCGGCGATCTCCACCAGCCAGTGCTTGTACGCGCCGGCCTCGCCCTCGTCCACCCTGGCGGCCAGCAGCGCCGCCGCCTGCTTGGCGCGGCCCAGCACGTCCTCCAGGTAGGCCCGCGGGTCGGACGGCTCGATGACCGGCAGCTCCTCGCCGGCCTCGGGGTCGCCCACCCGCGAGACGATCTCCCCGGCCACGGCGGCGACCAGCGGGCTGGCCGACTCCCGGCCGGCGGCGATGCACTCCAGCCCGGCCGCGTTCTCCGCCATGGTGCGCCGGGTGCCGTCGGACTCGGCGGCGCTCGCCGCGGTCAGCACCGACTGCGGCAGGCCCGCCAGCAGCCCCCACTCCTCGTCGGAGAAACCGAATCCGGTGTACGCCGGCTGCTCGATCACGGCAACGCCCCTTCCGCACTGAATCGCTCGTCGTCCACGCCCCGCCAGCGGAGCCCGGCTCAGGCTAGTCGAGGGTCAGCAGGCCCTGTTCGGACACCACGCTGACGGACAGCGTCTTGTACCCCACCTCGTCGAACAGAACCGTCATCCGGTCCTCCTCGTAGCTCAGCACGAGGCCGGGGCCCCACTCCGGGTGCCGGACCTGGCTGTGCACCGGGAAGGGCCCGACGGCGCCGTCGTCGGGGGTGCTGGTGCCGGCGTGGCAGTTGTCGCAGTGCCCGCAGACCTGGGTCATCTGCTCGCCGAAGTAGGCCAGCAGCGTCTGCCCCCGGCAGGCGGTGGTCTCGGCGAAGGCCCGCATCATGTCGGTACGCGACCGGGTCACGCTCTGTTGCCGCTCCGCCTCGGCCAGGGCCGCCGCGGCGGCGTCCACCGGCGTGGGGGAGTAGCGCGGCGCCCCGACGCGCTGCTTCGCCCGGGGCTCGGCCGCGCCGACCTGCTCCAGCAGGGCCAGGTACTGGCCGAGCTTGCGCGGGCCGAGGCCGGTGACCTCCCGCAGCTCCTTCTTGGTGCGCGCCTTCTTGCGCAGCAGCGCGGACAGGTCGCGCAGTTCCGTCGCGTCCGGCAGGCCGCCGCTGAAGAAGCGTTGCAGCCCGACGTCCTCGGCCTGCCAGAGCAGCAGCACCCGGGCCGGCGCGCCGTCCCGGCCGGCCCGCCCGATCTCCTGGAAGTAGCTGTCCGGCGAGTCGGGCAGCGCCATGTGGACCACCCAGGCGATGTTCGGCTTGTCGATGCCCATCCCGAACGCCGACGTGGCGACCATGATCGGCACCCGGTCGGCGAGGAACGCCTCGTGCAGCTCGGCGCGGGCCCCGGCCGCCATGCCGCCGTGGTAGTACTGCGCCGGGAACCCGGCGTCGGTGAGCCGGGCCGCCAGCTCCTCGGCGGAGCGCCGGGTGGGCACGTAGATGATGCCGGGCCGCGTGTCGTCGCGGAGCAGGGCGATCAGCCGCCGCCACCGGTAGTCCTCGGTCGGGCAGTGGGCGACCTCGAGGAACAGGTTCGGCCGGTCCAGCCCGGAGACCACCACCTCGGGCTCGCTCAGCCGGAGCCGCGCGATGATGTCGTCGCGTACGGGCGGGGAGGCCGTGGCCGTGAGCGCCACCACCGGGGGCCGGCCGATGCCGTCGATGAGGTGGCCGAGCGCCAGGTAGTCCGGGCGGAAGTCGTGCCCCCACGCCGAAATGCAGTGCGCCTCGTCGATCGCCACCAGCGCCGGCCTGAGCGACTTCACCTCGGCCATCCGGTCGGGGTTGGCGAGCTGCTCCGGCGTGATGAAGAGGAACTCCGCACGTCCGTCGCGGATCTCGGCGATCGCCTCCGCCTGCTGGGCGGGCGACTCGTCCGAACTGATCCGCACCGCGCGCAGCTCGGGCCGCTGCCGTTCGTTGAGGGCCGCGATCTGGTCCTGCTGGAGGGCGAGCAGCGGAGAGATCACCACGGTCGGGCCGGGGATCAGGCTGGCCGGGATCTGGTAGATCGCCGACTTGCCGGCGCCGGTGGGCAGCACCACCAGGGCGTCGCGGCGCTTCATCACCGCCCGCATGGCGGCCAGTTGGTGCGGCCGCAGCGCGGTCCAGCCGAAGAGGCTCTTCGCCGCGCGGCGCAGCGTCGTCGAGTGCGTGGACGGTTTCATCGAGGGCCGGAGGTACCCGCCGTGATCAGCGGCGAAACCGATCCCGGTGTGGCCTGGGCGACCCCGCTCGCGCGCCCGGGGCGGACCGGCCGGACGCCGGCCCGCCCGGCGACGGGGCGGCAGGGGGCGGGCGACGCCCCGGGCCCCGGCCGGGCGGGTGCGGGTTCGGCCGCGCCGGGGCCCGCGCCGTCGGCGGTGCCCCGTCGGGGCGGGCCGGTGCGCCGTCAACGCAGGCGGGGCAGCACCTCGCGCTGGTAGAGGTCGAGCAGGCCCCGCCAGTTCGGACCGGTGTTGGCGACGTAGACCTCGTCGAAGCCCGCCTTGGCGTACTCCTCGATCTTGGCCAGGTGCGCGTCGGCGTCCCGCCCGCAGACGAACGCGTCCTTCATCATCTCCGGTCGGACCAGCTCCGCGGCCTGCTCGAAGTGCCGCGGCGAGGGCAGCACCTGGGACAGCTCGCCCGGCACCCCGGCGTTCGGCCAGCGCTCGTACGCGATCCGCATCCCCTCCTCCTCGGTCTGCGCGTACGCCGCCTTGAAGCCGGCCTGGCACGGCTTGTCGCCGCCGCCGCCCTCGCGGAACCGGCGCACCAGCTCCGCGTCGGGGGACGTGTTGACGAAGCCGTCGCCGATCCGCGCCGCCAGGTCGACGGCCTTCGGGCCGAAGCCCGAGACGTAGATCGGCGGGGGAGCGTCCGGCAGCGTGTAGATCCGGGCGTGCTCGACGGTGTAGTGCTTGCCGTGGTGGTTGACGAAGCCGCCCCGCCACAGCTCGCGGATCACCTCGACGGCCTCCTCCAGCATCTCCAGCCGGACGTCGGTCTGCGGCCAGGCGTCACCGAGGATGTGCTCGTTGAGCGCCTCGCCGCTGCCCACCCCGAGCACGAACCGACCGGAGTGCATGACCGCGCTGGTGGCCGCCGCCTGGGCCACGACCGCCGGGTGGACGCGCACGGTCGGGCAGGTGACGGCGGTGGTGACCGGGAGCCGGCAGACCTGGCTGAGCGCGCCGATCACCGACCAGACGAAGGGGCTCTGCCCCTGCGCGTCGGTCCACGGGTGGTAGTGGTCGGAGATCCAGAGCGCCTCGAAGCCGGCCCGCTCGGCGCCGCGCGCCTGCTCCAGCAGCTCGGCGGGCGTGTACTCCTCGGTGGACAGGAAGTAGCCGATCCTCATCGTTCCCCCTCGCGGTGTCGTACCGGGTCCAACGAGGCAGGCGGTACCCCGGTGGCCGCCGTCGGAACCGGTCGTTCGCGCGGGCGCGGGTCAGCGCCGGAACATGGCGCGGATCGCGGCGAGCAGCAGCAGGCCGCCGACCACCAGGCCGAGCAGGCGTACGCCGGGGACGTCGGCCGGGCTCGTCGCGTCGGCGAGCAGCAGGGAATCCATCCCCGAACTGTCCCCAGTCCCGCCCCCGACGGCAACTGTAAGGTTTATTGACTATTCCTTCGCGCGATGTGACCATGGCAGCACCGCCCGCCGGTGGCGGGCCCGCCGGGCGCGGAGAAGACGGGGGTACGACGACCGCATGAGCCAGCGAACCATCAGCCACCACGCGGGCGGGCCGGCGTGAGCGGGCGCGACGACCGACCCCTGGGACCCGGCGGGGCGGCACCCCGCGGCGTGGCCGACGACCGCCGGCCGGTGGTCGCCGAGCGGGCGGCGGTGCCGGCGTGAGCGCCGGGAGCCTCGGGGCCCTGGCCGCCGCCGTCCTGCAACCCGGCTTCGTCGGCACCACCCCGCCGCCCTGGATCTGCCGCTGGCTGGGCGAGGGGCTCGGCTCGGTCGTGCTCTTCGCCCGCAACGTGGTCGACCCGGAGCAGGTGGCCGCGCTGACCGCCACCCTGCGCGCCGAGCGTCCCGACGTCGTCGTCGCCATCGACGAGGAGGCCGGCGACGTGACCCGCATCGAGTCCGCCCGGGGCAGCTCCCGGCCGGGCAACTTCGCCCTCGGCGCGGTGGACGACCCGGCGCTCACCGAGCGGGTCGCCGAGGACCTGGGCGCCGACCTCGCCGAACTCGGGATCACCCTGAACTACGCGCCGGACGCCGACGTCAACTCCAACCCGGCCAACCCGGTGATCGGCGTCCGCTCCTTCGGCGCCGAGCCGGCGCTGGTCGCCCGGCACACCGCCGCCTGGGTGCGGGGCCTGCAGGCCGGCGGGGTCGCCGCCTGCGCCAAGCACTTCCCCGGACACGGCGACACCCGCGTCGACTCGCACCACGACCTGCCCCGGATCACGGCCGACCGGGCCCGCCTCGACGCCGTCGAGCTGGCCCCGTTCCGGGCCGCCGTGGCCGCCGGGGTGCAGGCGGTGATGACCGGCCACCTGCTGGTGCCGGCGCTGGACCCGGAGCTGCCGGCCACCCTCAGCGCCCGGATCCTGGGCGGGCTGCTCCGCGACGAGCTGGGCTTCTCCGGCGTCGTGGTCACCGACGCCGTGGAGATGCGGGCGGTCGCCGACCGGTACGGCTTCGCCGGCGCGGCGGTGCGCGCCCTCGCGGCCGGCGCCGACGCGATCTGCGTGGGCGGGGAGCGGGCCGACGAGGAGTCGGCGCGGCTGCTGCGCGACGCCGTCGTGGCCGCCGTCGTCGCCGGTGACCTGCCCGAGGAACGCCTCGCCGAGGCGGCGAAGCGGGTCGGCCAGCTCGCCGCCTGGACGGTGGGCGCCCGCGCCGACCGCCGGCCCCGGCCCCGCCCCGGCCCGGGCGGCTCCGCGGTCGGGCTGGCGGCCGCCCGCCGGGCGCTGCGGGTCACCACCGCGCCCGCCGGCGTCGGCGCGCTGCCGCTGACCGGCCCCGCGCACGTCGTCGAGTTCGAGCCGCCGCGCAACATCGCGATCGGGCCGGAGACCCCGTGGGGCCTGGCCGCCCCGCTGGCCGACCTGCTCCCCGGCACCACCACCGCCCGCTACGCCGAGGCCGACGTGCCCGCCGACCCCACCGTCGGGGCGGCCGGCCGGTGCGTGGTGCTCGTGGTGCGCGACCTGCACCGGCACGCGTGGATGCGGGCGGCGGTGGGCCGCGCGCTGGCCGCCCGCCCGGACGCGGTCGTGGTCGAGCTGGGCGTGCCCGAGGCGGTCACCGGGGCGGTCCACGTCGCCACCCACGGCGCCACCCGCTCCGCCGCCCGCGCCGCCGTGGAGCTGCTGACCGGCCGCTGACCGGCCCGCCGGGTCGGTTCCCGCTACGCCCCGGGGACGACCAGGTCGGCGTACTCGGGGTGCCGGTCGATGAAGGCGGCCATGAACGGGCAGCGCGGCACCACCTTCGTGCCGCGCTCCCGCAGCTCGTCGAGGGTGCCCCGGATCAGCGCCGCGCCGACGCCCATGTTCTGGAACCTCGGGTCCACCTCGGTGTGGGTGAACACCAGCACCTCGTCGCGCGGCAGGTACGCGGTGAACCCGGCCAGCGCGTCGTCGACCAGGATCTCGAACCGGTGCTTGGCGGGATCGTCCTCGACCAGGGTGCTCACCCGGCCATTCTGCCCCCGTCGGCGGCGAGCCGGTCCAGTTCCGCGAGCAACCGGTCCACCTCCTCGGCGGTGTTGTAGTGGTAGATGCTGGCGCGCACCGCGCCGCCGCTGTCCCGCAGCCCCATCGCCTGGAAGTACTCGTAGGCGTAGTAGTCGCCCGCGGAGAGGCAGAGCCCGGCCGCGCCCAGCTCCTCCTGGGTCCGCCGCGGGGAGAGCCCGGCCAGCCGGAACGACACGGTCGGGCAGCGCCGGGCGGGGGAGCCGAGCACCCGGACGGCGGGCAGCGCCGCGAGCCCGGCGAGCAGCCGGTCCAGCAGCGCCTCCTCGTACGCCTGCGCGGCCGCGAGCCCGGCGCGCAGCCGCTCGCGGCGGCTGCCGGTGGCGGACGGGTCCAGCCCGGCGAGGTGGTCCACCGCGGCGGCGACGCCGGCCAGCAGGGGGAAGCTCGGCGTGCCGTACTCGAAGCGGTCCGGGACCGCGTCGGAGGAGGGCAGCAGCTTCGCCGGGCGCAGCCGCTCCCACGTCGCCGGCGCGGCCACCATCGCGGCCAGGTGCGGCCCCGACCACTTGTAGGCGCTGGTGACCAGGAAGTCCGCGCCCAGCGCGGCCAGGTCGGTGGGGCCGTGCGGGACCGAGTGCACCCCGTCGACACAGACCAGCGCGCCGGCGGCGTGCGCGGTCTTGGCGATCGCCGCCACGTCGGGGACCGTGCCGATCGCGTTGCTGCCGGCGGTCACCGCGACCAGCCGGGTCCGCTCGCCGAGAAGGTCCGCGTACCGGTCGGCCGGCAGTTCCCCGGTGTCCCGGTCGAACTCGGCCCAGCGCACCGTCGCGCCGGCCGCCTCGGCGGCCTGCACCCACGGGCGGACGTTCGCGTCGTGGTCGAGCCGGGAGAGCACCACCTCGTCGCCGGGGCGCCAGCCCGCGCCGAGGGTGCGGGCCAGCGTGTAGGTCAGCGCCGTCGCGCTCGGGCCCAGCACCACCCCGTCGGGTCGCGCACCGAGCAGGTCGGCCACCGCCGCGCGGGCTGCGGCCACCAGCTCCAGGGACCGTCGGCCGGGCGCGAACGCCGCGCTGCGGTTGCCCACCGCCGCGCGCATCGCGTCGGCGACCGCGTCGATCACGGGCGCGGCGGTCTGCGTGCCCCCGGCCCCGTCGAGGTGGACGAAGCCCTCGGCCAGGGCGGGGTAGGCGGCCCGGGTGCGGGCGATGTCGAACGGCATGCCGGGGACCCTAGCCCCGCCGGCCGCCACCGGCGCGCCGTCCCCCGGGCGATGGGTTCCCGAGCCGCGGCGGGCCGGGCCGGCCCCCGGCGCCGACCGCCCGGCCGATGATCATCGCGCTGCCGGTGTCGCGGGCGTCTCGTACCCTTGGCGGCGTGACGAACCGACGCGTTGACTCCCCGCTGATCCCCACCCGCCGGGCCGCCGGCCTGCTGGCCGGCCTGGCGCTCGGCGTCGCCCTGCTGGCCGGCTGCAGCTCCGAGGGCGCCAGCACCGACTGCGGCCTGGACGCCTGCACGGTCACGTTCGACCGGGGCGTCGACGCCCGCGCCACCATCCTCGGCGTGGAGGCCAAGCTGGTCGGCGCGCAGGGCGACCAGGTGACCGTCGAGGTCGCCGGCGAGCAGGTGTCGCTGACCACCGGCCAGCAGGCCACCGAGGTAGGCGGCTTCGCGGTGACCCTGGACAGCGTCACCGACCAGGAGGTCAAGATCCGGGTGTCGAGGAACCCCGGCAACTGACCCGCCCCGGGCGGCGGTGGCCGACGTTTGGGGATCTCCGCATTCGGAGATTGTGGCGCCATGTCACTCACCCGGAACGCCGAAGCCACCGCCTCCCGCACGGCGAACAGCAGGTGGCTGGAAATCCTGGCCCGAGTCGGTTTCATCGGCTACGGCATCGTGCACCTCCTGTTCGCCTGGCTGGCGTTGCAGATCGCGTTCGGGAAGCCCGCCGACGACGGGGACCAGTCCGGCGCGCTGCGCACCATCGCCGCCCAGCCGCTGGGCAAGTTCCTCGTCGCCACGATCGCGGTCGGCCTGCTCGCCATGGCGATCTGGCAGGCGTTGGAGGCGGCCGTCGGGCACCGCGCCGAGCGCGGCAAGGAACGGGTCTGGGAGCGTCTGGCCTCGCTCGGCCGGACCCTCGTCTACCTCTACTTCTCCTGGACGGCCTTCAAGGTCTTCAAGGACGCCACCTCCAACAGCGCCGACCAGCAGGAGGCGCTGACCGGCAAGGCCATGGAGTCCTCCGGCGGCCGCTGGCTCGTCGGCCTGGCCGGGCTGGTCCTCGCCGTGATCGGCGTCGGCCTGGTGATCTACGGGCTGGTGAAGCGCTTCGAGAAGCACCTCAAGAGCGGCGAGATGGGCCCCGAGACCCGGCAGCTCGCCCGTCGGCTCGGCATCGCCGGCTACGTCGCCAAGGGCGTCGCGTACGGCATCGCCGGCCTGCTGATCATCCTGGCCGCCCTGAACTACGACCCGGAGAAGGCCCGGGGCCTGGACTCCGCGCTGCGCACGCTGCGCGACCAGTCGTACGGCCAGCTGCTGCTGACGCTCGTGGCGCTCGGCATCGGCGCCTTCGGTCTCTTCTGCTTCTTCCAGTCCCGGTACCGGAAGGTCTGAGCCTGGTCGATTCCGGCGGGACCGGGCATCATTGGGCCTTTGTGCCCGAAGCGCCACCGCCCGGTCCGAAGGAGGAGAGAGTCTGTGCAGAGCTACCTCGGAACGATCGTCGCCGCGCTCGCCGCGGCGGCGATCGCTCTGTTCGTGGTCGAGGTCGCGCACCGGGTGGTCCGGCGGCTCGGCCGGCGCTCGCTGCTGCTGACCGAGCTCACGGAGCACGCGCACCGGTCGATCCAGGTCGCCGCCACCGTCCTCGCCGTGCAGTTCGCCGTCCGGCTCAGCACCGGCTACGCGGTCGGCGAGCAGTGGCGGCGGGTGCTGCTGCACGCGCTGGTGCTCGGCGTGATCGCCAGCGTCGCCTGGCTGGTCGCCTCGCTGCTCGTGGTGGCGGAGGACACGGCGCTGGCCCGCTTCCGGGTGGACGTGCCGGACAACCGGCACGCGCGGCGGGTCCGGACCCAGGTGGTGATGCTGCGCCGGCTGACGATCGCGGTGATCGTCGTGCTGGCGGTCGGCGTGATGCTGATGACCTTCCCGGCCGTACGCGGCATCGGCGCCGGCGTGCTGACCAGTGCCGGTGTCGTCGGTGTGGTCGCCGCGCTCGCCGCGCAGAGCCTGCTGGGCAACGTCTTCGCCGGTTTGCAGCTCGCCTTCAGCGACGCGGTGCGCCTCGACGACGTGGTGGTGGTCGAGGGGGAGTGGGGCCGGATCGAGGAGCTGACCCTCAGCTACGTCGTGGTGCAGATCTGGGACGACCGGCGGCTGATCCTGCCCACCTCGTACTTCACCAGCAAGCCGTTTCAGAACTGGACCCGGACCGAGGCGGCAGTGCTGGGCACCGCCGAGTTCGACGTCGACTGGGCGATCCCGGTGCAGGCCATGCGGGAGGAGCTGCGTCGCCTGGTGGAGAGCAGCGAGCTGTGGGACGGCCGGGTCTGCGTGCTCCAGGTGACCGACGCGACCGGCGGCATGATCAAGGTGCGGGCACTGGTCAGCGCGGCCGACGCCGGCAGCCTGTGGGACCTGCGCTGCCTGGTCCGCGAGCACCTGGTCGCCTGGATCCGCGACCACCGGCCGACGGCCATGCCCCGGATGCGCACCGAGATCGGCGACGCGGAGAGCAACCTGCCCTGGCAGTGGGTGCGGCCCCGGCGGCCGGTGCGCCGCCTCGCCGACGGCGAGGTGCCCGACGACGCCCGGGTCTTCGGCGGCAGCGACGACGGCGACGCCCGCAGCGAGGCGTTCGTCGGCCCCGACGAGCCCGCCGAGGCCCGCCGCTGACCCGCCACTGCGCGCGCCACCGGAGCCCCCGCCGAGGCGGGCCGCTGACCACCCTTGCGCGCCCCACCGGAGCCCCCGCTGCCCCGTGCGCCGGGGGCTCCGCCGTTCCCCGGTCCCCGCCGCCGCTCTCCTGCCTTGCGGCCCTGCCCTGCCGGCTCGTCGGCGCGGTGTCCCGCCACCGGGGCGTGGCGGCACGGTGCCCACCACAACCGCGTGGGCGGAGTCGGGCGCGGGGTCGTGACCTGTGGGGGGGTGGGGGCGGTTGGAGGTGTGGGTGGTTGGTGGCCCGCCCGGGGGCGGTCGGGTGGACCGCGGCGGCTCGGGAAGTTTGACCGGGCGTTTCGTGGGGACCTGCTGCGCGACGCTTCTGCACCTCCTCCCGCGCGCCGTCCGCCGGCACGAGGGACGCGGCGGCGCGGCTCACCGGCCGCCGCGCGCAGGATTGACGGGCGGCGACTCCGGGCATACAGCGCGGTGATGATGAAAGGAGGACAGCATGGCTGACGTGGCGAACGCCCGCACATCCCGCACCGGGAGCGAGCCGTCCACCGCCGAGCTGGTGCAGCGGGCCACGGAGCAGGTCTCCCGCCTGGTCCGCGACGAGCTGGCCCTGGCCCGCGCGGAGCTGACCCAGAAGGGCAAGCACGCCGGCATCGGCATCGGCCTCTTCGGCGGCGGCGGGGCGCTGGCGCTCTACGGCCTGGGCGCCCTGGTCGCCACCGCGATCCTGCTGCTCGATCTGGTGCTGCCGGCCTGGGTGGCGGCCCTGATCGTCGCGGTGGTGCTCTTCGCGATGGCCGGCGTTCTCGCCCTGGTGGGCAAGAAGCAGGTCAGCCAGGCGGTCCCACCGGTGCCGGCGGCCACGGTGCGCAGCGTCCGGGCGGACGTGGACACGGTCGCCGCCGCGGTGAAGGACAGGGGACGGGCATGACGACGGGCAACGGCCGGGGCAGCGGTGACACCGAGGCCCTCCGGGAGGAGATCCGGCGGACCCGGGTCGAGCTGGGCGAGACCGTGGAGGCGCTGGCCGCCAAGGCCGACGTCAAGGCGCGCCTGAGGTCGTCGGCCGACCAGGCGAAGGAGCGGATGCGGGAGCAGGCCGCGCACACGGTGGCCCGGGTGCGCGGGCAGGCGGCACAGAAGGCCCAGCTCGCCCGCGGGCAGGCGCAGGAGAAGGGCGCGGTCGTCCGGCGCAACCCGACGCCGTTCGTCGCCCTCGCGGCCGGCGCGGTGGCCGCCGCGATCGTGCTGATGATCGTTCGGGGGAGGCGCAGGTGAGCAGGAGCATCGGGAAGGCCGCGTACAAGCCGGTCGGCGTGCTGATGGGCATCGCCGCCGGTACGGTCGCGGGCGTGATCTTCCGGCAGGTATGGAAGCTGACGGCGGGCGACGGCGAGGCGCCCAGCGCCACCGACGAGGACCGCGGCTGGGGCGAGGTCCTGGCCGCCGCGGCGTTGCAGGGCGCCATCTTCGCGGTCGTCCGGGCTGCCGTCGACCGGGGTGGCGCGGTGGGCGTACGCCGGTTCACGGGGAGCTGGCCGGACTGACCGGACAACGACGATAGGCCCTTGCGCCGTGGCCACGGTGCGGGGGCCTTTCGCATGGGGGTAAGGGCCCGCCCAGCGGATCTTCGGCATCCGTCAGGTCACATGTCGAAGAAATTCGTCCGGTAGGCTGTGCAGAGTTTTCGCTACGTGGTTTGCTGTTCCACGCTGTTGAGAGATGGCGTGGGTTGAGTGAAGTCTCCTTCGTGGGGGCCGCCTCAGGCACCGCTGCTCGAAAACGGCCAATCGGCCGCACGGCGTGCTCGGCCGCCAGTTTTAGAAGGAGATACACATGGCGCAGGGAACCGTGAAGTGGTTCAACGCAGACAAGGGCTTCGGCTTCATCACCGTCGACGGCGGGGGTGCTGACGTGTTCGTCCACTTCTCGGCCATCCAGACCAGCGGCTACCGCACGCTGGAGGAGAACCAGCGGGTGGAGTTCGAGATCGCCCAGGGTCAGAAGGGTCCGCAGGCCGAGCAGGTCCGCCCCATCTGAGCGGTGCCGGTCGGCAGCCGCCGGCCAGTGGGTGATCCGGCGCCCGGATCACAGCGAAGCCCCGTATCCCGCCCGGGATGCGGGGCTTTCCGCGCGGCGGGACGCGATGCCGGACGGCGGGACGCGATCCGGGCGGCGGTCCCGCCCGGGCCGGCTGGGGCTTTCCGCGCGGCGGGACGCCGGCGCCCGACGGCGCTCAGCGGCGCCTGCGGGCGCGCAGCCCGAACCAGAGCACGACCAGCCCGATCAGGACGACGACCGGCCCGAGGACCGCCCAGATCCGCTGGTCGGTCATCACGCTGCCCTCGACGTAGCCGAGGCCCTGCACCGTCCAGACCGCCCCGCCGACCACGGCGAGCAGCCCGAGCGTGAGCGGCAGCCAGCCCTTCATCGCGATTCCCCTCCGTCGGTCCGCGCCCCGGTCGTGCCCTCCGCGACGCCCCGCCCGGCGTGCCGCCGGCTCACCACCGGTCGTGCACCCGCGGCCGGACCAACTCGTCGTAGACCGCCGCCACCGCCGCGCGCTCCCCTTCGGACAGCGGCGCCTGGTCGGCCACGGCGGCGTTGCGCCGGGCCTGGGCGGCGTCGCGGGCGCCGGGGATGACCACGGTGACACCGGGCTGGTCGACGACCCAGCGCAGCGCGAACTGGGCCATCGTGCGCTCGTCGCCGACCAGCGGCGCCAGCCGGCGCACGGCCGCCAGACCCAGGTCGAAGTCGACCCCGGAGAAGGTCTCGCCGACGTCGAACGCCTCGCCGTGCCGGTTGTAGCTGCGGTGGTCGTCGGCGGCGAAGGTGGTGTGCTCGTCGTACCGCCCGGAGAGCAACCCGCTGGCCAGCGGAACCCGGGCGATGATGCCGACGCCGGCGGCCGCGGCGGCCGGCAGCACCCGCTCGATGGGCTTGTGTCGCAGCGCGTTGAGGATGATCTGCACGCTCGCCACGCCGGGCCGGCCGATCGCGGTCAGGGCCTGCTCGCAGGTCTCCACGCTGACCCCGTAGCCGGCGACGCGCTCCTCGGCGACCAGGGTGTCGAGGGCGTCGAAGACGGCGTCGTCGGCGAAGACCGCGCTCGGCGGGCAGTGCAGCTGCACGAGGTCGAGGACGTCCACCCCGAGGTTGGTCCGGGACCGGTCGGTCCATTCGCGGAAGCGCGCCAGGGTGTACGCCTCGGGCGTCTGCGCGACCCGGCGGCCCATCTTGGTGGCCACGGTCAGCCCGGCGTCGGGCCGGCTCCGCAGGAACCGCCCGATGAGCTGTTCGCTGCGCCCGTCGCCGTAGACGTCGGCGGTGTCGAGGAAGGAGACGCCCGCCTCGACGGCGGCGGTCAGCACGGCCGTCGCGTCGGCCTCGCTGACGGTGCCCCAGTCCGCCCCGAGCTGCCAGGCGCCCAGCCCGACCACCCCGACGTGCCGCCCCAGCCGGGGGAAGGTGCGCTGCTCCATGCCACCGAGCCTAGTGATCGGCTTGTGGGGGCGCGCGCCGGGCCGTACGGTCAACAAGACGGACGTACGGTTTGGGAGGTTGCGATGTGGGATCCGACGACCTATCTGCGCTACGGCGACGAGCGCTCCCGACCCTTCCACGACCTGCTCGCCCGGGTTCCGGCAGAGCGGCCGCGCGCGGTGGTCGACCTCGGCTGCGGGCCAGGCAACCTGACCGTGACTCTGGCCGAGCGCTGGCCGGACAGCCGGGTGGCGGGCCTCGACTCCTCGGCGGAGATGATCGCGCGGGCGGGTGCCACCGCGTCCCCGGTCACCTTCGCGGTGGGCGACGTCCGCGACTGGCGGCCGACGCCCGACGTGGACGTGGTGGTCAGCAACGCGGTGCTCCAGTGGGTGCCCGGCCACCGGGAGCTGCTCACCCGCTGGGCCCGGGAGCTGCCCGCCGGGGCCTGGCTGGCCGTGCAGGTGCCGGGCAACTTCGACGCGCCCTCGCACCGGGCCCTGCGCGAGGTCGCCGGCCGGCCGGCGTGGCGGGCCCGGGTGGCCCCGCTGCTGCGTGAGGCGCCGGTCGACGACGCCGCCGGCTACGCCGAGCTGTTGACCGGTGCCGGCTGCGCGGTGGACGCCTGGGAGACTACCTACGTGCACCTGCTGCCGGCCCGCGCCGACGCGGACCACCCCGTGCTGACCTGGATGGAGGGGACCGCGCTCCGGCCGGTCCGCACGGCCCTGGACGCCGCCGGCTGGTCCGACTTCCGGGCCGAACTGGGCGTACGCCTCGCGCAGGCGTACCCGGTGCGGCACGGTCAGGTGTGCTTCCCGTTCCGACGCGTCTTCTTCGTCGCCCGCACCGGCGCCCGTGCAGAGGAGAATCCGTGACCGACCTGCAAACCTTCATCGCCGGACTGCCCAAGGTGGAACTGCACGTGCACCACGTCGGTTCCGCCTCGCCCCGGATCGTCGCCGAGCTGGCCGCCCGTCACGAGGGCCGCAGCCCCGTGCCGGCGGATCCGGCCGCGCTCGCCGACTACTTCGCGTTCCGCGACTTCGCGCACTTCGTCGAGGTCTACCTGAGCGTCGTGGACCTGATCCGCGACCAGGAGGACGTCTGGATCCTCACCCACGAGGTGGCCCGCGAGCTGGCCCGCCAGCAGGTCCGCTACGCCGAGCTGACCGTCACGCCCTATTCGCACGTGCACCGGGGGATCCCCGCTCCGGCGTTCTGCGAGGCGATCGAGGACGCCCGCAAGCGGGCCGAGGCGGACTTCGGCATCGAGCTGCGCTGGTGCTTCGACATCCCGGGCGAGGCCGGCCTGCCGGCGGCCGAGGAGACCCTGCGGATCTCGCTGGAGGAGCGCCCGGACGGGCTGGTCAGCTTCGGCCTGGGCGGCCCGGAGATCGGCGTGCCCCGGCCGCAGTTCAAGCCGTACTTCGACCGGGCCCGGGCGGCCGGGCTGCGCTCGGTGCCGCACGCCGGCGAGACCACCGGCCCGCAGACGGTGTGGGACGCGCTGCGCGACCTCGGCGCGGAGCGGATCGGGCACGGCATCTCCGCCGCGCAGGACCCGGAGCTGCTGGCCCACCTCGCCGAGCACCGGATCGGCATGGAGGTCTGCCCGACCTCCAACGTGCGCACCCGGGCGGTCGCCACGCTGGAGGAGCACCCGCTGCGCCGGTTGGTCGACGCCGGACTGCTGGTCACCATCAACTCCGACGACCCGCCGATGTTCGGCACCACGCTCAACGACGAGTACGCCGTCGCGGCCCGGCTGCTCGACGCGGGCCCGGAGGGACTGGCCGCGCTGGCCCGCAACGCGGTGACCGCCTCGTTCCTGGACCCGGCGGGCAAGCAGCGGATCAGCGCCGAGATCGACACCTACCTGGCGGCCGCCCCCCGCTGACCGGGGCCAGGGCGGTCGCGGCCCGCCGAGTGGGGGAGCGAGCGACCGCCATCCGCTGGGCGGGAAGAGAAAGGGTGTGGCGCGCGGCGGGAGCGGGTGTGGGGGGACCGTTTCTCCCGCCGCGCGCACGGCTCCACCGGCCGGTGGGTGCTCGGGGCAGTGACCGGTGGAACTGATTGGTTCGTGTACAGATCCTGTCAGCCCGCGCCGCGCCGGTCGCCGTGGTTAATCCGGATCTAAGGAAGACTTGCGCCGGCCCACAGCCCGGCCGACCAGACCGAACCGGCTGACCTGCCGGGGCGTCGCCTCGGGGTCGGCGAGCAGCATCACCACGCTCGCCCCGCCCAGCCGGGCCCGGTCGATGCTGACCGAGCCGTTGGCCTGCAACGCCACCCGCTTGGCGATGTCCAGCCCCAGACCGGTCGAGCCCTGGTCGCTGGCGCCCCGGCGCAGCGCCCGGTCCGGGTTGGCGATCCCCGGGCCGGCGTCGTCGATCCGGATGGCCACGTAACCGTCGCGGCGGGAGACCGCCACCTCGAACGCGGTGCCCTGCGGGGTGTAGCGGAAGACGTTGCCGATCACCGCGTCGAGCGCGGCGGCCAGCTCGGCCCGGGGTACCGGCGCCGGGATGCGCAGCTGGGCGCCGGTCACCCGGTGCGGGCGGTTCTGGTCGCCGGCCAGCGCCGCCCAGAACACCATCCGATCCCGGACCACCTCGCTGACGTCGCACATCGCCGGCCCGGCCTCGTGCGCGACCGCCTTGCGGGTGGTCTTGATCAGCACGTCGATCTCGCCCTCCAGGGTGACGATCGCCTGCCGGATCCGCCGGATGCCGCGCCGCCGGTCCAGCTCCGCCTCGCTGAACGAGCCCACGCTGGTGTCGTCGGACTCCAGCGCCTCGGCGTCCAGCCGCAGCACGGTCAGCGGGGTGCGCAGCCGGTGCGACAGGTCGGCGACCAGTTCCCGCTCGTCGGTGCGGGCCGCCACCAGCCGGTCGGCCATCCGGTTGAAGGCGTACCCGGCCTCGGCCAGCTCCCGCGGGCCGCTGGGCTCGACGCGTACGGCCAGGTCGCCGTCGCCGATGGCGAGCGCCGCCCTGACCAGCCCCCGGACCGAGTCGACCGCGCGGGCCGCGACCCGGTCGACCACCAGCACCGCCGCGCCCACCAGGGCGGCGGCCACCCCGAGCAGCAGCAGCCACCGGCCGCCGCCCCCGCCCAGCGCCGACTCGGGCACGAACACCTCGACCACGGCGGTCCGGTCCCCGAGCACCACCGGGTCGAGCCGGAGCGCCCCGCCGTCGACGTCGACGACCACCGAGCGCCGCTCGGCCCGCGCCCGCTCCAGGTCCGCCGCGCCCGCGCGGCCCGCGGACTCGTCCGCCCCCAGCCCGTGTACGACGGGCCGGGTGCGCGGGTCGTCGCCGCTGGCGGCCACGGCCCGCCGCACCACGGCGGGGTCGGTGCTGACCGCGAGCGCGCCGGTGACCAGCGCGCTGCGGCGGGCGGCGTCCGCGAGCGCCTCCTCGCGGGCCCGGTCCCCGAGGCCGGTGGCGAGCGGGACGAGGAAGGCGAGCGCGACCAGGGCGCTCATGCCGGCCGTGAGGAGGGCCAGCGACACCCTCAGTCGGGCGCCACCAGCCGGAAGCCGACCCCCCGCACGGTGCGCAGGTAGCGCGGCTTCGCCGCGGACTCGCCCATTTTGCGGCGCAGCCAGTACAGATGAACGTCGATGGTCTGGTCCTCGCCGACCGATGGCTGCCGCCATACCTCCTCCAGAAGCTCCCGGCGGGACACTACCCGGCCCGGACGTGCGGCGAGATACGCCAACAGGTCGAATTCCTTGCGGGTCAGCGCCAGCGGCTCACCGTCGAGGTGGGCGCTGCGCTCGCCGACGTCCACCCGCAGCCCGCCGACGCTGTGCACGGCCGGCTGCACCGTCCGGCTGGCCCGCCCGGCGCGGCGCAGCACCGTGGTGATCCGGGCGTCGAGGTGGGCGCCGGTGAACGGCTTGACCATGTAGTCGTCGGCGCCGGCGCGCAGCAGCCGGACCACGGACTGCTCGTCGTCGCGGGCGGTGGCGATGATGATCGGCACGTCGGTGATGCCGCGCAGCATCCGCAGCGCGTCCGAGCCGTCGAGGTCGGGCAGGCCGAGATCGAGCACCACCAGGTCGGGGGTCTCGGCCGCCACCCGGCGCAGCGCGTCCAGGGCGGTGCCGACGGCGTGCACAGCGTGCCCCCGGTCGGTGAGGGATCGCAGCATCGCGCCGCGTACGACGTGATCGTCTTCGACCAGGAGCACGGTGGCCACGCCAAGACGGTACTCGGCGTGGCAAGTTGATCGCGTTGCGGCGCACCTGCAAACCCGGCAAGCTGGTCCAACGATGTCCTTCATGCTCTTTCCCGACACCCGGCTCGCGCTCGCCCGGGACTCCCTCGCCGGCCTGTCGGTCGGCGACGCGCTCGGCTCGCAGTTCTTCGTGCCCGGCCGGCACCCGGCCGACCTGGCCGCCGGGAAGCTGCCCCCGCCGCCGTGGGAGTGGACCGACGACACCGAGATGGCCTGCTCGGTGGTCGCCGCTCTCGCCGCGGAGGGCGGCATCGACCGGGACGCCCTCGCGGTGGCCTTCGCCGAGCGCTGCGAGCCCTACCGGGGGTACGGGCCGGGCGCCGTGACGATCCTGCGGCTGATCCGCACGGGCACGCCGTGGCCGGTGGCGGCCGCCTCCGCCTTCGACGGGCAGGGCTCGTGCGGCAACGGCGCGGCGATGCGGGTCGGTCCGCTGGGCGCCTGGTTCGCCGACTCGACCGCCCGGGCGGTGGCGCAGGCCCGGGCGTCGGCCGAGGTCACCCACGCGCACCCGGAGGGCGTCGCCGGTGCGGTGGCGGTGGCGGTGGCCGCGTCGCTGGCCGCCCGGGCCCGGCTGGACGGCCACCGGCCCGCCCCGGACCGGCTGCTCGCCGGGGTGGCCGCCGCGTTGGACCCGGCCACCGAGGTGTACCGGGGCGTACGCCGCGCCGCCGGCCTGCTCGGCCGGTCGCTGCGCGAGGCCGTCGACGTGCTCGGCAACGGCTCCCGCGTCACCGCCCAGGACACCGTCGCCTTCACCTGCTGGGTGGCCGCCGTGCACCTGGACGACTACCCGGCGGCGATCCGCGCCTGCATCGAGGCGGGCGGCGACGTGGACACCACCGCCGCGATCGTCGGCGCGGTGGTGTCCGCCCACACCGGGGTCGGCACTCCCGGCGGCGTGCCGACCGAATGGCTGGCCGCCCGCGAGCCCCTGCCGGACTGGTCCGCCTGACCTCCGCCGTCCTCGCGGTCCTCCCCGAGCGCCGGAAGGGCGACCGGCTCGACCGGGTCCTCGCCGAGCGCGGCGGCGGCCCGCCCGGGGCCGGTCGGGGCCGGGTCCCCGCGGAGCACGCAGAGGTCGACCGGTTCGGCCGGGTCGCGGCGACGCCAGCGGCTGACCAGCCAGCCGACCGCCGCGCCCGCGCCGAGGCCGGCGAGCAGGCCGGCGGCCAGCATGCCGTCCCCGTTGCCGCCGGTCGCGGTGGCGGCCGGGCCGGGAGCGGCGTCGCCCCCGCCGGCCGCCCGCGGCTGCGTCGCCGCGCCGCCCGGCGCCGCGCCGTGCCCGCCGTGCCCGGCCGCCGCGCCGGGGGCCGCCGGCAGCAGGGTGAGCACCGGCGCGCCGCGCACGACGGTGCCGTCGGCGTACGTCCGCACCACCTCGAACGTGAGCCGGTCGGCCTGCGGCAGCGGCCCCATGGATAGGGCGAGGCGGGCCGGGCCGGCGGCGGCCCCGGGCATCCGGGTCCAGGTCACCGCGCTGGTGACCAGGTCGACGCGGGACGAGTGGATGCCGGCGACCGGCTGGTCGAGGGTGCGGGTGGTGATCCGGGGCGCCCAGCCCGGCACCGACATCGGGTAGACCTCGGCGACCGGGGCGTCGGCCGGCAGCCGGACCTCGATCCGGTCGGCGGGCGCGCCCGGCCGCTCCTCGGGCACCACGAACTCCAGCTTCACCGACTCGCCCTGCCGGGCGGCGGTCGGGCTGGTCGTCACGTCGGCCGCGTCCGCCGGGGCGGGCCAGGCCAGCACCCCCGCCGCGACCAGGACGGCCACCGCCCCGGCCCGGCGCCGACGCTCGAGGTCGTGGTTCGTCGCCATGCTCGGCCCCCGTCCGTCTGCACGCGGCCGGCTCCGGCCACATGCGGTAGTTCGGATGCGGCGACGAAAAGGTTCAATCCCGCCGGGGTGGGGACGCGGGCCGGTCGGTGCGTGTCCCGGGGCGGCGCGCGTGCCACGGGCCGCGGGGGCGGTGGCGTCGCCGACCGTGCCGGCGGGAGCGACCGATAGCATCGCAGGAGCCGAACGTTCGGCGTCATCCGTACCGTCTGCTGGAGGAGTGACCGTGTCCGCACCCCGTACCCCCGCCGTGGCCGACCCCGTCGTCGTCGCCGCCGGGACCACGGCGGCCGACGCGGTGGCCGCGGCCGGGCTGCCCGCGGCCGGCCCGAAGGCGGTCGTCGTGGTCCGCGACCCGCAGGGCCAGCTGCGCGACCTGGACTGGGCGCCCGAGGTCGACACCGAGGTCGAGCCGGTCAGCCTCGACTCCCCGGACGGGCTCGACGTGCTGCGGCACTCCTGCGCGCACGTGCTGGCCCAGGCCGTGCAGGACATCTTCCCCGAGGCCAAGCTCGGCATCGGCCCGCCCATCGAGAACGGCTTCTACTACGACTTCGCCGTCGACAAGCCGTTCCAGCCGGACGACCTCGGCAAGCTCGAGAAGCGGATGCAGGAGATCATCAAGTCCGGCCAGCGGTTCCGCCGCCGGCGCTTCGGCAGCCTGGACGAGGCGAAGGCCGAGCTGGCCGCCGAGCCGTTCAAGCTGGAGCTGATCGACGTCAAGGGCGAAGGGCTGGACTCCTCCGAGGTGATGGAGGTGGGCGGCGGCGAGCTGACCATCTACGACAACCTCGCCGCGACCGAGGACAAGGTCTGCTGGTCGGACCTGTGCCGGGGCCCGCACCTGCCGAACACCCGGCTGATCGGCGCGTTCAAGCTGATGCGCTCGGCCGCCGCGTACTGGCGCGGGTCGGAGAAGAACCCGCAGCTCCAGCGGGTGTACGGCACCGCCTGGCCGACCCGTGACGAGCTGAAGGCGTACCTGAAGCTGTTGGAGGAGGCCGCCCGGCGCGACCACCGCAAGCTCGGCGCGGACCTCGACCTGTTCAGCTTCCCCGACGAGATCGGCTCCGGCCTGCCGGTCTTCCACCCCAAGGGTGGCGTGATCAAGCGGGAGATGGAGGACTACGTCCGGGCCCGCCACATCGAGGAGGGCTTCCAGTACGTCGGGACCCCGCACATCTCGAAGGAAGGTCTCTTCCACACCTCGGGGCACCTGCCGTACTACGCCGACGGGATGTTCCCGCCCATCGAGTTCGAGGGCGCGGACTACTACCTCAAGGCGATGAACTGCCCGATGCACAACCTGATCTACCGGTCGCGCGGGCGGTCCTACCGTGAGCTGCCGATGCGGCTGTTCGAGTTCGGTTCGGTGTACCGGTACGAGAAGTCCGGTGTCATCCACGGGCTGACCCGGGTGCGCGGCTTCACCCAGGACGACTCGCACTCCTACTGCACGAGGGAGCAGGCGCCGGCCGAGGTGAAGCACCTGCTGAACTTCGTGCTCGGTCTGCTGAAGGACTTCGGCATCGACGACTTCTACCTGGAACTGTCGACCCGCGACGAGTCCAAGCCGGAGAAGTTCGTCGGCACCGAGGAGGACTGGGCGACGGCGACCGCGGTGCTGGAACAGTGCGCCCGGGAGACGGGGCTGGACCTCGTGCCCGACCCGGGTGGCGCGGCCTTCTACGGCCCGAAGATCTCGGTGCAGGCGAAGGACGCGATCGGCCGCACCTGGCAGATGTCGACCATCCAGTACGACTTCAACCAGCCCAAGGGCTTCGGGCTGGAGTACCAGGCGGCCGACGGCACCCGGCAGCAGCCGGTCATGATCCACTGCGCCAAGTTCGGCTCGATCGAGCGCTTCGTCGGCGTGCTCACCGAGCACTACGCGGGCGCGTTCCCGGCCTGGCTGGCCCCGGTGCAGGTGGTCGGCATCCCGATCCGCGAGGACCACACCGCCCATCTGCACGAGTTCGTGGCCGCGCTGCGCGCGAAGGGTGTCCGCGCGCAGGTGGACACCGGCGACGACCGGATGCAGAAGAAGATCCGTACGGCGCAGCAGCAGAAGATCCCCTTCATGGTGATCGCCGGCGACGACGACGTGGCCGCCGGCACGGTCTCGTTCCGTTACCGGGACGGCTCGCAGCGCAACGGGGTGCCGATCGCCGACGCGGTGGCCCACGTGCTGGAGGTGGTCGGCTCGCGCACCAACGTCGGCCCCTCCGCCCCGGCGTGAGCCGGGCCCCCCCCCCCCCCCCCGCGGGGGGGGGCCCGGGGGGCCGGGGGGGGGCGGCCCCCCCGGGGGGGGGGGCCCCGCCCCGGGGGGGGGGGGGGGCCCGGGGGGGGGGGGGGGTGGGGCCCGGGGGCC
>NZ_JBIDDA010000010.1:27163-201687 GCF_043204915.1 Micromonospora sp. NPDC047670
CCCCCCGGGCGCCCCCCCCCCGGGGGGGGCCCCCGGCGGGGGGGGGGGGGGCCCCCCCCCCCCCCCCGGGCCCCCCCCCCCCGGCGCGGGCCCCCCCCCCCCCCCGGCCCGGGGGGGGGCGGGGGCCCGGTCGGCCGGTGTGGTCAGATCCCGCAGGTCGGGGCGGACCAGGACCGGCTCGGCGTGTTGCCCAGGTGGGTGTGGTCGTTGTGCCCCGGGTAGCCGGGGCCGAGGATGTTGCTGAAGCCGTGGTAACGGGCCTGCTGGGCGAGCCGGCACAGCGAGTGCGACCCGACGAGGTCGACCCCGTCGCCGTAGAGGTGCCGGCTGTTGGCGGCCCCGCCGACCGCGTTGTTGCAGGCGTAGCTGCGGAATCCGCTGCTGATCTGGAGCAACTGGTCGCCCATGGCGTGCCGCATGGCCTGGAGCTTCCACATCGACACCCGCGCGTTGAAGCGGGCGGTGGTGGCCGCCACCGCGCCGCCGGACCAGTCGCTGTTGCACCTGTTCCATTCGGCGTAGCTGAAGTTGACCGGGGTGCAGTCGTCGTCCTGGAGCGCGTAGATCTTGTTGAAGGTCAGCGGGCCGGCGACACCGTCGGCGCCCAGCCCGTACGCCTGCTGGAAGCGGATGACGGCGGACCGGGTGGCGGGGCCGAACACCCCGTCGAGGCCGAGCACCGTGCCGTAGTCGGGGTAGCCGGAGACCCGGATCTGGAGTTGCCGGACGTCCTCGCCGGACATCCCCTGGGACAGGGTGCGTCCCCAGGTGTAGCAGCCGTCGGCGTGGGCCGCGCCGGCGGTGAGGGTGACGCCGACCACGGTCGTGGCGGCGGTCAGCGCGAGCGCCGCGAGAATTCTGCCGAACCGTCGGATCACGGGGGCCTCCATCGGTGTATGGAAGTAATTCGATGGATGGAAGTTTCAGTGTTGGCGTTCATTCCGTCAACAACCTCCGGCCACGGGTTCCCGGCGGCGGGCCTCGCCGGTCGACGGGCGGGTCCGTAGGATCGGCGTGTGACAGGGGCGGAACGGCACACGGACAGCGGCATGGCCGACGGCCTGGAGCGGCTCTGGACGCCGCACCGGATGACCTACATCTCGGGCGGCGACCGCCCGAAGGACGGCCGCGAGAGCGGCTGCCCGTTCTGCCTGGCGCCGGGACTGCCGGCGGCGGAGAGCCTGGTCGTCGCGCGCGGCGCGCACGTCTTCGTCGTGCTCAACCTCTACCCCTACAACCCGGGCCACCTGCTGGTCTGCCCCTACCGGCACGTCGCCGACTACACCGACCTCGACGGGCCGGAGACCGCCGAGCTGGCGTCGTTCACCCAGACCGCGATGCGGGTGATCCGCAAGGTCAGCAACGCCCACGGGTTCAACCTCGGCATGAACCAGGGCGGGGTGGCCGGGGCGGGCATCGCCGCCCACCTGCACCAGCACGTCGTGCCCCGCTGGGGCGGGGACGCCAACTTCATGCCGGTCGTCGGCCGCACCAAGGTGCTGCCGCAGCTGCTCGGCGACACCCGGGAGCTGCTCGCCCGCGCCTGGCCCGCCTGACCGTCCGGCCCGCCCGGCCGGTGTCCGCCTGGCCGCCGGGCCTCTGCGCTCCGAGCCCTCCGGGCCCTCGGCGCGATCCGTGCGGCGTGGGCTGCCCGGCACCGGCCGACGGACCCGCCGGGCACCGGCCGACGGACCCGCCGCCCGCCGGCGGCGCGGGCTTCGGCCCCCCGCGCGTGCCGGAGGTGGCACGATGCGTCGATGGCAGTCACCACGCGGACGTTGGGCCGCAGCGGCGTCGAGGTCAGCGCCCTCGGCATGGGATGTTGGGCGATCGGCGGCCCGTGGTCCGCGGGCACCCAGCCGCTGGGCTGGGGCGCCGTCGACGACGAGGAATCGGTCCGGGCGGTCCGGCGCGCGCTGGACCTCGGCGTCACCCTCTTCGACACCGCCGACACGTACGGGGCGGGGCACTCCGAGCGGATCCTGGGCCGGGCGCTCGCCGGCCGGCGGGACGAGGCGGTGATCGCCACCAAGTGGGGCTACACCTTCGACGAGGCGACCCGACAGGCCACCGGCGAGGACGCCTCCCCGGCGCACCTGCGGCGGGCGGTGCAGGACTCGCTGCGCCGGCTGGGCACCGACCGGATCGACCTCTACCAGCTACACCTCGCCGACCTGCCGGTGCCCCGGGCCGAGGCGCTGGTCGGCACGCTCGAAGAGCTGGTCGGCGACGGCCTGGTCCGGGCGTACGGCTGGAGCACCGACCGCCCCGACCGGGCCGCCGCGTTCGGTCAGGGCGCCCCGCACGCCACCGCCGTGCAGCACGCCCTGTCGGTGCTCCGGGACGCCCCCGAGATGCTCGCCGTCTGCGACAAGCACGACCTGGCCAGCGTCGTCCGGGGCCCGCTCGGGATGGGCCTGCTCACCGGCAAGTACACGGCCTCCTCCACGTTGCCCCGCGACGACCTGCGCGGGGCCGCGCCGGGCTGGCTGGAGTGGTTCCGCGGCGGGCGGCCGGCCCCGGAGTGGCTGCGCCGGGTCGCCGCCGTGCGCGCGGCGCTGACCGCGGACGGGCGCACCCTGGCCCAGGGCGCGTTGGGCTGGATCTGGACGCGCAGCGGCCGTACCGTCCCGATCCCCGGCTGCCGCACCGTCGCCCAGGTCGAGGAGAACGCCGCCGCCCTGCGCTGGGGTCCGCTGCCGCCGGACCAGTTCGCCGAGGTGGAACGCCAGCTCGCCGCCCTCCGCGCGGCGGCGCTGCGGTCGGCCGACCGCCCCTACTGGCCCAGCCCCACACTCCCGGCCATCCACCCGTGACCCCGCCGCCCGGCGTCCGCCAGCTCCTACGGTCGAGGGGCCGGACACCGGGCGGGGGCGCGGCCCCGACCCGGTCCGCGACCGCACCGCCGGGAACGGGCGCGGCCTCGCGTGGAGGCGCGGGTCAGGGGTGGGGAGTGTGTTCCTTGCGGATCTGCTCGGCCAGGTGGGCGGGCATGGGGTCGTAGCGGACGAAGCGGCGGCGGAACGTGCCCGTGCCCGACGTCATGGAGCGCAGCTCGACCGCGTAGCGGAGCAGTTCCGTGGCGGGCACCTCGGCGCGGACCAGGGTGCGCCCCTCGGCGTCGGTGTCCGGCTCGGTACCGAGCACCCGGCCGCGCCGCCCGGACAGGTCGCCCATCACCGCGCCGACGGCCGAGTCGGGCACCCGGATCACCACCTCGTCCACGGGCTCCAGCAGCGCCGGCTGGCCCTTCTCCGCGGCGTCGCGCAGCGCCAGCGCGCCGGCGGTCTGGAAGGCCGCGTCGGAGGAGTCGACGCTGTGCGCCTTGCCGTCGAAGAGCGTCACCCGCAGGTCCACCACCGGGTGACCGGCGACCAGGCCGCGCTCCATCTGGGCGCGGACGCCCTTCTCCACCGAGGGGATGTAGTTGTGCGGCACCGCCCCGCCGACCACCCGGTCGACGAACTCGAAACCGCCGCCGGGCGGCAGGGGCTCGACCTCGATGTCGCAGACCGCGTACTGGCCGTGGCCGCCGGACTGCTTCACGTGCCGGCCGTGCCCCTTGGCCGCGACGGTCAGCGTCTCGCGCAGCGCGACCCGGACCGGTTCGGTGTCCAGTTCCACCCCGCCCGCGCGCAGCCGCTCCAACACCACGTCGGCGTGCGCCTCGCCCATGCACCAGAGCACCAGCTGGTGGGTCTCCGGGTTGCGCTCCAACCGCATGGTCGGGTCGCCAGCGACGAGGCGTGCCAGGTTGCGGGCGAGGGCGTCCTCGTCGGCGCGACTGCGGGCCACCACGGCGACCGGCAGCAGCGGCTCGGGCATCTCCCAGGGGGCGACCAGCAGCGGGTCGTCCTTGGCCGAGATGGTGTCGCCGGTCTCCGCGCTGCCCGACTTGGTGAGCGCGCAGATGTCGCCGGCCACGCAGGCGCCCACCTCGCGCAGGCTCGCGCCCAGCGGGGAGTAGATGTGCCCCACCCGCTCGTCGGCGTCGTGGTCGGGGTGGCCGCGCTCGGCCATGCCGTGCCCGGAGACGTGCACGGTCTGCTCGGGGCGCAGGGTGCCGGAGAAGACCCGGACCAGCGAGACGCGCCCGACGTGCCGGTCGACGGTCGTCTTGACCACCTCGGCGACCAGCGGGCCGTCCGGGTCGCAGTCCAGGGGCGGGCGGGGGGAGCCGTCCACCCCGGCGACCGCCGGCAGCTCGTGCTCCAGCGGCGACGGGAAGCCGGCGGTGAGCACCTCCAGCAGCGCGTCCAGCCCGACGCCGGTCTCGGCGCAGACCGGCACCACCGGGTAGAAGTGGCCGCGGGCGACCGCCTTCTCCAGGTCGTCGACGAGCACGTCGGTGCCGATCTCCTCGCCGGCGAGGTAGCGGTCCATCAGGGACTCGTCCTCGCTCTCGGCGATGATGCCCTCGATCAGCTCGTTGCGGGACTCGACGATGGCGGGCAGGTGCTCCGGGTCCGGCTCGCGCACGTCGGCGGGCAGGCCGGCGGTGTAGTCGAAGACCCGGCGGGTGATCAGGCCGAGCAGGCCGACGGTGGAGACCCCGTCGTCGCCGAGCATCGGCAGATAGAGCGGGAGCACGTTGTCGCCGAAGACCCGCTGGCACAGCGCCACGGCCTCGTCGAAGTCGGCGCGCGGGTGGTCCAGCCGGGAGACGGCGACGGCCCGGGGCATGTCGACCGCCGCGCACTCCTCCCACAGGGCGGCGGTGGCGGCGTCCATCCCGTCGACGGCGGAGACCACGAACAGCGCCGCGTCGGCCGCCCGCAGCCCCGCCCGCAACTCGCCCACGAAGTCGGCGTAGCCGGGCGTGTCGAGCAGGTTGACCTTGATCCCGTCGTGCAGCAGCGGCGCGCAGGCCAGGCTCACCGAGCGCTGCTGGCGTACGGCTGCCGGGTCGTGGTCGCAGACGGTGGTGCCGTCGGTGACGGTGCCGGCCCGGCCGATCGTGCCGGTCGCCGCGAGCAGCGCCTCGACCAGGGTCGTCTTGCCCGCTCCGGAGTGCCCGACGAGCACCACGTTGCGGATCCTGCCGGGCTCGGTCACCACCGGCGCGCCGCCGGCGACCCCCTTCTCCTGACTTTTCTGCGCCATGGGGCGCACCTCCCTCAGCCGGTGGTTGGTGGCGACCGCCGCGCGCGACGGGGAAGCGGCCCGAGCGGGTTCCGCGGCGATATCCTCCGGTGCTTCGCTGGGTTGCGGGTAATCAACGGGCGGGTGGGTGAGCTGGCTCACCCTCCCGGCTCGATCACACACCCGTTGCGGGGCCGGCACAAGACTCCGCCCTGCGCGCGTCGCCTGACCGGCCGTACCGGCGGTGGCGGGCGGACCGTTATCGTGGGACCGCCATGGCGAAGATCTTCCAAGTGACGGCCCGCGCGGGGATGACCCGCGTCGTCGAGCCGGTCGCACGCGGCCTGCTCCGAGCGGGCGTAACCCCCAACGCGGTCACCGTGGCGGGCACCCTCGGGGTGCTCGTCGGTGCGCTCGGCTTCGGTGCCCGCGGTCATCTGGTCGCCGGGGCCCTGATCGTGACCGTGTTCGCGCTCACCGACCTGCTCGACGGGACGATGGCCCGGATGAGCGGCGGCTCCACCCGGTTCGGCGCGTTCCTCGATTCGAGCATGGACCGGATCGCCGACAGCGCGGTCTTCGGCGCGGTGGCGTACTGGCTCGCCACCGAGCACGACCGCTCGGGTGTCGCCGCCGCGCTGCTCTGCCTGGCCGCCGGCGGACTGGTCTCCTACGTCAAGGCCCGCGCGGAGGGGCTCGGCATGACCTGCAACGTGGGCATCGCCGAGCGCACCGAGCGGCTGCTCATCGTCGGCGTCGGCGGGCTGCTCACCGGCGCCGGCGTCCGGCCCGCGCTGGAGATCGCGCTCTGGCTGCTCGCCGCCGTGTCGATCTTCACCGTCGGCCAGCGGATGGCGCACGTGTACCGCCAGGCCCAGCGGGTGCACACCCCGGGTGGACAGGGGTGAGCGCGACACGCGCCGGTCGGCCGCGGCCGGAGGGCCGGCGCCGGTGAACCTCACCGAACTCGGCTACGTCGCCGGGTGGCGCGTGATCCGCGCGTTGCCCCGGCCCGTCGTGGCCGCGGCGTTCCGCGCGGGCGCCGACCGCGCCCACCGCCGCGGCGGCGGGGGTACGGCCCGACTGCGCGCGAACCTGCGCCGGGTGGTCGGCCCCGACCTGCCGGAGGCCGAACTCGACGAGCTGGTCCGCCGCGGCCTGCGCTCGTACGCCCGGTACTGGATGGAGGCGTTCCGGCTGCCCTCGCTCAGCCGGGCGGAGATCCTGGCCGGCTTCCGGCTCGACGGCGAGGAGCTGCTCGCGGCCGACGT
The DNA here is from genome assembly GCF_043204915.1 of Micromonospora sp. NPDC047670. Taxonomy (NCBI): domain Bacteria; kingdom Bacillati; phylum Actinomycetota; class Actinomycetes; order Micromonosporales; family Micromonosporaceae; genus Micromonospora; species Micromonospora sp. NPDC047670. Next base: position 33,517 of record NZ_JBIDDA010000010.1, read on the forward strand.
GGCCGCCGGCCGGGGCGCGGTGGTGGCGCTGCCGCACGCCGGCAACTGGGACGCCGCCGGCGCCTGGGTCGCGGCGACCGGCTGGCCGATCACCACAGTTGCCGAGCGGCTCAAGCCCGAGGGCGTCTACCAGCGGTTCCTGGCCTTCCGGCGGAGCCTGGGCATGGAGATCCTGCCCACCCACGGCGGCGACCGGCCCGCGTTCGACGTGCTGGTCGACCGGGTCCGGGCCGGCACGGTGGTGCCCCTGCTGGCCGACCGGGACCTCTCGGCCCGGGGGGTGGAGGTCGACTTCTTCGGCGGCCGGACCCGGATGCCGCCCGGGCCCGCCCTGCTCGCGCTGCGCACCGGGGCGCCCCTCTACGTCGCCTCGATGTGGTACGAGGCGGACAGGGCCCGCGCCTCGATCGAGGGCCCGCTGCCGCTGCCCGGCCCCGAGGAGGGCCCGCTCGACCGGCGGGTCCGGTCGTTGACCCAGCGGGTCGCCGACGGTCTGGCGGCGGGCATCGCCCGGCATCCGGAAGACTGGCACATGTTGCAGCGGATGTGGCTGGACCAGCGCGGCACGGGTGACGGCGCCACCGTGCCCTCCCCGGCCGCCGACGAGGCGTAAGGGAGGCGTTGCGGCGTGCGCATCGGCATCGTGTGCCCGTACTCCTTCGACGTGCCCGGCGGCGTGCAGAACCACGTCATGGACCTCGCCGAGGCGCTGATCGGCCTCGGGCACGAGGTGAGCGTGCTCGCCCCGGCCGACGAGGACTCCCCGCTGCCGCCGTACGTGGTGCCGGCGGGACGGGCGGTGCCGCTGCCGTACAACGGCTCGGTGGCCCGGATCGCCTTCGGCCCGGTCTCCACCGCCCGGGTGCGGCGGTGGATCATCCGGGGCGAGTTCGACGTGCTGCACGTGCACGAGCCGCTGACCCTGAGCCTGTCGCTGCTGGCGGTGCTCTCCGCCCGGGGCCCGGTGGTGGCCACCTTCCACACGGCGATGACCCGGTCGCGGGCGCTGGCCGCCGCGCAGGGCGTGCTCCAGATCGTGCTGGAGCGGATCACCGCCCGGATCGCGGTCAGCGCGCTGGCGCGCAAGGTGCAGGTCGAGCACATGGACGGCGGCGCGGTGGAGATCCCCAACGGGGTGGCCGTCGCGAAGTTCAGCCACGCGGCGCCGCTGCCCGGCTGGCCGGGGGAGTGCCTGCCCGGGCGGGGCGGGGCGATCGGCTTCCTGGGTCGCTTCACCGAGGCCCGCAAGGGCTTCCCCATCCTGCGCGACGCCTTCGTCGAGCTGGCCCGGCAGCGTCCCGGCCTACGGCTGCTGGTGGCCGGCCCGGGTGACCCGGACGACCTGTACGGCCGGTTCCCGGTCGAGCTGCGCGACCAGGTGACCTTCCTCGGGCTGGTCAGCGAGGAGGACAAGGCGCGGATGCTGCGCAGCGTGCACCTGTACGTCGCGCCGAACACCGGCGGCGAGTCCTTCGGCATGATCCTCACCGAGGCGCTCGCGGCGGGCACCACCGTCGTGGCCAGCGACCTCGACGCGTTCCGCCGCGTGCTCGACGGGGGCCGGGCCGGCCGGCTCTTCCCGACCGGGGACCCGGCCGCGCTGCGTACCGCCCTGGCCGACCTGCTCGACGACCCCGCCGGCCGGGCCGCGCTGACCGCCTGCGGCGACCAGGTGGTGGCGACCTTCGACTGGCCGGTGGTCGCCCGCCGGGTCCTCGAGGTGTACGCGGCGGCCATCGAGGCCACCGACGGGCGGGTCATGGACACCGAATGGGTGGGGCTGGACTGACGATGTCGGGCATGTGGTGGGTGGTGGTCGCGGCCCTGGTCGTCGGGCTGGTCGCGGCGTACCTCGTCTGGACCGCCGGCCGGGTCGACCGGCTGCACGCCCGGGCGGAGCTGGCCGCCCGGGCGCTGGACGCCCACCTGCTGCGTCGGGCGGCGGCCGCCGCGGTCCTGGCCGAGCGGCGCTACGGCGTCGAGCTGTACGCGGCGGCGCGCATCGCGCTGGACGCCGGGCCGGACGAGCGGGAGGCCGCCGAGAACGACCTCACCCGCCAGTTGCGTGCCGTGGAGCTGGACCCGGCCGACCCGGACTGCGAGGCCGTGATCGCCGCCAGCCGGCGGCTCGCCCTGGCCCGCCAGGTGCACACCGACCTGGTCCGCGACGCCCGCGCGGCGCGTGGGCGTCCGCTGGTGCGGCTGTTGCGGATGGGACGCCGCCGGCCGTGGCCGCGCTACTTCGACATCGACGACCCCACCCTCACCGTCCCGGCCGACGTCCCCGCCGGCTGACGGCACGGAACCGGACGGAGCGCCCGATCGGGACGTGGCGCGCGGCCGGTGCGCCCCGCGGCGGCGGGGTGGTGATGGCTGCCACAGGGCAGGCCACCGTGGGTCTGATTGGCTGTCGGTCGGGCGTTGGGGGCCGTCGTAGCATTTCCGCAGCCACCCCCCGAGCACGTTGAGGAGCGATAGCCCGTGCCCGAAACCACTGCCCAGAACGCCACCGCCAGCCCCGTCACCGGCACCGCCCGCGTGAAGCGCGGCATGGCCGAGATGCTCAAGGGCGGCGTGATCATGGACGTGGTCAACGCCGAGCAGGCCAAGATCGCCGAGGACGCCGGCGCCGTCGCGGTGATGGCGCTCGAGCGGGTGCCCGCCGACATCCGCGCCCAGGGCGGGGTGTCCCGGATGAGCGACCCCGACATGATCGACGGCATCATCAACGCCGTCTCCATCCCGGTGATGGCCAAGGCCCGGATCGGTCACTTCGTGGAGGCCCAGATCCTCCAGTCGCTCGGCGTCGACTACGTCGACGAGTCCGAGGTGCTGACCCCGGCCGACTACGCCAACCACATCGACAAGTGGGCCTTCACCGTCCCCTTCGTGTGCGGGGCGACCAACCTCGGCGAGGCCCTGCGCCGGATCACCGAGGGCGCGGCCATGATCCGCTCCAAGGGTGAGGCCGGCACCGGTGACGTCTCCAACGCCACCACCCACATGCGCCGGATCCGCCAGGAGATCCGCCGGTTGGGCTCGCTGCCCGAGGACGAGCTGTACGTGGCCGCCAAGGAGCTCCAGGCGCCGTACGAGCTGGTCAAGGAGGTCGCCGAGAGCGGCAGGCTGCCGGTGGTGCTGTTCACCGCCGGTGGTATCGCCACCCCGGCCGACGCCGCCATGATGATGCAGCTCGGCGCCGAGGGCGTCTTCGTCGGCTCCGGCATCTTCAAGTCCGGCAATCCGGCGCAGCGGGCCGCGGCCATCGTCAAGGCCACCACCTTCCACGACGACCCGGACGTGCTGGCCAAGGTCTCCCGGGGCCTGGGCGAGGCGATGGTCGGCATCAACGTCGACGACATCCCGCAGCCGCACCGCCTGGCCGAGCGCGGCTGGTGACGTGCGGGGAAGGGCCCGTTCCGGACGCCGGAGGCGGCGGACGGGCCCTTCCCCACCAGGAGAGGAGCGGCAGATGAGCGACGCACCCGTGATCGGCGTGCTCGCCCTCCAGGGCGACGTGCGCGAGCACGTCGCCGCCCTCGCCGCGGCGGGCGCGGACGCCCGCCCGGTGCGCCGTCCGCAGGAACTGGACGCGGTCGACGGGTTGGTCGTTCCCGGCGGCGAGTCCACCACGATCAGCAAGCTCGCCGACATCTTCGAGATGCGCGAGCCGATCGACAAGCGGATCGCCGGCGGGATGCCGGTCTACGGCTCCTGCGCCGGCATGATCATGCTGGCCGCCGAGGTCCTCGACGGCCGGCCCGACCAGCGCGGCTTCGCCGGCATCGAGATGACCGTGCGGCGCAACGCGTTCGGCCGGCAGGTCGACTCGTTCGAGGCGCCGGTGGGGCTCACCGGCGTCGAGGGCGGTGCGTTTCACGCGGTGTTCATCCGGGCGCCGTGGGTGGAGCGGGTCGGCGCCGGGGTCGAGGTGCTCGGCACGGTGACCGAGGGCCCGACCGCCGGGCGGATCGTGGCGGTCCGGCAGGGCAACCTGCTGGCCACCTCGTTCCACCCCGAGCTGACGGGCGACACGCGGGTGCACGCGTACTTCGTGGCGATGGTCCGGGCGTCCCGCTGAGCGGCGGCGACGGGTTCTCCGACCGGAGGGCCCGTCTGCGCAGCCGGCCACCGACCGCGGGTGCCCGTCTGCCCCTGGTCCGGGCGGGCGGCGCGGGGCGGCGACGCGCCGCGCGTGACAGTCGCGGACCGGACGTCGGTAGGATTGCCGAGATTCGGCAGGGCCATCTGCCCGTCACGGCTTCCACCAGGGCTGACCGGCACCACCGCGTGCGCCGGCGGGAGCGGGGCGTGCGCGGTGCGGTCGAAGCAGACGGCGGGTAGCAACGGAGGTAACAGATGTCCGGCCACTCAAAGTGGGCGACGACCAAGCACAAGAAGGCGGTCATCGACGCCAAGCGCGGCAAGATGTTCGCCAAGCTGATCAAGAACGTCGAGGTCGCGGCCCGGACCGGCGGCGGTGACCCCGCCGGAAACCCGACCCTCTACGACGCCATCCAGAAGGCCAAGAAGAACTCGGTCCCCAACGACAACATCGACCGCGCGGTCAAGCGCGGCTCGGGCCTGGAGGCCGGCGGCGCCGACTACCAGACGATCATGTATGAGGGCTACGGCCCGAACGGCGTCGCGCTGCTCATCGAGTGCCTGACCGACAACCGCAACCGCGCGGCGACCGAGGTGCGCACGGCGCTGACCCGCAACGGCGGGTCGTTCGCCGACGCCGGCTCGGTGTCGTACATGTTCTCCCGCAAGGGCGTGGTGATCGTCCCCAAGGCCGGGACCACCGAGGACGACGTGATGATGGCGGTCCTCGACGCCGGCGCCGAGGAGGTCAACGACCTCGGTGAGGCGTTCGAGGTGGTCTCCGAGCCGACCGACCTGATTGCGGTGCGCACCGCGCTGCAGGACGCCGGCATCGAGTACGAGTCGGCCGAGTCGTCGCTGATCCCGAGCGTCAACGTCCCCCTCGACGAGGAGGGCGCGCGCAAGGTCTTCAAGCTGATCGACGTCCTGGAGGACTGCGACGACGTGCAGAACGTCTACGCGAACTTCGACGTCAGCGACGAAGTGATGGAGGCCGTCGGCTGACGCCTGGTGCCGCCGCCGACCTCGCCGGGTAGCGACCTGGCGAGGTCCGGCACGCGGCCGGGGTCCGCTGTCCCGCGCGTGGCCACCGCGCTGACGTCGGGGTGTTCGTCCGTCCGGACCTGCCTTCCGGACTCTCGTTCGGTCCCGCGTGTTTTATGGTTGATCGCCCGGACTCCCGCCGTTCGGTAAGTTCACATAGGATCCTCCGCTGTTTGATCTTCTTGAGCAACGGAGAGACATGCGCAGGACCCTCACCGCCGCGGCTGTCGCCCTGGCTATTCCCGTCCTGGCCGGCGCGGTCGTTTCGCCCGCCGCGACGGCGGGCGCGATGGCCACCCCGGGCCGGGGCCCGGCCTTCGGGACGTCGCGTCCGGCAGTGGCGCCACCGAACATGCCGGAAACGGTGTACGGCGGCGCGTGGCCCTCCGGCCACGTGCAGGGAGTGGCGGTCGACTGGAGCCGTGGCCACGTCTACTGGTCCTTCACGAACCTCCTGGTCAAGACGGACCTCGACGGCAAGGTGATCGGCACGGTGACCGGCCTGACCGGCCATCTCGGCGACCTGGACCTCAACCCGGAGGACGGGCGCGTCTACGGCTCGCTGGAGTACAAGGCGGAGCGGGCCTTCTACATCGCCATCTTCGACGTCACCCGGATCACCCGGACCGGGATGGATGCCGAGAAGGACGGGGTGATGACCACCGTCTACCTGAACGAGGTCGTCGAGGACTTCACGGCGGACCTGGACGGCGACGGCGTCTTCGACGGCGACACCGCGCAGACCGCCGACCACCGGTACGGCGCCAGCGGCATCGACGGGATCTCGTTCGGGCCGGCGCTGGGCAGCTCCGGCGGGCGCAACGTGCTGATGGTCGCCTACGGCATCTACCCGAACACCACGCGTACCGACAACGACCACCAGGTGCTGCTCGCCTACGACGTGCGGCGGTGGAGCCTCCTCGCCCGCCCGCTCAACCAGACCGCGCCGCACCGCAGCGGCCCCGGGCAGCCGTACGCCAAGGTCTTCGTCCGGACCGGCAACACCACCTTCGGCGTGCAGAACCTGGAGTACGACCGGCACACCCGCCGGTGGCTGATGGCGGTCTACCGGGGCAGCAAGCCGGAGTTCCCGAACTGGACGCTCTACGCGATCGACGGCACGGTCACGCCGCAGACCGGTGTGCTCACCGGCCAGCCGGACGGCGCGACCGGGCGGATCGTCCCGTTGGCCCCGGCCGGGCTGACCCATCAGGACACCGGGATCCGCGGCTGGGAGGGGCCGGGCAGCTTCGGTCTGGAGGCGCTCGGCGACGGGCGGTTCTACGTGGTCACCAGCGGGACGACCACGGTGGACGGTCAGCGGCGACAGACCGGCACCGCCGTCCTCCAGCGGTGGACGGAGGCGTCGCCGAACCCCTTCGCCGCCCCCGGACCCGCCGTCGCGGGGCGCCGGCCCGCGGCGCGTACGGCGGCCTCCCACTGACGTCCCGGGCCGCCGGCGCAGACGTGGCGAGGGCGGCCGAGCCGAACGTGCGGACACACGGGCGCCGCAATCCCGGGCGGCGACGCCGGCGGCCGATAGGTTGGCGGAGTGGATCGTCCGGGTCGGGTGGAGCAGGACGGTGGACGGGTCGGGGAGGGGCGCCGCTTCAGCCCCGGCGACGTAATCGTCCGGCGCGAGGTCCTGCACGGCGAGGTGTGGTTCGGCTGCCCGACCGTCTGCGTCGAGGACTCGCCCGACCTGCTGGTGCTCTACCTGCCGCCGGGCGCGGAGTTCGGCTTCCCGGAGGCCGGGCGGTTTCCGTGCGGCCGGCACCCGTGGCAGGTCGCCGGGCACCGGGCGTGGACCGGGCACGGCAAGCTGATGCTGCACCGCCCGGGCGAGGCGCACTCCGTCGACGTCTTCTGGACCGGCCCGGAGCGCGCCTTCGCCGGGTGGTACTTCAACCTCCAGGAGCCGTTCCGGCGTACCCCGATCGGGGTGGACACGCTGGACCACGAGCTGGACCTGTGGTGGCCGGCCGGCGCGGACCGCTACGTCTGGAAGGACGTGGAGATGCTCGCCCAGCGCCTCGAAGAGGGGCGTTATCCGGGGATGGCCGACGCGATCCGCGCCGAGGGCGACCGGATCGCGGCCCTGCTCGACGCGGGGGAGCGTTGGTGGGACGAGTCGTGGGCGTCCTGGCGGCCGGATCCGGCCTGGCCGGTGCCGGGCCTGCCCGCCGGCTGGGACACCGTCCCCCCGGCCCGCTGACCCGGCCGGTGCCCGCGTCCCGTCAGGACCCACCGAGGCGGGGCACGACCGGGCGGACCGCCACCGGGCTGCCCGGCCGGCCGCCGGCACGCGACGCGTACTCCGGGACGCCCACGCAGGTGAAGAGCAGCGCCGCGAGGTCGTCCGGCTCGCCGAGCAGGCCCGGGACCTCGGAGTCGAGGAAGGTCATCCCGGAGGCCCCGGCGCCCAGGGCGTACGCCGCCAGGTGCAGCCGGCCCTCGACCAGCCCGGCGGCGAGCTGGGCGTCGCGGTAGCCACGGTCGTCGAGCGTCGACAGCGGCGCGGCCGCGACGACCACGTACGCCGCGTCGCCGGCGAGGGACTGGTCCAGGCAGACCCGCAGCAGCTCGCCGCGCAGGTCCGCCGCCCGCAGCGGGCCCGACAGGTCGGGCCACCGGTAGAGACCGGGCGCCACGTCGTCGACGCCGTGGACGGCCACCCAGTGCGGCACCCGCACCCCGCGCAGGGCGGCGGCCAGGGGCCACTCCAGCAGGGCGCGCGGCAGCGTCCGGGACCGGTCCATGCGGCGCTGCGAACCGCGACGGCGCACCACCTCGTCGAGCGGGTCGGACGGCGGGAACTCCGCCAGCGCCGGCGCCTCCGGCCAGGGCTCGCCGAGCGTGTCCCGCTCGCCCGCGCGCTGCGCGGCGGTGCACAGTGGCAGCTCGACCGGCGGCAGCTCGCCCGGGGTCGCCGGCCCGGTGGGACCGATCGCCGGCTCGCCGTCGCCGAGGGAGAGCAGGGCGAGCGGGTATTCGTGCACCCCGTCCGCGCCGACGAGGTCGCGCACCGCGGCGTCCGGGAACAACGTGCGCAGCCGGGGCGCGAGGCCGGCGCTCGCGGCCGCCGCCGCCAGCTGGGACAGCAGCGTCCCGGCGTCCCAGTAGAGGTGCCGCCAGCCGCGCTCGGCGTACCGCCAGCCCGTCCGCCACGGCACGCCCGTGACCACGAGCGTCGTCGCCGCTCCGGCAGCGGCGGGGGCGACCCGGACGAGCGCGTGCCGCGCCGGGTCGTACCAGTGCACCCCGTCCGGGACGCCCGCGACGCCGCGGGTGCTCGCGTAGACCTCCAGCGGGAACCGCGCCCCGGCCGACCCGGCGGCGCGGTAGAGGAAAGGCCGCCCGTGGCGCTCGGCGGTGCGGACGACGCCCGCGCCGAGGAAGAGCACCCGGCCGAGCTGCGCCGCGTCGAGGGGCTGTGCCGCGCCCGCGACGCCCGCGAGCACGGCGGTGGCGGGAACCCCCGCAGCGGGCAGGTCGCGCGGCAGGGCGAGCACGGGCAGGCCGTCCGGGTAGCCCTTGATCTGCGGGGGCAGCGTCGCGGGGTCGTTCGGGACGAGGTCGCGGCGGATCCGCGGGTCGTCCACGGGCACGTCCCACTCGCGGTTCGGCACGTACGACGTCAGCCGGTGCAGCAGCCCGGCGCCGGAGTCGAGGTCCACACCGGTCATCCTGCCAGTCGTCGCGGCGACGGGCGCGGTTGCGGCGACGGCCCGCTGTCCGTTCGTCACCCCACGGGACGAAGTGGCGGCCGCCCGGCGGAGGTGGTCGCGCGATGCCGACCGGCCGGCCGCGCACCGACGGCAACGCCTGGCGATCGCAGGAGTGACGCACCGCCGTGCGGACACGCGCCTCGCCGCGCTGCCGCGGTGGCTCCCGTCAGAGCCCGAAGAATTCGAGGTAGGAGTCGATCTGGTGGGCGAGCATCGGCTCGCCGGGATGCGCCCGCAGGCCGCGCCGGCGGGCCTCGGCCAGCAACGCCGTCTCCGCCGGGGTCATGATGATGTCGGCGACCACGGCGTCCGCCGGCAGGTCGGCGACCGGGAACGGCAGCGGGTCGTCGGGGCGCAGCCCGAGAGGCGTCGCGTTGACCGCGAGGTCGGCGTCGGCCAGTCGCGGTCGCGCCGCGGCGGTGACCCGGCCCGGGTACGCGGCGCACAGCCGCCGCCGCAGCGTCTCCAACCGGCCCGGGTCGGTGTCGGCCAGTCGTAGTTCGGCCACGCCGGCGTCGAGCAGGGAGACGGCGATCGCGCTGCCCGCCCCGCCCGCGCCCACCACGCACACCCGGCGGCCCCCGGGGTGGTGACCGGCGCCCGCCAGCCCCCGCACGAACCCGTCGCCGTCGAAGGTGTCCGCGGTCCAGGTCCCGTCGGGCTCGCGCCGCATGGCGTTGGCGCTGCCGGCCAGGCGGGCGCGGTGGCTGGCCCGGTCCGCGAGGGCCAGCGCGGTGGCCTTGTGCGGCACGGTGACCAGCATCCCGTGCAGGTTGGCCACGCGTTGCAGGCCGCGTACGACCCGGGTGAGGTCGGCCGGTGCGACGTGGACCGGGACGAGCACCGCGTCGGTGCCGCGCCGGGCCAGCACCGGGTTGAGCAGGCCGGGGGCGCGCACCTGCGCGATCGGGTCGCCGAGCAGCGCGTACACCCGGGTGGCGCCGCCGATCTCCGCCATGCCGCCCCCTCCGGGTCGTGCCCCGCGCCGAGCCGCCCGTCGGTCGGGGCCGCGCAGACGCTATCGCGGTCCGGGGGTGCGCGCCCCGCCGGGTCGGCGACCGTCCACGATCCCCACCGGCCCCGCGGGTCCGCGACCGTCCACGGTCCCCGCGCGCCGGTGCCGCAGGGGACGCGACCCCGCCCGGGGCCCTCCCGACCCGGATGCCGGGGCTGGGCGGACGCGCCCGCGTGGGTGCCCGACCTCGGAAACCGTTGCCGGTACCCCTAAGATCATCGCAAGGATCTTTCGCCGGGAAATATTTAGTGATATCAATCTCGCACTCGATCCCTCTCACCCCCGGAGTGCGACGTGCGGAGAACCCGCTTCGTGACCCTCGCCCTGAGCCTGGCCACGGCTCTCGGCGCCAGTTTCGCCCTGGCCGGCCCCGCCCAGGCAGCCCCGACCGACCGATACGTCGCCCTCGGCGACTCCTACGCCTCGGGCGTGGGCGCCGGCAGCTACACCAGCGAGAGCGGCTCCTGCCAGCGCAGCACCAACGCCTACCCCGCGTTGTACGCCGCCAACGTCAAGCCCGCCTCGTACCGCTCGGTAGCCTGCTCCGGCGCCACCACGACCAGCGTCATCAACACCCAGCTCTCCGCGCTCAGCTCTACCACGAGCCTGGTCAGCGTCACGGTCGGCGGCAACGACGTCGGCTTCGCCAACATCATGACCACCTGCGTGCTCAAGGGCACCACCGAGTGCGTCGCCGCGGTGCAGGCCGCCGAGGACAAGGCCCGCGCGCAGCTCCCCGGCCTGCTGCGCAACGTCTACAACGGAATCAAGACGCGGGCACCGAACGCCCGGGTGGTGGTCGTCGGATACCCGGTCTTCTACCAGCTCGGCACCGTCTGCGTCGGGCTGAGCGCCACCTCGCGCGCCAAGATCAACGAGGGCATCAACCTGGTGGACGACATCACCCGCAGCGCGGCCACCTCGGCCGGCTTCACCTTCGCCGACGTGCGTTCGGCGTTCGTCGGGCACCAGCTGTGCAGCTACGGCGAGAAGTGGCTGCACGCCCTCAACTACGTCAACCTCGGCGTCTCCTACCACCCGACCGCGGCCGGCCAGTCCGGCGGCTACTACCCGGTCTTCCGCAACGCCGCCGACTGACCCCGACCACGCGCCACCGCCTGGCACCCCTGGCCGTTCCGTCAGTCGGCGCGCGGGCGGCGGCGCACGTCGTCGGCCCGTCCCCGCCCGATCCCTGCGGGGCGGGGACCGGCCGGGCGCGGCGGCCCGGCACGCGGTGAGCGTGCCGGGCCGTTCCGCCGGCCTTCTCCGCCACCGGGGCGACCGGCAGACCACCACGTCGGCCGCGTCGGGCGCGACACGCGTCGGCGGCGCCCCGCGACACGGCCGCTCAGCCCACGGTCTCCCGCGTCCGCCACGCGGCGCGCACCGACGTGCGGCCGTTGGTGCGCAGCAGCGAACCCTCGTACACCCGGGCACCGGCCGCGACGAACGCGGCGGCGGCGACCAGCAGCAGGGCCAGCGACACCAGCGGCTCCCAGCCGGCCGCGTCCCCGGTGAACAGCCGCAGCGGCATCGCCGTCGGCGCGGAGAACGGCAGGTAGGACAGCACCCGCATGGCGGTCGCGTTGTCGTTCAGGAAGATCACCGCGAAGAACGGCAACATGACCGCGAACTGCACCGGCGTCGACACGCCGGCGATGTCCTCCTGGCGGTTGACCAGCGCCCCGGCCGCCGCCCACATCGCCGCCACCAGCAGGAAGCCGAGCAGGAAGAACGGCACGAACCAGCCGATCGCCGGAGCCAGCAGCGACAGCAGCCCGCCGCTGCCGCCCAACTGCACGCCGGCCACCGTGACCAGGGCGATCAGCCCGATCTGCCCGAGCGCCAGCACCGTGCCGGCCACCAGCTTGCCGGCCAGCAGGGCCCGGACCGGCACGGCGGCGACCAGGATCTCCACGATCCGGGTCTGCTTCTCCTCCACCACCGACTGCGAGATCTGGAGGCCGAAGGTCTGCGAGGTGATGAAGAAGACGAACGCGAAGGCGAACGGCACCAGGAAGGCCACCACCGGATCCACCGCGTCCGGGTCCAGCAGCCGGACCGGCGGCTGCGTGCTCAGCGCCGCCACCACGTCGTCGGGGGCCTCGTCCATGGCCAGCACCGCCGGCCCGGAGACGACGGCGGCGTCCACGTCGCCGTCGCGTACGGCCTGCTCCGCGGCGCGGTCGTCGGGCACCGTCCGCACCTCCAGGCCCGCCTCGCGCAGCGGGCCGGCCGCCGCCTCGGTCACCGCCACGCTCGACGCGCCGCCGGCCAGCAGCGGCGGGAGGATGGTCGCCGCGGCGGCGATCAGCAGGAAGAACAGGGTGCTGAACAGGAACGTGCGGTCGCGCAACTTGACCCGGATCTCCCGGGCGGCGACCAGGCGGGTGGCCTGCGTGGTGTTCACTGGGCGACCTCTCGGAAGATCTCGGTGAGGGACGGGCTGACCGGACGGAACGCGCGGACCGGGCCGCGGGCCAGCGCCGCGTGCAGCACCGGCTGCTCGTCCGCGCCGGGCGCCAGGTCGAACACGGCGCGGGCGCCGTCCAGGTCGACCAAGGTCACCCCGGGCTGGTCCCGCAGCCAGCCGGCGTCGGTCTCCACCACCAGCTCGAACCGGGGCACCGTGTACGTCGCGCGCAGCCGCTCCCGGCTGCCGGCGGCGCGGATCACGCCGCCCGCGATGATCACCAGGTCGTCGCAGAGCCGCTCGACGACGTCCAACTGGTGGCTGGAGAAGAGCACCGGCACGCCCGTGGCGGCCCGCTCCCGCAGGACCGCCACGACCGTGTCCACGGCCAGTGGGTCGAGGCCGGAGAACGGCTCGTCGAGCACCAGCACCTCGGGGTCGTGCACCAGCGCGGCGGCGATCTGCGCGCGCTGCTGGTTGCCCAGCGACAGCGTCTCCAGCAGGTCGCCGCCGCGCTCGGCGAGGCCGACCCGCTCCAGCAGGGCGTCCGCGCTGCGCCGCGCGGCGGCAGCCGTCATGCCGTGCAGCCGGCCCAGGTAGGTCACCTGCTCCCGGACGCTCATCTTCGGGTAGAGGCCGCGTTCCTCCGGCATGTAGCCGAAGCGCCGGCGGACCTCCCGGGTCAGCGGCGCGCCCCGCCAGCTCACCTCGCCGGCGTCCGGGGCGAGCACCCCGAGGATGATCCGCATGGAGGTGGTCTTGCCGGCGCCGTTGCCGCCGACGAAGCCGGTCATCCGGCCGGCCGCCACGTCGAAGGACACGTTCTGGAGCACCCGACGGTCGCCGAAGCTGCGGTCGACGCCGTCGAGACGGAGCACATTCGTCACGCGCCCACGCTAGATCGACAACCGCCCGCCGCCGTCCGCCCGCAGGTTGAGTCGGCAGGTCCCCCGCGCGGTGGAGACCGGTCACCCGCCGGGGCGCACCACCCCGTGCTCGTACGCGAAGACCACCGCCTGCACCCGGTCGCGCAGGCCGAGCTTGGCCAGCACCCGGCTGACGTGCGTCTTCACCGTCGCCTCGCCCAGGTGCAGCTCGGCGGCGATCTCGGCGTTGCTGGCGCCCCCGGCGACCAGCACCAGGACCTCCCGCTCGCGGGGCGTGAGGTCCCGCAGCGCCGCCTCGGGCCGGACCGGCACGCCGACCGGTCCGGCGGACTCGCCGGGGCGGGCGAAGGTGGCGATCACCCGCCGGGTGAGTTCCGGGGCGAGCAGGCCGTCGCCCCGGGCGAGCACCCGGATCGCCTCGACCAGCGCCTCCGGGGTGCCGTTCTTGAGCAGGAAGCCGCTGGCGCCGGCGCGCAGCGCGGCGAACAGGTAGTCGTCCCGGTCGAAGGTGGTGAGGATCAGCACGGCCGGCCCGCCCGGCTCGTCCTGCTCGGCGGTGATCCGCCGGGTGGCCTCCAGCCCGTCGACGCCGGGCATCTCCACGTCCATCAGCACCACGTCCGGGCGCAGCGCCCGGGTCATGCTGACGGCACGCCCGCCGTCGGCGGCCTCCCCGACCACCTCGATGTCGTCCTCCACCTCGAGGATGACCCGGAAGCCGGTGCGGACCAGATGCTGGTCGTCGGCGAGCAGCACCCGCACCGGCCGGTCGGTGTCAGCGCCGGGCATCCCGTGGTCGGCGTGGACGCCGGGCATCCCGTGGCCCGCGTCCACGCCGGGCGTTCCGTGGCCGGCGCTCACGCCGGACGCCCCGCCGCCACCGGGAGCGGGAACCGGGCCCGCACCCGCCAGCCGCCGCCGGCGCGCGGGCCGACCTCCAGCGCGCCGCCGTGGGTGGCGACCCGCTCCCGCATCCCGACCAGGCCGAGCCCGTCGGCGTTCGCGGGGCGGGTGGCCCGTCCGTCATCGGTCACGTCGACCTCCACCTCGTGCGCAAGGTAACGGATCCGCACGTCGAGCGCGGTCGCCCCGGCGGCGTGCTTGAGCGTGTTCGTCACGGCCTCCTGGACGACCCGGTACGCGGACTGGGAGACCGACTCCGGCAGCGGCGCCCGGTCCCCGTACACCCCCAGGGTGGCCCGCAGCCCGGCCTCGCGCGCCCGGTCGACCACGGCCGTGACCCGGTCGATCGCGGCCGGCCCCGGCTGGTCCGCGCGGTCGGCGCCGTCGTCGCGGGCGCGGAGCACGCCGAGCATCCGGCGCAGCTCGTCGACCGCGGTGCGGGCCGTCTCCTCGATCGCGCCCAGTGCCGTGCGGGCCTTCGCCGGGTCCTTGTCGAGCACCCGGCGGGCGGCGGACGCCTGCACACCCATCACCGACACGTGGTGGGCGACCACGTCGTGCAGCTCCCGGGCGATGCGGACCCGCTCGCCCACCACCGCGTGCTCACGGACCTCGGCCTGCGAGCGGCGCAGCTCCTCGGCCTGCTCCTGCACCTCGTGCTGCCGGCGGGCGGCCAGCCACGCCGTCTCGCCGAAGAGGTACGCGAACCCGAAGAAGATGCCGTTGACCAGCACCCCGCCGACGATCGAGGCGAGCAGCGGGGGCACCGGCCCGACCGCGCGGTCGAACGCGTCGGGCGGGATGTCGTCGATGGCGAGCGCGTATGCGACGCCCAGCCAGACGAACATGGTGGCGATCACGCCGATCCGCAGCCGGCGGGCCAGCCGGCGGTCCGGCCCCCACGCGCCCAACGAGTAGATGGCGGCGAACAGCGCCCACTGCGCGAGTTGCGTCTCCGGGGCCGAACGCGCCTGCGCGGCGATGAACGCGACCGAGACGACCAGGGTGGTGGCGGCGGGGAAGCGGCGTCGCCAGATCACCGGCAGGGTCACCGCGACGGTCCAGAAGACCTGCTCGGGCACGGACGGCGGCGGCCCCAGCATGAACGCCCCGGCGCTGCGGGCGAGGGTGAGGCTGACCAGCGCCAGGGCGGCCGTCGCCAGCCCGGCGTAGACGTCGAGCCGGCGCTGTTCCGGGGTCGGGCCCGGCCGCCGCCAGTCGTCGGTCACGGTGTTCACGCTGGTGAGGATCTCACCCCGGTGGTCGGCGCCGATCAGGAACCCGGCCGGGGCGGCCCGGGCCACCCCGGCCGCGTCCACCCCTCGGGGGTCCGGTGGCGGTCCGGGCGAGGAGCTGGTCCAGCCGGCCCCGCTCGGCCGCCGCCCCGACCGGCCGGGTCCAGCCGACGAACCGGGCGAACAACTCGGCCGGGTCCGGCGGCCGGGGACGCAGCCGCAGCCAGTCACCGACCGCCTCGTGCAGCAGCACGCAGAGGTAGACGGACAGGCCGACGGGGTCGTGGGCGTACTCCACGCGCAGCGCCAGCTTCGCCGGCTGGCAGGGCCAGGGCGCGGCGCAGACCCGGCACCGCCACGCCGGTCGGGCGGCGACGTGCCCACGCCGCCCGGCCGGCGGTACGCGATCCGCGCGCCTGTCCATGTCGACCTCCTCCGTCGCGCCTGCTCACACTCTGCCGCCCGGCCGACTACGGTCGGAAGGCGTCGACGGGTCACCACTCGGGGGTGCCGGCCGGGTGGCCCCCGGTGGCGGGCGCTGGCGGTGACCGGTGGGGCTGTGGTGGAGGTGTGATGGGTGGCGGCCAACTGTCCACGCTGGAGTTCCTCGGCGGTGAGCTGCGCCGCGCGCGGCGCGACCGGGGGCTGAGCCAGGAGGAGCTGGCCCAGCGGATCAACTACTCGTCCTCGCTGGTGGGCATGGTGGAGATCGGGCACCGGACCCCGTCGCAGGACTTCGTCGGCCGACTCGACGCCGCGCTGGAGTCGGGCGGCTTCTTCGAGCGGCTGCTCGCCCTCGTCCGGGCGGACGCCGCCCCGCCGTGGCTGCGGGAGTGGATCCAGGTGGAGGCGGAGGCGACGCTGATCCGCTGGTTCGAGCCGTCCCTGATCCCCGGCCTGCTCCAGACCGAGGCGTACGCCCGCGCGGTGCTCACCGGCGGCGGCATGCTCCGCGAGGCCGAGATCGAGCAGCGGGTGGCCTCCCGGCTGGCCCGCCAGGCGGTGTTGAGCCGGGAGGCCCCGCCGGAGGTCGTCTTCGTCGTGGACGAGTCGGTGCTGCGCCGCCAGATCGGCGACGTGGCCGTGATGGCGGAGCAGTTCGGGCACCTGCTGAACGTGGGGGAGCTTCCCCACGTCGATATTCATGTGGTGCCCGCCGAGGTGGGCATGCATCCTGGGCTTGCCGGGCCGTTCATCCTGGCCCGCACGACGGACGGCGCCGAGGTGGCCCATCTCGACAACCAGTTGCGAGCGCACGTCACAGATCGGTCAGAGGACGTTGATAGCCTTCAACGAGCATGGGAGCGGGTGCGGGGCGAGGCGCTCCCCCGCAGGGCATCCCGGAAGCTGATTCAGGAGGTGGCGCGGTCGTGGACCTGACCGGCGCGATCTGGCGGAAGTCCACCCGGAGCAGCAACGGCGGGTCCACCTGCGTCGAGGTGGCGACGAACCTGGCCGGCGTGGTCGGCGTACGCGACAGCAAGGACCCGGCCGGGCCGGTGCTGGCCTTCGGCCCCACGGCCTGGACCGGCTTCCTGGCCGCGGCCACCACCGGCGCCCTCCGACCCGCCCGGCACGGCTGACGGCCCGGCACGCCGGGGGCGTGCCGGGCCGTGCGGCGTGGTCGGGTCAGCGGCGGGCGCGGAGCGCCTTGAGGACGCTCTCGACGACGTCCCAGAGCACGACCAGCGCCGTGCCGGCGACCACGACGGTGGCGACGGTGTTCAGGTTGTCGCCCTCGCCGAGCCACTCGAAGCGGGCCACGAGGTCGGGGTTGAGCAGCCGATCGGTCGACGCCAGCCAGACCACCGGCACCGCGAACGCCAGGTCGAGCACCGCGTTCGCGGCGACCAGCGGCCAGGTCCAGCGGCCGCTGCGGTACTTGGCGATCTCCAGACCCACGGTGGCGACCAGGACGACGATCAGGAACGGCAGCCAGAAGCTCCACAGCGCGGGGTCGAGGACCGGCAGGTTCTCGTCGCCGTCGGCGGGCACGAACGACCGGAAGTGCTGCAACGGCAGGTAGGCGATGAAGAGCGCCAGGAAGCCGATCGAAGCGGCGGTGTCGGTCAGCGTGATCTGCCGCTCGGCCGGGCTCTCCGGGAGCTGGTCGACGCTCCACTCGGGCAGGTGCAGGGGAGTCCTGGTGCGCTCCAGCACCGCGAAGACCAGGGTGACCCAGAAGGTGATCTGGATGGCCACCGTGAGGGCGGTGGCGACGCCCTCACCGACGGCTCCGCCGGCGTTGTCGCCGTCGGTGGCCGCCAGCAGGCCCACCAGCACGCCGGCCGTCGCCGGCACGAAGCTGAGCAGCAGTTTCAGCAGCCGCTCCCAGGCGAGGTAGTAGGCCGGGCCGATGAGCTGCAACCGGCGGTCGGCGTAGCGGGCGGCGAGCTTCGCCGGGTCGCCCAGCTCGGTGAGCACCTCGCGCTCGGCGGTGGCGGCGTCCTGCCCGCCCGCCGTGCGGCCCTCGACCATGTCCTCGATGGAGGCGCGCAGCTCGGTGGCGATTTCCTCGCGGCGGGCGACCGGCACCGAGCGCAGGGTCGCGGCGAGATAGCGGTCGGTCAGGGGGGTCATCGGTCGGCTCCTTCGATCAGCCTGGTCAGAGAGGTGTGCACGGCGGTCAGGTCGGCGAGGAGCCGGTCCAGCACCGACTCGCCCTCCTCGCTGGTCCGGTAGAACTTGCGCGGCCGGCTCTCCTCGGTGTTCCACTCGCTGGTCACCAGCCCCTGCTCCTCCAGCCGCCGCAGCAGTGGGTAGAGCGTGTTGGCGTCGACCGGGAAGCCGTGGTCGGAGAGGCGTTGCAGCAGCGCGTAGCCGTAGTCGGGGCGGCGCAGGGCGACGAGGCTCGCCACCACCACGGTGCCCCGACGCAGCTCCTGGAGGTGCGTCCGCAGGATCTCATCGCTCACCATGCGTCACACCATACTGTGTGCCACACACCATTGTCTAGCGGCATAACGTCGTGAGCTACGCCATCACTGTGTCGGGGCCGGGATGGGCGGAAGGCGGGGCACCGTTCACGCCCCGCCTTCCCGGTCGCCTCTCAGCAGGTCCGGCCCTCCCGGAAGGTGCGCTCGACGAAGGACGCCAGCCCGACCTGGAGGTAGCCGACGCCCGGCCGGATCGGGTGACCGGTGAACAGCTCCACCCGCGAGCCGAACCGCACCAGGTACGCCGACGCGTCGCCCGCGTCGTTGCGGATCAGCGCGCCCCGCCGGCCGTAGATCTCCTCCAGCTCGGCGAAGGTCATGCCCACCGCCGCGCCGGCGGGGGAGTGGGGCGGCGCGGTGGCGGTGCCGACCTCCACCAGCCGCCCGTCGCGGAAGGCCAGCAGGATGACGCCCGCCCAGGCCCCGGTGACGCCGGCGTGGACGACCCCGCCGCACCCGGGGGCCACCCAGTCGATGAGGCCGGCGGCCGACAGGCGCGCCAGGCTGGCCCCGATCCGGAACGGTCCAGCGCCCCGGACGCTGATGACCTGCGTCTGGTCCTGCCCGCCGGCGACCCGGTGGACGCCGGCCGGCGCGCCGCCCCCGCCGGGGCGGCCGGTCCGGGTCTCGGTCGCGGCGGCGGCCCACGGTCGGGCGACCTCCGGCGGGGCGGCGGCGACCTCCGATCGGGCGGCGGCCTCCGGCCGGGCGGCGGCCGGGGCCGCCACGGTGAACGGTGCGAGCCCGGCCGCGGCCAGCAGGGCGGTGACGACGGTGTACGAGAGACGGTGCACGGTGATTTCCTCCTCCGGAGTTCGGGTGTCCTGTCCTGTTGGTCACCCCGCCGGCCGGATCGGTTCGTCGGGTTCCCGACTGTCGCGTCGGTTGGTCGCGTCGACCACGGCGAGCCGCCCCGCCGCAGCCGGAGTGGCGGTGACGCGGAGCGGCCGGCCGGTGGCGGCGCACCCCCCGGACGCGCCGGCGACCTCCGCCGAGGGCTGCCGCCGACCGGGCGCGCCGTCTACTGTCGAGGCGGAGCGGCGGCCGGCGGTGCCGGTGGCGGGGGTGGTGCGGTGACCAGTCCGGCGCGGATCGGGCCCTACCGGATCGAGCGGCTGCTCGGCGCGGGGTCGTTCGCGACGGTCTGGCTCGGCCACGACCCGGTGCTGGACTCCCGGGTGGCGATCAAGGTGCTGGCCGAGAACTGGCACCACGACCTGCGGGTGCGGGAGCGCTTCCTCGACGAGGCCCGGCTGCTGCGGCGGCTCGACGACGAGCGGCTGGTCCGGGTCCACGGGGTCGGCGAGCTGCCCGACGGCCGGCCGTACGCGGTGCTGGCCTGGGCCGACGGCGGCAGCCTGCGGGACCGGCTCGCGGCCGGGCCGATCCCCGTGCCGGTCGCCCTGGACCTGCTCGCCGAGATCGCCGCCGGCGTCGCCGTGCTGCACCGCCACGGCGTGGTGCACCGCGACCTGACCCCGGGCAACGTCCTCTTCCGGTCCTCCCCGGACGGCGAGCGGGTGCTCGTCGCCGACCTGGGGCTGGCCAAGGCGCTCGCCGCCGCCTCCGGTCTCACCGCCCGGGCGGGCACCCCGGGCTACATGGCGCCGGAGCAGGACGACCCGCTCGCGGTCGTCGACACCCGCGCCGACGTGTACGGGCTGGGCCGGCTCGGCCTCCGGCTCCTCGGCGCGGCAGCCGCGCCGCCGGGCGCGACGAGTCGGTTGCGCGCGGGCGTCGCGCCGGAGGTGGCGGCGGTGCTGCGCCGCGCCACCGCCACCCTCCCGGCCGACCGCCACCCCGACGCCGCGGCCTTCCGCGCCGCCCTGCGCCGCGCCGGCGCCGCCCCCGTTCCCCGGTCACCCGTACCCGTGGCGGAGGACCGGTCACGCCGGGCCCAGCGGGCCGGCCGGCGGCGCGGGGTGCTGGGGCTGGGGGTCGCGGCCCTCGTCGCGGTCGGCGCCACGGCCGGCGACGGCGCGACCGCCGGGCGGCCCGCCGGCACCTGGAGCAGCGGACCGGTGACGGTGGCGCTACCGCCCGGGTGGCGGGCCACCGGCACCGGCTGGGCCGGTCACTACGGTGCCGACGGACGGCTCGAACCGGCCCTGGTGATGTCGCCGGAACCGCACCGGTGGGCGGTGGACCCGACCGTGCCGGGCGCCTTCGTCGGGCTGTCGGCCAGCATCGCCGCCCGGACCACCCCGGCGGGGTACGTCGCCGAGCGCCCGCACGCGTCGTGCGCCGCCGCGCCGGTGCGTCACACCCGGCAGGGGGGCGTCGACTGGGTGGTGGCCCGGTTCGCCTGCGCGGCGGGACGGCCGGTGCTGGTCGAGGCCGCCGGGCTCGCCCCCGGTGGGCGCGGCCTGATCTACGTGCAGCTCACGCCGCCCGCCGGCAGCGGGACCGACTTCGTCGACGCCCTGCTGGCCGGCGTACGGGTGCGCTGACCCCGCGTGGCGGACGCTCGTGGCCGGCAGCCCGCTACCGGACGACCACGGTGATCTCGTGTGTGGTGCCGTCCTGCGGGATCCGCACCGCCACGGTGCCGGGGCGGACGAACCGGATGTCCACCACCCCGGCCTCGTAGCTGCGGGAGACGAGGTCCTCCCGGTCCACGGTCACCTCGCCCGGGCCGATGCCGATGATCCGCAGCACTCCACCGGTGGCGAAGCAGAGCGAGGTGAGCAGCGCCAGCTCGGTCTCGGCCAGCACCAGGTCGTAGCGCACGGCGCCGTGACAGGTGCCGGGCAGCCCGCTCGGCGACCGCGTCGCGGGCGGCGTACGCCGGGTGGTGGTCGTCGCGGGCGGGACCGGCGGGGGACGCCGGGACGTCGGAACCACGACCGGCGGGGCCGGCGGGCTGGACGGCGACGGCGCGGCGGACGGCGTGGGGGAGGTCGGCGGGCCGGCGGCGCCGACGGTGGTCGTCGGCGGCTGGACGGGCAGCGGCGAGACCGGCGCGTTGCCGCCGCACCCCGCGAGCGGCCCGGCCACGGTCACCGCGACCAGCCCGGCGGCGGCGAGCCGCCACCGAAGCCGGCGGGCCGCCACGTCACCGCCGCCCGTCGCCGGTGCGGTCCGGCTCCCCGGACAGCCGGTGCCGGACCTGCCGGCGGGCCTCGTGGATCCGGGACTTGACGGTGCCCTCCGGCAGGTCGAGCAGGGCGGCGATCTCGCGGTAGCCCAGCCCGAGGACGTCCCGCAGCGTCACCGCCTCGGCGAGCTCGGGACGGACCGAGTCGAGCGCGTCGAGCAGGTCCAGCCGGGTGCCGGCGACCACGCTGGTCCGCCGGGGGTCCGACGCCTCCGGCAGCGGCACGCCGCCGGCCTCCACCAGCCAACGCCGACGCAGCACCCGGTACGTCGAGCGGGCCCGGTTGGCCGTCAGCCGGTAGAGCCAGGTGTGGAACGACGACCGGCCCTCGAACCGGGTGATGCCCCGGGCCAGCGCGAGCAGCGCGTCCTGGCACGCCTCCTCGGCGTCCTCCCGGTTCGGCAGCAGGCGGGCGCACAGCCGCAGCACCTCCGGGCGCACCGCGGCCAGCAACGCGTCGAGCGCCGCCGGGTCACCGCGCGACGCCGACGCGGCCAGGTCCTCGACACCGTCCGCGAGGGGCATCAGGTCGTCCAATGCTCGCCGGATACCGTCCGCTCAGGGTACGGCCGGCGCCGCCGGACGGGTCGCCACGAGTCCGGCAACCGACTGTCGGGCCGTCCCCAGGCGGCAGCCGGCGAGATCCACACCACCCCGCCCGCTCCGCCCCGCGCGGCGTCTGGAGCGGCTTCTTCCGGCGGCGATAGGGTAGGCCGACCGACCTCGACCATCCCATGATCCGACCCGGGGGGGGCGCCACGCATGGGCGATTCGTTCGCGCATCTGCACGTGCACACGGAGTACTCGATGCTCGACGGGGCGGCCCGGCTGAAGGACCTCTTCGCCGAGGTCAAGCGGCAGGGCATGCCGGCGGTGGCGATGACCGACCACGGCAACATGCACGGCGCGAACGACTTCTACAAGCAGGCGATGGCCGCCGGCGTGACCCCGATCCTCGGCATCGAGGCGTACGTGGCGCCGGAGTCGCGGTTCCACAAGCAGCGGGTGCGCTGGGGCCGGCCGGAACAGAAGAGCGACGACGTCTCCGGCAGCGGCGGCTACACCCACATGACCATCTGGGCGAAGAACAAGACCGGGCTGCACAACCTCTTCAAGCTGACCAGCCGGTCGTACACCGAGGGCTTCTTCGTCAAGTGGCCGCGGATGGACGCGGAGCTGCTCGCCGAGAACTCCGAGGGGTTGATGGCCACCACCGGCTGCCCCTCCGGTGAGGTGCAGACCCGGCTGCGCCTGGGCCAGTACGACGAGGCGCTCAAGGCCGCGGCGCGGTACCAGGAGATCTTCGGCAAGGAGAACTACTTTCTGGAGATCATGGACCACGGCATCAGCATCGAACGCCGGGTCCGCCAGGAGCTGCACGACATCTCGCGCAAGCTGGACATCCCGCCGGTGGTCACCAACGACTCGCACTACACGCACGAGTCCCAGGCCGAGGCGCACGACGTGCTGCTCTGCGTGCAGACGGCGGCGAACGTGGCCGACCCGAACCGGTTCCGCTTCGACGGCAGCGGCTACTACATCAAGTCCGCCGACGAGATGCGCGGCGTCGACAACTCCGACCTCTGGCTGGAGGGCTGCCGCAACACGCTGGTGGTGGCCGAGAAGGTCGACCCCACCGGGATGTTCGAGTTCCACAACCTGATGCCACGCTTCCCGGTCCCGGAGGGGGAGACCGAGGAGTCCTGGTTCCGCAAGGAGACCTTCGCCGGGCTGGCCCGGCGCTACCCGGGCGGCATCCCCGAGGGCCACGTCAAGCAGGCCGAGTACGAGCTGGGCGTCATCATCCAGATGGGCTTCCCGTCGTACTTCCTCGTGGTCGCCGACTTCATCCAGTGGGCCAAGAGCCAGGGCATCGCGGTGGGCCCGGGCCGTGGTTCGGCGGCCGGCTCGCTGGTGGCGTACGCGCTGGGCATCACCGACCTCGACCCGATCCCGCACGGCCTGATCTTCGAGCGCTTCCTCAACCCCGAGCGCGTCTCGATGCCGGATGTCGACATCGACTTCGACGAGCGTCGGCGCGGCGAGGTGATCAAGTACGTCACCGACAAGTGGGGTGAGGACAAGGTCGCCCAGATCGCCACCTTCGGCACCATCAAGGCGAAGGCCGCGATCAAGGACTCGGCCCGGGTGCTCGGCTACCCGTACGCGGTCGGCGACCGGATCACCAAGGCGATGCCCCCGGCGGTGATGGGCAAGGACATCCCCCTGGAGGGCATCTTCGACCCCAAGCACCCCCGGTACGCCGAGGCCGGTGAGATCCGCGGCATGTACGAGGCCGAGCCGGACGTCAAGAAGGTCATCGACACCGCCCGGGGCATCGAGGGGCTGATCCGACAGACCGGCGTGCACGCCGCCGGTGTCATCATGTCCGCCGAGCCGATCATCGACCACATCCCGCTGATGCGCCGGGACTCCGACGGGGTCATCATCACCCAGTTCGACTACCCGACGTGCGAGTCGCTCGGGCTGTTGAAGATGGACTTCCTCGGCCTGCGCAACCTGACCATCATCGACGACGCGGTGAAGAACATCCAGCTCAACCACGGCAAGGAGCTGGACCTGCTGGCGTTGCCGCTGGACGACAGGGCCGCGTACGAGCTGCTGGCCCGGGGCGACACCCTGGGCGTGTTCCAGCTCGACGGCGGGCCGATGCGCTCCCTGCTGCGGATGATGAAGCCGGACAACTTCGAGGACATCTCCGCCGTCCTCGCCCTGTACCGGCCCGGCCCGATGGGCGTGGACTCGCACACCAACTACGCGCTGCGCAAGAACGGCCTCCAGGAGATCACCCCGATCCACCCGGAGCTGGAGGAGCCGCTGCGGGAGATCCTCGCCCCCACCTACGGCCTGATCGTCTACCAGGAGCAGGTGCAGCGCGCCGCGCAGATCCTCGCCGGCTACACCCTCGGCCAGGCCGACCTGCTGCGCCGGGCGATGGGCAAGAAGAAGAAGGAGATCCTCGACAAGGAGTTCATCCCGTTCCGCGACGGTTGCCGGGAGCGGGGCTACTCGGACGAGGCGATCCAGAAGGTCTGGGACGTGCTGGTCCCGTTCGCCGGGTACGCCTTCAACAAGGCGCACTCCGCGGCGTACGGTCTGGTGTCGTACTGGACGGCGTACCTGAAGGCGCACTACCCGGCCGAGTACATGGCGGCGCTGCTCACCTCCGTCGGCGACGACAAGGACAAGATGGCGCTCTACCTCTCGGAGTGCCGCCGGATGCGCATCCAGGTGCTGCCCCCGGACGTCAACACCTCCGCCGGGCCGTTCACGCCGGTCGGCAAGGAGATCCGCTTCGGCCTCGGCGCGGTGCGCAACGTCGGCGCGAACGTCGTCGCCTCGATCATGCGCTGCCGCGAGGAGAAGGGCGACTACACCGACTTCTACGACTTCCTGTCCAAGGTCGACGCGGTGGTCTGCAACAAGAAGACCATCGAATCGCTGATCAAGGCCGGGGCGTTCGACTCGCTCAAGCACCCCCGCAAGGCGCTGCTCGCGGTGCACGCGGAGGCCATCGACGCGTACGCCGACGTCAAGCGCAAGGAGGCCGTCGGCCAGTACGACCTCTTCGGCGCCGGCTTCGGCGACACCGAGACCAGCAGCACCACGGTGATGCCGGTGATCGGCGAGGGGGAGTGGGACAAGCGCGACAAGCTCGCCTTCGAACGCGAGATGCTCGGTCTCTACGTCTCCGACCACCCGCTCTTCGGCCTGGAGCACGTCCTCGGCGCGGCGGCGGACTGCACGATCGCCGCGCTGTCGGAGGAGGGCACCGTCCCGGACGGGGCCGTGGTCACCCTCGCCGGCATCCTCTCCGGCGTCCAGCGCCGGGTCACCAAGCAGGGCCGGGCCTGGGCCTCGGCCACGCTGGAGGACCTGGCCGGCGGCGTGGAGACGCTCTTCTTCCCCAACACCTACGAGGTGATCGGGCAGTACATCGCCGAGGACGCCATCGTGGTGGTCAAGGGGCGGGTCGACCGGCGCGACGACACCCCACGGATCATGGCGATGGACATGTCCATGCCGGACGTCAGCAGCAACCCGGCGAGCAAGCCGATCACCCTGACCATCCCCGTGACGCGGTGCACGCCGCCGCTGGTGGAGCGCCTCAAGGAGACCCTGGTGCTGCACCCGGGCGACACCGAGGTGCACGTAAAGCTGCTCAACGGCAGCAAGGTCACCACGCTGCGGCTAGGCCCGTTCCGGGTGGCGGCCACCACCGCGCTGATGGGCGACCTGAAGAGCGTCCTCGGCCCCGCCAACGTCAGCTGACAGCCCGTCGTCATCGTGATCCCCTGACGGCCGGTGTGCCTTCCGGGTGCCAGGATGACGGCATGCCCACCAGCATCAGCCAGCTTCGCGTACGCGATCTGGTGCCCGACTTCCTGTCCCTGCTGGACGAGTGCGGGCAGGTGCCGGCGCGGGACTGGCCCGGCCTCTGGCGGGCACGCTACGTGGGCCGCCACCCGGAGGTCTTCGCCGAGCTGGACCGCGAGGGGGAGTGGTCGCGCCCCGACGACCTCGCCGCCGTCCTGGCCCGGCTCCGCGACTGCGGCGCCGACCTCGCCGCCCGCTCCACGGCGGTACGCGCGCTGCTGCCGGAGAGTGTGGCGTCGGTCGCCGACGCGATGGGCTGGGTCGGCGACGGCGACCCGCTCGACTGCGTGGTGCTGGTGGGGCTGCACCGGGCCAACGGCTGGGCGGACCGCCTCGACGGCCGGTTCGGCCTCTTCCTCGCCGTCGAGGAGCTCGGCCCGCCGGGCAACGACCGGCTGCTCGTCCTGCACGAGGCGGCGCACGTGGTGCACGACCGGCTGGCCGCCACCCGCGACTGGCCCAGCCACGGGGTGGCCAACTCGCTGCTCAGCGAGGGGCTCGCCACCCAGGTCTCGGCGGAGACCGCGCCCGGCCTGCCGGACGAGGAATACCTCTGGTTCGGCCGCCCGGGCCACCGGGCCTGGCTCGACGGGTGTCGCGCCAGGTGGCCGGAGATCCTGGGCCGGATCGACGCCGACCTCGACGCCACTGACGTCGAGCACCACGCGGCGTACTTCCTGATGCGGGACTCGCCGCACGCCGCCGACCTGCCGAAGCGCTGCGGCTACCTGGTCGGATGGGAGATCGTCCGGCGGCTACGGGCGCGGCACCCCCTGGCCGAGATCGCGCGCTGGCCACTCGACCGGGGGCTGCGCGAGGTCCACCGGGCACTGCGCGCGCTCCGCGCCGGGGCCTGAGGCCGGGCGGATCCGACCGGGAGAGACCGAGGCCCGGCGTCCCCGGGCGGCCCGGGGCGGGCGTCCCGACGGTCCGGGCCAGCATCACGGGATTGGCCGTGCCGGGCGCCGGCGACCGTGGCTAGCGTCGGTGGGGTGGAGATCGCGCAGGCGCAGAAGCTGTGGCAACCGCAGCCGGGCTGGCTGAACACCGCCAGCTACGGGCTGCCGCCCGACCCGGTGTGGGACGCGGTGCAGGCGGCGCTGGCGGACTGGCGGGTCGGGCGGACGTCGTGGGAGGGCTGGGGCGAGTCGACGCACCGGTCCCGCGTCGCCTTCGCCCGGCTGGTCGGAGTGCCCGTCGCCGACGTCGCGATCGGCAGCACCGTCTCGCAGCTGCTGGCGCCGGTCGCCGCCGCGCTGCCACCCGGCGCCACCGTCGTGGTGCCCGAGGTCGAGTTCACCTCCAACCTCTTCCCCTGGCTGGTGCAGGCCGAGCGGGGCGTCGAGGTGCGTACCGTGCCGCTGGCCGGGCTGGTCGATGCGATCGACGCCGGCACCGACCTCGTCGCGTTCAGCCTGGTGCAGTCCGCCGACGGCGCCGTCGCCCCGTACGACGACATCGTCGCGGCGGCCCGGGCGCACGGCGCGCTCGTCGCGGTGGACGCCACCCAGGCGTGCGGCTGGCTGCCGTTCGACGCGAGCCTCGCGGACGTAGTCGTGGCCGGGGCGTACAAGTGGCTGATGGCCCCGCGCGGCTCGGCGCTGGCCTACCTGGCCCCGGCGCTGCGCGAGCGGCTGCGGCCCGACGCGGCCGGCTGGTACGCGGGCCAGGACCCGCACGCCTCCTACTACGGCCCGCCGCTGCGCCTCGCCGCCGACGCCCGCCGGTTCGACATCTCGCCCGCCTGGTTCAGCTGGGTCGGCACCGCCCCCGCCCTGGAACTGCTCGTCGACATCGGCGTGCCGGCCGTGCACGCGCACGACGTCGCGCTGGCCAACCGGTTCCTCGCGGGGCTGGGCCGGCCGCCGGGGGACAGCGCCATCGTCACCGTGGAGGTCCCGGGGGCGCGGGAGCGGCTGGAGCGGGCCGGCGTCCGCGCGGCGGTCCGCGCCGGCCGGGTCCGGGCCTCCTTCCACGTCTACTCCACCGAGGACGACGTCGACCTCGCCCTGGACGCGCTTACCGGCTGAACCGGGGCGCGCCCGTCGGGAGCCGGCGACCACGGAAGCTGTCGAAGTCGCCCCTGTCGTCCATGAAAGGCGGGCGGGGCACGCTATGGCCCGCCCACATGACCGTGGTGCGGGCCGGCCCGGCAGTCGTCATCGTCGATGCGCACGGCTGGGGGAGGTCCTCGGCCGGGTGGGGCCGGCGCACGGCCCGGCGGTCCGAAATATGGTCCCCGTCTACATAGATCGACGTCTCCGCGCAGCCGTACGTTTCCAGGACGCGACGGCCATGTGACCACGGTCACCGATCCGGCCGTAGCGACACCTGCGAAGGAGTAGGCGATGGCCGGGCAAGCGCTCCTGTCGGCTCGCGGGCTGACCCGCGACTTCCGGGGCTTCCGGGCGGTCGACGGCGTCGACCTCGACATCGCGGCCGACAGCGTGCACGCGCTGGTCGGCCCGAACGGCGCCGGGAAGACCACCCTGTTCAACCTGCTCACCGGATTCTTGCGGCCCAGCGGCGGCCGGATCGAGCTGGCCGGCCGCGACGTGACCGGGCTGCCCCCCGAGCAGGTCGCCCGGCTCGGCGTGGCCCGGTCGTTCCAGATCACCAGCCTCTTCCCGCAGCTGTCCGCCCGCGAGCACGTCGAGCTGGCGCTCCAGTCGTCGAGCGGGCTGGGCTGGCGGTTCTGGCGCTCGGCGAAGCTGATGCGCCGCTACACCGACCGGGCCGCCGAGCTGCTCGACATGGTCGGGCTCGGCGAGCTGGCCGAGGCCCCCGCAGAGGCGCTGGCGTACGGGCGCAAGCGGGCGCTGGAACTGGCCATCGCCCTCGCCCTGGACCCGAAGGTGCTGCTGCTCGACGAGCCGACCGCGGGCATGGGACTGGAGGACGTCGACCGCACCGTCGAGCTGATCGCGCGCGTCCGGCAGGGCCGGACGGTCGTGATGGTCGAGCACAACATGAGCGTGGTCGGGCGGCTCGCCGACACCGTCACCGTCCTGCAGGCCGGCAGGGTCCTCGTCGAGGGCCCGTACGAGCAGGTCCGCGCCGACGAACGCGTGATCACCGCATACCTGGGAGCCGCTGATGCTGCGCATTGAGAACCTGTCCGCCTGGTACGGCGAGGCGCAGGTGCTGCGGGACGTCGGCCTGGAGGTCTCCGCCGGCGAGGTGGTCACGCTCGTCGGGCGCAACGGCGCCGGCAAGTCCACTTTGCTGCGTTGCGTGATGGGCCTGCACACCGGCCAGCGCGGCACGGTCGAGCTGGACGGGCGCGACATCGGGAGGCTGCCCGCGTACCGGCGGGCGCGGCTGGGGCTCGGCTGGGTCCCCGACGACCGGGGCAGCTACGCCACGCTCAGCGTGACGGAGAACCTCACCCTGCCGCCGACGGTCGGCCCCGACCCATGGTCGCTGGAGCGGGTGTACGAGGCGTTCCCCGCCCTCTACCAGCGGCGGGACTCGGCCGCCACCATGCTCTCCGGCGGCGAGCAGCAGATGCTCGCGCTGGCCCGGGTGCTGCGGATGGGCGCCCGGCTGCTGCTCTGCGACGAACCGACCGAGGGGCTCTCGCCGCTGCTCGTGCAGCAGGTCGGCGACCTCCTGCGCGAGGCCAAGCGGCACGGGGTGACCGTGCTGCTGGTCGAGCAGAACCTGCACTTCGCCACCGGCGTCGCCGACCGGCACTACCTGCTGGCCGAGGGACGCGTCGCGGAGGCGATGGACAACTCCGAGGTGCGCTCGCGGGAGCGCGAGCTGCTGTCGTACCTCGGCATCTGATTCTCGATTCGACGACCCGCGCGGCGCGCGGGGTGGAGGGATGAGCATGCGTAGGACGGTGGGTGTGGCTGCCGCGTCGGCGGCGGCGGTGGTGCTGGTCGCCGGCTGCGGCGGCGGTGGTCCCCGGTCGGGCGGGGACCAGAAGCTGACCGGGGACAAGATCGTGCTGGGCGTGCTGAACGACCAGTCCGGCGCGTACTCGGAGCTGTCCGGCAAGAACTCGGTCAAGGCCGTGGAGATGGCGATCGCCGACTTCAAGGCGAAGCATGGCGACCGGGCGGTGACGAAGGACATCACCGTGGAGACCGCCGACCACCAGAACAAGCCGGACATCGCCAACACCAAGGCCGCCGAGATGTACGACCGCAAGGGCGTCGACCTCATCCTCGACGTGCCCACCTCGTCGGCGGCGCTGAAGGTGGCC
Source organism: Micromonospora sp. NPDC047670 (assembly GCF_043204915.1). Lineage (NCBI taxonomy): Bacteria > Bacillati > Actinomycetota > Actinomycetes > Micromonosporales > Micromonosporaceae > Micromonospora > Micromonospora sp. NPDC047670. The sequence continues at coordinate 63,490 of NZ_JBIDDA010000010.1, forward strand.
GACGTGGCGAAGGAGAAGAAGAAGCTTTACTTCAACATCGGCGCCGCGACCACCGACCTGACCGGCAAGAGCTGCAACAAGTACACCTTCCACTACGCGTACGACACGTACATGCTGGCCAACGGCACCGGCAAGACCACCACCGAGCAGGTGGGCAAGAACTGGTACATCCTCTACCCGAACTACGCGTTCGGTCAGGACATGGAGAAGAGCTTCTCCGCCGCCATCGCCGCGGCCGGCGGGAAGGTCGTCGGCAAGGACGGGGCGCCGTTCCCGAACACCAGCGGCGACTTCTCCACCTTCCTGCTCAAGGCGCCGACGCTGGACCCGAAGCCGGACGTGCTCGGCACCATGCAGGCCGGCGCGGAGCTGGTCAACGTGGTCAAGCAGTACAACGAGTTCAAGCTGCGGGACAAGGGCGTCGGCCTGGCGGTCGGCCTGATGTTCATCACCGACATCCACTCGCTCACGCCGGCCGCGCTCGCCGGCACCACCTACACCGACGCCTGGTACTGGAACTTCGACCAGCAGAACCGCGAGTTCGCCGACCGGTTCCGGTCCGAGACCGGCACCCGGCCGTCCTTCGCGCACGCGGCCAACTACTCCGCCGCGACGCAGTACCTGGAGGCCGTGCAGGCCGCCGGCACCGACGACGCCGACACGGTGGTCAAGGGGCTGGAGGGCAAGGAGGTCAACGACGTCTTCCTGCGCAACGGCAAGATCCGCGCGGAGGACCACCGGGTCGTCCACGACGCGTACCTGGCCCAGGTGAAGCCGCAGTCCGAGGTCACCGAGCCGTGGGACTACGTCAAGGTGCTCAAGACCATCCCGGCGGCGGAGGCGTTCGCCGCCCCGTCCCCGGACTGCAAGCTGTGACCGGCTTCCTGCAGAACACGTTCAACGGGCTGGTGAGCGGGGCGTTCTACGCCCTGCTCGCCCTCGGGCTCGCGGTCATCTTCGGCATGCTGCGCGTGGTCAACTTCGCCCACGGCGCGTTCTACATGCTCGGCGCGTTCGGCGCGTACGTGCTGCTCACCGAGGCGGGCGTGCCGTTCTGGGCGGCACTGGTGATCATGCCGGTGGGGTTGGCCCTGCTCGGCATGGCGCTGGAGCGGGCCTTCATCCACCGGCTCACCCGGCTCGACCCGCTCTACAACTTCCTGCTCACCTTCGGCCTGACGCTGATCCTGCAGGATCTGGTGAAGCTCCGGTACGGCGTGCAGTCCAGCCCGTACGCCACCCCGTCGGCGCTGAGCGGGTCGGTCGACCTCGGGCTCTTCGACTTCCCCACCTACCGGGTCTTCATCCTCGGCTTCGCGGTCGCCGTCTGCGTCGGCGTCTGGTGGGTGCTGACCCGCACCCGGATCGGCATGGTGGTCCGGGCGTCGACCGAGCGGCCGGAACTGACCCGGGCGTTCGGCATCGACGTCGGCCGCTGGGTCACCCCGGTGTTCGGCTTCGGCATCGGCCTGGCCGGGCTCGCCGGGGTGCTGGCCGCGCCGATGCGGGCCGTGAACCCGCTGATGGGCGCCGACCTCATCATCGTGGTGTTCGCCGTGGTGGTGATCGGTGGGCTGGGCTCGATCTTCGGGTCCGTCGCCGCCGGCTTCGGCATCGGCCTGGTCCAGGCGTGGGGCGAGGCGTACCTGTCCGACTTCCCGATCGTGTCGCAGACGATCGTCTTCATCGTGATGGCCGTCGTGCTGCTCTGGCGCCCGGCCGGGCTGTTCGGCCGTGAGGAGGCACCGGCATGACGAGCACCGTCGACACCGCGACCGACGCCGGTCGACCGGCGCCGAGGTCCGGGCTGGTCGCCGTGACCCGGGCGCCCGGCTGGGTCCGGTACGCGCTGCTCGCCGTCGGGTTGCTGGTGGCGTTCTGGCTGCCCAACGGGCTGTACCCGGCGGTGGCGGTGGACATCCTCTGCTGGGCGCTGTTCGCCGTCGCCGTGGACCTGCTGCTCGGCTTCACCGGGCTGATGTCATTCGGACACGCGGCCTTCTGGGGCACCTCCGCGTACGTCACCGGGTTGGTGGCCATCCACGCCGGTCTGCCGTTCCCGGTGGCCGTGCTGGCCGGGGCGCTCGCCGCGGCCGTGCTCGCGGTGCCGATCGGCTACCTGGCGGTGAAGCGGACCGGCATCTACTTCGCCATGGTCACCCTGGCGTTCGCGCAGATGGTCTACTACGTGGCCAACGAGTGGCGCTCGGTCACCCGGGGCGAGAACGGCCTCCAGGGTGTGCCCCGGGAACTGTTCGGGCTGGATCTCACCGACGACTACTACTTCTACTACGCGATCCTGCCGATCGTGCTGCTCGGGTTGGCCGGCGCGTGGCGGATCGTGCACTCGCCCTTCGGTCGGGTGCTGGTCGGCATCCGCGACAACCCGGCCCGCGCCCGCGCGCTCGGCTACCCCGTGCATCGCTACAAGCTGACCGCGTTCGTGCTGTCGGGCTTCATCGCCGGGCTCGGCGGCGGGCTGTTCGCCGTCGGCCACCGCTTCGTCTCCCTCGACGTGCTGCACTGGACCACCTCCGGCAAGGCAGTCATCGTGGTGGTGCTCGGCGGCATCGGCACGCTCTGGGGCGGGGTGCTCGGCGCGGGCATCCTGGTCCGCCTGGAGGACTGGCTGTCGTTCTCCGGGTTCGAGGCGATCGGCCTGGTCACCGGGAGCATCTTCGTCCTCGTCGTGCTCGTGTTCCGGCGCGGCATCTGGGGCAGCGCCGCCGCCCTGGCGCACCGCTGGCTGGCATCCCGTCGCCGGTAGTCCCGCGAGGGGCGCATCCGGCCGGCGCCCCGTGTCGGGGTGCCGGCCGGCGCGTGTGGATGTGCCGCCGGCCGGCACCCGTGACAGGTGCCGGCCGGCGGTCCCCCTTGCGTGGAATGTCTGTGTCAGTTGTTCCAGTGCTGGGCGACGAGGTCGGCGGCCTGCTGCTCCCACTGCGCGTAGTGGTCGGGGTACGCCGACACCTGCACCGTCTGCGCCGCCTCGGTCAGGGGCATGTCCTGCCACCCGTCGACCTGCTTGAGACCCTTCAGGAACGCCATCGTCGAGTACTGCGGGTCGGTGATCTGCTCCACCGTGCCCCAACCACTCGACGGGCGCTGCTGGAACAGGCCCTGCGAGTCGTGGTCGTTGCGCTCACCCAGATGACCCAGGTTCTCCAGCTTCGACTCCTGCAACGCCGTCGCGATCGCCACCACGGCGGCCCGCTCGTCCATACCGGCCTTCTTCGTCGCGGCGATGATCGCCTTCACGTTGGCGACCTGCTCATCGGACAGGTCGATGCGCGACTGCGCGCCCTGCACACCGTGCGGGATCAGCTTGGCCTTGTCGACGGCCGGCTTGTCGGCCTGCACGGCGACGGCGGTGATCGGGGTGCCCGCCTCGATCGGGGCGGTGGTGTCGTTGTGGTTCAGCGGGCCGGCGGCGAGAGCACCGGCGGTGGCGAGACCAGCGATACCGAGAACGCTCTTACGCATGATCGTGTTCATCACAGTGGCTCCATTCGGGGGTTGGCACCACCACCGCCAAAGGGGGGATCGGCGGAGGGATGCAAGCACCGTCCGGCGCTCAAGAGATCGGGGGGATCCGGCGGCACACCGGGAAGACTCAGACCGGGCCAGTCACGCGGGGCGCGGGGACGCCCGCACGTCGGCCGGACCATGTGTAACGACCGGCGGCCCACCATCATTCCGGGCCCCGGCACACCAACCCGGCGGGGCGGGCGTGCCCTTGCTCAGCCGTACACAGGATGTAACGACCCCGGCCCCGCCACGATTCCGCACCCACGATGCCCCCGGTCACACCCCGAAACCGGACACCCGGCCCGTGACCTCACTCCGCGGGATCAAACCTGACCGCCCGGAGCCGGCACGGCGGGCCACGCCCCACGGGCGGGTCAGCTCGCGCGGCGCACCGCACCTCGACGCGAGTGGCGGGTGACCGCCGACACATCAGATACGAACCGGTTCCGTATCGAAACTTGAGCGCCTACGCTTGTCCTCAATTACGAGTCTGACCCGTATCGATAACGGGCCCGGGGGGAGAACCGGAGATGCAACCGCACGAGAACACGGGACACCCGAGGAGGTGGGCGATCCTCGGGGTGCTGGTGATCAGCCTGCTCGTGGTCGTCCTGGACAACACGATCCTCAACGTCGCCCTGCGCACGCTCGCCGACCCGGTGCACGGCCTCGGTGCCAGCCAGGGCGAGCTGGAGTGGTCGATCAACTCCTACACGCTGGTCTTCGCCGGCCTGCTGTTCACCTTCGGCGTGCTCGGTGACCGTGCCGGCCGCAAGCGTTTCCTGCTGATCGGTCTGGTGCTCTTCGGGCTGGCGTCGCTGCTGTCGGCGTACGCGCAGAGCCCGGCCCAGCTCGTCGCGGCCCGCGCGCTGATGGGGGTGGGCGGCGCGGCCATCATGCCGGTCACGCTCTCGATCATCTCCAACGTCTTCGACCCGCGGGAGCGGGGCCGGGCGATCGGCGTCTGGGCCGGCGCGGTCGGCCTGGCCGTGGCGATCGGCCCGATCCTCGGCGGCGCGCTGCTGGAGCACTACTGGTGGGGCTCGGTCTTCCTGATCAACGTGCCGGTGGTCGCGCTCGGCGTGGTGCTGGTGGCGATCCTGGTCCCCGAGTCGCGCGATCCGAGTCCGGGGCGCGTCGACGTCGTCGGCGTGCTGCTGTCGGTGGTCGGCCTGGTCGCCCTGACGTACGGCATCATCGACGGTGGGGAGCACGGCTTCGGCCGCCCGGTCGTCTGGGCCGCGATCATCGGCGGCCTGGTGGTGCTGGCCTGGTTCGTCGCGTACGAGCGGCGCAGCGACCACCCGTCGCTGGACGTGCGGCTGTTCCGGGTCCCCCGCTTCGCGGCCCCGGTGGCGATCGTCGGGCTGGTCTTCTTCGCCGCGATGGGCGTCATGTTCTTCAGCTCGTTCTACCTGCAACTCGTGCGCGACTACAGCCCGCTGGAGACCGGCCTGCTCTTCCTGCCCTTCGCGGCGGCCCAACTCGTCTTCGCCCCGCGCAGCGCGGCGATGGTCCGCCGCTACGGCGGCAGGGCCGTCGCCCTGGTCGGGCTGGCGCTGACCACGGTGTCGCTCGGCGCGTTCGCCTTCGTCGGCGAGAGCACGCCGATCTGGGTGGTGCTGGTCGTCTTCTTCCTCCAGGGCACCGGGATGGCCAACATCATGCCCCCGGCCATGGAGTCGATCATGTCGGCGCTGCCCCGGGAGAAGGCCGGCGTGGGCTCGGCGGTCAGCAACACCGTCCGGCAGGTGGCCGGCGCGCTCGGCGTGGCGGTGCTCGGGTCGGTGCTCTCCGCGGTCTACCGCGCCGACGTCGACTCCGCGCTGCGGGACCTGCCCGCCGGGGCGCGCGACGCGGCCGGCGAGTCGATCTCCGGCGCGTACGCCGCGGCGGGTCAGCTCGGGCCGGCGGCGCCGCAGCTCATCGCGGTGGCCAACGACGCCTTCGTGGCCGCGATGCACTGGGCGGCGGGCCTGGCCGCGGTGGTCGCCGCGGTCGGCATCCTCGTGGTGCTGCGCTGGATGCCCGGCCGCTCCCCGGCCCCGGCGGCGGCGCCCGCGCCGGCGGCGGAACCCGAGTTGGCCGGGACCGCCTAGGTTCGGGGACAATGTCCGACATGACTTCCGCCGCAGATGCTCCGCGGTCGCCCGGGCGACCGCGGAGCGTCCGCGCGGACGAGGCGATCCTCGAGGCCACCCTCGACCTGCTCGCCGAGGGCAGCACGATCGAGGCCATCTCGATCGAGTCGATCGCCGCCCGGGCCGGCGTGGGCAAGGCCACCATCTACCGCCGATGGCCGGGCAAGGACGCGCTGCTGCGCGACGCCCTGCGGACGCTCAAGGGCGACCCGCCGGAGCCTGCCGGCCACTCCGTCCGCGACGACCTGATCCTGCTGGTGGGCGTGATCGGTGACCACCTCGACCCGCGCGCGAAGCGGATCATGCCCTGCCTGGTGCCCGAGGCCAACCGCAGCCCCGAGCACTATCAGCTCTACCAGAACATCATCGAGCCCCGGCGGGCGAGGATGCGTGAGGTGCTGCGACGGGGGGTGCGCTCCGGCGAGCTCCGGGCCGACCTCGACATCGAGGTGACCATGGCGATGCTGAGCGGTCCGATGCTGGTGCAGCGGATGATGCGCTGGCACCCCGACCTCGACGAGGCGACGCTGGCCGAGAAGATCGTCGACGGTCTCCTGGACGGCATCCGCGCCCGCTGACCCGCGACCGCCCGGCGGGGACCAGCGACGCCGCCGGCGTGTGCCCGGCCGCCGCCGGCCGGGTCAGGGGCCGGCCGGGTCAGGCGGCGGGCGTACGCAGGCGGTGCAGGCGCAGGGCGAGCTGGACCTCCAGCGCCCGCTCCGGCTTCTGCCAGTCCGCGCCGAGCAGCTGCCCGACCCGCTCCAGCCGCTGGGTGACCGTGTTGACGTGCACGTGCAGCAGCTCGGCCGCCCGGGCCAGGCTGCCGCCCACCCCGAAGTACGCCTCCAGGGTCTTGACCAGCGCCGTGCCCCGCCGGGCGTCGTAGTCGACCACCGGCCCGACGGTGGCGGTCAGGAACCGGTCCACGTCCTTGTCGCCCCCGTCGCCGACCGCGCCCAGCAGCAGCCCGACGAAGCCCAGCTCGGCGGTGCTCGCCCCCTGCCCCGAGCGGCCCAGCGCGCCCAGCGCGGTCAGGCAGCGGTCCGCCTCGGCGAACGTGGTGGCCAGCGACGCCGGCCCCGTCGACGGCCCGCTCGCCCCGGCGGTCACCGGCCGTCCGGTCACCCGCGACAGGTCCCGGGCCACCGCCCGGGCGCTGCCGCCCGCGTCCCGTCCCGGCAGCATCAGCACCACCCGCCCGTCGCGGGCCGCCGCCAGCCCACCCCGGGTGGAGGCGTACGTGGTGGCCCAGGACAACACCCGCTGCCGGGCCGAACCCGTCGCGGCGATCGCGTCGTCGCCGACGGCCACCAGCACGTGCGGCGCGTCGAGGTCCACCCCGAGCCGGCGGGCGCGGCTGCGCAGCGCGTCCGTGTCCCGCAGCGGCCGGGCGATCAGGTCGTCGAGCAGCTCGCCCCGGACCCGCCCCTCCGCCTCGGCCACCGTGCGCCGGAACAGCAGCAGCAGCGCGGTCACCAGCGACGCCCGCTCCAGGATCCGCTGGTCGGCGTCGACCAGCTCGTCGTCGGGGCGCAGCACCAGCGCGCCCAGGTTCTCCGCGCCGGCCACCACCGCGGCGTACCAGAGCGGCCCCCGGCGCACACTGCGGCCCTCCGTACGCGACGCGGCCACCGCCTCGACCATGTCCGCCCGGTCCGGCTCGTCGATCTCGCCGACCCGGGCCAGCAGGCGGCCCTCCGCGTCCAGTGCAAGCAGCGCCCCGCCGAGCACGTCGGTGACCGCGGCGGCGACGTCCTCCACCCCGCCGCCGCGCAGCACCAGCGCGGTCATCCGGTCGTGCGCCGCCGCGGCCCGCTCCACGGAGCTGCTGTGCGCCCGGATGGTGGTGTTCGCCGCCGACAGCTCCTCCAGCGCCGCCCGGGTCTCCGCCAGCAGCCGCGCGGTGTCGATCGCCACCGCCGCGTGCGCCGCGAGGGACACCAGCAGCGCGACCTCCTCCCGGACGAACGGCCGGGCCGAGCGGTTGGCCGCGTAGAGCACCCCGATCGAGGTGGAGCCCAGCCGCAGCGGCACCCCGAGGATCGCCACCAGACCCTCCTCGCCCACCCCGGCGTCGATCTCGCCCGTGTGGTGGAAGCGCGCGTCCTCGGAGTAGTTCGCGGTGACGTACGGGGCGCCGGACTGGGCGACCAGGCCACCGAGGCCGGCGCCCATCGGCAGCCGCAGCCGCTGGAACCGGGCCGAGACCGAGCCGTCGGTGACCCGCATGTAGGTGTCGCCGCGCTCCTCGTCGTTGAGGGTCATGTAGGCGACGTCCGCGCCGAGCAGGTTGCGCGCCCGGTGCACGATCGCCCGCAGCACGTCGTCGAGGTCGCGCAGGCCGGCCAGGTCGCTGACCGTGTCGTACAGGCCGGAGAGTTCGACCTCCCGCCGGCGGCGGCGCTCCAGCAGCGCGCGGACCCGCAGCGCCACCGTCTTGGCCTGCTCCAGCTCGGCGAGCCGCTCCGGCGGCAGCCCGGCGGCGCGCGCGGCGACGAGCGGTCCCTCGAACTCCACCGCGGCGGCCTCGCGGGCGAGCAGTTCCAGGAACTCCACCGGTGACGACATGACCGACATTGTGCGGCTCGCCACTAGTTCGCCGTCCAGCCCCCGTCGAGCGCGATGGACGCGCCCGTGATGAACGCCGCCGGCGGGGAGCAGAGGTACGCCACCAGCTCCGCCACCTCCTCCGGCTCGATCAGCCGCTTGATCGCCGCCCGCGCCAGCATGATCTTCTCGACCACCTCGGCCTCGGGGATGCCGTGGCTGGCGGCCTGGTCGGCGATCTGGCTCTCCACCAGCGCCGTCCGCACGTACGCCGGGTTGATGCAGTTGGCGGTGACGCCGTGGGGCGCGGCCTCCAGCGCGACCACCTTCGACAGCCCCTCCAGGGCGTGCTTGGCCGAGACGTACGCCGACTTGTACGGCGAGGCGCGCAGCCCGTGCACCGAGGAGATGTTGACGATCCGCCCCCAGCCCCTGGCGTACATGTGCGGCAGCGCCCGGCGGACGATCAGGAACGGCGCCTCGACCATCACCCGGTGCAGGTGGGCGAAGCGCTCCGCGGGGAACTCCTGCACCGGCGCCACGTGCTGCAGGCCGGCGTTGTTCACGACGATGTCCACGTCGGCGTCGAGCCGCTCCACCGCCCCGGCGTCCGCCAGGTCCACGCCCTCGGCCCGGCCGCCGGCCTCCGCCGCCACCGCCTTCGCCGCCGCGAGGTTGCGGTCCACCACCAGCACCTTCGCCCCGGCGGCGCCCAGCCGCAGGGCACAGGCGCGGCCGATGCCGCTGCCGCCCCCGGTCACCAGGGCGGTACGACCGGCGAGGTCGACGTGTACGACGTGGGGGACCGCCACGGGTTCTGCCGTCATGGCGCATGAAGTTACGAGGTGTGTGTCCGGGCGCACATGGGGCGGCGACACATACTCGACGGCCGGAGTGTGTGGCCGGCGCGTCGGGTCGGCGGCGTGTCGACGCGTCGGCGTGTCCCCGGCGGCGGGGTGTCACCCGGCTCGGTAGGGTGTCGAACACACGTACTGCTGACGGCTGGGGGAGGAGGCGGCGTGCGGGTGCTGGGCGTCGACCCGGGGCTGACCCGGTGCGGGGTCGGCGTGGTCGAGGGCGTGCCGGGGCGGCCCTGCACGCTGGTCGCCTACTACGTCGTCTACACCGACCCGGCCGACGAGCTGCCGCTGCGCCTGCTGCACCTGGACCGCTCGCTCACCGACCTGGTGGCCGAGCACCGGCCGGACAGCGTCGCCGTCGAACGGGTGTTCAGCCAGCACAACGTCCGCACGGTGATGGGCACCGCCCAGGCCAGCGGGATCGCCGTGCTCGCCGGCGCCCGCGCCGGGCTGCCCGTGCAGACCTACACGCCCAGCGAGGTGAAGGCCGCCGTGACCGGTTCCGGCCAGGCCGACAAGGCGCAGATGACCGCCATGGTCACCCGGCTGCTGCGACTGTCCGAGCCACCGAAGCCGGCCGACGCCGCCGACGCCCTCGCCCTGGCCATCTGCCACGTGTGGCGCGGCGGGACGCGCTCCAAGCTGGCCGCCGCGGCCGACCGGGTACGACGAGGAGGAACCAGATGATCGCCAGCGTGCGCGGGGTGGTGACCGCGACCGGTCCGGACCACGCCGTGGTCGAGGTCGGCGGGGTGGGCCTGGCGGTGCAGTGCGCCCCCGGCACCCTCGCCGAGCTGCGGGTCGGCCAGCCCGCCCGGCTGGCCACCAGCCTGGTCGTCCGGGAGGATTCGCTCACCCTCTACGGCTTCGCCGACGACGACGCCAAGCAGCTCTTCGAGCTGCTCCAGACCGCCAGCGGGGTCGGCCCCCGGCTGGCCCAGGCGGTGCTCGCCGTGCACACCCCCGACGCGGTGCGCAAGGCGATCGCCAACGCCGACACCGCCGCGCTGACGCGGGTGCCCGGCATCGGCAAGAAGGGCGCCGAGCGCCTGGTCCTGGAGCTGCGCGACCGTGTCGGCCCGGTCCCGGTCGGCGCCGACGGCGCGGCCGGGGTGACCGGCGGGGCGTGGCCCGAGCAGGTCCGGCAGGCGCTGGTCGGGCTCGGCTGGACGGCGGGGCAGGCCGACCAGGCGGTCGCCGCGGTGGCGGAGACCGTCGACGGTGACGTGCCGCCCGTGCCGGTCCTGCTCAAGCAGGCCATCCGGCTGCTGGGCCGCACCCGGTGACCGGCCCGGACGGCGGGCTGGTCTCCGCCTACGTGCACGACGCCGACCTGGACGCGGAGGCCAGCGTCCGGCCGAAGCGGCTGGAGGAGTTCATCGCCCAGCACCGGGTGCGTGACCAGCTCGACCTGCTGCTCCAGGGCGCGATGCGGCGCGGCTCCCCGCCCGACCACATCCTCCTCTCGGGGCCGCCCGGCCTCGGTAAGACCACCCTGGCCAACATCGTCGCGGCCGAGCTGGGCTCGGGCATCCGGGTGACCAGCGGCCCGGCGATCGAGCGCTCGGGCGACCTGGCCGCCATCCTGACCAGCCTCGCCGAGGGCGACGTGCTCTTCATCGACGAGATCCACCGGATCGCGAAGCCGGCCGAGGAACTGCTCTACAGCGCGATGGAGGACTTCCGGGTCGACGTGGTGGTCGGCAAGGGCCCGGGCGCGACCGCCATCCCGCTGGACGTCGAGCCGTTCACCCTGGTCGGCGCGACCACCCGCTCCGGCCTGCTGACGGGGCCGATGCGGGACCGCTTCGGCTTCGTCGCGCACCTGGACTTCTACTCCCCGGCCGACCTCGAGGTGCTGCTGCGCCGCTCGGCCCGGATCCTCGGCGTGCCGATCACCGACGACGGCGCCGCCGAGGTGGCCGGCCGCTCCCGGGGCACGCCCCGGATCGCCAACCGCCTGCTGCGCCGGGTGCGCGACTTCGCCGAGGTCCGCGCCGACGGCGTGGTCACCCTGGAGACCGCCCGGGCGGCCCTGAAGGTGTACGACGTCGACGCGCTGGGCCTCGACCGGCTGGACCGGGCGGTGCTGACCGCGCTTGTCGACTCGTTCCGGGGCGGGCCGGTCGGCCTGTCCACCCTCGCCGTGGCGGTGGGGGAGCAGCCGGACACGGTCGAGGAGGTGTGCGAGCCGTTCCTGGTGCGGGCCGGCCTGCTGGCGCGGACGCCACGCGGACGGGTCGCGACCGAGGCCGCTTGGCGGCACCTGGGACGCACACCACCGAATGGTACATTTGGCGCGGATGCCCCTCCCGCGCCCGATCTGTTCTCGGTGGACGTCGATCAGCCGTGATGCGAACGTGATCTGTGCCGCATTCGGCGTTCCCAGGTGCAGGGATTAGACTCGCGCCGGTCTGTACAGGACGTGAGAATCCGCCTCCGCTCCGGCACGCACGTGCCGGTCCCGGAGGCCAATGGGAAGGTCTTTCACCGTGCTTTACGCAGCAGAGGGCGGCGGGGGTGCCGGCAGCCTGACGCCGATCCTCATGATCGCTCTGCTCTTCGGCGTCATGTACTTCATGATGATCCGCCCCCAGCAGAAGCGCCGCCGCGAGGCGGAGGCGATGCAGTCCGCCCTCGCCCCCGGCGACGAGGTGGTCACCATCGGCGGGCTCTACGGCACGGTCACCGGAGTCGACGACGACACCGTCCTGCTCGAGGTCGCGCCCGGCGTGCAGACCCGGTACGCCCGCCCGGCGATCGCCCGGGTGGTCAGCCAGGCCGAGCGTGCCGAGGAGCCGGCCGCCGAGGACGCGGACGTCGTCAAGGAGTGAGGCGTCGCTCCCGCCCCGGGGCGGCGGGCGCCGGCTCCCGGTGACCGCCGCCGCCCGACGGGGCAGCGGAGACGACGTGAAAACTGGATAGTTGGGCCCGACGGCGGAGCCCGCACGTCGCGCTCCGGCCGGCGCCCCAGCGCCGCGACGTCGGAGCCCGCGTGCCGGTCTCCGACGCCGGCCCGTCAGAACCGCCGGCCGCACCGGCCGACACCCGCCGCACCAGCGGCGCGACCGTACAGGGAGACAGGACAGCCGTGGCACCACCTCAGGGACAGATGCGCCCCGGACGGCAACTGGCCGTGCTCGGGCTCATCTTCGTCGTCCTCTATCTTTTGGTGTTCTTCGCGGGCGGCGCCAGCGGCGGCTGGAAGGACCGGCTGGAGCCCAAGCTCGGCCTGGACCTCGTCGGTGGCACCCGGCTGACGCTGGAGGCGACCAACAGCGTCGACGGCCGGGCCCCGACGGCGGAGAACCTCGAGGAGGCCCGCCAGATCATCGAGAGCCGGGTCAACGCCTTCGGCGTCGCCGAGGCGGAAGTGGTCACCGAGGGCAACCGCAACATCGTGATCTCCCTGCCCGGTGAGAACCGCGACATCACCGAGGTGGGCAGCGCCGCCGAGCTGCGCTTCCGCAAGGTGCTCAAGGCCGCCGACGGCAGCGGCGCGGCCGCCGCCCCGGCGCCGACCGCCACCCCGGCCCCGTCCGGCGGCGCCACCCCGGCGCCCTCGGGCAGCGCGAAGCCCTCGGCCAGCGCCACCCCGTCGGGCAGCGCCGGGCCGAAGGCCACCGCGTCGCCGAGCGGCGGCCAGGGCGGCATGGCCCCGGCGCCGAGCGCGTCGGCCTCGCCCAGCGCGTCGGCCTCGCCGAGCGCCGCGGCTCCGTCGCCCAGCGCCGAGCCGGTGCCGCAGAGCGTCGAGGACCAGCGCAAGGCCGTCGAGAAGAAGGTCGGCGCCGCCGCCTGGGCCGCCGCGAGCGGCCTCAAGGCCCCGGCCGACCTGGCCGCCGACCCGTCGCTGGCGGAGAAGCTCAAGCCGTTCGCGACCCTCGACCCGCGCGAGGTCGCGGTGCTGCCGGCGCAGATGCAGTTCAACGTGCCGCAGATCAGCTGCGCCCAGCTCGACAAGCGCCCGCCGGCGTCCATCTCCGCCCCCGACCAGCAGGTGGTGGCCTGCGAGGACGGCGCCGCGAAGTACCTGCTCGACCAGGCGAAGGTGCTCGGCACCGACGTCGACGACGCCGACGCGGTGCTCGACCAGACCAGCTCCTGGGTGGTCAGCCTCGACTTCACCGGCGCCGGCCAGGACAAGTGGACCAACCTGACCCGCGAGGCGTTCAACAACGAGGGCCAGGCCTGCGACGCCACCGCGCTCGGCCAGGACGGCAAGTGCCGCGTCGCCGTCGTGCTGGACAACGAGATCGTCTCCTCGCCCGAGATCCAGGGCGTGCTGACCGGCAACTCGCAGATCACCGGCAACTTCACCCAGAAGGACGCCAGCGCCCTCGCCGGCCAGCTCCGCTACGGCGCGCTGCCGGTGACCTTCGACGCGCAGGAGTCGCAGAACGTCACCGCCACCCTGGGCGCCAGCCACCTGCGGGCCGGTCTCCTCGCGGCGGGCATCGGCATGCTGCTGGTCATCATCTACTCGTTCTTCTACTACCGCCTGCTCGGCTCGGTGATCTTCCTGAGCCTGATCCTCTCGGCGCTGCTGGTCTTCGGCGCGCTGGTGGTGCTCGGCCGGCAGATCGGCTTCACCCTCACCCTCGCCGGCATCGCCGGCATGATCGTCTCGCTCGGTGTGGCGGCGGACTCGTTCGTCATCTACTTCGAGCGGCTCAAGGACGAGATCCGGGAGGGGCGCAGCCCGCGCAGCGCCGTGCCGCGCGCCTGGATCCGGGCCCGCCGGACGATCATCTCGGCCAACGCCATCACGCTGATGTCGGCGGTGGTGCTCTACGTCGTCTCGGTCGGCGCGGTGAAGGGCTTCGCCTTCGCCCTCGGCCTGGCCACGGTGCTGGACCTGGTCGTCGTCTTCCTCTTCCGGCACCCGATCATGACGATGTTCGCCCGTACCTCCGCGTTCCTGTCCCCGCGGGTCAGCGGTCTCGGCCGGGCGCTCCCGCCCCGGACGGCCGAGCCGGCCCAGCCCCGCAACCCGCGCGTCAAGGAGGCCTGAGATGGCCAAGAGTGGTCTCGCGAGCCGCCTCTACCGGGGCGAGGCCGGCCTCGACATCATCGGCCGGCGCAAGCTCTGGTTCGCCCTCGCCGGCGCGCTGGTCCTGCTCGCGCTCCTCAGCTTCGGGCTGCGCGGGTTCAGCCTCGGCATCGAGTTCGCCGGCGGCAACTCGTTCCAGATCCCGGCCAGCGTCGGCACGCTGGAGCAGACCGAGGAGAGGGTCGAGACGGCCCTCGCCGCGCAGGGCGGCGGCGCCGAGGTGGTCACCACCCAGAAGGTCGGCGGCACCGGCGGCGACTTCTACGAGGTACGCACCACGCAGCTCAGCGCGGAGCAGGCCAACGCCGTCAAGGTCGAGATGGCCGACGAGTTCGGCATCGGCGCGGAGCAGATCAGCGGCAACCAGGTCAGCGAGGCGTGGGGCAGCCAGGTCACCTCGCGCGCGCTGCTCGGTCTGGTCATCTTCATCGCGCTGGTGATGGTCTACCTGATCCTGCGCTTCGAGTGGCGGATGGCGGTCGCCGCCGTCTCCTCGCTGATCATGAACCTGATCCTCACCGCCGGCGTCTACTCGCTGGTCGGCTTCGAGGTCACCCCGTCGACGGTCATCGGCTTCCTCACGATCCTGGGCTTCGCGCTCTACGACGTGGTGGTGGTCTTCGACAAGGTGCAGGAGAACACGCGCGGCATCACCGCGAACAACAACCAGACGTACGGCGAGGCGGCCAACCTGGCCATCAACCAGAGCCTCATGCGGTCGCTGAACACGTCGGTGGTGGCGCTGCTGCCGGTCGGCGGTCTGCTCTTCATCGGTGCCGGCCTGCTCGGCGCGGGCACCCTGAAGGACCTCGGCCTGGTGCTCTTCGTCGGTATGGCGGTGGCGTTCCTGACCTCGATCCTGCTGGCGACGCCGCTGCTGGTGCTGTTGAAGAACTACGAGCCGCGGATCCAGGCGCACAACAAGCGGGTGCTGGCCCGCCGGGGCGCCGTCGCCCGCGGCGAGGTCACCCCGAAGGGCGCCCCCCGCGCCGCGGAGTCGGCGGACGAGCCGGTCGACGCGGAGTCGGCGGCCCTGGCCGGCGCCGCGCCGAAGGTGGGCGCGCGGCCGGCCGCGAAGCGGCCGACCGGTGCCCGGGGCGGGCGGCCGGCCGGCGGCGGTGGCAACCGGCCGGGCGGCGGCAAGCGGCGCTGACCCGGGCCGGGGACACCCGGTAGGAATCGGACCGACGGCGTCCTTCATGCTGTGCGAGCAGCATGGAGGACGCCGTCGTCGTGGAAGGGGAGCGGACTGCCGTGACGGAGACCCACAGCACCGGGGTACGGGGAGACAGTGGCCCGGAGGCCGCGAAGCTGGTGGCCAGCCGGGTGCTCGACGTGCCCGACTTCCCCAAGCCCGGTGTCATGTTCAAGGACCTGATGCCGCTGTTCGCCGACGGTGACGCGTTCCGCCAGGTGATCGACGGGATCGTCGCGTACCACGGGCGGGACTCGTTCGACGCCGTCGTCGGCATCGAGGCGCGCGGGTTCGTGGTCGCGGCGGCCATCGCGTACGCGACCGGCGTCGGGGTGGTGCCGGTACGCAAGGCGGGGAAGCTGCCCCGCCCGGCGTACTCGGCCTCCTACGCGCTGGAGTACGGCGAGGCCACCCTGGAGGTGCACCAGGACGCCTTCACCGCCGGCCACCGGGTGCTGGTGGTCGACGACGTGCTGGCCACCGGCGGCACCGCCGAGGCGACGCTGGACCTGGTGGAGCGGGCCGGGGGCACCGTGGCCGGCTTCACCGTACTGCTGGAACTCGGCTTCCTCGGCGGGCGGGAGCGGCTGGCCCCGCGCCCGGTCCATGCCCTGCTGACCGTTTGAGCGCCCCGGCCGTCGGACGGACCCGGCGCGGTCCGTCCGGCGGAGCGGCGGGGCACCGTGCGTGCGGGTAGCATTGCCCTTTGCTGACCGGGCGGAGGCCCGTCCGGGTGGCGCGAGACCAGGCCGACCGGCACGGTCGGTGTATTCCCGGCGAGCGGTGAGGAGGCCGGTGTCCCACGATGTCGCCCCTCCGGTGGAGGGCACGGTGCAACCGACAGGCGACGCGGATGGCTCGGTGACTGCCCGGAACGGTGACGCGCCGACCCGGGGCGCGGGCTCCGGCAACGGTTCCGGCGCGGCCGGTCCGGCCGACGCCGCGCGTTCCGGCGCGGCGCCCGGCCCGGCCGGTGGCGCGGGCGTGGCGACCGAGGGGGTCGTGCTCCCGTTCCCCGCAGACGGCGCCGGCGATCCCGTGCCCAGCGCCGGCTTCGCGCTGTCCAGCGCGCCCACCGGCCGCCGCGTGCGGGCCAGGCTGGCGCGGTTCAACGCGCCGTGGCAGTCCTCGCAGGTCAGCGAGGTGCTCGAGCCGCTGATCTCGACCCACCGGGACGCCCACCCCAAGGCCGACGCGCGGCTGCTCCAGCGCGCCTTCGACACGGCGGCCCGCTGGCACTCCGGGCAGTACCGCAAGTCCGGCGACCCCTACATCACCCACCCCCTCGCGGTGGCCACCATCCTGGCCAACCTGGGGATGGACACCACCACGCTGGTCGCCGCCCTGCTGCACGACACCATCGAGGACACGGAATACACCCTCGACCAGATGCGGGCCGACTTCGGCGGCGAGGTCGCGCTGCTCGTCGACGGGGTCACCAAGCTCGACAAGGTCAAGCTGGGCGACGCGGCCAAGGCCGAGACGATCCGCAAGATGGTCGTCGCGATGGCCAAGGACCCGCGGGTGCTGGTGATCAAGCTGGCCGACCGGCTGCACAACATGCGTACCCTCACCTTCCTGCCCCGCCCGAAGCAGGAGCAGAAGGCGAAGGAGACGCTGGAGATCCTGGCCCCGCTGGCCCACCGGCTGGGCATGAACACCATCAAGTGGGAGCTGGAGGACCTCGCCTTCGGCACGCTCTTCCCGAAGCGCTACGAGGAGATCAACCGGCTGATCGGGGAGCACCAGCCGCAGCGCGAGGCGCTGCTGCGCCAGGTGACCCAGAAGGTGCAGACCGACCTGAAGGCCGCCAAGATCAAGGCGGAGACGACCGGGCGGCCGAAGCACCTCTACTCGATCTACCAGAAGATGATCGTGCGGGGTCGCGACTTCAACGACATCTACGACCTGGTCGGGGTCCGGATCCTGGTCGACACGGTGCGGGACTGCTACGCGGCGCTGGGTGTGATCCACGCCAACTGGCAGCCGGTGCCGGGCCGGTTCAAGGACTACATCGCGATGCCCAAGTTCAACATGTACCAGTCGCTGCACACGACGGTCATCGGGCCCACCGGCAAGCCGGTGGAGATGCAGATCCGCACGTACGCGATGCACCGCACCGCGGAGTTCGGCATCGCCGCGCACTGGAAGTACAAGGAGCACAAGGGCACCCAGATCGTCGGCCCGCCGGCGCACATCGACGAGATGACGTGGCTGCGGCAGCTGCTGGACTGGCAGCGGGAGGCGGCCGACCCGAGCGAGTTCCTCGACGCGCTGCGCTTCGACCTGTCCAGCCAGGAGGTGTATGTCTTCACCCCGAAGGGTGACGTCATCCCGCTGCCGACGGGGTCGACACCGGTGGACTTCGCGTACGCGGTGCACACCGAGGTCGGGCACAAGTGCATCGGCGCGCGGGTCAACGGCAAGCTGGTGCCGCTCGAGTCGACGCTGTCCAACGGCGACGTGATCGAGATCTTCACCTCGAAGTCCGACACGGCCGGCCCGACGCAGGACTGGCTGGGCTTCGTCAAGAGCCCGCGCGCCCGCACCAAGATCCGCCAGTACTTCAACAAGGAGCGGCGCGAGGAGGCGATCGAGGCCGGCAAGGACGCGATCGTCAAGGCGATGCGCAAGCAGGGCATGCCCCTGCAGCGGATGCTCACCTCCGACGCGCTGATGGCGATCGCCCGCGACCTGCACCTGGCCGACGTCGCGTCGCTCTACGCGGCGGTCGGCGACAGTCAGGTCTCCGCCCAGTCCGTCGTGCAGAAGCTGATGGCGGCGTACGGCGGCGAGGAGGGCGCGGCGGAGGACATCGCCGAGACCGCCGTCGCGACCCGGCCGCCGCGCAGCCGGCAGAGCAGCGCCGACCCGGGCGTGGTGGTGCGCGGGGTCAGCGACGTGTGGATCAAGCTGGCGCGCTGCTGCACGCCGGTCCCACCGGATTCGGTGTTCGGCTTCGTCACCCGCTCCGGCGGGGTGAGTGTGCACCGCGACGACTGCGCCAACGCCGAGGACCTGCGGGCGCAGAACGAGCGGGTCGTCGAGGTGAGCTGGAAGCTCACCTCCGCGTCGACGTTCCTGGTCGCCATCCAGGTCGAGGCGCTGGACCGGCACAAGCTGCTGGCCGACGTCACCCGGGTGCTCTCCGACGAGCGGGTCAACATCCTGTCCGCGACGGTCACCACCACCCGGGACCGGGTGGCGGTGAGCCGGTTCAGCTTCGAGATGGCCGACCCGAAGCACCTGGGCCACCTGCTGGCCGCGGTCCGCAAGGTCGACGGCGTCTTCGACGCCTACCGCGTCACCTCCGGCGCCTGACCCACCCCCAACACCTCACACACCCCTCACCGCCCCGCGCCCCGACCCCCGCCCCTAGCTGCGGCGATCATGCACTTTCGGCCATTGGTATGCGTGGGTCACCCTTTTGTCGGGGCAGATAGTGCAAGATCGCTGGGGCTGGGGCTGGGGCTGGGGCTGGGGCTGGGGCTGGGGCTGGGGCTGGGGCTGGGGCTGGGGCTGGGGCTGGGCCGGGATGGGGAGTGGAGTGGGCGACGGAAGAGCGCCCGCCGGCGGGGCCGGCGGGCGCTTCGTCGTACGGGTGGGCGGTCAGCCCTGGGGGGCGCTCATGGTGAGCTTCTTGATGGTGATCTCCTTCTTCGGGTGACCACCGCCGGCCTGCTGCGCGAAGGCCTTGTCGTCGCCCGCCGCCGCGACCTGCTTGACGATGTCCATGCCACCGGTGATGGTGCCCAGGACGGTGTAGTTCGGGTCCAGCGGCGAGTCGCCGTAGACGATGAAGAACTGGCTGCCCGTGCTGCCCGGCTGGCCGGAGTTGGCCATCGCGATCACGCCCTCCGGGTACGGCGGACGCTTGTCGGTGGGCAGGTTCTCCTCGGCGAGCCGGTAGCTCGGACCGCCGGTGCCGTCGGTCTCCCGCCAGCCCTTGCCGGTCGCGCTCGGGTCACCGCACTGGAGCACCTTGATGCCCTCGGTCACCAGCCGGTGGCACTTGCTGTTGTCGAAGAAGTTCTTCTCGGCCAGGTGCGTGAAGCTGCCCGCGGTGCAGGGCACCGCCGACCGGTCGACCTTGGCGGTGATCGGGCCGAGGTTGGTGTCGATCGTCATCGTCTGGGTGCCGGTGTTGGCCTGCTGGGCCGGCGGCAGCCCGACGTCCTTGATCTGCTTGGTGCGCTGGTCGGCGGGAAGCTCGGTCCACGCGCACTGCACGTGGTCGGCCGCCGGCCCCGCGGTGTCGGTCTTGTCGTCGTCGCCGCCCAGCGTGGTGGCGAGCCAGACCGTGCCGGCGATGACGAGCACCAGCACCGACGCGGCCCCCACGATCGCCTGGGTCTGCCGGCGCTTGCGGGCCCTGGCCGCCCGCTCGGCCATCTCCTTCTCGAGCCGGGCGCGGGCCGCCGCGCGCTGCCGCTCTCTGGTGGACGTCACGCCTGGATCCTCCTGGGCTTCTCTGGGCGCGGTCGGTGCCGCTGAGGTTGGTGAGGCGGCCGGGTCAGCCGGCGCTGGGGCTGGCCGCCGGGGCACCCGACGCGGACGGCGTCGGCGCCGGGGCGGACGTCACCTGCGCCACGGGCTCACCGACGGTCAGGCTCTGGATGACCACGTCGTCGTCCTTGGGCTTGACCTTGGCCCCCGTCCCATTGTCCACGGTCGGCTTGGCACCGATCTTCTCCACCACGTCGATGCCGCCGGTGACCCGGCCGATCACCGGGTACTTCGGGGTGGCCGTGGTGAAGTCCTTGAAGAAGATCAGGAACTGGCTGCCGTTGGCGCCCGGCGGGTTGGCGATCATCGCGACCGTGCCCTTCGGGTAGGTCGCGGGCTGGCCGGGCGCGGGGCTCGCCGACGGCGACGGCGCGGCGGTGGGGACGTTCTCGTCGTAGAACGAGTAGGCCGGGCCGCCCAGCCCGGTGCCGCTCGGGTCGCCGCAGCGCACCGCGCCCTCGGTGGTGATCTCGTGGCACTTGGTGTTGTCGTAGAACGACCGGCTGGCCAGGTGGGCGATGCTCGCCGCGGCGCACGGGGCGCCGGCGAGGTCGAGCTCGACGGTGACCGGCGCGCCCTGGTTGGTGGTGACCGTCATCGGGCGTACGCCGGAGGTGGGCAGCCCCTTGGTGGCCGGGGTGCCGACGTCCTTGAGGTTGGTGTTGGCCGTGGCGTCCTGCGGGGTCCAGAGGCAGACGTCCTCGGTGGCCGTGTTCTCCTTGGGGTCGTCGTCGAAGGCGCCCAGCGCCCAGGCCGAGCCGGCCACGATCAGCGCGAGGACGACGGCGACGCCGACACCGGCCTGGATCTGCCGGCGGCGCTTGGCGGCGGCGGCCCGGCGGGCGAGCTGCCGGTCGAGCTTGGCGCGCGCCAGTTTGCGCTGCCGGTCCCTGCTGGAAGCCACCCGTGCTCCCCTTCCTCTACCCTGGTCGTCACCGGTGGTCGGGCGTCCCGCGCCCGCTCGTCGGCAGGTGCGCCACGCCACACGCCCGCCAGAGTGTACGGCTACCGGCTGGGAAAGTGGTGTACGAGGTCCGGGCTGGGTCTATCGGAACGCGTCACTGTGGCCGACGGGGCCGCCGGGACGGATGCGCCGAACCCGGTCGCGCCGCCGGTTAGGCTGCTGGCAGGACCGACAGCTCGACGGAAGGGGAGCGGACGTGCTCGTGGCCGGCTTTCCCGCGGACGCCTTCGGCACCAACTGCTACGTGGTGGCCGCCGCGCCGGGGGAGCAGTGCGTGGTGGTCGACCCCGGCATCGGGGTGCTCGACCGGCTCGACGCCCTGCTGGCCGAGCATCGGCTGCACCCGGCCGCCGTGCTGCTCACCCACGGCCACCTCGACCACACTTTCTCGGTCGCGCCGGTCTGCGGCGCCCGCGGGATCACCGCGTACGTGCATCCGGGTGACCGGGAGATGCTCGCCGACCCGGCCAAGGGGCTCTCCGCGGACCTCACCTCGCTCTTCGGCGGGCGGCTGCCGTACACGGAGCCGGAGGACGTCGCCGAGCTGGCCGACGGCGCCACGCTCGCCCTCGCCGGGCTGGAGATCACCGTCGACCACGCCCCTGGCCATACCGGCGGGTCGGTGCTCTTCCGACTGCCGGCCGCCGGCTCGCCCTGGGAGGCGGAGCAGCTCTGCCTCTCCGGCGACGTCCTGTTCGCCGGCTCCATCGGCCGCACCGACCTGCCGGGCGGCAGCATGCCGACGATGCTCAGCAGCCTGCGGGACAAGATCCTCCCGCTGGCGGACGACACCGTCGTGCTGCCCGGCCACGGCCCCGCGACCACCATCGGCCGCGAGCGCGCGACCAACCCGTACCTCATCGAGGTGGCGGGTGGCGACGGCGCGCGACCGGCCGCCCCCGCCCGCGGCCTGTAGCCCGGCCGCACCGAGCCCCGCACCCGCGGCCCCCGACGGCCGCACCAGCCTTCGCCCGCGCGGACCGCGCGGGTCTGCGAACGGAGCATCATGAGCAAGCCCACGCCCATCTCCGGCTTCCCGGAGTGGACGCCCGCCCAGCGGATGATCGAGCAGTACGTCCTCGACCGGATCCGCGACACCTTCGAGCTGTACGGCTTCGCCCCGCTGGAGACCCGCGCGGTGGAGCCGCTGGACCAGCTGCTGCGCAAGGGGGAGACCTCCAAGGAGGTCTACCTGATCCGGCGGTTGCAGGCCGACGCCGACGGCCCGGCCGGCGACGACGCCCTCGGCCTGCACTTCGACCTGACCGTGCCGTTCGCCCGCTACGTGCTGGAGAACGCCGGCAAGCTCCAGTTCCCGTTCCGTCGCTACCAGATCCAGAAGGTGTGGCGGGGCGAGCGGCCGCAGGAGGGGCGCTACCGCGAGTTCCTCCAGGCCGACATCGACATCGTCGACCGCGACACGCTCGCGCCGCACCACGAGGCGGAGATGCCGCTGGTCATCGGCGACGCGCTGCGCTCGCTGCCGATCCCGCCGGTGCGCATCCAGGTCAACAACCGCAAGATCTGCGAGGGCTTCTACCGGGGCATCGGCCTGAGCGATCCCGAGGCGGCCCTGCGCGCGGTGGACAAGCTCGACAAGATCGGTCCGGCGAAGGTGGCCGAGCTGCTGGCGCAGACGGCGGGGGCGAGCGAGGCGCAGGCCAAGGCGTGCCTGGCGCTGGCGGAGATCTCCGCGCCGGACGCGTCCTTCGCCGACGCCGTACGCGCCCTGGGCGTCACCGACCCGCTGCTCGACGAGGGGATCGAGGAGCTGGTCCGGGTGGTGGAGACCGCCGCCGCGCACTCCCCGGGGCTCTGCGTGGCCGACCTGCGCATCGCCCGTGGCCTGGACTACTACACCGGCACCGTCTACGAGACGCAGATGATCGGCTACGAGCGGTTCGGCTCGATCTGCTCCGGCGGCCGGTACGACAACCTGGCCAGCTCCGGCGCCGCCCGCTTCCCGGGGGTGGGCATCTCCATCGGGGTGACCCGGCTGCTCGGGCTGCTCTTCGGCGCCGGCGCGCTGTCGGTGTCGCGGGACGTGCCGACCTGCGTCCTGGTCGCGGTCACCAGCGAGGAGCAGCGGCCGGCGAGCAACCGGGTGGCCGAGGCGCTGCGCTCGCGGGGCGTACCGACCGAGGTGTCGCCGAGCGCGGCCAAGTTCGGCAAGCAGATCCGCTACGCCGAGCGGCGGGGCATCCCGTACGTCTGGTTCCCGGGCGCGGACGGGGCCGCCGACGAGGTGAAGGACATCCGCTCCGGCGAGCAGGTCGCCGCGGCGGCGGGGGAGTGGACGCCGCCCCGGGCGGACCTCAAACCGCTGGTCAGCTGAGACGCTACTGGCGCGTACGGCCGATCGGACCTACGGTGGCGTAAGTTACGCCACCGTAGGGAGATCGTCGTGACCGTACTCAGCCAAACCGCCCTGCTCCTCGAACTCGAGCCCGTCGTCGCCAAGAACCTCGACCGGCACCTGTCCATGGCGAAGGAGTGGTTCCCGCACGAGTACGTGCCCTGGAGTGAGGGGCGCACCTTCGACGGGCCGCTGGGCGGGGAGGCGTGGGCGGAGACCGACTCGACCATCCCCGACATCGCCCGCACCGCGCTCATCGTCAACCTGCTCACCGAGGACAACCTGCCCTCGTACCACCACGAGATCGCGACGCTGTTCGGCCGGGACGGCGCCTGGGGCACCTGGGTGCACCGGTGGACCGCCGAGGAGGGGCGGCACGGCACCGCCATCCGCGACTACCTGACCGTCACCCGGGCCGTCGACCCGGTGGCCCTCGAGCGGGCGCGGATGACGCACATGTCGGCCGGCTACCAGAACGTGCACGACGACGAGGTGCTGCACTCGCTGGCGTACGTCTCGTTCCAGGAACTGGCGACCCGGATCTCGCACCGCAACACCGGCCGCGTCACCGGCGACCCGGCCTGCGAGGCGCTGCTGGCCCGGGTCGCGGCGGACGAGAACCTGCACATGGTCTTCTACCGCAACCTGCTGGCGGCGGCCTTCGAGCTGGCGCCGAGCCAGGCGATGCGGGCCGTCGCCGACGTGGTGGCCGACTTCCAGATGCCGGGCAACGGCATCGACGGCTTCGCCCGCAAGTCGGTGGCCATCGCCCTCGCCGGCATCTACGACCTGCGCCAGCACCGCGACGAGGTGCTCGTTCCGGTGCTGCGCCAGTGGGACGTGTTCAACGTGGCCGGCCTGGACGCCGACGGCGAGGCCGCCCGCGACCAGATCGCGGCCCACCTCGACGAGCTGGAGCGCGCCGCGTCCCGCTTCGAGGAGAAGCGCGCGGCCCGCGCCGCCCGCCTCGCCGCCCGCTGACCGCCGACCCTTCCGGCCCCGGGACTCCGGGCGCGGCCGTCGCTGGCTCTCTCGACGACGGCCACGCCCGGAGCGTCTCTCCACCCCCGATCCCTGCCCGCGCTCCCGCACGCTGTGCCCGGGCGAGCGCCGCGACTCCGCGTGCCGCAAGCCGACGATGCGGGACGCACGGCCGTGGGCCGACGGTGCGGCACGGACGGCCTTGGGCCGACGGTGCGGGACCGACGGAGTGGGGGGTGGGGGTCAGGCGGGTTGGTCGAGGGGGAAGAGGAGGCAGGTGGACGTGGCGTGGGCGACCAGGCGGGACTGGGCGTCGAGCAGCTTCGCCTCGGCCAGGGCCGTGCGGCGGCCCCGTTGGACGACGGTGCCCTCGCAGCGCAGCGTGCCGCTCGCGACGGTGACCGGGCGGAGGAACTTCACGTTCAGGTCCAGCGAGGTGTAGCCGACCCCGGCCGGCAGCGTGGTGTGCACCGCGCAGGCCGCCGCCGTGTCCAGCAGGGTGGAGATGACCCCGCCGTGCACGGTGCCGAGCGGGTTGTAGTGGAACTCCTGGGGGACCAGCTCGACGGCCACCCGGCCCTCGTCGGCCTCCATCCGGGATATGTCGACCAGGTGCATGATCGGCGGTGCCGCCAGCTCGCCGGCGATCATCGCGCGGAGCAGCTCCAGGCCGCCGCGCCGGCCGAGGTGCGCGGCGTTGATGCCCGGGTCGGACCACGAGAAGGTACGGCTGCGCGCCGGGCCCTGCGTCTGTGTCATGGACCCACCCTGGCAGCGCGTTGCTGAGTCTGTCAATCAGACCTAGCCTGGAGCGTATGAGACCCGCGGCACTGGACTGGTCGGTCGAGAACTGCACCATCGCCCGCGCGATGGAGGTCCTCGGCGAGCGGTGGACCCTGGTCGTCCTGCGCGAGGTCTTCAACGGCGTCCGTCGCTTCGACGACATGCGCGTGCGCACCGGCATCCCCCGGCAGGTGCTCACCAACCGGCTGGCGATGCTGGTGGAGCGGGGGGTGCTGCGGCGCGAGCCCTACCGGGAGCCGGGCAGCCGGGTGCGCCACGAGTACCGGCTGACCGAGATGGGGCTCGACCTCTGGCCGGTGCTGGTGGCCGTCCTCGGCTGGGGGGACCGCTACCTGGCCGACCCGGACGGCTCGCCGTTGACCGTCGCGCACCGTGACTGCGGCGCGCAGGTGCGCGTCGAGCTGCGCTGCGAGCGCGGGCACGAGGTGGCCCGGCCCCGCGACGTGGTGCCGCGACCGGGGCCCGGGGCGCGCCGCCGCGCCGGGTGAGGCCGGCACGGCGACGCGCGGACGGTGGTCGCCGTCCGCGCGTCAGGACCGGCCTGTCACCAGCCGAATCCGGCGGCGTACGAGACGCTCGCCAGGACCCGCTGCCCGCTGGCGTTCGGGTGGAAGTAGTCCCAGGTGGAGAGCTGGCTGAGGGTGAACGGGTAGCCGAACACGGCGTTGTCGTCGAAGTCGCAGTTCGGGCCGTACGCGGCGCAGGCCTGGGCGAGCTGCGTGTTGTAGTCGACGACCCGCTGGCGTACGCGGTTGCGCCGGTCCACGTCCGCCTGCGCCGTGGAGGTCGGGTTGGCGAGCATCGACTGGCAGACGTCGAACAGGGACCAGGCGCTGCGGGCGCTGCCGCTGTCCTTGCCGACCGACCAGAGCCGGTGGATGTCCGGCACGCTGATCAGCTGCACCCGGGCGTCGGGTAGTCCGGCCTTGAGGCGGTTGAGCGCGGCGTCGATGTTGGCCCGGTAGGTGGCCACCGGCGTCATCCCCGCCTCCGTGCCGGTGCAGGCGTCGTTGGCGCCGATCAGCATCGTGACGTAGCCGACGCCCTGGCTGACGGCGGTGCCGGCCTGGCCGTACATGTCGGCGGACTTCGCGCCGCTGCGCGCGTCGTTGTGGTTGCGGCCGTCGATGGCCGGATTGGTCGCGCGGATGCGCAGGTAGTGACTGTTCACCGTGGAGTTGTCACCGGTGCTGAACGACCGGGAGGTGCAGTCGACGTACCAGCCGCAGGCGTTGAAGCCGCGCGTGATCGAGTCGCCGAGGCTGGCCATCGAGGTCGGTGGCGGGCCGGGGTCGGCGGCGGCCGGGGTGGCGGCCGGCAGGACGAGGGCGGTGGCTACGGCGAGGGGGACGAGCAGTCGTCGGAAGGGCTTCACGGTGGCCTCCGGATCGCGGGTGCCGAGGGTGGCGGTGCGGTGAACAGAGCGTATAGACGTGCGTCTGTGTCCACAATGTTTCCGGCCGGCGACGGAAGCAGCCGGGGCGAAAAGGACAAAGTCGGGTCTTGCCTACGATCTTAAGTATGTGAATACTTCACTCAGCTCGGCCGGTTTCCCCAGATCGGCCGGCATGGTCCCCGGTCCCGTCGCCCCCGACGCGGGCCCGTCACCCCCTCCCTGGAGGTTGTTGCATGCGACCCACGAGGTCCTCGCTCCGTCGTGCCGCCACCATCGCCGCGGCCGGAGCCCTGGTCGCCGGCTCGCTGATCGGCGCGCCCGCCCAGGCCGCACCCGCGTTCGCCTCGCCGGACGCCGCCGCCGGTCTCGCCGAGCGCCTCGGCGACCGGTCCGCCGGTGCGTACGCCGACGCCAGCGGCAAGATGGTCGTCACCGTGACCGACGCCGCCGCGGCCCGCCAGGTCAGCGCCGCCGGCGCGACCCCGAAGATCGTCAAGCGCGGCGCCGACGAGCTGGCCCGCGCCACCGCGGAGCTGGACCGCTCCGCGAAGATCCCCGGCACCGCCTGGTGGACCGACCCGGCCACCAACCAGGTCGTCGTCTCCGTCGACAGCACGGTCACCGGCGCCAAGCTGGAGCGCGTCAAGGCCGCCGCCGCGCGGATGAACGGCGCGATCCGCATCGAGGCCGAGGCCGGCGTGCTGAGCACCCGGATCTCCGGCGGCCAGGCCATCTACGCCGGTGGCGGCGGCCGCTGCTCCCTCGGCTTCAACGTCCGCAGCGGCACCACCTACTACTTCCTGACCGCCGGGCACTGCACCAACATCTCCTCCAGCTGGTACAGCAACTCCGCCCAGACGAACCTGCTCGGCACCCGCACCGGCAGCAGCTTCCCGGGCAACGACTACGGCATCGTGCGGCACAACAACTCCGCCAACGCGGCCGGCGACGTCTACCTCTACAACGGCAGCTACCGCGACATCACCGCCGCCGGCAACGCGTACGTCGGCCAGTCCGTGCAGCGCTCCGGCAGCACCACCGGCCTGCGCGGCGGCTCGGTGACCGCGCTCAACGCCACGGTGAACTACGCCGAGGGCTCGGTCTCCGGCCTGATCCGCACCAACGTCTGCGCGGAGCCGGGCGACAGCGGCGGCTCGCTGTTCAGCGGCTCCACCGCCCTGGGCCTCACCTCCGGCGGCAGCGGCAACTGCCGGACCGGTGGCACCACCTACTTCCAGCCGGTCACCGAGGCGCTGAGCCGCTACGGCGTCAGCATCTTCTGACCGGTCGCACGCCAGCGGGCCGCCGGATCCTCCGGCGGCCCGCCCGCGTGCCCGGGCCCGGTTCGCCGGACTGGAGCGGGTCGGCCGGGGTACGTTCCGGTCGGTGAGCGCCCCCGTGACCCCGCCCGCCGAACCCGCCGCGTCCGCCTGGGCCCCGCTGCGGCTCGCCGCGTTCCGCAGCCTCTGGCTGGCGGTGCTGGCCAGCAACGTGGGCACCTGGATGCAGACCGTCGGCGCGCAGTGGCTGCTCGTCGACGAGGCCAACGCCTCGACGTTGGTGTCGCTGGTGCAGACCGCCAGCATGCTGCCCGTGCTGCTGCTCGCCCTGCCCGCCGGCGCGCTGGCCGACACCCTGGACCGCCGCCGGCTGCTGATCGGCGTGCAGTGCTTCCTGGCCGCCGTCGGCGTACTGCTGACCGGGCTCACCGCCGCGGACCGGATGCCGCCGGCGCTGCTGCTCACCCTCACCTTCGCCCTCGGCGTCGGTCAGGCGCTGACCCTGCCGGCGTGGCAGGCGGTCATCCCCGAGCTGGTGCCCCGGTCACAGCTCGTCTCCGCCTCGGCGCTCGGCTCGATCAGCGTGAACCTGGCCCGCGCGGTCGGGCCGGCCGTGGCGGGCGTGCTGGTGGCCCGGGCCGGCGTCGCGACCGTCTTCGCCGTCAACGCGGTGTCGTTCGCCGTCTTCGCGCTGGCCCTGCTGCGCTGGCGGCCGGAGCGGCCCCAGGGCGACGACCTGCCGGAGCGGTTCACCGCCGCGTTGCGCGCCGGCGGCCGGTACGTGCGGCACTCGCCGGTGGTCCGCCGGATCCTGCTGCGCGCGGCGCTGTTCGTGGTGCCCGGCAGCGCACTGTGGGCCCTGCTGCCCCTGGTCGCCAGCCGCCGCCTGCACCTGGGCGCCGGCGGGTACGGCGTGCTGCTCGCCGCCCTCGGCGTCGGCGCGGTGGTCGGCGCCCTCGTGCTGCCGCGGCTCCGGCAGGCGCTCACCACCAGCCGGCTCCTCCTGCTGGCCGGGCTGGTCTACGCCGCCGTCCTGGGGGTGCTCGCCCTCGCGCCGGGGCCGGTGCCGGTCACCCTGGCCCTGGTGCCCGCCGGGATGGCCTGGATGACCGTGCTGTCCAGCGTCAACGCCGCGATGCAGCTCTTCCTGCCCGGCTGGGTACGCGCCCGCGGGCTCTCGGTCTACCAGATGGTCTTCGCCGGTGGGCAGGCGCTCGGCGCGGTGGCCTGGGGCACCCTGGGCGAGATGACCGGCCTCGTGGTCGCGCTCGCCGTGGCGGCGGCGCTGATGGCGGCCGGCGCGGCGACCGTGCCGTTCTGGCCGCTGCGCGACACCCGGGGCATCAACCGCGACCCGGCCGTGTGGTGGCCCGAGCCGCACCTGACGCTGCCCGCGGACCCGCGCACCGGCCCGGTGCTGGTGACCGTCTCGTACACGGTGCCGCCCGAGCGGCAGGCCGAGTTCGTCGAGGCGATGCGGCTGGTGGGCCGGTCGCGCCGGCGTACCGGAGCGATGCGGTGGGGGCTGTTCCGCACGGGGGAGCGGGAGCACGGCTTCGTCGAGGTCTACCAGGTGCCGTCCTGGGAGGAGCACCTGCGCCAGCACGGCGGCCGGCTCACCGGCGCGGACCGTGGGGCGGAGGAGCGCGCCCGGGCGCTGACCGTCGGGGACGTCGTGGTGAACCACCTGCTCCCCGCCGACCCGCGCGACTGACCAGGCCGGTCAAATACGGCTGACGGTGGCGCCGGTGAAGACGATCGATCCACCCGGGTACTGACACTGGACCCGCAGGATCAGCTCGTCGGCGCCCTCGACGTCCGCGACGAGCTCGCGAGGGGTGGCCATGCGCGCGTCGAACTGCTGCCCCCGCGTCAGCCGGGAGACGGTGCCGTCGGCTTTGCGTATTGCAACTTGCGCATAGACGAGCACCACGCCCTCGCGATCATCGGGTGACGGAAAGTGCGGCCGGACGGTCGCCTTCAGGTCGAGGAAACGACGCTGCAACCGGAAGGCGACGTCCCGCTGCTTGTCCGCACCGGCATTTGTCGGACAACCGACGACGATTGGCCGTTCGTATTCCGGACGGTCGGCCAGTTGTCGTGGCAGTTTGACGAGATTGGCGGAGCCGGCCTCGACCGGCAGCGTGTCCAACGGGACGGTCGCCGGCGGAAAAGCCTGCGGGCTGGTGGCCGGCCCGGCTGCGGTGGACTGTGCCGAACCCGCCACCGACACGCCGGTCGCCGCCGCGGACGGGGCCGCGGTCTCCGGCCCGACTCGCCAGTCGAACACGTCCCGCGCGAGCGCGAGCGCCGCGAACAGCACCCCCACCGCGGTGAACACCGCGGCCACCCGTGCGCCCCGGCCCGCCGATGGCTCCCGGTCCGACGGCGGCGTCGGTGCCTGGCTGGAACTCGTCATGTCCGGCGTTGTCCTTCCACCGTGGCGAAGTGCGGCGCGGATGTTGACGGGCATCGTCTCGCCGCGTTGGCGAAGAATACTCCGCCCGGGCCGTGGCGGGTTGCTGATACCGTGCCGACCCGGAACACCGAGAACTGCCGGCCCGGCCCTCCCGAATTGACCTCTGCCATTGCAGGAGGTAGTAGGCGTGAACCAGCCCGACAATCAGCGGGAATCGTCCCCGCACCCACCCACCCCTGCCACCCGTCAACCGCACGGAATGACGCCTCCCGCGCCGCCGAAGGGTGGCGCCGGGGCTCCGCAGCCGCCGGTGCCGCCCGGGGCGCCTGCCGCACCCCCGTTCGGGCCGCACCGTGGCGGCTCCGGGGTCACCCGGTTCGGCGTACTGGTGATCGGCATCGCGTCGCTGGCCCTGCTGGCCGCCCTCGGGTCCGCCGTCCTCTCCTGGCGGGCGCTCGACCAGGCGAACACGGCCCGGGACATCGCGTCGGCCCGCTCGCCGGTCGCCGCGCCCCCCGCTGCGCCCGTCGGCGGCGGCGCGTCGCCGTCAGCGGAGCCGGCCGGATCGGCGCCCACGCCCGACGGTGGGGGCGCGCCGGGGGAGGCGCCGCGCTCGCCGGGGGAGCCCCCCGAACTCAACGCACAGACCGTCTACGAGCCGTGGTACGAGGCGCAGAGCCTTACCCTCAAGCCGGCGGAGTGCTTCACCGAGATGCGCGTCGACCTCGACGAGCCGCGCGCCAACGTCGGCTCCAACGGCTCGGAACTCACGCTGCATCCCGGCTGTCAGGCGGGGGCGCCGTACGTGCTGTTGGGCACCGGGGTGGAGGGCAGTGAGGCGGCGCGCGCCGGGATGAGGCCGCAGGAGTGCGCGGAGGCGATCCGTGCCGCGCCCATCGCCGAGAACGCGGAGGTGCCGCTGCGCAAGGGCGCCTGGCTCTGCATCCGTACCAGCTTCAGGGAAGCCCGGGAGCGTCGCGACGAGTGGCGGACGGTGCTGGTCGAGGTCGTCTCGATCAGCAACGACCGGGCGGTGGTCGTCAAGGCGAGCGCCTGGAACATCCGGGAGGACTGAGGCGCCGGGCCCGGCGTGCCGTCGTCGAGCCGCCCGTCGACGCGGCACGGAGCACGAGCGCGTCGACGGGTGGCGCGGACCTCCGCCCGGGGAGGCTGACAGAATGCCAGGGGTAACGGTGGACCGCAGATGAGGAGACGCAAGTCGTGATCCGTACCCATGACGCCGGCAGCCTGCGCGCGACGGACGCCGGCACCACGGTGACGCTCGCCGGCTGGGTGGCCCGCCGGCGTGACCACGGCGGCGTGATCTTCGTGGACCTGCGTGACGGCTCCGGCGTGGTCCAGGTGGTGTTCCGCGAGGAGGACGCGCACGCGCTGCGCAACGAGTTCTGCGTCCGGGTGACCGGCGAGGTGACCCGCCGCCCCGAGGGCAACGAGAACCCGGAGCTGCCGACCGGCGAGATCGAGGTGACCGCCGCCGAGCTGGAAGTGCTCTCCGAGGCGGCGCCGCTGCCGCTGCCGGTGGACGACCAGGTCGAGGCCGGCGACGACATCCGGCTGCGCTACCGCTACCTCGACCTGCGCCGCAGCGGCCCGGCGAAGGCGATGCGGCTGCGCTCGCGGGCCAACCAGCTCGCCCGCGCGGTGCTGCACGAGCGGGACTTCCTGGAGATCGAGACCCCGACCCTGACCCGGTCCACCCCGGAGGGTGCTCGCGACTTCCTGGTGCCGGTGCGCCTGCAGCCCGGCAGCTGGTACGCGCTGCCGCAGTCGCCGCAGCTGTTCAAGCAGCTGCTGATGGTCGGCGGCATGGAGCGGTACTACCAGATCGCCCGCTGCTACCGCGACGAGGACTTCCGCGCCGACCGGCAGCCGGAGTTCACCCAGCTCGACATCGAGATGTCCTTCGTCACCGAGGACGACGTGATCGACCTCGGCGAGGCGATCGTCGCGGCGCTCTGGAAGGACCTGGCCGGCCACGAGATCTCCCGGCCGATCCCGCGCATCACCTGGCACGACGCCATGGCCCGGTACGGCTCCGACAAGCCGGACCTGCGCTACGGCGTCGAGCTGACCGAGCTGACCGACTACCTGCGCGGCACCGAGTTCCGGGTCTTCGCCGGGGCGATCGACGCCGGCGGCTACGTCGGCGCGGTGGTCATGCCGGGCGGCGCGTCGCAGAGCCGCAAGGAACTGGACGGCTGGCAGGACTGGGCGAAGGCGCGCGGCGCGCGCGGCCTGGCGTACGTGGTGCTCGACGCCGAGACCGGCGAGGCGCGCGGGCCGGTGGCGAAGAACCTCTCCGCCGAGCACCTGGGCGGGCTCGCCGACGCGGTCGGCGCCAAGCCGGGCGACGCGGTCTTCTTCGCCGCCAGCACGAACACCCGCGAGGCGCAGGAGCTGCTCGGCGCGGCCCGCATCGAGATCGCCAAGCGGGCCGGGCTGGTCGACGAGAACGCCTGGGCGTTCTGCTGGGTGGTCGACGCGCCGATGTTCGAGCGCACCGACGAGGGCGGCTGGACCGCCGTGCACCACCCGTTCACCTCGCCGAACGCCGAGTGGGTCGACCGGTTCGAGGAGGCGCCGGACCGCGCGCTGGCCTACGCGTACGACATCGTCTGCAACGGCAACGAGATCGGTGGCGGCTCGATCCGTATCCACCGGGGTGACGTGCAGAAGCGGGTCTTCGACCTGCTCGGCATCACCCCCGAGGAGGCGCAGGACAAGTTCGGCTTCCTGCTGGAGGCGTTCAAGTACGGCGCCCCGCCGCACGGCGGCATCGCCTTCGGCTGGGACCGGGTCTGCATGCTCCTCGCCGGCGCGGACTCGATCCGCGAGGTGATCGCCTTCCCGAAGACCCGGGGCGGCTTCGACCCGCTGACGGGCGCGCCGACGCCCATCACCACCCAGCAGCGCGCCGAGGCCGGCATCGACGCCAAGCCGAAGCCGGCCGCCGCGCCGCACACCGGCACGGCCGGCCCGGCCGCCCGGGTCGCCGACCCGACCTGACCGGTTCCGGCCCGGTTCCCCGCCGAACCGGGAGGCTTGCGTCATGATTCGCCAAGCGCCCTGACGCGGGCCTCCCGGCGCGGGACGGTCGCCTCGGCGGGCCGGGGCGACGTCGCCGGCCCGGGCCCGGAGGCGTGGAGTCGGCCCGGGCGGCGAGTCGGGTCCGGGGCGCCGACGCGAGGAGAGGGGGCGGCGTGACGCTGCTCGTGGTGGGGGCCAGCGGGCACCTCGGCGGTGAGGTCTGCCGGCAGGCGGTCGCGGCGGGGGAGCGGGTGGTCGGGACGTACCACTCGGGCGGGGTGGAGGTGCCGGGCGTCGACGCGCGCCGGCTGGACGTGACGGACCGGGCCGCGGTGCGCGACCTGGTCGCCCGGGTCCGCCCCGACGCCGTGGTCAGCACCCCCTACCGGTACGCGGAGTGGACGGTGACCGCCGACGGCGCGGCCCATGTCGCGTACGCGGTCGCCGAGGTCGGGGCGCGGCTGGTGCACCTGTCCAGCGACGCGCTGCACGCCGGCCGCCCCGAGCCGTACGCCGACGACGAGCCGCCCAGCCCGGTCTTCCCGTACGGGGCGGCGAAGGCGGCGGCCGAGACCGCCGTGCGGGCGATCGATCCGGGCGCGGCGCTGGTGCGCACCTCGCTGATCGTGGGCGACGAGCGGAGCAAGCAGATCCGGCTCTGCCTCGACGCCCTCGCCGGGCGGGCCGCCCTGTTCACCGACGAGATCCGGTGCCCGGTCGACGTCGCCGACCTGGCCGCCGCCGTCCTCGACCTGGCCGGCAACACGTACGCCGGCCCGCTCAACGTGGCCGGGCCGGACGCGGTGAGCCGGGCCGAGATGGGGCTGCTCGTGGCCGCCCGGTTCGGCCTCGACCCGGCGGGGCTGAAGACCACCACCAGCGCCTCCTCGGGCCTGGTCCGCCCCGCCGAGGTGCGCCTCGACTCGTCCCGCGCCGCCGCCCTGCTGCCGACCCGCCTGCGCGGCATCCGCGAACTGCTCGCCGCCTGACCCGCCCGGCCACCGCGCCGGCTGGCTGCTCGCCGGCCCACGATCCACGTCGCCGACAGCTGCACAGTTTCTATGCACAACTCTTGTGCATAGAAACTGTGCAGAGATAGTGTGCGTCCCATGGAGAACGCATCCCCGCCCCCGGACGCACCGCGCGCCGTCCACCTCGACAACCGGCAGGTCCGCGTCCTGGCCCATCCGCTGCGGATGCGGCTGCTCGGCACGCTGCGCGTGGACGGCCCGGCGACAGCGACCACCCTCGCCGAGAAGCTGGACACCAACACCGGGGCGACCAGCTACCACCTGCGGCAGCTCGCCGAGGTGGGGCTGGTGACCGAGGACCCCGACCGGGGCACCTCCCGCCAGCGGTGGTGGCGGGCGGCGCACGACATCAGCAACTTCGAGCCGACGGACTTCGACGACGACCCCGATGCCCGGGCGGCGGTGGAGTGGATCCAGGGCGACCAGGTGCGGCTCTTGGCCGAGCAGGCCGAGCGGTGGATGGCCGCCGCGGCCGGCTGGTCCCGGGAGTGGCGGGACGCCGCCGGCATGGGGGACATGATGCTGTCGCTGGGACCGGCCCGGCTCCGCGCGCTCAACGACGAGCTGTGGGAGCTGCTGATGCGCTATCGGGACGAGGCGACGCCCGACGAGCCTGACGCCCGGTCCGTGCACGTCTTCCTCGCCGCGTTCCCCCGGGTGGAGGGGAAGCGGTGAGCGCGCTGTCCGTACGCCAGGTGCGCCGCCGCTTCCTCGTGCTGCACGGCCTGCGCTGGCTGCCCACCGGCCTGATGGTGCCGGTGATGATCCTGCTCATGCAGGAGCGCGGCCTGACGCTGTCCCAGATCGGCCTGGTCTCCGTCGCCCAGGGGCTGGTCGTGCTGGCGCTGGAGCTGCCCACCGGCGGGCTCGCCGACGCACTCGGGCGCCGCCCGGTCCTGATCGCCGCCTGGCTGGTAAACCTCGCCGCGCTCGCGCTCTTCGCGGTCGCCGACTCGTTCGCGCTGTTCTTCCTGGTCTGGGCGTTGCAGGGTGTCTTCCGGGCGCTGGACAGCGGCCCGCTGGAGTCCTGGTACGTCGACGCCACCCTGGCCGCGGACCCGAAGGCCGAGTACGAGCCGGGCCTGGGCTACGCCGGCACCGTCATCGGCGTGGCCATCAGCGCCGGCGCGCTGCTCGGCGGCGGGCTGGTCGCGCTCGGCCCGGTCGGGCCGGTCAGCGCCCTCACCGTCCCGGTGCTCGTCGCCGCCGCGCTCCAGGTGGTGGCCCTGGTCGCGCTGCTGGTGCTGCTGCGCGAGGTCGGCCCGGCGAAGGGCGCCGGCGCGCTGCGGGCGTCGGTCGCCGAGGCGCCGCGGATGGTCGGGCAGGCGTTCGGGCTGCTGCGCCGCTCCCGGGTCCTGCTCGCCCTGGTCTCCGTCGAGCTGTTCTGGGGCTTCGGCATGGTCACGTTCGAGTCGCTGCTCCCGGTCCGGCTCGCCGAGGTGGTCGGCGACCCGGACCGGGCGGCGGCCCTGCTGGGGCCGGCCAACTCGGCGGCCTGGCTGGCCGGGGCGGCCGGCGCCGCGCTCACCCCGCTGCTGCTGCGCTGGCTGGGCGCCGCGCCGAGCGCCGCCCTGCTGCGGATCCTGCAAGGGGTGACGGTGGTCGGGATGGGCCTGCTCGCCGGCCCGGCCGGGGTGCTGGTCGCCTACCTCGCCTGCTACACCGTGCACGGGGCGTCCAACCCCCTGCACATGGGTCTGCTGCACCGGCAGGTCGACGGCCCGTACCGCACCAGCGTGATCTCGCTCAACTCGATGATGGGCCAGCCCGGCTTCGCCCTCGGCGCCATCGTGCTCACGGCGCTCGCCGACGCCGTCAGCGTCAGCACCGCCATGCTCGTCGGCGCGGTGGTGCTGGCCGTCGCCGCCCCGCTCTACCTGCCCGCCTGGCGCGCCGGCCGTCACCCCGCCCCCGCTGCGAACACCGGCCCCGCGTCCGGTGCCGTCCCCGCGACCGGCTCCGCGCCGGAGACCGGGTCGGGCCCGCCGGGGGCGGGGGACGACTGCCGCCAGTCGGTGGGTGGACGGCCGGAGGCGGACGCCGCGCCCGCGCCCGGCGGCTGACGGTCCCTGCTCGCCGCGTTCCACACGGCTCGGGCGCCATCCGCGATGTCGGCGTCCGGCAGCACGGTCGGGGGGGGCCCCCCCCCGGGGGGCCCGCCCCCCCCCCCCGCCCCGGGGCCCCCCCGGCGGGGGCCGGGGGCGGGGGGGGCCCCCCGCCGCGGGACCCGGGGGGCCCGCGCCCCCGGCGCGGGGGGGGGCCGGGCCGGGGCGCCCGGCCCCCCCCCGGGGGGGGCCCCCCCCCGGGGGGGCGGCGCCGCCCCCCCGGGGGGGGGGCCCCCCGCGGGGGGGCCCCCCCCCGACCGTTCAGGCCAGGTGCACCGAGCTGCGGGCCAGGGTGCCGGTGAAGCCGAGCCGCCGGTAGAGCCGGATCGCCCCGACGTTGGCGGTGTAGACGCCGAGCGCCACGGTGTCGTGGCGGGCGAACAACGCCCGGGTCATCCCGGCGGTCAGCGCCGCGCCCAGCCCTCGGCCCCGCATCTCGGGGGCGACGGTCAGGCCGGCGAGGAATCCGACGTCGCCCCGGCTGCGGTCCGCCCCGCAGGCGACGATCCGGTCGCCGTCGCGGATGCCGTACCAGTCGACGACCCGGGGGTCGCCCGGGCGGGAGGTGGTGGTCGGGAACGACTCGTCGATCAGCGCGGCCAGCGCCGGGTGGTCGGCCTCGGTGAGCCGGACCACCCGCTCCTCCGCGGCCTGGCGTGGCGGCGCGGTCGCGGCCCAGAGGAAGTCCCACTCGTCGTGCCGCGCCACGGCCAGCCGGCCGGCCAGCGCCGCCGGGTCGAGTCGCGGCAGGTGCAGCCACTGGCCGGGGCGCAGCACGCCCCGCGCGACGAGGTCGGCGAAGACGTCGACCGCCGGGCCGGGGGCGCCGACCGCGCCGCCGGCCGGGCCGTGGTCCGCCGGGAGCAGCCAGCCGACCGCGTCGTCGCGCCGCCAGCCGCGCGGCTGCTCCCCGAGCCAGAGCGAGTGCCGGGCGTACGGGTGGTGGCCGGCGGCCGCCAGGATGGCGTCCCGCCCCTCCAGGACCTGGTCGGCGATGATCATGTTGCCAGCCTAGAACGCCCGTCGGACCCCCGTCGGCGGACCCCGGACGACCTTGCGGGGCCGGGCCGGTCCACGGTGGAGATTGGCGAGCGGACCGATCGGGTACATCCCGCGCCGACCCATCGGGAACCCCCACCGGAGGAACGACATGCTCGCCATTCTCGCGGCGATCGTTTTCGGCTTCGCCCTGCTCCTCGACCTCTTCGACACCAACCTCGGTGCGCCGGACCTGCTGAACCCGTCCACCCTGCTGATGCTGGGCCTGCTGCTGCTCTCGCTCTACCTGGCCGGCGTCGGCAGCGCCCCGCGCGGCGGGGGCGGCGGCCGCTGGTACCGGGGCCGGCGTCCGGGCCGGGGCTGACCGTAAACGATCATCAGCGGTCCCGCCCCGCGGCGCGCTTCCGGCGCGCTGGGGCGGGACCGGTACTGTTCTCGTGATGGAGTCCGACGCCCTCTTCTCCCTCGGTGAGCCCGCCGGAGCGCCCCCCGCGCCCGCGGGTTCCGTAGGTGTGGACGGCTTCACGGCGGTGGGGGAGGATTCGCCCCTGCCGGTCCGGATGCGCCCGCGCAGCATCGACGAGCTGGTCGGGCAGGACCACCTGCTCGCGCCGGGCGCCCCGCTGCGCCAGCTCGTCTCCGCCAGCGCGCCGATGTCGGTCATCCTGTGGGGACCGCCGGGCAGCGGCAAGACGACCATCGCGCACCTGGTGGCCCGCGCCACCGACCGCCGCTTCGTCGCCATGTCGGCGCTCACCGCCGGGGTCAAGGACGTGCGCGCGGTGATCGAGACGGCCCGCCGGCAGCGCCGCTCCGGCGGCCCGCAGACCGTGCTCTTCATCGACGAGGTGCACCGGTTCAGCAAGACCCAGCAGGATTCCCTGCTCGCCGCCGTCGAGGACCGCACCGTCACGCTGCTGGCGGCGACCACCGAGAACCCGTACTTCTCGGTCATCTCACCCCTGCTGTCGCGGTGCGTGCTGCTCACCCTCCAGCCGCTGGACGACGCGGCGGTGCGCGGCCTGCTGCGCCGCGCGGTCACCGACGAGCGGGGGCTCGGCGGCGCGCTGAGCCTGGAGTCCGAGGCCGAGGACCATCTCGTCCGCCTCGCGGCCGGTGACGTGCGCAAGGCGCTCACGGCGCTGGAGGCGGCGGCGGCCTCGGCGACGGCGCTCGGCGCCGGGCGGATCGACCTGGCCACCGCCGAGCAGGCGGTCGACGTGGCGGCCGTGCGCTACGACCGCGCCGGCGACGCCCACTACGACGTGACGAGCGCCTTCATCAAGAGCATGCGCGGCTCGGACGTGGACGCGGCGCTGCACTGGCTGGCCCGGATGCTGGTCGCCGGCGAGGACGCCCGGTTCATCGCCCGCCGCCTGGTCATCTTCGCCAGCGAGGACGTCGGCATGGCCGACCCCACCGCGCTCGGCGTCGCCACCGCCGCCGCCCACGCCGTCGAGTTCGTCGGGCTGCCCGAGGCGCAGCTCAACCTCGCCCAGGCGGTGATCCACCTGGCCACCGCCCCGAAGTCGAACTCGGCCACCGCCGCGATCGGCGCGGCGATCGCCGACGTGCGGGCGGGCCGGGGCGGGCCGGTGCCGCGCGGGCTGCGCGACGCGCACTACTCCGGCGCCAAGGGGCTGGGCCACGGCACCGGTTACCGCTACCCCCACGACGACCAGCGCGGCGTGGTCACCCAGCAGTACGCTCCCGACGACCTCGTCGGCACCGACTACTACCGGCCCAGCCAGCACGGCGCGGAGCGGGCGGTGGCCACCCGGCTGCCGCTGCTGCGCCGCATCGTCCGCGGGCTGCCGGCCCCGGTCGCGCCGCCGCAGGCGCCGGTGGCGGTGGCGAGCGGACCGGCGGGAAACGGCCGCCGCCCGGCGGACCCGGGCGGCGCCGGCGCGGCGCGAGAGGGCGGCAGTGACGCCGCCGAGGAGGGTCAGCAGTGAGATCGCGTGGTTCGGAGCGACCGGAGGACGGCCCGGACGAGCGGCGCGACTCCCGCGCCAAGGGTCGCCGCTGGGGGCGGGGCAAGGCCGAGGCCGAGCCCGAGGAGCCGATCAGCGGCGAGGAGTTCGGCTGGATCGACGACCTGCGCTCGGCCAAGCAGCAGCGGACCGAGCTGGGGCCGGGCGGGGTGGAGCCCGGCCCGCCCGCGGGCGCGCCGACGCCTCCCGGCCCGGCCGAGCCGCCCCACCGCGCCCCCGGTCCGGCCGCGGCGCCTCCGGTCCGTCGCGGCGGGGCGGAACCCCCGCGCGCCCGGCCGACGGACGGGCCCTGGCCCGGCGCCACGGAGCCCCGGCCGGTCGGCCCGGCGGCTCCCGCGTCCGGGGCCGCCCCCGCGCCGCCCGCGCGCCACGCCCCGGCGGGTCGCCCGCAGCCCGGGCCCGACGGCGCCGACCGGCGCCCGCGGCCCGTCTCGGGCCCACCGACCGGCCCTCCGTCCGGCCCGCAGGGCGGCGTGTCGGCCGGCCCGCGCCCGTCCGCCGGCCCGACGAGCGGCGCACCGGGCGGCCGGTCCGCCGGCGCGCCGGCGGGCCCGCCGACCGGTGTCCCGGCCGCCCGTCCGCCGGCCGGCCCACCGGTCCATCCGCACCCGGGTCCCGCCGCGGCCCCCCGGTCCGGGCCCTCCGCCGGCCCGCCGGTGGGTCCCCCGGGCGCACCGCACACGGCAGCGCCGGTGGAACCACCACCGGGCCGGCGTCCCGGGCGGGCCCCCGCGCCGGGCGGCGTGCCGGCGGCGGGTGCCTCGGGTCGTCCGGGCGGCTCCGTGGGCGCCGCCCGGGTCGGCGTTCCGCCGCCCGGCGCCGTCCCGCCCCTCGGCCCGCCGACCGGCGAGCCGCGTGCCACCCCGGCCGACGAGCGCGACCCCCGGTCCGGCCGGATGCGGCGCGGACCGGTCGATGCGGGCGGCCCCGCGCCGGCGGAGGGAACCGGGCACGCGGCGTCGGCCACCCCGGCGGCCGGCCCCGGCGGTGCGCCGGTGGGCGGCGCCACCGACCGCCGCCGCCCCACCGCCGGCCGCCGCCGCGCCACCGAGCCGGACGAGCCGTCCGTGCCCCGCTCCGGCAACGCCCCGCCGGTGCCCGGCGCGCCGTCCGCGCCCGCCGTCGGGTCGGTGCCTCCGCAGGGCGGCCCCGCTCCACGTGGTCGGCGGCCCGCGCCCGAGGAGGCGGATACGCCGAGCCGGGGCCGGCCCGTGACCGAGGACGCCGGCCCCTCCGCCCGGGCGCGTCGGGCCGCGGACGGCGGCGCCGCACCGGCGCCCGCCCGCCGGCCGGACGGGGTGACCGGACCGACCGGGGGGCACCGGGCAACCCCGGGCGAGGGAGAGGATCCGGTGCCGGGTCGCCGCGCGGCACCCGGCGACGGGGAGTCGGGCCGGCGGCGGGCCAGCCCCGCGGAACCCCGGGACGGCCGACCGGAACGCCCGGCCGACTGGCTCCGGCAGGCCGGCCGCACCCACCACACCGACCCCGCCCTGCCGACCGTCACGCGGCCGGCGGCGCCACCCGTTGCCGGGGGGCCGCCGGTGGCATCCGCGCCGGAGCGGCACGTCGCCGGGAGCGGCCGCGCTCCCACGGGCCGGGCGCGGCCCGCCGCGCAGCCGCCGCGCCCCGGCGACGACACCGGACAGGTGACGGGTCGGGCCCGGCCCGGCGGTGAACCGCCCCGGCCGGCCGACGGCGCACACTCCGGTCCGCCGCCCGCCCGGGGCGCCGCACGACCGGCGCCGGCCGGGCCACCGCCCGCGCCGGCCGGACCGGCTGCGGGCGAGGCCCGCCCCGGCGGCCGGGCCCGTCCGGACACAACCCAGGGCCGACCGGTCCGGGGCGGCGCGCGACCGGACGCCACGCCCGGCCAGGGCCGAGCCGCCGTGCCCCCGCCCGGGGCCGCCCACGCGGGCGGGACGCCGGCCGGCGCCGCCAGCGCCGCCGTCCCGCCGGCCGGGGCCGCCCACGCCGGCGAGACGCCGGCCACCACGACTGCGCCGGGCGCCGCCGGGCCGGCCGGCCCGCGCCGGCCGGGGGCCACGCCGCCCGGCCCCGCCCGGACGGGCACGCCCGCGCCGGTTCCGGCCCGGCCCGCCGCGGCCGCGGCGGGCCCCGCCCGGCCGCCCGCCGACGGGCGGGACCGACCCGAG
Source organism: Micromonospora sp. NPDC047670 (assembly GCF_043204915.1). Taxonomy (NCBI): domain Bacteria; kingdom Bacillati; phylum Actinomycetota; class Actinomycetes; order Micromonosporales; family Micromonosporaceae; genus Micromonospora; species Micromonospora sp. NPDC047670. Next base: position 104,850 of record NZ_JBIDDA010000010.1, read on the forward strand.
CCGACGTCCGGCGCGGGTCCCCGGCCCGGCCCGGCCGGCCAGCCCGGGGTGGCCCGGGCCGCCGCCCCGGCGCCGCGCCCCGGACCGGAGGACCGGGCCGCCGGCCGCGCCCTCCCGCCGCAGCGCGAGTCCGGGCGACCGGAGCCGTCGGGCGTCCCGCCGGTGCCACCGCCGGGAGCCGGCGAGCCGGCGGTGGCCCGTGCCGCCGCGGCCGTACCGTCCGTCGATCCGGCCGCCACGCGGCCGGGGCCGGTGGACGGGCCGGCGCTGCGGCGGGCCGCGGAGTCGGAGTCGCCCGACGACGACGCGTCCGCCCCCGGCGGGCTGCGCGGCGCCCGGTCGGAGCTGCGGCGGCAGATGCGCGAGCGGCGGCGGCTGCGGATGGGCGTCCTGGCCCTGGTCAGCGTGGTGCTCCTCGGGGCGATCCCGCTCTTCTTCGGCATCCGCACCCTCAGCCGCGACCCGGTCTTCGACACCCTCGACGAGCTGAACGTGCCGGGTTGGGCGGCGGTGAAGACGGTCGACGACGTCAGCGGCAGCAGGTGGTGCCTGCTCGACTGCCGGCTGCGCGAGCGCACCATCACCTCCGAGCGGCCACCGGAGGAGACCGCGCGGGTCTACGAGCGGGCGCTGACCGAGGACGGCTGGCGGCCGTGGCGGGTGACCCGCTGCCCCGAGCAGCAGGAGAAGGGCAGCTACACCTGCTGGCGTCGCGACGAGCTGACCCTCGACCTCTGGGTGCGCGAGCGGACCTGCGTGCCGCCGCCGGTGGACGGGGAGCCGGCCGTGGTGCCGTCGCCCGACCCCTCGGCCGCTGCGGAGCAGTGCGCCGGATCGTTGGTCTCGGTGAAGGTCCGCAACGCGATCGACGACGAGCGGACCCGGCCACAGCCGAGCACCGACCCGTCGCTGACCGGAGAGGACCCCTTCCCGACGCTCAGCGAGGATCCGCTCGGCGAACTGACACCCTCACCGTCCTGAGCCGGTTTCCATCACGGACGGTAGGGTCTGGGGCTGGCGGATCCGCCTGCTCCCGCTGACCCCCTGGGTCGCCGAGCGGCGGTGTGGGCAAGACGGTCGCGCGTTCCGGGGACGTCCGGTCCCCGGGACCCTGCTTGAGGAGGACAGGCGTGGACTTTGGAGAGGTCGCGGCGCTGATCGCGGCGATCGCGTTCGCGATGCTGGTGTTGATCCTGACGCTGCCCATCCTGCGGCTGCGGCACACCGTGGACGCCACCACCCGGATGATCAACGACCTCAACGACCGCACCGCGCCGCTGCTGGGCGACGTCAACACCACGGTCAGGAACGTGAACACCGCCCTGGAGCAGGTGCAGACCTCCCTGGACGGGGTGAACCTGCAGCTCGCCAAGGTCGACACCATGACCAGCCACGCGCAGAACGTCACCGCCAACGTCGCGAACCTGGCCACCGTCGTCTCCGCCGCCGCCGCGAACCCGCTGGTCAAGGTGGCCGCCTTCGGCTACGGCGTCCGCAAGGCCGCCGCCGCCCGCCGGCACGCCGAGACCGAGCGCGAGGTGCGCGACACCATCAAGCAGCAGCGGCGGGCCGCCAAGCGCGGCAACCGCTGACGGCCACGACCAGGAGGAGCACGAGAATGAGGCGGTTGTTCTGGCTCGGCATCGGGCTGGCCGTCGGCGTGGTCGTGGTCCGCAAGGCGACCCGCACCGCGCAGGCGTACACCCCCGCCGGCATCGCCAGCACGTTGTCCGAATCCGCTGGCGGGCTGGCGGAGTCGCTGCGTAGCTTCGTGGAGGACGTCCGCATCGCGATGGCCGAGCGCGAGCAGGAGATCCACGAGGCGTTCGCCCAGGGTGAGGCGTTCGACGACCAGTTCGCCGAGTTGCGGGAGGACCCGCGCGTCGGCGACCGAGAGATCTTTCCGGAGGAACACCAGCGATGAAGACGGCGGAGATCAAGCGGCGGTACCTCGCCCATTTCGAGGCGAACGGCCACGCCGTGGTGCCGTCCGCTCCGCTGCCCGCCATCAGCGACCCGAACCTGCTGTTCGTCAACGCCGGCATGGTGCAGTTCGTCCCCTACTTCCTGGGGCAGCAGACCCCGCCGTACCGGCGGGCGGTCAGCGTGCAGAAGTGCATCCGTACGCCGGACATCGACGAGGTCGGCAAGACCAGCCGGCACGGCACGTTCTTCCAGATGAACGGCAACTTCTCCTTCGGTGACTACTTCAAGGACGGGGCGATCCCGCTCGCCTGGGACCTGGTCACCAAGTCGCAGGAGCAGGGCGGGTTCGGTCTCGACCCGGAGCGGATCTGGCCCACCGTCTACCTCGACGACGACGAGGCGTTCGACATCTGGCGCTCCGTCGGCGTGCCCGCCCAGCGGATCGTGCGCCGGGGCAAGGCGGACAACTTCTGGTCGATGGGCATTCCCGGCCCGTGTGGCCCCTGCTCCGAGCTGTTCTACGACCGCGGCTCCGAGTACGGCCGCGAGGGCGGCCCGGCGGTCGATGAGGACCGCTACATGGAGTTCTGGAACCTCGTCTTCATGCAGTTCGAGCGGGGTCCGGGCACCGGCAAGGAGGACTACCCGATCCTCGGGGACCTGCCGGCGAAGAACATCGACACCGGCATGGGCCTGGAGCGGATGGCCTCCATCCTCCAGGGCGTCGACAACCTCTACGAGATCGACGAGGTCCGGCCGATCCTCGACAAGGCCGCCGAGCTGACCGGCAAGCGCTACGGCGCCCAATCCGGCCACGTCGCCAGCGAGTCGCACCCGGACGACGTCCGGCTGCGGGTGATCGCCGACCACGTGCGTACGGCGCTGATGCTGATCGGTGACGGGGTCACCCCGAGCAACGAGGGGCGCGGCTACGTGCTGCGGCGCATCATGCGCCGGGCGATCCGGGCGGTGCGGCTGCTCGGCTGGCAGGAGCGGGCGCTGCCCGAGCTGCTGCCGGTGGCCCGGGACTGCATGTCCCCGTCGTACCCGGAGCTGGCCGCCGACTTCGACCGGATCGCGGACTACGCGTACGCGGAGGAGGACGCGTTCCTGTCCACCCTGCGCGCCGGCACGACGATCCTGGACACGGCGATCGCCGAGACCCGGACGGCGGGGAAGTCCAGCCTGTCGGGCGAGAAGGCGTTCCAGCTGCACGACACGTACGGCTTCCCGATCGACCTGACCCTGGAGATCGCGGCCGAGCAGGGGCTGGCGGTCGACGCGGAGGGCTTCCGCCGGCTGATGGCCGACCAGCGGGCCCGCGCCAAGGCCGACGCGCAGGCGCGCAAGACCGGGCACACCGACCTGTCGGCGTACCGGTCGGTACTCGACTCGGGCGGCCCGGTGCGTTTCACCGGCTACAGCGAGGTGTCCCGCGAGTCGACGGTCCGGGCGGTGCTCGGCGTCGACGGCCCCCGCCAGGCGGCGGTCGAGGGGGACACGGTCGAGCTGGTGCTCGACGCCACCCCGTTCTACGCCGAGGGCGGCGGGCAGCAGCCCGACCTGGGCATGATCACGGTCGGCGGCGGCCAGGTCGAGGTGCTCGACGTGCAGCAGCCGGTGCCCGGCCTGATCGTGCACCGCGCCCGGGTGGTCCGGGGCGAGGTGCGGGCGGGGGAGACCGGCTACGCGGAGATCGACACCACCCGCCGGCGGGCCATCTCCCGGTCGCACACCGCGACCCACCTGGTGCACCAGACCATGCGCAACTTCCTCGGCGAGTCCGCGACCCAGGCCGGGTCGCTGAACGCCCCGGGCCGGCTGCGGTTCGACTTCAACACCCCGACCGGGGTGGCGCCGAGCGTGCTGCGCGACGTGGAGCAGCAGGTCAACGAGGTGCTCCTCGCCGACCTGGAGGTGCACGCGTTCATCACCTCCCTGGAGGAGGCGCGGCGCATCGGCGCGATGGCGCTGTTCGGCGAGAAGTACGGCGAGGAGGTGCGGGTCGTCGAGGTCGGCGACTACGCCCGGGAGCTGTGCGGCGGCACCCACGTCGCCCGCTCCGGCCAGCTCGGCCTGGTCAAGATCCTCTCCGAGTCGTCGATCGGTTCGGGCGTCCGCCGGGTCGAGGCGCTGGTCGGCATGGACGCGTTCAACTTCCTGGCTCGCGAGCACCTGCTGGTGTCCCGCCTCGCGGAGCTGTACCGGGTGCCCAACGACCAGGTCGCCGACCGGGTCGAGCAGACCGTGACGCAGCTTCGCGACGCCGAGAAGGAGCTGGAGAAGCTCCGGGCCCAGCTGGTGCTCGGCGGCGCGGCGGCGCTCGCCGCGCAGGCGAAGGACGTGCGGGGCGTGGCGTACGTGGGCACCGAGGCGCCGGAGGGCGCGGCCGGTAACGACGTGCGGACGCTGGCCCAGGAGATCCGGGGCAAGATCGACCCGGCCCGGCCGGCGGTCGTCGCGGTGGCGGCCCGGGCAGGAGGCAAGGTTTCCCTGGTGGTCGCGGTGAACCCGGCTGCCCGCGGCCGGGGCCTGGCCGCCTCCGATCTGGTCAAGGCGGCCTTCTCCGGGCGCGGCGGCGGCAGCCCCGACCTGGCCCAGGGTGGCGGCCTGCCGGCGGCCGAGGCGCCGAACCTGCTGCTCACGGTCGAGAAGGCGATCGCCGAGGCGTGAGGCGAGACCGCAGCGACCAGGGCGGACCCGGGTGGTCCGCCCTGGTTCGCCGTTTCGGGGGGAGTAACCGACGGTGAGCGAGTTGTCCCGCGGTGTCCGGCTCGGGGTGGACGTCGGGCAGGTCCGGGTCGGGGTGTCCCGCTCCGACCCGCACGGCGTGCTGGCCACCCCGCTGGTCACCCTCGCCCGCGACCTCACCGCCGGCCCGGACGCGGTGCCGAGCGACATCGCCGAGCTCGCCGCGCTGGTGGCCGAGCACGAGGCGGTCGAGGTCGTCGTCGGCCTCCCGGTCAATCTCGCCGGCAAGCACGGTCCGGCGGCCGTCCACGTGAAGGCGTACGCTGACCGACTGGCCGATGTAATAGCGCCCGTTCCGGTGGCGCTCACCGACGAGAGGATGTCCACGGTCGTGGCGTCTCGTAGGCTTGCCGAGCGTGGTGTCCGGGGGAAACGGCAACGGGCGGTGGTCGACCAGGCTGCCGCGGTGGAGATTCTGCAGAGCTGGCTGGACGCGCAGCGGAGGCGGACGCGATGATCGACGATCTGGACCTCGGGTTCGACGAGCAGGAGCGGGGGGAGAAGGGAAAGCACCGGCGCAGCGCGATGCGTAAGCGCAACGGTGGCTCCGGCGGCGGCCGGGGCAGGACCGTCCTGGCCCTGCTGCTCGCCCTGGTCCTGCTGGGCGGGATCGGGGGCGGGGCCTTCTACGGCTTCGACCGGGTCCAGAACTACTTCGTCACCCCCGACTACGACGGCAGCGGCACCGGCGAGGTGACGGTCGAGATCAAGCAGGGTGCGCTGATCGCCGACATGGCCGACGCGCTCGTCGCCGCCGGGGTGGTCAAGAGCGCCAAGGCGTTCGTCGAGGCCGCCGAGGCGAACTCGCGCAGCAAGAACATCCAGCCGGGCACCTACAAGCTGCGCAAGCAGATGAGCGGCGAGAGCGCGGTCGCCGCGATGCTCGACCTGAAGAACAAGATCGTCAATGGGGTGACCATCCCGGAGGGCCGGACGGCGAAGAACGTCTACAAGCTGCTCTCCGCGGAGACCAAGATCCCGGTCAAGGAGTTCGAGGCGGCGGCGAAGGACCCGATCGCGCTCGGCGTGCCGGACTGGTGGTTCAAGCGCACCGACGGCAAGAAGGTCAAGCCGTCGATCGAGGGCTTCCTCTACCCGGACACCTACGAGATCCCGCCGAAGGCGACCGCCGAGACCATCCTCAAGCTGATGGTGGAGAACTTCCTCAGCGTGACCGGCGAGATGAAGTTCGCCGACCGGGTGCAGAAGGAGCGCGGCGGCATCAGCCCCTACGAGGCGCTGATCGTCGCCTCGCTGGCGCAGGCGGAGGCGGGCAACAAGGACGACCTGGGCAAGGTGGCCCGGGTCGCCTACAACCGGGTGTTCGGCGAGTTCCCGTGTAACTGCCTCGAGATGGACGTGACAGTCAACTACTACCTGGAGTCGATCGGTAAGCCGACCAAGCGCTCCGGCGACATGACCACTGCCGAACTCGACGACCCGAAGAACCCGTACAACCGCAAGCTGCGCGGCCTCGTGCCCACGCCGATCAACAACCCGGGCAAGCAGGCCATGGAGGGCGCGATGGATCCGCCGCCCGGCAAGTGGCTCTTCTTCGTGGCGATCGACAAGGCGGGGCACTCGGCCTTCGCCGAGACCTTCGCGGAGCACGAGAAGAACATGGCCAAGGCCAAGGAGGCCGGGATCATCTGATGGCGGCGACACGGCGGGCGGGGGTGCTCGGCAAGCCGATCGCGCACTCCCTCTCCCCGGTGATCCACCACGCCGGCTACGCGGCGGCGGGGCTGACCGGGTGGTCGTACACCCGGATCGAGTGCGCGGCGGCGGAACTGCCGGACGTGGTCGCCGGCCTGGGCCCGGAGTGGGCCGGGCTGTCGGTGACGATGCCGGGCAAGGAGGCGGCGCTCGCGGTGGCCGCCGAGGTCTCGCCGGTCGCCGCCGCCGTCGGCGCCGCCAACACGCTGGTACGCCGACCGGACGGCTCCTGGTACGCCGACAACACCGACGTCGTCGGCATGGTCGAGGTGCTCACGGACGCCGGGGTGCGCCCCGGCGCGACCGTGACGGTGCTCGGCGCGGGCGGCACCGCCCGGGCGGCGGTGGCGGCGGCCGGGCGGCTCGCCGCCCACGCCGTGAGCGTGGTGGCCCGCCGCCCGGAGGCGGTCGAGGAGTTGCGCCCGGTGGCGCGCGCGGTCGGCGTGCAGCTGGCCGGCGCGCCCTGGGCCGACGCGGCCGACCGGTGCCGCGCCGACGTGGTGGTCTCCACCGTGCCGAAGGGTGTCGCCGACCCGCTCGCCGGCGCGGTCGCCTGGCGGGCCGAGACGGTGCTCTTCGACGCGCTCTACGACCCGTGGCCGACGCCGCTGGCCGCCTCGGCCCGGGCCGCCGGCTGCCGGATCGTCTCCGGACTCGACCTGCTCCTGGCCCAGGCGGTGGGCCAGTTCGAGCACTTCACGGGCGTCGCCGCGCCCCGGGCCGCGATGGCCGCCGCGTTGGCCGCCGCGCGCGCCGGCTGACCGTCCTCGCGGGACGGGAGTGTCCCCTGTGGTCGTCCGGGGCATCCTTAGGCGACGGTTAAGACGCGCTTACGTCCGGCTGTCCTGCGCACGTCGCGTCACGGTCGTGGATACGCTGCTGACCGTCACCGTCCCAGACACAGGGAGTGTTCCTTGAGCAGGCACGGACTGCACCGCCTCACCCGGCGCCGGGGCCCACGGCGCAAGGCCGTGGTGCTCGGCGTGGTCGGCACCACCGTCGTCGCCGGCATCGTGGCCACCACGATGCCGCTGCTGGCCGCCGACGACCTGTCGATCGGGGCGGTGGCGGACACCACGGCGACGACGGTGCCGCAGGACGGCGACAACGGTGCCAAGACCACGCTCGCCACCTGCCCGGCCCGCTGCGACGGCAACCCGCGCGGCGCCCGGGAGGCGGTCGTCCGGTTCGCCGTGACCACGCTGCCGGCCTCCGCCGTCAACGTCCGGGCCACGCTGCGGGTGCACGCCTGGCAGGGGTTCCCCGCCACGGTGACCGCGCACGCGTCCACGGTCGACGCCGGCGCGGCGCGCCCGGCGCCGACAGCGGCGGGCGCGACCCTGGACACCGTCTCCGGGGTGACGGCGGGGTTCAACGAGTGGGACGTGTCGGCACTGGTCAGGGGGAACGGCACCTGGACGGTCTCGCTGGCGCAGGCCGGCCCGGAGACGCGGATCTACTGGGCGTCGACGGAGCACCGCAACCCCGACCTGCGTCCGCGCCTGGAGATCCGCTACGACGTCGGCACCCCGCCCACGCCGGCGGTGACCAGCGCCGCGCCCTCGCCGAGCCGGACGGTGGCGCCGACGCCCGCGCCGCGGCCGACCCCCAGCGCCAGCCCGACCCGGCCGACGCCGAGCCCGTCCGCGAGCACGACGGGCGGCACGGGGCGGTGCGGCGAGGTGTCGAGCAGGCTCGTGCCCTCCTGCGGCGCCTGGTGGGGGATGTACTCCCCGGCCGGGGCCGACGACGGGTGGAACCACGGCGCCGCGGTCGCCGAGGTGGAGGCGCAGGTCGGGCGGAAGTTCGACGTCGTGCACCGCTACCACGACTTCTCCAACGCCGGCAGCAACGGCGCGTTCCCGGACTCCTACCAGCGGCAGCAGATGCGCGAGGGCCGGCTGATGTTCTTCGCCTGGGAGTCGCGGATCTTCTCCTCCGGCACCGTGCTCACCTGGCAGGACGTCTACAGCGGCCGGTACGACGCCACCATCGACGCGGTCGCCGGCCGGATCCGGGACACCGGCGTGCCGGTCTTCATGGGCTTCGACCACGAGCCGGAGGACGAGCCGGCGAAGGGCAGTGACGCCGACTTCGTCCGCGCCTGGCGGCACGTGCACGACCGGTTCGCCGCGGCGGGCGCCCACAACGCCGTCTGGGTGTGGACGATGATGGGCTGGTCCGGCCACTACGACCGGTACGCCGCCCTCTACCCGGGTGACCGGTACGTCGACTGGGTGGGCTACGACCCGTACAACTTCCACGTCTGCAACGGCAGCAGGGTGTGGAAGAGCCCGGCCACCACCATCGGCGGCTTCTACCGGTGGCTGGACGAGCACCGTCTCGGCGTCGGCAAGCCGCGGATGCTCGCCGAGTTCGGCACCAACTTCGACGCGGCCGATCCGGACGCCAAGCGGCGGTGGTTCGAGGAGTTCCCGGCGGCCCTGAAGGCGCACCCGAAGATCAAGGCCGCGATCTACTTCAACTCGGCCGGGATGACCCGCAAGTCGAGCACCTGCGACATGACGATGAACCACGACGCGTCGGCCGTGGCCGGGTTCGCCCGCGCCGGGCGCGACAGCTACCTGCGACAGCCCACCGGGGGGAGTCGCTGACCTGATGTGACCGGGTGATGACTCAGTGCTGTCGCGATGAGTCGGACATCCGACTCGTCACGCGCGCTGTCGTCATGCCGATGCGGTGACCGCCCAATCGGCGGATATCGCCATCCGGGGTCGGCAGGGCACGCTACGCGGGTTCTCTTCCACGTTGGAGGCGTAGCGTGCCCGAAATCCCGCTCTCTCGGCGATTCGCCGGATTCCGCGCCCGGGCGGCGGTGGTCACGCTGGTGACCCTCGCCGCCGTGCTGGCCGTCCCCACCGGGACCTCCGCCGCCGTGGTGCCGGCTCCCGAACCGGCGACCCTGGTCTCGGCGAACCCGGCCGACGCCACACCCCACGCCAGGGACGGCGAGACGCGCGCCTTCGCGCAGGTCGGTTCCACGGTGTACGTCGGCGGCAGCTTCACCCAGATCCGGCAGACCGCCAGCGCGGCGTGGACCACCCAGCGCTACCTCTTCGCGTACGACCGGGCCACCGGGACGATCTCCACCACCTTCCTGCCGGTGCTCGACGGGGCCGTCAACACCCTCGTCGCCGGGCCGGGCGGCACGCTGATCGTGGGCGGCGCCTTCAAGACCGTCAACGGCGTCTCCCGCAAGAACCTGGTGGCGCTGAACCCGACCACCGGCGCGATCGTCGACAGCTGGGTCGGCCGCTCCGACGGCGGCACCGTCCGGGACGTGGCGCTGCACGGCAACTGGCTCTACGTGGCCGGCGCGTTCAACTGGCTCAACGGCGCGGCGCACGCCGGCCTGGGCCGGCTCAACGCCACCACGGGCGCGATCGACCCGACCTTCAACGTCAACGCCACCGTCGGACGCCACAGCACCACCTCGTACGTGTGGACCATCGACGTCTCGCCGGACGGCGGCACCCTGGCCGTCGGCGGCAACTTCCTGTACGTCAACGACCTGCCGCGCAACCAGATGGCGCTGGTCGACCTGTCGGGCACGCCGACCGTGCTGGACTGGAGCACCGAGAAGTTCGTCCCGCCGTGCGCGGCGCCGGCGACCTTCGTGCACTACGTGCAGGACGTCAAGTTCGGCGGCGACGGCAGCTGGTTCGTCGTCGGCACCAACGGCGGCGCCGGCTGGCCGGCCGCGTACTGCGACGCGCTGGTGCGGTTCGAGACCGCGGCCCGGGGCGCCGGGCAGCTCGGCACCTGGGTCGACTACACCGGCAACGACACCATCACCTCCGTCGAGGTCGCCGACAACGTCATCTACCTCGGCGGGCACTTCCGCTGGCTGAACAACCCGAACGCCAGCGACCAGGCCGGCGCCGGCGCGATCGACCGGCTGGGCATCGCCGCGGTCACGCCGGCCACCGGCATGCCGGTCAACTGGAACCCGCGCCGCAGCGGCAGCGCGTCCATGCCGGCCGGCACCAGCAACTGGGGCTCGTCGGTGCCGGTGCTCTGGCGCGGCAGCGACGGCCTCTACTTCGGCCACAACTCCGACGGGATGGGCAACGAGTACCACGGCCGGCTCGGGATGTTCCCGCTGACCGGCGGGCGCACCATCACCCCGAAGAACGCGCCGACCGCGACCGCCGGCAACCTCTACGTCGGCACCGGCCCCGGCCAGCTGGCCAAGGTTCCGTTCGACGGCACCGGCACCGGCGCCCCCACCACCGTCAGCCAGCCCAACTACACCGCGGCCGGCGCGACCTGGCGGGTGGCCGACCGGATCTACTGGTCGCACACGGTCGCCGGCACCCCCACCGGCAGCCGGATCGACATCTCGATGTTCAACGGCGGCGCGATCGGCGCGCCGTGGGAGGCGTCCGGCTACAACGACTGGTTCAACCCGGCCGCGATGACCGGCGCGTTCTACCTCGACGGCCGCCTCTACTACACCCGGACGGGCGCCAGCGGCCTCTACTACCGCTACTTCGAGATCGACGGCAACTACCTCGGCGCCACCGAGTTCACCCTGCCCACCACCGGGGTCGCCTGGTCGACCGTGCGCGGCATGGCCTGGGTCGCCGGGAAGATCGTCTACGGCGCCACCGACGGGGCGCTGCGCAGCGTCCCGTTCGACCCGACGGCCGCCCCGGCGGTCGACGGGGCGGCGGCGACGGTCGTCGCCCCGGCGGCGGCCGGTGTGAGCTGGTCCACCCCGTCGACGTTCTTCTCCGTGCAGTGACGGTCAACCGTTCGTAACGGATATCGGTAGATTGTTCACGTTGGGCCGGCGACGGATCAGCCGTCGCCGGCCCGCCGACGTAGGGAGGGGTCGTTGGTCGGCGTGGGTGGGATCCGCCGGGGCCTCGTGGTGCGGGCCGTCTTCGCGGTCAAGCGCGGCTGGTACCGGCTGCGCTACCCCGGGCTGACGCTGGGTCGGGGCGTGGAGATCCGCGGCCGGATCCGGCTGCGCCGAGGCGTACGGGTGAGCATCGGCGACCGCACCCGGCTCAACAAGCTGGTCCGCTTCGCCGGTCCCGGCGAGGTGCGGGTCGGCACCGACTGCCTGCTGAACGCCACCTGGATCGGCACCTGGACGTCGGTCACGATCGGCGACCGGTGCCTGCTCTCGGACTGCGAGCTGCTGGACAACGACTTCCACAACCTGCCACCCGAGCAGCGCCACGACCCGCCCGTCCCCGCCACCCGCGCCCCGATCACGATCGAGGACAACGTGTGGATCGGCGCGCACGCCCTGGTGATGAAGGGCGTGCGGATCGGCCGCGACAGTGTCGTGGGCGCCGCCACGGTGGTCCGCACGGATGTGCCGCCACGGGTCGTGGTCGCCGGAAATCCACAACAGACGGTGAAGAAGTTCCATGACTGACGCTCCTCCGCACTCCTGGTCCACCGACGTTCCCGCCAACGGTGGCGGGGCGGGCCGCACCGTCACGCTGACCGACCTGCTCCGCGTCCCCCTGCACCGCATCCGGCTGGTGGCGGCCGTCGCCGCCGTCGGCCTGCTCGCCGCCCTCGGCTACGTGTTCCTCGTTCCCGCCGCGGTGACCGCCAGCGCCGTCGTGGCGGTGCGCCCCGTGGTCACCGACGCGTTCACGCCCAGCGGGGCCAACGCCGACCGGGCCGTGAACATGAACGTGGAGAGCGGCATCGCCACCGGCACCGAGGTGGTGCAGCGGCTGGCACAGGCGGGCGGGCTGGATCCGCGCGAGGTGCGCGACGCCCTGGAGGTGGAGGTGCCCACCGGCGGGCAGATCCTGCGCTTCGTCTACCAGGCGCCCACCGCCGAGCAGGCGGTCGAGGGCGTCAACCTGGCCGCCCGGGCCTACCTGGACGTGCGCCGGGCGATGTACGAGAAGCAGCGGGAGGAGATGCTGCGCTCGTACGACGAGAGCATCAGCAAGGTCGCCGCGCAGCAGGCCGCCCTGCAGAAGCGCGTCAACAACGCCCGGGAGGGCGCCGTCGACGCCGCGGTGACCGAGCTCGCCGGCATCAACAACCAACTCACCCAGCTCAACGCCGCGCGCACCGAGATCGCCGCGGTGGACGTCAACCCCGGCTGGGTCACCCAGACCGCCGAGCGGGCCCTGGCCTCCTCCGCCGGCAACGGCCCGCTCTACCTGCTCGCCGGCCTGCTCGGCGGGGCGCTGCTCGGCGTGGTGCTGGCGTACGCCTGGGAGTCCGTCGACCGGCGGATCCGGTCGGTCGACGACGGCCGCGACGCCACCGGCCTGCCGCTGCTCGGCACGGTCCGCAGCCGCGGGTGGCGCGGCCGCAAGGAGGCCGTCGACGCCGACATCCGGTACGTCGCGATGGCCATCGCCGAGCGGGTGCGCCAACCCGCCCGGGTGTCGCTGCTGACCGCCCGCGAGGAGGACCCGACGGCCATCACCGCCGGGCTGGCCGTCGCCCTGGCGGCCGTCGGCCGGGAGGTCTTCGTCGCCGACGACAGCGGCCGCGCCGAGCGGCTGCGGGCCACGGTGCTCGCCGACCGGGAGCGGCTGCCGGCCGCGGCCGACCCGTCCCGCCCGGCCGTCCCGAAGCCCCGCCCGGCCGGCTCGGCGGACGAGGCCGTCGGCGGCCCGCCGCAGCCGGCGGCCCGCCGACCGTCGCCGCACCCGCCCGGCGCGCGCCCGTCCACCGACCCGGACGCCACACTCACCCTGCCCCGGGTCTCCAACGTGGCGACCGGCGACAAGGGCCGGGTGACGGGCGCGGACCCGGTGAAGGTGGGCGTGGGCAGCGTCCGCTTCGGCACCTGGCGGCAGGGCGCGGACCACAGCCTCGTGCTGTTCAACGCCCCGCCGGCCGAGTCCGACGAGCGCGGCGTCGCCGTCGCCCGGCAGGGCACCGCCGTCGTGGTGGTCGAGCGCGACCGCACCCGGCAGAACGACCTGCGCCGGCTCGTGGAGCGGCTGCGCGCCGCCGGGGTCAACCCGCTCGGCTTCGTGCTGACCCGCAGCGGCCGGGGCTGAGCGGTGCCGGTCACGCGCGCGCCGGCCACGAGTGAGCCCGCCGGGCGCCCGAACACCGCCGCCCCGCTGCCACGGCCGCCGACACCGCCCCGGCTGCCGCTCTGGCCGCTGGCCGCGATGTTCGGCCTGGTGCCCGTGTGGTGGCTGACCGGGGCGTTCTACCTCGGCTGGCCGTTGCTCGGCGCGCTGCTGTTCGCGCTGCTGGTCATCCGGGGGCGGGTGCCGCTGCCCCCGGCCGCCGGGATCTGGCTGCTGTTCCTGGCCGTCGTGGTGGTCAGCGCCACCCAACTCCAGTCGCCGGCCTCGGTGCTGACCTTCGCCCTGCGGCTCGCCTTCTACGTCACCGCGCTCGTGGTCGGCGTCTACGTCTACGCGGTCGCCCGCGAACGCGCCGATCTGGTCGTGGTCCTCGTGCCGCTCTGCGCGTTCTGGTTCGCGCTGGTCGCGCTGGGCTGGCTGGGCGTCCTGGCGCCCCGGTTCGCGCTGACCACCCCGGTGGAGGTGCTGCTCCCGGGCGGGGTGGCCCGCACCCCGTTCATCCACGACATGGTCCACCTGAGCACCGCCGAGTACAGCGAGCGGTCGCTCAACCCGATCTACCGGCCGGCCGCGCCGTTCGCGTACACGAACAACTACGGCAGCGCGTACGCGATGACCCTGCCCTGCGTGGTGGCCTTCACCATGCTGCGCCGGCGCGGCGCGCTGCGCTGGGCGCTGCTGGCGTCGCTGCCGCTGTCGCTGGTCCCGGCCTTCCTCACGCTGAACCGGGCGATGTTCCTCAGCATCGGCGCCGGGCTCGCGGTGCTCGGCGTCCGGGCCGCCCTGCGCGGCAACGTCCGGGTGGCCGCGTCGATCGTCGGCGTGGTGGTCATCGGCGGAATCGCCACCCTGTTCATCCCGATCGCCGAGCTGATCGGCAACCGCGTCGAGGCCAGCGACACGAACACCGACCGGCTCTCCCTCTACGTCGAGGTGATCCGCCGGGTGAAGGAGTCGCCCTGGCTCGGCTACGGCGCGCCCGTCAACGTGGACACGGTCACGGCCCAGGCACCCATCGGCACCCAGGGGCAGCTGTGGATGGTGCTGTTCAGCCACGGCGTCCCCGCCCTGCTGTGCTTCCTCGCCTGGTTCGTCGCCGCCGCGCTGATCTGCGCCCGGGCCACCTCGGCCGCCGGGCAGTGGCTGTCGGTGGTGCCGGTGGTCTGCCTGGTGCAGATCCCCTTCTACGGCATGGCGAACCAGAACCTCGCGGTCGCCTTCTTCGCGGTCGCCTTCGCGATGGCGCTCACCGAACGGGAGGCGGCGGTCCGCTTCCGCCGCCCCCGCCCGGTCGTCCCGGAAGCGGCGCCGGCGTGACCGCCGCCACCCGCCCCCCGACCGGCGTCGCCGACCCGGCCGGGGACGGCGACGGACCGGTCGACGGCGCGGCCGAGACCCGGCGCAGCGCCCGCAGCGGGGTCGCCGGACTGATCGGCGCGGCCACCAGCGGCCTCTTCGGGTTCCTGCTCGCGGTCGTCATCACCCGCGGCTACGGCACGGTCGGCTCCGGCGCTTTCTTCGCCGCGGTCGGGGTGGTCACCGTCGCCACCGCGGTCTGCACCCTCGGCGCCGAGACCGGTCTGATGTGGGCGCTGCCCCGCCGCCGCCGCGGAGCCGGGGGCGACGCCGCCCGGGTGCTGCCGGTGGCCCTGCTGCCGCCGCTGCTGGCCGCGGTCGTCGTCGCCGTGGCCGGGGTGCTCGCCGCGGACGCGCTCGCCCCGCGCCTGCTCGACGACTCCGGCGCCGGCGGCGCGGCCCTGCTGACGGCCAGCTTCGCCGCGGTGCCGGTGGTGGTGGCGATGACGCTGCTGCTCGCGGCGCTGCGCTGCGTACGACCCATCCGGGCGTACGTCGGGGTGCAGTTCCTCCTGCTGCCGGTGGCGCGGCCGGCGCTGGTCGGCGCCGCCGTGCTCGCCGGCGGGGGTCTGCTCGCCGGCATGACCGGCTGGCTGGTCCCGGCGGCGCTCGCCCTGCTCGCCTGCCTGACGCTGGTCGTGGGCCCGCTCGGCGTCGGCCGGGGCGCGGCGCTGCGGCCGGAACGGGCCGACTGGTCGGCCTTCTGGCGCTTCGCCCTGCCCCGGGCCGCCTCCGCGGCGATCGACGCCGGCAACATGTGGGTGGGCGTGCTGCTCACCTCGGTGCTGGCCGGGCCGGCCGACGCGGGCGTCTTCGGCGCCGTCGGCCGCTACGTCCTCGCCGGCCAACTGGCCATGCAGGGGCTGCGGGTGGCGGTGTCGCCGCAGCTGTCGCGGCTGCTCGGGCGGGGCGAACGGGGTGCGGCGGCCGCCGTGCACCGGCAGCTGACCACCTGGGGGCTGGTGCTGTCCTGGCCGGTCTACCTGCTGCTCGCCGTCTTCGGCCCGGCCTTCCTCCAGCTCTTCGGGCCGGAGTTCACCGCCGGCGCCACCGCGATGACCGTGCTCGCGCTGGCCATGCTGGTCAACACCGGGGTCGGCAACGTGCAGAGCCTGCTGCTCATGGGTGGCCGCAGCGGCCTGCACCTGGCCGCCACGCTGGCCGGGCTGCTGGTCACCGTCTCCCTCGGCCTGTGGCTGATCCCGCAACACGGCGCGACCGGGGCGGCCCTGGCGTGGGCGTTCGGCATCGCCACCGAGAACCTCGCCGCGGCCGGCTGCGCCCGCGTCGTGGTCGGCCAGCCGCTGGTCGACGCGACGATGCTGCGGGCCGGGGCGGCCACCGTCATCGGGGTCGGGGTCGCGGCGGCGGTCGGGGTGCTGGCCGGCGGGCGGGGGATCGGCGGGCTGGTGGTGGCGGTGGGCGTGCTGACCGCCGGCTGCGTCGGCTTGTTGACGTTGCCCCGGGTGCGGCACGGCATCCGGGTGACCATGGTGCAGATCCGTGGGCGGCGGGAGGTGGCCCCGGCCGCCGCCGGGCCCGCCCCGGCCGAGTCGAAGGGCAGGTGAGGCCGTCGTGCCGTCCATCCGTGACCGGGTGAAGCAGCTCGTCCCGACCCAGGTGACGAACCGGGTGAAGGAGTCCCTCGTCGACTACGGGGTGCGCACCAGCGACCGGCGGCCCCTGCCGGACTTCCTCATCATCGGCACCAAGCGGGGCGGCACGACGTCGCTGTGGAACTACCTCATCCAGCACCCGCTGGTGCCCCGGCTCTTCCCGGCGTGGAACACCAAGTCCGCGCACTACTTCGAGGAGCACTGGCGGCGCGGCGAGGCCTGGTACCGGTCGCACTTCCCGACCCAGCGGCAGCGCGAGGCGCTCCAGCGGCGGCACGGCGGGCCGGTCCGGGCCGGCGAGGCGGCGCCGCTGTACATGTTCCACCCCCTCGCCGCGCAGCGGGTCGCCGCGCTCATGCCGTCGGTGCGGCTGATCGTGCTGCTGCGCGACCCGGTGGAGCGGGCGTACTCGCACTGGAAGGAGCGGCGCACGCACGGCATCGAGCCGCTCGACTTCGCCGCCGCGCTCGCCGCCGAGGAGGAGCGCACGGCCGGGGAGCGGGAACGGCTGGTCGCGGAGCCGGAGTACTTCAGCGAGCCCTACGACTGGTACACCTACCGCGCCCGGGGCCGCTACCTGGAGCACCTGGAGCCGTGGCTGGCGCGGTTCGACCGGGAGCAGATCCTCTTCCTGCCCAGCGAGGACCTCTACCGCGACGCCCGGTCCACCTACCGTCGGACGCTGGACTTCCTCGGTCTGCCCCCGCACGACCTGCCCGACTTCAGGGTCTACAACGACCGCCGCTCGGCGCCGCTGGAGCCGGCCGTGCGCGCCGAGCTGACCGAGTACTACCGCCCGTACAACGACGCGTTGCGGCAGCGGCTGGGGCTGGACCTCGACTGGCCGGACCGGGCCGCGTGACGGCGCGGGTCGCCGCGCCGGCCGATCCCCGGTCGCGTGCGGACGGGCTGGGCTGGGTCACCCGGGCGGTGTTCGGCGACGAGCGCATCGCCCTCACCGTGGGCGGCCCCCCGCCGCCCGGCCACCGCGCCGTCGCCCGCTACGCGGTCGTCCCGTCGGTCGCCCGGGCCCGGTTCCTGCTGCCGCTCGGCGCGCCCCGGGCCACGGCCGCCTCGCTGCTGGCGTACAACGCGCTGCGCCCGCCCAGGGTCCGGGCGGTGCGGGCCGGGCTCGGCGCGCTCGCCCGGCTCGGCGCCGTCGACCTGGTCCCGTTCCCGCGGCTCACCGTGTCGCTGCCCGACGGGCTCGCCGCCGACGAGGTGCTGCTGGCGCGGCGGCTGGCCGGCGCGCTTGGCGGACCGTCGGTGTACGCGGCCTGCGGGGTCCGCCCGCCGGACCCGAACCACAAGCCCACCCTGCAACTGTTCGACCCGGCCGGCCGGCCCCTCGGCTACGCCAAGATCGGCTGGAACGACGCCACCCGAGCCCTGGTGAGCACCGAGGCGGCGGCCCTGCGCGACCTGCCCGGGGTCATCGACACCCCCGACCACCCGGCGGCGCCCCGGCTGCTGGCCGAGGTGACCGCCGCCGGGCAGGTGATCGCCCTGGTCGAGCCGCTGCCGCCGGCCGTGCGGGGAGTGCCCGCCGACGACCCGCCGCGACTGGCGGCGCTGCTCGCGGTGGCCCGCCGGGGCCGCGCGTCGGCGCCGCCGCGACCGCTGGCCGGTTCGGCCTTCCTGGCCCGGCTCTCCGCCGAGGCCGAGCGGGCCGCCGCCGCCACGCCCGACGGGGCCCGGGCCGTCTCCGCCGTGGCCACGCTGGCCCGCCGCCACGGCGACACGACCGTCGAGTTCGGGCACTGGCACGGCGACTGGGTGCCGTGGAACCTCGGCGTGCACGCCGGTCGGCTGGTCGCCTGGGACTGGGAGCACAGCGGGCCGGACGTGCCGCTCGGCTTCGACCTGGCGCACGACGCGTTCCAGCGCGCCCTGGTGCTGCGGGGCGAGCCGGCCGCCGCGGCGGCCCGGGCCGTCGACGCCCACCTCGGCCGGCACGGCGCCGGGCTGGGGCTCGATCCGGCGGCGCGGCGGCTGGTGGCCGACGGCTACCTGCTGGAGATGTGGCTGCGCACGTGGCGGCTCGCCGCGGCCGGCGCGGGCTGGAACGCCGCGCTGCATCCCGCCCTGTTGGACGTCGTCGAGAAACGACATAGCGGCTGATCCACCCGATCCGGCGTGATCGAGCCCCACCGTCCGTTGCGGACGGTGACGCGAAACTCCTGGTCGTGGCGACCGTCGATGGCCGACGGCGGCGCGGCGCACCCGTTCCGCCACCCGCGGAGGTCGGCTCTCGGCCCGGTCGTCCTATATCGACGCCCGCCGGACCTGTGATCTGCTGTCGGGTGGCGCCGACCGAAGACCCAAGCGCACTTGTGGGGAGTCGCGTGGAAACGACAACCGAGGACGCGGGCGATCCCGGAGTCCTGCTCCTGGTGGGGTCCAGCGGCGGCCACCTGGCCCAACTGCTCGCCCTGCGGCCGTGGTACGAACGCTGGCGCCGCTGCTGGGTCACCTTCGACACGCCCGAGGCGGTGTCGCTGCTCGCCGGCGAGGACCTGGTCCCGGCGCACCACCCGACCACCCGCAACGTGCCGAACCTGCTGCGCAACGCCGTCCTCGCCTGGCGGGTGCTGCGGTCGCGGCGGGTCGCCGCGGTGGTGACCACCGGCGCGGGGGTCGCCGTGCCGTTCGTGGTGCTGGCCCGGCTGCGGCGCATCCCCACCGTCTACATCGAGGTGTACGACCGCATCGACACCCCGACCCTGACCGCCCGACTCTGCCGCCCGTTCCTGTCCGCGATGCTCGTGCAGTGGGAGGAACAGCGCCGCCAGTACCCGGAGGCCACCGTCGTGGGGACCCTGCTGTGACCGCCGAGAGCACCGGAACCGCCCCCGCGCACCCGGTCGTTCCCGGCCGTCCCCGGCCGTCGCCGGCCAACCGGGTGCCCCGGCCCCGCGACCCCGGCGAGGCCGACCGGGCCCGCCTGCTGGTCGCCGTCGGCACCGACAAGCACCCGTTCGGCCGGCTGATCGGCTGGCTGGGGGAGTGGCATTCCGGCGTCGCCGACGAGGTCGGCCTGACCCTCCAGCACGGGCACACCCCGGCGCCCGGCGTGCCCGGGGCGGTGGCGTTCCTCGGCCACGACCAGCTCCAGGCCGCGATGGCCGAGGCCGACCTGGTGGTCTGCCACGGGGGGCCGGCCACCATCCTGGAGGCCCGCCGGCACGGTCGCCTGCCGATCGTGGTGCCCCGCGACCCGGCCCGGGGCGAGCACGTCGACGACCACCAGCAGCTCTTCGCCCGCCGGCTGGGCGCGGCGGGCATGGTGGCGCTGGCCGAGACCCGGGAGGAGCTGTTCGCGGCGCTCGACGCGGGGCTGGCCGACCCGTCCCGGTTCGCCGTCGCGGCCGACCAGCGGGCCTCCGACGCGCGCCGGGTCGCGGTGGAGCAGGTGGGACGGATCGTGGAGGAACTGGTGGCCGCGTCGACCGGGCGGCGGCAGCGGACGAGGTGGCGGCCGTGGGCGCGGTCGGGCCGGAACGGAGAGCGGCGATGAGCGAGCACCCGAGCGTCAGCGTGGTGGTGCCGACCCGGGACCGTCCGGAGCTGCTCCGGGCCGCCGTGCGGGCCGTCCTCGACCAGGAGCACCCCGGCCCGGTCGAGGTGGTGGTCGTCCACGACCGGTCCGAGCCGGACGACTCGCTGGCCGAGCTGTCCCGCCCGGACCGGCCGGTGCGGGTCATCCGCAACACCCGCACCCCCGGCCTGGCCGGGGCCCGCAACTCGGGCATCCTGGCGGCCACCGGAGAGCTGGTCGCGTTCTGCGACGACGACGACGAGTGGCTGCCCGGCAAGCTGCGCGCCCAGGTCGAGGCGATCGCCGCCGCGCCCGACGCGGAGTTCGTCTGCTGCGGCATCCGGGTGAGCTACGACGGGCACACCGTCGACCGGGTGCTGCCGAAGGACTCGGTCACCCTGGCCGACCTGCTGCGCGACCGGATGACCGAGCTGCACCCATCGACGTTCCTGATCCGCGCCGCCGCGCTGCGCGACGGGTTCGGGCTGGTCGACGAGGAGATCCCCGGCAGCTACGCGGAGGACTACGAGTTCCTGCTCCGGGCCGCCCGCAGCGCGCCGCTGGTCAACCTGCGCACCCCGTACGTGCTGGTGCGCTGGCACAAGCGGTCCTACTTCGCGCAGCGCTGGGACACCATCTCCGAGGCGCTGCAGTGGCTGCTGGAGCGCTACCCCGAGTTCGGCACCCAGCCGGCCGGCGAGGCCCGGGTCACCGGGCAGATCGCCTTCGCCCGGGCCGCCTCCGGCGACCGGCGGGGCGCGATGCGCTGGGCGCGGCACACCATCCGGCGCAACCCGCGCGAGCCGAGGGCCTACCTCGCCCTCGCGGTGGCCGGGCGGGTGGTCCGCGCCGACGCGGTGCTGCGCACCCTGCACAGGCGCGGCCGGGGCATCTGAGCGTGCCGGGTCCGGCGTGCCGCCGCGAACGAGGTGCCGTGCGACGACACGAACGGCAGGGTCCAGCCCCGGCGCGCCTTGCCGGGTCCGGCGTGCCGGCCGGTCGGCGGACGGCGGCGTCCGCAGGGCGGGACGCGGCGGGCACCGCACGGCGGCGGCCACCGGGCGTGACAGACTGACCGCTGTGTTGCGCTGGTTGACTGCAGGGGAATCGCACGGTCCCGCCCTCGTCGCGATGCTGGAGGGCGTGCCCGCCGGCGTCGAGGTGACCACCGGGGAGATCGCGGCCGAGCTGGCCCGTCGCCGGCTCGGCTACGGCCGGGGCGCCCGGATGGCGTTCGAGCAGGACGAGGTCGAGATCATCGGCGGGCTCCGGCACGGGGTGACCCTCGGCAGCCCGGTCGCGATCCGGGTCGGCAACTCCGAGTGGCCGAAGTGGCGCACCGTGATGGCCGCCGACCCGGTCGACCCCGACGAACTGGCCGGGCAGGCCCGCAACGCGCCGCTCACCCGGCCCCGGCCGGGCCACGCCGACCTGGCCGGCATGCAGAAGTACGGCCACACCGACGCCCGGCCGATCCTGGAGCGGGCCAGCGCCCGCGAAACCGCCGCCCGCGTCGCCGTTGGCACGGTCGCCAAGGCGCTCGTCCGGCAGGCGCTGGGCATCGAGATCGTCTCCCACGTGGTCGAGCTGGGCCCGGTGGCCGTCAAGCCCGGGCTGCGCCCGACGCCCGCCGACGCCGCCCGCATCGACGCCGACCCGCTGCGCTGCCTCGACCCCGAGGCCAGCGCCCGGATGGTCGCCGAGGTCGACGCCGCGAAGAAGGCCGCCGACACCCTGGGCGGCGTGGTCGAGGTGCTGGCGTACGGGGTGCCGCCGGGCCTGGGCAGCCACGTGCAGTGGGACCGCAAGCTCGACGCCCGGCTCGCCACCGCGCTGATGTCGATCCAGGCGATCAAAGGCGTCGAGATCGGGGACGGCTGGCAGCAGGCGCGCTCGCGGGGCTCCGAGGCGCACGACGAGATCATGCCCACCGCCACCGGCGTGCGCCGGGTCACCGACCGGGCCGGCGGGCTGGAGGGCGGCATCACCACCGGCGAGCCGCTGCGGGTGAAGGCCGCGATGAAGCCGATCTCGTCGCTGAACCGGGCCCTCGCGACGGTGGACGTGACCACCGGCGAGCCGGCCACCGCGATCAACCAGCGCTCCGACGTCTGCGCGGTGCCCGCCGCGGCGGTCGTCGCCGAGGCCATGGTCGCGCTGGTGCTGGCGGAGGCGGCCACCGAGAAGTTCGGCGGCGACTCGGTCGCCGAGATCCGCCGCAACCTGGCCGGCTACCTCGACGCGCTGGTGATCCGGTGAGCGCCGGCCGGTCGGCCGGTCGCGCGGGCGGCGGGCGGTGCCGCTGATGGCGCCGGTCTGCGTACTGGTCGGGGCGCCGGGCTCCGGCAAGACCACGGTCGGGCAGACGCTCGCGGGGCTGCTCGGGGTGGAGTTCCGCGACACCGACGTGGACATCGCACGGCTGGCCGGCAAGCCGATCCCGGAGATCTTCATCGACGAGGGCGAGGCGCACTTCCGTACCCTCGAACGGGCCGCGGTGGCGGCGGGGCTGGCCTCCTGTGAGGGGGTGCTCGCCCTCGGCGGCGGCGCGGTCCTCGCCGAGGAGAACCGCGCCGCTCTGGTCGGACATCCCGTGGTGCACCTGTCCGTGGAACTGCCGGACGCCGTGAAGCGGGTCGGGCTGGGCGCGGGCCGGCCGCTGCTGGCGATCAACCCACGGGCCACCCTGAAGCACCTGCTGGACCAGCGCCGCCCGCTCTACGCCGAGGTGGCCACCGCGACGGTGCTCACCGACGGACGGGCCCCGGAGGAGATCGCCGCCGAGGTCGCCGCGCTGCTGAAGCGCTGAGCGCGGGCCGGTTCCGACGTCGCCGCGCGGGCCGCGCGGCAGACCGCGCCGCTGCCCGCCGGGCGGGCAGCGGCGTCGCCGGTCAGCTCGTGCGCCGCCCCGAGCGGCTGGCCGACCGCGCCGGTCAGCTGCCCGCGATGCGGTCGAGGACGTCGGCCAGGCCCTTCGGCTCGCTGAGCATCGGCCAGTGCCCGGTGGGCAGCGCGTGCAACTGGCCGCCGGCGAGCCCGGCGAAGAACGGGTGTCCCTGCGCGATCATGCCCTCCACCACCTCGAGGGGGAAGGTGCTGGCCACCAGCGCGGTCGGCACCGCGCGACCGCCGGTGCGGCGCACCGGGTCGGTGGCGGCGCGCAGCGGGTGGGGCGTGGCGCGCCGCCGCAGCAGCGCGAGCGCGGCGGCATCCAGGCCGGCCAGGTTCTCCGGGTCCTCGGCCGGGTCCCAGGCGGGCGGGGGCAGCAGGTGCCCGTCGCCGATCTGGGCGCGCAGCCGCTCCTGCTCCTCCGGCGGGTTGCTGTCGAACTGCGACATCCCGTCCGGCATCGGCCCGCTCTCCACGTAGACCACCCGGGCGATCCGGTCCGGGACGCGGTCCGCTGCCTGGGTCACCGGCAGGCCCCCCCCGGAGTGCCCCACCAGCACCACGTCGGTCAGGTCCTCCACCTCGATCAGCCGGACGATGTCGGTGGTGTGCGTCTCCAGGCCCACCTCCGGGCCGGCCAGGTGGGCGCGCTCGGCCACCCCGGTCAGCGTCACCGGGTAGACCTCGTGGCCCTGCTCGCGCAGTGCCGCGGTCACCTCCCGCCACGCCCAACCACCCAGCCAGAACCCGGGAACCAGCACGAACGTCGCCATTTTCGATCTCCCTCTGTCGTCTTCCGGGGATACCGTACGATGAAATCCGGACGCTTTCCGCCCGGTATTCAGGAGTGGCCCGTGTCACATCCCGCCGCCCGGGTGCTCGGGATGCTCGAACTGCTCCAGGGCCACCACCGGCTGACCGGGGCGGAACTGGCCCGGCGCCTGGGGGTCGACGAGCGCACCGTGCGCCGCTACGCCGCGACCCTGGCCGACCTGGGCATCCCCGTAGCCGCCGAGCGGGGCCGCCACGGCGGCTACCGGCTGCGCCCCGGCTACAAGCTGCCGCCGTTGATGCTCACCGACGACGAGGCGGTGGCCGTGCTGCTCGGGCTGGTCGCGGCCGAGCGGCTCGGGCTGGGCACCGAGGAGCCGGCGACCGCCACCGCGCTGGCCAAGATCCGCCGGGTGCTCCCGCCCGCGCTGGGCGACCGGCTCGCCGCCGTGCAGGAGCACCTCGGCTTCACGCTGCGCCGCTCGGCGGCCGAGGCCCGCCCGGCGTCCGGGACGCTGCTCACGCTCGGGGCGGCCGCACGGCACCGGCGCCGGGTCCGGCTCGACTACAAGTCGTGGTCCGGCGCGGCCACCCGGCGGCAGCTCGACCCGTACGGGCTGGTGTTCCACGCCGGCCGGTGGTACGTCACCGGGCACGACCACCTGCGCGGGGAGGTACGCACGTTCCGGCTGGACCGGATCGGCGGGGTCGAGACGGGGGAGGAGACCTTCGCCGTGCCCGACGGGTTCGACCCGGTGGCCCAGGTGACCCGCTCGCTGGCCGGCGTGCCGTACGCCCACGACGTCGAGGTGCTGCTGGAGACCGACCTGGCCAGCGCCCGACGCCGGGTCCCGCCGAGCGTGGCCGGGCTGACCGAAAGCTCCGGCGGGGTGCTGTTGCGCGCCCGCGCGGAGAACCTGGACGGCATGGCCCAGCTCCTCGCCGGGCTGGGCTGGCCGTTCACGGTGCTCAGCCCGGACGCGCTGCGCGCCGCGGTGGCGGAGCACGCCCGTCGGCTGGCCGGCTGGGCCGGGCGGACGCCCGGGTGACCCGACGCCGCCGGTGCGACCGCCCGGCCACGCGCGACGGGTGGCCACCACGTGGACAGTCCCGGTCAGGGACCGGGTGGCTGGACTAGGCTGCCGGCGATGGACGAGGTGACCCGGATCCCGGTCGGCGGCGAGCGCCCGTACGACGTGCTGGTGGGACGCGACCTGCTCGACGCGCTGCCCGAGCTGTTGCCGGACGCGACCCGGGTGGCGGTGCTGCACACACCCCCGCTCAAGGGGCTGGCCGACGCGACCGGCGATCGGCTGCGGGCGGCCGGCGCCGCCCCGTTGCCGATCGAGGTGCCGGACGCGGAGGCGGGCAAGCACATCGACGTCGCCGCGGCCTGCTGGGACCGGCTGGGTGAGGCCGGCTTCACCCGTACCGACGCGGTGGTCGGGGTCGGTGGCGGCGCGGTCACCGACCTGGCCGGCTTCGTGGCGGCCTCCTGGCTGCGCGGCGTGCGGTGGGTGCCGGTGGCGACCTCCCTGCTGGGCATGGTCGACGCCGCGGTGGGCGGCAAGACCGGGATCAACACCGCGGCCGGCAAGAACCTGGTGGGCGCGTTCCACCCGCCGGTCGGGGTCCTCGCCGACCTGGCGACCCTGGACAGCCTGCCCCCGGCCGACCTCGCCGCCGGCCTGGCCGAGGTGGTCAAGTGCGGGTTCATCGCCGACCCGGCGATCCTCGACCTGGTGGAGCGGGACCCGGCGGCGGCCACCGACCCGACCGGCGCGGTGACCCGGGAGCTGATCGAGCGGGCGATCCGGGTCAAGGCGGACGTGGTCTCCGGCGACCTGCGCGAGTCCGGCGTGCGCGAGGTGCTCAACTACGGCCACACCCTCGCCCACGCCATCGAGAAGGTGGAGGGCTACCGCTGGCGGCACGGGCACGCGGTGGCCGTCGGCATGGTCTACGCGGGTGAGCTGGCCCGGCTCGCCGGCCGGCTGGACGCCGCCACGGCCGAGCGGCACCGCACGGTGCTGGCGGCGCTGGGCCTGCCCACCAGCTATCCGGCCGACGCCTGGCCGCAGCTGCTGGCCACCATGCGGGTGGACAAGAAGGCCCGGGGCAGCCGGCTGCGCTTCGTGGTGCTGGACGGGCTGGCCCGCCCGGCGATCCTGGAGGGCCCGGAGGACGCGCTGCTGGAGGCGGCCTACCGCGAGGTGGCGGCATGAGGGTCCACGTGCTGAACGGCCCGAACCTCGGCCGGCTGGGCACCCGGCAGCCGGACGTCTACGGGGCGACCAGCTACGCGGACCTGGTCGCGCTCTGCGAAACGACCGGGCGGCAGCTCGGCCTGGACGTGACGGTCCGGCAGACCGACGCCGAGCACGAGCTGTTGGCCTGGCTGCACGCCGCCGCCGACGAGGGCGCCGCCGTGGTGCTCAACCCCGCCGCCTGGTCGCACTACTCGTACGCGGTCCGGGACGCCTGCGCGATGCTGCGCGGGCCGCTCGTCGAGGTGCACATCTCCAACATCCACGCCCGGGAGGAGTTCCGGCACCACTCGGTGGTCTCCGCCGTGGCGACCGGCGTGATCTGCGGGCTCGGTGTCGACGGCTACCGCCTGGCCCTGCACCACCTGGCCGCCCGAAGCGGCTGACGGCTCCGGGCGTCCCGCCCTCCCGCCTCTCCCCGACCACCGACGCTCGAACCGGCGGGTGCGCAGAGTGACGGGCGTGCCGGGCGCCTCGGCGCGGGTGGGAAACGGCGGGCGGCGGTGGCGGGGGCAGCGGCGGGCAGCGGCGCTCCGCACAACTAGTAGACTTGCCAGGTCTGTCCGCCACTTGATGATCAAGGCAGGAAATGGCCACCACCAACGACCTGAAGAACGGCCTGGTACTCAACCTCGACGGAGAGCTCTGGGCCGTCGTCGAGTTCCAGCACGTCAAGCCCGGTAAGGGTGGTGCGTTCGTGCGTACCACGCTGAAGAACGTGCTGTCCGGCAAGGTGGTCGACAAGACCTTCAACGCGGGCACCAAGGTCGAGACCGCGACCGTCGACAAGCGCACGATGCAGTACCTCTACGCCGACGGCGAGGACTACGTCTTCATGGATCTGGAGACGTTCGACCAGATCACCGTCCCCGGCGGCACCGTCGGTGAGGCGGCGAACTACCTGCTGCCCGAGGCCGAGGCGACCGTGGCCACCCACGAGGGCGTTCCGCTCTACATCGAGCTGCCGACCAGCGTCGTGCTGGAGGTCACCTACACCGAGCCCGGCCTGCAGGGCGACCGGTCGACCGGCGGCAACAAGCCGGCCACCGTCGAGACCGGCGCGACCGTGCAGGTCCCGCTCTTCATCACCACCGGCGAGAAGATCAAGGTCGACACCCGCGACGGCCGTTACCTCGGCCGCGCCTGATGGCCGAGGGTCCCAAGCAGCAGATGCCGGCGCGCCGCAAGGCGCGCAAGCGGGCGCTGGACGTGCTCTTCGAGGCCGACCTGCGGGACCGCCCGCCGGTCGAGGTGCTCGCCGGCTACATCGAGCGGATCGAGAAGCCCCGGCCCGAGCACCTGGGATACGCGGTGAGCCTGGTCGAGGGGGTGGCGGCCCATCTCGACCGGATCGACGAGGTGATCGCGAGCTACGCCGAGGGCTGGACGCTCGACCGGATGCCCGCGGTCGACCGCAACCTGGCCCGCATCGCGGTCTACGAGCTGCTCTACGTCGACGAGATCGACGACGCGGTGGCGATCAGCGAGGCCGTCGAGCTGGCCCGGCAGATGTCGACCGACGACTCGCCGCGCTTCCTCAACGGCATCCTCGGCCGCATCGCCGAGTACGCCACCCGCTGACGGTGGCGCGGGTCACCGGCGGCTGAGCGTGTGACAGGAACGACAAGAAGGGCCCGTGCCGGACGGCACGGGCCCTTCTCGTGGTCGGGGGTCAGGAGGCGAAGAACGCCCGCGGGTCGGCGACCAGCACACCGTGCTCGGTGAGCCGCTCGATCAGGCCGGACGGCGAGGCGTCGTAGACGATGGCGAGCGCGCGCAGGTCGTCGGCGCGGATGGAGAGCACGCGCCCGTTGTAGTCGCCGCGCTGCTGCTGGATCGCCCGGGCGTAGCGGGCGACGTAGGCCAGGTCCTCCGAGGCCTCGTCGTACAGGCGCTCCAGGTCCAGGACGATCTTGCTGGTGGGCTCGTGGCGCACCCCGCTGCCGTCGGGCAGCAGCTCCGAGACGGGAACGCGGTAGAAGTCGGCCAGCTCGGCCAGGCGCGACACGGTGACGGCGCGGTCGCCGCGCTCGTACGAACCGACCACCACCGCCTTCCACCGCCCGTTCGACTTCTCCTCCACGCCCTGCAGGGACAGGCCCTGCTGCTGGCGGATGGAGCGCAGACGGGCGCCCAGAGACTTGGCGTATTCAGAGGGCATTCGGACACTCCCAGTGCTGCTCGGGGTTCTCCCAGCGATCGCTACGGAGCGTGACGGTACGGGGATTGCGACACGTGGTCAAGTGGTCGTGACCTTACCGTTGGGGACCGTCGGGCAAGTTGTCCGGTTTCGCCGGGCTGACCAGGGGGTCAGTGGCCGGCGGCGGTTCGCGCGGTGACCACTGGTAACGTGGCGTGAAGCCCCGGTCCGGGCCGCTCGCGGTCCGGCGCCGGCATCCGACGTCCTTTAACGACCCGTCCCGTGAGGCGGGGAAGGAGGTCCGCCGTGGCCTACCCACCGGCTGCCCAGTCGCCGCCCACGCGGCAACCCTCGGTGAAGGTGATCCTCGCCAGCGCCGACGTCCAGCGCGTGGTCGACCGCATCGCCCACCAGATCCTGGAGAAGACCCAGGGCGCCGCGAACACCGTCCTGCTCGGCATCCCCACCCGGGGCGCCCCGCTCGCGAGGCGGCTCGCCGCCCGGATCAGCACCTTCGAGGACGTGACCGTCCCGGTCGGCGTGCTGGACATCACCCTCTACCGCGACGACCTGCGCCGGCACGCCACCCGCGCGGTCGGGCCGACCCAGGTGCCGCCCGGCGGCATCGACGGCAAGCGGGTCATCCTCGTCGACGACGTGCTCTTCTCCGGCCGCACGGTGCGGGCCGCGCTCGACGCGCTCAACGACGTCGGGCGACCGGCGTCGGTCCAACTCGCCGTCCTGGTCGACCGCGGGCACCGCGAGCTGCCGATCCGCGCCGACTACGTCGGCAAGAACATCCCGACCTCCCTCGCGGAGAGCGTGAAGGTCACCCTCGCGGAGACCGACGGCGCCGACGAGGTCAAGCTGTACGGGGAGACCCCCCGGTGAGCGCGAGGAGTGCAGCGCGGCGGAGCCCCGCAGTCGCGAACGAAAGGCAGGCACAGTGATCCGGCACCTGCTCTCCGGCGCCGACCTGGACGCCGCCACCGCCACCCAGATCCTGGACACGGCCGCCGAGATGGCCACCGTCGCCGGCCGGGAGGTCAAGAAGCTCCCCGCGCTGCGCGGGCGCACCGTGGTCAACCTCTTCTACGAGGACTCCACCCGGACCCGCATCTCGTTCGAGGCGGCGGCGAAGCGGCTCAGCGCGGACGTGATCAACTTTTCGGCCAAGGGCTCCAGCGTGGCCAAGGGCGAGAGCCTGAAGGACACCGCGCTGACCCTCCAGGCGATGGGGGCCGACGCGGTGGTCGTCCGGCACCCCGCCTCCGGCGCCCCGCACCGGCTCGCCGACTGGGTCGACGGCTCGGTGGTCAACGCCGGCGACGGCACCCACGAGCATCCGACCCAGGCGCTGCTCGACGCGTACACGATGCGCTCGCGGCTGGGACGGCTGGCCGGCCTGTCGGTCGCGGTGGTCGGGGACGTGCTGCACAGCCGGGTCGCCCGCTCCAACGTGCTGCTGCTGTCCACCCTCGGCGCCAAGGTGACCCTGGTCGGGCCGCCCACGCTGATCCCCGTCCACATCGCGCAGGCGCTGGCGCCCGGCACCGACGTCTCCTACGACCTCGACGCGGTGCTGCCGCAGTCGGACGTGGTGATGATGCTGCGGGTGCAGCGCGAGCGGATGAACGACTCCTACTTCCCCTCCGCCCGCGAGTACGCCCGCCGCTACGGCCTGGACGGCCCGCGCATGCGCCGGCTGCCCGAGCACGCGATCGTCATGCACCCCGGCCCCATGAACCGGGGCATGGAGATCACGCCCGAGGTCGCCGACTCGCCCCGCTCCACCATCGTCGAACAGGTCGCCAACGGGGTCTCCGTGCGGATGGCCGTCCTCTACCTGCTGCTCGGAGGGAACAACCGGTGACCTCGTACCTGATCTCCAACGTGAGCGTCGTCGGCGCCGCGCCGACCGACCTGCTGCTCCGCGACGGCGTCGTCGCGGCCGTCGGCGCCGGGCTGGACGCGCCGGACGCCACCGTGATCGACGGCACCGGGCTGGTCGCGCTGCCCGGCCTGGTCGACCTGCACACCCACCTGCGCGAGCCCGGCCGGGAGGACGCCGAGACCGTCGAGTCCGGGTCCCGCGCGGCGGCGCTCGGCGGCTACACCGCCGTCTGCGCGATGGCCAACACCTCACCGGTCGCCGACACCGCCGGCGTGGTCGAGCAGGTCTGGCGGCTCGGTCGGGAGGCCGGGCTGGTCGACGTGCAGCCGATCGGCGCGGTCACCGTCGGCCTGGCCGGCCAGCACCTCGCCGAGCTGGGCGCGATGGCCGACTCGGCGGCCCGGGTGCGGATCTTCTCCGACGACGGGCACTGCGTCGCCGACCCGAAGCTGATGCGCCGGGCCCTGGAGTACGTGAAGGCGTTCGACGGGATCATCGCCCAGCACGCCGAGGAGCCCCGGCTGACCGAGGGCGCGCAGATGCACGAGGGCGAGGTCTCCACCCGGCTCGGCCTGACCGGCTGGCCGGCGGTCGCCGAGGAGGCGATCATCGCCCGGGACGTGCTGCTGGCCGAGCACGTCGGCAGCCGGCTGCACGTCTGCCACGTCTCCACCGCCGGCAGCGTCGAGGTGCTGCGCCAGGCCAAGGCCCGGGGCGTCCGGGTCACCGCCGAGGTGACCCCGCACCACCTGCTGCTCACCGACGAGCGGGCGGAGACCTACGACCCGGTCTACAAGGTGAACCCGCCGCTGCGCACCGCGACCGACATCGCCGCGCTGCGGGCCGCGCTGGTCGAGGGCGTGATCGACATCGTCGCCACCGACCATGCCCCGCACGCCGTGGAGGACAAGGAGTGCGAGTGGGCGTACGCCCGGCCGGGCATGCTCGGCCTGGAGACGGCGCTCTCCATCGCCCTCGACGTGCTCGGCCCCGAGTGGGACCTGATCGCCGAGCGGATGTCGCGCGCCCCGGCCCGGATCGCGGGCCTGGAGGGGCACGGCCTCGACCCGGCGCCCGGCGTGCCCGCCAACCTGACCCTGGTCGACCCGGCCGCCCGCCGCACCATCGAGCCGGCGGAGCTGGCCAGTCGCAGTCGCAACACCCCGTACGCCCGCATGGCGCTGCCGGGTCGCATCGTGGCGACCTTCCTGCGCGGCGAGCCGACGGTCCTGGACGGAAAGGCAGTCAAGTGATCCGAGCGAGGAGTGCAGCGGAGCGGAGCCCCGCAGTCCGGATCGAAGGGGAAGCCCTGATCCGAGCGAGGAGTGCAGCGGAGCGGAGCCCCGCAGTCCGGATCGAAGGAGACGCAGCGTGACCAAGCGCAGAAGCGCGATCCTCGTCCTGGAGGACGGGCGGACGTTCCACGGCGAGGCGTACGGCAGCGTCGGGGAGACCTTCGGCGAGGCGGTCTTCAACACCGGCATGACCGGCTACCAGGAGACCCTGACCGACCCCTCCTACCACCGGCAGGTGGTGGTGCAGACCGCCCCGCACATCGGCAACACCGGCGTCAACGGCGAGGACGACGAGTCGTCCCGGATCTGGGTGGCCGGCTACGTGGTGCGCGACCCGGCCCGGATCGGCTCGAACTGGCGGGCCACCGGCGGGCTGGAGGACCGGCTGGCCGCCGAGGGCGTGGTCGGCATCAGCGCCGTGGACACCCGGGCGCTGACCCGGCACCTGCGCGAGCGCGGCGCGATGCGGGTCGGCATCTCCAGCGTCGAGATGGACCCCCGGGCGCTGCTGGCGCGGGTGCGGCAGTCCCCGGAGATGGTCGGCGCGGACCTCTCCGCCGAGGTGACCACCGCCGAGCCGTACGTGGTGGCGGCCGAGGGCGAGCACCGCTTCACGGTGGCCGCGCTGGACCTGGGCATCAAGCGCAACGTGCCGCGCCGGCTGGCCGCCCGCGGCGTGACCACCCACGTGCTGCCCGCCACGTCCACCATCGACGACCTGCTCGCCACCGGCGCGGACGCGGTCTTCCTCTCGCCCGGCCCGGGCGACCCGGCCACCGCCGACGCGCCGGTGGCGCTGGCCCGCGAGGTGCTGCGCCGCAAGGTGCCGCTGTTCGGCATCTGCTTCGGCAGCCAGATCCTCGGCCGGGCGCTCGGCTTCGGCACCTACAAGCTGGGCTACGGCCACCGCGGCATCAACCAGCCGGTGCTCGACCGGGCCACCGGCAAGGTGGAGGTGACCAGCCACAACCACGGCTTCGCCGTGCGGTTCCCGGGCGCGGAGCCCGGCGCGGTCGTACCCGACCAGGTGATCGACACCGAGTTCGGCGGCGTCCAGGTGTCGCACGTCTGCCTCAATGACAACGTGGTCGAGGGGCTGCGGGCCAAGGACGTGCCCGCCTTCACCGTCCAGTACCACCCGGAGGCGGCGGCCGGTCCGCACGACGCGGACTACCTCTTCGACCGCTTCGCGGAGCTCATCGAGGGTCGCAACCACAGCGAGGGGCGCGAGAATGCCTAAGCGGACCGATCTCAAGCACGTCCTGGTGATCGGCTCCGGGCCGATCGTGATCGGGCAGGCCTGCGAGTTCGACTACTCCGGCACCCAGGCCTGCCGGGTGCTGCGCAGCGAGGGGATCCGGGTCAGCCTGGTCAACTCGAACCCGGCGACGATCATGACGGACCCGGAGTTCGCCGACGCCACCTACGTCGAGCCGATCACCCCGGAGTTCGTCGAGCTGGTCATCGCCAAGGAGCGCCCCGACGCGATCCTGCCCACCCTGGGCGGGCAGACGGCGCTGAACACCGCCGTCGCCCTGCACGAGGCGGGCGTGCTGGAGAAGTACGGCGTGGAGCTGATCGGCGCCAACATCGAGGCGATCAACCGGGGCGAGGACCGGCAGCTGTTCAAGGACATCGTCGCCAAGGCCGGCGTACGCCTGGGCCTGGCCGACCCGTCGGGCCTGGTGCCCCGCTCCCGGGTCTGCCACTCGATGGAGGAGGTCGAGGCGACGGTCGCCGAACTGGGCCTGCCGGTGGTGATCCGGCCGTCGTTCACGATGGGCGGCCTCGGCTCCGGCATGGCGCACACCCCGGAGGACCTGGCCCGCATCGCCGGCGACGGGCTGGCCGCCAGCCCGGTGCACGAGGTGCTCATCGAGGAGAGCGTGCTCGGCTGGAAGGAGTACGAGCTCGAACTCATGCGCGACCGGCACGACAACGTGGTGGTGGTCTGCTCCATCGAGAACCTCGACCCGATGGGCGTGCACACCGGCGACAGCGTCACCGTCGCCCCGGCCATGACGCTCACCGACCGGGAGTACCAGCGGCTGCGCGACCTGGGCATCGCGGTGCTGCGCGAGGTCGGCGTGGACACCGGCGGCTGCAACATCCAGTTCGCGGTCAACCCGGCCGAC
Organism: Micromonospora sp. NPDC047670; assembly: GCF_043204915.1. Classification (NCBI taxonomy): domain Bacteria; kingdom Bacillati; phylum Actinomycetota; class Actinomycetes; order Micromonosporales; family Micromonosporaceae; genus Micromonospora; species Micromonospora sp. NPDC047670. The sequence goes on from NZ_JBIDDA010000010.1 coordinate 138,202, forward strand.
GGCCGGATCGTCGTGATCGAGATGAACCCCCGGGTGTCCCGGTCGTCGGCGCTGGCCTCCAAGGCCACCGGCTTCCCGATCGCGAAGATCGCCGCGAAGCTGGCCATCGGCTACACCCTGGACGAGATCCCCAACGACATCACCCTGAAGACCCCGGCGGCGTTCGAGCCGACCCTGGACTACGTCGTGGTGAAGATCCCGCGGTTCGCGTTCGAGAAGTTCCCCGGCGCGGACCCGGAGCTGACCACCACGATGAAGTCCGTCGGCGAGGCGATGAGCCTGGGTCGCAACTTCACCGAGGCGCTGAACAAGGCGATGCGCTCGCTGGAGACCAAGGCGGGCGGCTTCTGGACGCTGCCCGACCCGGCCGGCGCGACGAAGGAGAACACCCTCGCCGCGCTGCGGATGCCGCACGACGGCCGGCTCTACACCGTCGAGCGGGCGCTGCGCCTCGGCGCCTCGATCGCCGAGGTGACCGCCGCGTCCGGCGGGATCGACCCGTGGTTCCTGGACCAGATCGCCGCCCTGGTCGAGCTGCGCGCGGAGATCGTGGACGCCCCGGTGCTCGACGGCGACCTGCTGCGCCGGGCCAAGCGGGCCGGCCTGTCCGACCGGCAGCTGGCCGCGCTGCGTCCGGAGCTGGCCGCCGAGGACGGCGTCCGCACGCTGCGGCACCGCCTGGACATCCGCCCGGTCTACAAGACCGTGGACACCTGCGCCGCCGAGTTCGAGGCGACCACGCCGTACCACTACTCCTCCTACGACTCCGAGACGGAGGTCGTCGGGTCGGACCGGCCGAAGGTGCTGATCCTCGGCTCCGGGCCGAACCGGATCGGGCAGGGCATCGAGTTCGACTACTCCTGCGTGCACGCGGTCCAGGCGCTGCGCGGCGCGCCCACGGGCGGCGCGGCGGGCACCGGCTACGAGACCGTGATGGTCAACTGCAACCCGGAGACGGTCTCCACCGACTACGACACGGCCGACCGGCTCTACTTCGAGCCGCTCACCTTCGAGGACGTGCTGGAGGTCTGGCACGCCGAGGACACCTCCGGCAAGGCGGCCGGCGGGCCGGGCGTGGTCGGGGTGATCGTGCAGCTCGGCGGGCAGACACCGCTGGGCCTGGCGCAGCGGCTCAAGGACGCGGGCGTGCCCGTCGTCGGCACCTCCCCGGAGTCGATCCACCTGGCCGAGGAGCGGGGCGCGTTCGGGGCGGTGCTGGCCCGGGCCGGGCTGCGCGCCCCGGCGCACGGCATGGCCACCTCGTACGACGAGGCCAAGGCGATCGCCGACGAGATCGGCTACCCGGTGCTGGTCCGCCCGTCGTACGTGCTGGGCGGGCGCGGCATGGAGATCGTCTACGACGACGCGACGCTGCGCGACTACATCGGCCGGGCCACCGACATCTCCCCGGACCACCCGGTGCTGGTGGACCGGTTCCTCGACGACGCCATCGAGATCGACGTGGACGCGCTCTGCGACGCCGACGGCGAGGTCTACCTCGGCGGGGTCATGGAGCACATCGAGGAGGCCGGCATCCACTCCGGCGACTCGTCCTGCTCGCTGCCGCCGATCACCCTGGCCGGCTCGCACGTGGCCCAGGTCCGCCGCTACACCGAGGCGATCGCCCGCGGCATCGGCGTGCGCGGCCTGCTCAACGTGCAGTACGCGCTGAAGGACGACGTGCTCTACGTGCTGGAGGCGAACCCCCGCGCGTCCCGGACGGTCCCGTTCGTCTCCAAGGCCACGGCGGTGCCGCTGGCGAAGGCGGCGGCCCGGATCGCGCTCGGCGCCACCATCGCCGAGCTGCGCGCCGAGGGGCTGCTCCCGGCCACCGGGGACGGCGGCTCGCTGCCGGCCGGCGCCCCCATCGCGGTCAAGGAGGCGGTGCTGCCGTTCAAGCGGTTCCGCACCCCGACGGGCAAGGGCGTGGACTCGCTGCTCGGGCCGGAGATGAAGTCCACCGGCGAGGTGATGGGCATCGACACCGCCTTCGGGCACGCCTTCGCCAAGTCGCAGTCGGCCGCGTACGGTTCCCTGCCGACCGCCGGGAAGATCTTCGTCTCGGTCGCCAACCGCGACAAGCGCGGCATGATCTTCCCGATCAAGCGCCTGGCCGACCTCGGCTTCGAGATCGTCGCCACCACCGGCACCGCCGAGGTGCTGCGCCGGCACGGCATCGCCTGCGAGCAGATCCGCAAGCACTACGAGTCCGGCGCGGGCGAGGACGCGGTGTCGCTGATCCTCGGCGGCGACGTCGCCCTGGTCGTCAACACCCCGCAGGGCTCGGGCGCCAGCGCCCGCTCGGACGGCTACGAGATCCGCAGCGCCGCCGTCACGGCGGACATCCCGTGCATCACCACGGTGCCGGGCGCGGCGGCGGCGGTGATGGGCATCGAGGCACGCATCCGCGGTGACATGCAGGTGCGCCCGCTCCAGGAGCTGCACGCCGCCCTGCGGGCCGCCGAGTGACCCCCGGCGTCACCGGACCGGCCACCCGCGCGGCGGGCGCCGGTGACCCGGCGGCGACCCGGGGGAGCGCGCGGTGATCTTCGAGAAGGTGGTCCGGCCGCGGCTGTTCCGGATCGGGGCGGGGGACGCGGAGGCGGCGCACGAGTGGACGCTGCGCCGCCTGGCGGGGCTCTCCCGCCGGCCGGCGGCGCTGGCCGCCCTGCGCTCCCGGTACGCCGTCCGGGCGCCGCGCACGGTCTTCGGCGTCGAGTTCCCCAACCCGGTGGGGCTCGCGGCCGGGATGGACAAGGACGGCGCGGCGCTGGCGGCCTGGCCGGCGCTGGGCTTCGGCTTCGTCGAGGTCGGCACCGTCACCGCGCACCCGCAGCCGGGCAACCCGCGGCCCCGGCTGTTCCGGCTGCCCGACAGCGAGGCCGTGGTCAACCGGATGGGCTTCAACAACGCCGGCGCCGAGGCCCTCGCGGCGCGGCTGGCGGCGCTGCCCCGCCCGCTCGGGGTGCCGCTGGGCATCTCGCTGGGCAAGTCCAAGGTGGCCCCACTGGACGAGGCGGTGGCGGACTACCTCGCCTCCTACCGGGCGCTGCGCGGGCACGGCGACTACTTCGCGGTCAACGTCTCCTCGCCGAACACCCCCGGCCTGCGCGCGTTGCAGGACCGGGCGCACCTGGACGCCCTCCTCGCCGCGCTGGTGGGGGAGAAGCCGGTGCTGGTGAAGATCGCCCCGGACCTCGCCGAGCCGGCGATCGCCGAGCTGCTGGAGGTCTGCCTGGCCCGGGGCGCGGCGGGGGTGATCGCCACCAACACCACCCTGGCGCGGGACGGCCTCGCCCCGGCCGACCGGGAGCGCGGAAAGGAGACGGGCGGCCTGTCCGGCCGGCCGCTGGCCGGCCGGGCCCGCGAGGTGGTCGCCTTCGTGCACCGGGAGACCGGCGGCCGGCTGCCCGTCATCGGCGTCGGCGGCATCCTCGACCCCGACGACGCCGCCCGGATGTTCGACGCGGGCGCCGCCCTGGTCCAGCTCTACACCGGCTTCATCTACCGCGGCCCGGCCCTGCCCCGGGCCGTGGCCCGCGCCGCGGCCGCCGCCCCGCTGCTGCCCCAGGCCCGGTAACCCCTCGTCCCGGCGACCCTGCGCCTTCCGCCCCGGCTCGTGCCGCACACCGGGCCGGACGGGGCCAGGCGCAGGGCCGCCGGGAGCGATGACGAAGGAGCACGTGTGACACCCGAGGAGATCCTCGCCGCCGACCGCCGGCACGTCTGGCACCCGTACGCGGCCCTGCCGCCGGCCAGCCCGCCCTACGTGGTGGAGGGCGCCGAGGGCGTACGGCTGCGGCTGGCCGACGGCCGGGAGGTCGTCGACGGGATGTCGTCGTGGTGGGCGGCGATCCACGGCTACCGGCACCCGGTGCTCGACGCGGCGGTGACCGACCAGCTCGGCCGGATGAGCCACGTGATGTTCGGCGGGCTCACTCACGAGCCGGCGGTCCGCCTGGCGGCCACCCTGGTCGAGCTGGCCCCGGACGGGCTGGAGCGGGTCTTCCTGGCCGACTCCGGCTCGGTCAGCGTCGAGGTGGCCGTCAAGATGTGCCTGCAGTACCAACGCGCCACCGGCCGGCCGGAACGCCGCCGGCTGGGCACCTGGCGGGGCGGCTACCACGGCGACACGTTCCACCCGATGAGCGTCTGCGACCCCGAGGGCGGCATGCACCACCTGTGGGGCGACGTGCTGCCCCGGCAGGTCTTCGCCCCCGTCCCGCCGGGCGGCTTCGACACCCCGCCCGACCCGGCCTACTGCGCGGCCCTCGTGGAGGCGGTCGAGCGGCACGCCCACGAGCTGGCCGCCGTGATCGTGGAGCCGGTCGTCCAGGGCGCCGGGGGGATGCGCTTCCACCACCCGGAGTACCTGCGGGTGCTGCGCGAGGTCACCCGGGCGCACGGGGTGCTGCTGATCTTCGACGAGATCGCCACCGGCTTCGGCCGGACCGGCGCGATGTTCGCCGCCGAGCACGCCGGGGTGGTGCCCGACGTGATGTGCGTGGGCAAGGCGCTCACCGGCGGGTACCTGACGCTGGCCGCCGCGCTCTGCACGGCGGAGATCGCCCGGGGCATCTCGGCCGACGGGGTGCTGGCGCACGGCCCGACCTTCATGGGCAACCCGCTGGCCTGCGCGGTCGCCAACGCGTCCCTGGGCCTGCTGCGGGCCGGGGACTGGGCGGGGCAGGTGTCGAGGGTGCAGGCGGGCCTGCGGGCCGGCCTGGAGCCGCTGCGGGGCGCGCCGGGGGTGGTCGACGTGCGGGTGCTCGGCGCGATCGGCGTGGTGCAGCTCGACCGCGAGGTGGACCTGCCCGCCGCCACCGCCGCCGCCCTCGCCGAGGGCGTCTGGCTGCGCCCGTTCCGCGACCTGGTCTACACCATGCCGCCGTACGTCACCGACGACGCCGACCTGGCCCGCATCGCCGCCGGGGTCGCCGCCGCGGTGCGGGCGGGCTGAGCCGCCGGCAACGGTCCGGCGGGAGTACGCGGGCGGCGCGCGCCGCCCGCCGACGAGCGTGCCCCGGGCGGTCGCCCGGGCGAGGAGAGGGAGACAACCGGATGGAGAGCTTCGGCGCCCGCCTGCACCGGGCCGTCACCGAGCGCGGGCCGCTCTGCGTCGGCATCGACCCGCATCCCGGCCTGCTGGCCCGGTGGGGGCTCGACGACGACGTCCGGGGGCTTGACCGGTTCGCCCGGACGGTCGCGGAAGCCCTCGGTGACCGGGTCGCGGTGGTCAAGCCCCAGTCGGCCTTTTTCGAACGGTTCGGCTCCCGCGGGGTGGCGATCCTAGAGTCAACTATCCGACAGTTACGCGAAGCCGGTTCGCTCGTTCTGCTTGACGTCAAGCGCGGCGACATCGGCTCGACGGTCGCCGCGTACGCCTCGGCGTACCTCGACCCATCCAGTCCCGTCCATGTCGACGCGGTGACCGCCAGTCCGTACCTCGGCGTCGGCTCGCTCGCCCCGATGTTCGAACTGGCCGCGGAGCACGGCGGCGGGGTCTTCGTGCTGGCGCTCACCAGCAACCCCGAGGGCGCCGCCGTCCAGCGCGCCCGTACCGCCGACGGGCGGACCGTGGCGCAGACCGTCATCGACGAGATTTCCCAGCTCAACGCGGGTGCGGAGCCACTGGGCAGCTTCGGCCTCGTGGTCGGCGCGACCATCGGCGACACCGGCCACGACCTGTCCGGGGTGAACGGCCCGCTGCTCGCCCCGGGCCTCGGGGCGCAGGGCGCCACCGCGGCGGATCTGCGCGTCGTCTTCGGCTCCAGCCTGCCCGCCGTGCTCCCCTCGTACTCCCGCGAGGTGCTGAACGCCGGCCCGGACGCGGCCGCGCTGCGGGCCGCCGCGGACCGGGCCCTGGCCGACTGCCGGGCCGTCCTGGCTGCCCGTTGACTGACTGACGGCTCGGTCACTTTGCGATGATCATCGCGCGTCCACGTTGCCGAAACCGTCGTTGACCGCTAGTTTTCCCCGCGCTGGGAACCATGGACCCCTTGGTTCACAGCGACACCACGTTTCACAGATGCGGCGTGGCGTCCCGCCCGTCGCGATAGGGACCTGAGGGGAACTGGTGCCGCTCCCGTCACTGACCCCCGAACAGCGCGCTGCCGCGCTGGAGAAGGCCGCGGAGATCCGCAAGGCCCGTGCTGAGCTGAAGGAGCAGCTCAAGCAGGGCAAGACCACCCTCGGAGCCGTCCTCGAGCGCGCCGAGTCCGACGACGTCGTCGGCAAGCTCAAGGTCTCCGCCGTGCTGCAGGCGATGCCGGGTATCGGCAAGATCCGGGCCACCCAGATCATGGAGAAGCTCAAGATCGCCGACAGCCGTCGCCTGCGTGGCCTCGGCGAGCAGCAGCGCAAGGCACTGCTTGGGGAGTTCGCCGCCAACTGAGGCTGGCAGCGTGTAGAAACAAGCAGTGAGCACGGATGACGAGGCGCGCCCGGCGGCTCGGCTCACTGTCCTGACCGGACCTTCGGGTTCGGGCACGGAGAGTGTCGTCGAGTGCGTCCGGGCGCGTTCTCCGTCCGTGTGGGTCCCGGTGCCGGCCACCACCCGTCCCCGCCGTGAGGGGGAGCTGGACGGGGTGGACCGCCTCTTCCTGACCCCGGCGGAGTTCGACCGCATGGTCGCGGCGGGGGAGCTGCTGGAGTGGAGCCGGGCCGGGCCCCACCGGCGCGGCACGCCGGGCGAACCGGTGCGGTCCCGGCTGGCCGCCGGACAGCCGGTGCTGCTCGGCCTCGACCTTCCCGGCGCGCTGCTGGTCCGGGTGGCGCTGCCCGACGCCCGGCTGGTGCTGCTGCACCCGCCCGGCGCCATCCTCCCGACGAGCACCCTGGCGGCGTTCGACCACACCGTCGCCCACGACCTCACCGATCGGGTCGCAGACGAGCTGGTAGGCTTGTCCGGTTCTTCTTTCCTGGCTCCGGCGCGACCGCGTCCACGCGGTTGACCGCCAGCACCGCTCTGTGCGGTGCGATAGACGCAGAGGTTAATTCGTGGGATCCATCGCAAACCCCGAAGGCATCACCAACCCGCCGATCGACGAGCTCCTCGAGAAGACGACGTCGAAGTACGCCCTGGTCATCTTCGCCGCCAAGCGCGCGCGTCAGGTCAACGCCTACTACAGCCAGCTCGGTGAGGGCCTGCTGGAGTACGTCGGCCCCCTGGTCGAGACCACCCCGCAGGAGAAGCCGCTCTCCATCGCCATGCGCGAGATCAACGCGGGCCTGCTCACCGCCGAGCCGACCGACCAGCCGTAATCCGCCCCGCCCCGATGTCCCCCCGGATCGTCCTCGGGGTCGGCGGCGGCATCGCCGCCTACAAGGCGTGCGAGCTGCTGCGGCTCCTCACCGAGTCGGGTCACCGGGTCCGGGTCGTGCCGACCGCGTCGGCGCTCCGTTTCGTCGGGGCGCCGACCTGGGCGGCGCTCTCCGGGCAGCCGGTCGCCGACGACGTCTGGTCCGACGTGCACGAGGTGCCGCACGTCCGGCTCGGCCAGCAGGCCGACCTCGTCGTGGTCGCGCCGGCCACCGCCGACCTGCTCGCCAAGGCCGCCCACGGCCTCGCCGACGACCTGCTCACCAACACGCTCCTCACCGCCCGCTGCCCGGTCGTGCTGGCCCCGGCCATGCACACCGAGATGTGGGAGCACCCCGCCACCGTCGCCAACGTCGCGACGCTGCGCTCCCGGGGCGTCCGGGTGATCGAGCCCGCCGTCGGCCGGCTCACCGGGGCGGACACCGGCAAGGGCCGGCTGCCCGACCCGGCGGAGATCTTCGCGGTCGCCCGCCGGGCCCTGGCGCGGGGCGTCGCCGCCCCCGCCGACCTGGCCGGGCGGCACGTGGTGGTGACCGCCGGCGGCACCCGCGAGCCCCTCGACCCGGTCCGCTTCCTCGGCAACCGCTCCTCCGGCAAGCAGGGCTACGCCTTCGCCCGCTGCGCCGTCGCCCGTGGCGCCCGGGTCACCCTGGTCTCGGCCAACGTGTCGCTGCCCGACCCCGCGGGCGTCGACCTCGTCCGCGTCGGCACCACCGCCGAGTTGCGCGAGGCCACCCTGGCGGCGGCCGCCGAGGCCGACGCGGTGGTCATGGCGGCGGCTCCGGCCGATTTCCGCCCGGCGACCTACGCGGCTGGCAAAATCAAGAAGTCGGACGACGGCGAGGCGCCCACCATCGCGCTCGTCACCAACCCGGACATCGCCGCCGAGCTCGGCCGGCGCCGTCGCCCGGAGCAGGTGCTGGTGGTGTTCGCCGCGGAGACCGGCGACGCCGAGGCCAACGGTCGGGCCAAGCTCGCCCGCAAGCGGGCGGACCTCATCGTCATCAACGAGGTCGGGCCCGACAAGGTCTTCGGCGCCGACACCAACGCGGCGACCGTCATCGGCGCGGACGGGTCGGTCAGCCGATTGCCCGAGCAGTCCAAGGAGGATCTCGCCGACGGCGTCTGGGACCTCGTGGCGGCGCGGTTGCCCGGCCTTTCCTGACGGCTGGAACCGAGCATGACCGAAGGGTCCCGGCGCGGACCCGGATGACTAGACTTCCGCGGAACGACTTATCCACAAACTAGGAGTGCCGTGACACGCCGCCTCTTCACTTCCGAATCGGTCACGGAAGGCCACCCGGACAAGATCGCCGACCAGATCAGCGACGGCATTCTCGACGCCCTGCTCGCCGAGGACCCGCGCAGCCGGGTCGCGGTCGAGACCCTGATCACCACCGGCCAGGTGCACATCGCCGGCGAGGTGACCACCAAGGCGTACGCCGACATCCCGACCATCGTCCGCCGGACCATCCTCGACATCGGCTACGACTCGTCGAAGAAGGGCTTCGACGGCGCCTCCTGCGGCGTCAGCGTCTCCATCGGCGCCCAGTCGGAGGACATCGCCCAGGGCGTCGACAACGCCTTCGAGCTGCGTACCGGGGCGTCGGAGAGCGCGCTCGACGCCCAGGGCGCCGGCGACCAGGGCATGATGTTCGGCTTCGCCTGCTCGGAGACGCCCGAGCTGATGCCGCTGCCGATCGCGCTGGCGCACCGGCTGGCCCGCCGGCTGGCGCAGGTGCGCAAGGACGGCACCATCCCCTACCTGCGTCCCGACGGCAAGACCCAGGTCACCATCGAGTACGAGGGGCTGCGCCCGGTCCGGCTCAACACGGTGGTCGTGTCCAGCCAGCACGCCGCGGACATCTCGCTGGACTCGCTGCTGACCCCCGACGTGCGCGAGCACGTCATCGGCCCGGAGCTGGAGAGCCTGGAGCTGGACACCGAGGGCTACCGGCTGCTGGTCAACCCGACCGGCCGGTTCGAGATCGGCGGGCCGATGGGCGACGCCGGCCTGACCGGTCGCAAGATCATCGTCGACACCTACGGCGGGTACGCCCGGCACGGCGGCGGCGCGTTCTCCGGCAAGGACCCGTCGAAGGTGGACCGCTCGGCGGCCTACGCGACGCGCTGGGTGGCCAAGAACGTAGTCGCCGCCGGCCTGGCCGAGCGCTGCGAGGTGCAGGTCGCCTACGCGATCGGCAAGGCCCACCCGGTCAGCCTCTTCGTCGAGACGTTCGGCACCGAGACCGTGCCGGTCGCCTCGATCGAGAAGGCCGTCACCGAGGTTTTCGACCTGCGGCCGGCCGCCATCATCCGGGACCTCAACCTGCTCCGCCCGATCTACCAGCAGACCGCCGCGTACGGCCACTTCGGCCGGGAGCTGCCGGATCTGACCTGGGAGAGCACCGACCGGGCCGCCGACCTCAAGTCGGCCGCGGGAGCCTGACCGGCACCAGGCGCAGCGACCGGCGACCCGCGGACGGGTCGCCGGTCGCTCGCGTCTGCGTCGACGTGCCCCTGGCGCACCTGGATCGCCCGTTCGACTACCTCGTCCCGGCCGCGCTGGACGCCGACGCCGTCCCCGGCACGCGGGTGAAGGTCCGCTTCGCGGGGCAGCTCGTCGACGGCTGGCTGCTGGAGCGGGCCGACGACTCCGGGCACACCGGCCGGCTGGCGTACCTGGAGAAGGTCGTCTCGCCGGAGCCCGTGCTCGCCCCGGAGGTCGCCCGGTTGGCCCGGGCCGTGGCCGACCGCTACGCCGGCAGCCTCGCCGACGTGCTCCGCCTCGCCGTACCGCCCCGGCACGCCCGGGTGGAGAAGGACGTCCGCGCCCGCTGCGAGGCCGCGCCCGCCGGCCGGGCCGCGCCCGACGGTGTGGCCGCGCCCGACGGTGCGGCCGCGTCGGACGGCCGGGCCGCGGCCGATGGCGTGCCCGCCCCGGACCGCGCGGTCCCGCCCGACGGCCCGCCCGACGGTCCGTCCGTGCCGGACGGCCGGGTCGCCGGCCCGGCCGGTGGGGTGCCGGCGGCGCCCCGGGAACCGGTCACCGTGCCCGATCCGGGCGGCTGGCGGGAGTACCCGGCCGGGCCGGCGCTGCTCCGGGCGCTGGCCGACGGGCGGGCCCCCCGGGCGGTCTGGTCGGCGTTGCCCGGGGAGGACTGGCCCGCCCGGTACGCCGAGGCGGTCGCCGCGACCGTCGCCGGCGGCCGGGGCGCGGTGGTGGTCGTCGCCGACAACCGCGACCTGGACCGCCTCGACGCCGCACTGGAGGCCGCCCTGGGGCCGGGGCGGCACGTCTGCCTCTCCGCCGCCCTCGGGCCCGCCCGGCGCTACCGGGCGTTCCTCGCCGCCCGGCGCGGCGACGTGCCCGTGGTGGTCGGCACCCGGGCCGCGATGTTCGCCCCGGTCGCCCGGCTCGGCCTGGTGGCGATCTGGGACGACGGCGACGACCTGCACGCCGAGCCCCGCGCTCCCTACCCGCACGCGCGGGAGGTGCTGCTCACCCGCGCCCAGCTCGGCGACGCGGCCGCCCTGGTCGGTGGGTTCGCTCGCACCGCCGAGGCGCAGCTGCTGGTGGAGACCGGGTGGGCCCGCGAGGTGGCGGCCGACCGCGCCACGCTGCGGGCCCGGATGCCGGCGGTCGCGCCCACCGGCGACGACCCGCAACTGGCCCGGGACCCCGGGGCGGCCACCGCCCGGCTGCCCAGCCTGGCCTGGACCACCGCCCGGGAGGCGCTCCGGGCCGACCTGCCGGTGCTGGTCCAGGTGCCCCGCCGCGGCTACCTGCCGTCGGTGGCGTGCGCCGAGTGCCGGACCCCGGCCCGGTGCCCGCACTGCGCCGGGCCGCTCGCGTTGCCCTCGGCCGAGGGCACCCCGGCCTGCCGCTGGTGCGGACGGGTCGCCGCCGCGTACGCCTGCCCGGAGTGCGGTGGGCGGCGGCTGCGCGCCTCCGTCACCGGCGCCCGGCGCACCGCCGAGGAGTTGGGGCGCGCCTTTCCCGGCGTGCCGGTGCGCACCTCCGGCCGGGAGGAGGTGCTCGCCGCCGTGCCCGGCGGCGCCGGCCTGGTCATCGCCACCCCGGGCGCCGAGCCGGTCGCCGAGGGCGGTTTCGGCGCGGTGCTGCTGCTGGACTCGTGGGCACTGCTCACCCGGGCCGACCTGCGGGCGGGGGAGGAGGCGCTGCGCCGCTGGCTGGCCGCCGCGGCGCTGGCCCGCCCCGCCGCCGCCGGCGGCCGGGTGGTCGTGGTCGCCGACGGCGCCCTCGCCCCGGTGCAGGCGCTGCTGCGCTGGGACGCCGCCTGGTTCGCCGCGCGGGAGCTGGCCGAACGGCGTGAGCTGGGCTTCCCGCCGGCGGTGCGGATGGCCAGCGTGACCGGCCCGCCGGCGGCGGTGGCCGACCTGCTGGCCGAGGCCCGGCTCCCGGCCGACGCCGAGCTGCTCGGGCCGGTGCCGGCGGACGGGGAGCGGGAGCGGATGCTCATCCGGGTGCCGCGGGCCCGGGCGGCCGCCCTGGCCGGCGCGCTGCACTCGGCGGCCGGGGTGCGCGCGGCGCGCAAGGCCGCCGACCCGGTCCGCCTCCAGGTGGACCCCCTCACCCTCTTCTGACCCGCGACGACCAGGGCGGCGACGACCCGGTCCGGCGGTGCGCGGGCCCGCCGGCGGGCGGACGTGCCGGCGGCGCCGGTGCGGCGGCGGTGCCCCTGCCCGGCGGCGCGCGCCCCGGGCCGGCCGGCGCCGCCCGTGATCCGCCGCACGGCGCCGTCGGTCCCACCGCCCGAGCGGCCCGTCGTCGCACGCCGTGTCCGAGGGGAGGCCGGTGAGCGGGTGATAGCATCGCCCGTCATGCCCGGGCGTACGACGACTCCAGGTCGCGGCGCGGCGCCAGACGCGCCGAGCTGGGGTGGTCGCAGGATCGCGCGACGGTGGCGGGAGCGCGTCGGTTCGGCGCGATGTCGATGATGTCAATCAGCCGGTGATCAGGGGTGGACCAGTCGTGACCGTTCGTCAGTCGATCGTCTTCAATGGTGACCTCGGCAGCGGCAAGAGCACCGTCTCGGTGGAGATCGCCAAGCGGCTCGGCCTGCGCCGGGTCAGCGTCGGTGACCTCTACCGGCAGATGGCGCAGGAGCGGCAGATGACCGCGCTGCAGCTCAACCTGCACGCCGAGCTGGACCAGGCCGTCGACGGCTACGTCGACCAGCTCCAGCGGGACATCGCCGCCTCCGGCGAGCGGCTGGTCATGGACTCCCGGCTGGCCTGGCACTTCTTCACCGACGCGCTCAAGGTGCACATGATCACCGAGCCGGGCGAGGCGGCCCGGCGGGTGCTCGCCCGGCCCTCCGGCCCGGCGGAGAGCTACGCCTCGCTCGACGAGGCCAAGGCCAAGCTGCGCGAGCGCAGCGAGAGCGAGCGGGGCCGGTTCATCGTCCGCTACGGCGTGGACAAGGCGCGGCTGCGCAACTACGACCTGGTCTGCGACACCACCCGCGCCCCGGCCGCCGAGGTCATCGAGCACATCATCGACGCGTACGAGGGCCGGCTGGGCGCGGACGTGCTGCGCGACGCCCCACCGCTGCTGCTGCTCGACCCGGCCCGGGTCTACCCGACCGAGGACATCGCCGCCCTGCGTGACCTGTGGGACTCGGACTTCGTGGGCGAGGTGGCCGCGGCCGGCGACGCGGCGCTGGAGCCGCTGCGGATCGGCTACACCGGGGAGTACTTCTTCGTCGTCGACGGGCACCGCCGGCTCAGCGCCGCCCTGCAGAACGGCTTCCGTCTGGTGCCGGCCCAGCTCGTCGCGGAGGTGGACGAGCCGGTGGTCGGCGGGATGAGCGCGGTGGACTACTTCGCCGCCCAGGTCCGGCCCGGCCTGCTCCACGACTGGGAGGCCGCCCACAAGATCGAGCTGCCGCTGCCCGAGCACGCCCTGCTCGGCGGCGGCACGGTGCTGGCGGGGGAGCCGGGCGCCGGCGCCTGACCCGCGCCCGCCGGCGGGGCAGCCGGCGGGCGGTGGGCGGGAGCATGATGAAGTCGTTCGATCCCCGGGCGGAGGATGGACGATGGACGCTGCCGAGGCCCTCGGCCTGCTCATGTCGCCGCGGGGGCGGGTCGACCCCTACCCGACGTACGAGCGGCTGCGCGCCCACGGGCCGGTGGTCCGGGCCGGGCCGGCACTCTTCGTGGTCACCGGCTACGCCGAGGCCGACGAGATGCTCCGCGACCCCCGGTTCGGGGTGCTGGACGACGCCCTGCGCGACCAGTTCCTGCCCGGCTGGCGGGACAGCCCCGCCATCGCCTCGATCTCCCGGTCGATGCTGCGCACCAACCCGCCCGACCACAGCCGGATGCGCCGGCTCGCGGCCGGCACCTTCACCCCGCGCCGGATCGCCGCCATGCGGGACGTGGTGACGGCCCAGGCCGACGAGCTGGTCGACGCGATGGCGGCGCGGGCCGCCGACGGCGGGCCGCTCGACTTCCTGACCGAGTTCGCGTACCCGCTGCCGGTCGGGGTGATCTGCGCGCTGCTCGGCGTGCCGGCGACGGACCGGCCGCTGTTCCGGCGCTGGGCGGCGGACCTGACCGGCATCCTGGAGCCGGAGATCACGCCGGACGAGCTGGCCGTGGCCGACCGGGGCGCGACCGAGCTGCGCGACTACTTCGCCGAGCTGGTGGCGGCCCGCCGCCGCGCGCCCGCCGACGACCTGACCACCGCGCTGGTGCAGGCGCACGACGCCGACGGCGCACGCCTCTCCGGCGACGAACTGCTCGCCAACCTCGTGGTGCTGCTGGTCGCCGGTTTCGAGACGACCACCAACCTGCTGGGCAACGGCCTGGTCGTGCTGCTGGGGCACCCGCGCGAGGCCGACGCGCTGCGGGGGCACCCGGAGTTCGCCGCCGGCCACGTCGAGGAGCTGCTCCGCTACGACTCCCCGGTGCAGCTCACCACCCGGGTGAGCGCCGCGCCGGTCACCGTCGGCGGCGTCGAGGTGCCCGCCGGCGCCTGGGTCCTGCTGCTGCTCGGCGCGGCCAACCGGGATCCCCGGCGCTACCCGGAGCCGGCGCGGTTCGACCCGTGGCGCCCGCAGAGCCATCCGCTCTCCTTCGGCGCCGGGCCGCACTACTGTCTCGGCGCCGGCCTGGCCCGGCTGGAGGCGCAGGTGGCCTTCCCGCTGCTGCTGCGCCGGCTGCCCGGGCTGGCGCTGGCCGGCCGGCCCCGGCACCGGGCCCGGCTGACGCTGCGCGGCTACGAGGCCCTCCCGGTGATCATCGACACGGAACCGGCCCCGCCGCATCCCGGTACGCCGGCCGGGGCGGCTCCCGGCACTCCGTAGACTGGTACGGCACCACGTCGTCCAGCCGAAGGAGCCACGCCGAGTGACCGTCCAGCCCATCCGTCTGTTCGGGGATCCGGTGCTGCGCACGCCGGCCGATCCGGTGGTCGACTTCGACGTCGAGCTGCGCAAGCTCATCGCGGACCTGACCGACACGATGCGCGAGCAGAACGGCGCCGGCCTGGCCGCGCCGCAGCTCGGCGTGGGCCTGCGGGTGTTCACCTTCGACGTCGACGACGTGCTCGGCCACCTGGTCAACCCGGTGCTGGAGTTTCCCGACGAGGAGGAACAGGACGGCCCGGAGGGCTGCCTGTCCATCCCGGGTCTCTACTTCGACACCAAGCGACGGCAGAACGTGATCGCCAAGGGCTTCAACGGCTACGGCGACCCGCTGCAGATCGTCGGCACCGGCCTGATGGCGCGCTGCGTGCAGCACGAGACGGACCACCTGGACGGGGTGCTCTTCGTGGACCGGCTGGACCCGGCCGGGCGCAAGGAGGCGATGAAGGCGATCCGCCAGGCGGAGTGGTACGACCCGGCCGCCCCGCCGACGGTGAAGCTCAACCCGCACGCCTCCAGCAGCCCCTTCGGCCTGGGTCGGTGAGCCGCCCGTGCGCGTGATCTTCGCCGGCACCCCGGCCGTCGCCGTGCCCGCCCTGGCCGCCGTGGCGGCCTCCCGCCACGAGCTGGTCGCCGTGGTGACCCGACCGGACGCGCCCGCCGGGCGTGGCCGGGGCCTGTCCCGTTCCCCCGTCGGCGCCTGGGCCGACGAGCACGGCGTCGAGGTGCTCACCCCGGCCCGTCCGCGCGAGCCGGAGTTCCTGGACCGGCTGCGCGAGCTGGCCCCGGACTGCGTCCCCGTGGTGGCCTACGGTGCGCTGGTGCCGCCGGCCGCCCTGGAGATCCCCCGGCACGGGTGGATCAACCTGCACTTCTCGCTGCTGCCCGCCTGGCGCGGGGCCGCGCCCGTGCAGCACGCCGTGCTGCACGGCGACGAGCTGACCGGCGCCAGCGTCTTCCAGCTCGAGGAGGGCCTGGACACGGGTCCGGTCTACGGCACGCTCACGGACGAGATCCGTCCCGCCGACACCTCCGGCGACCTGCTGGAGCGGCTCGCCCACTCCGGGGCGGGCCTGCTGGTGGCCGTCCTCGACGCGATCGCCGACGGCACGGCCCGGGCCGAGCCGCAGCCCGCCGACGGGGTGTCGTTGGCGCCGAAGCTGACCGTGGAGGACGCCCGGGTCCGCTGGTCCGACCCCGCGTTCGCGGTGGACCGGCGCGTCCGCGCCTGCACGCCGGCCCCCGGGCCGTGGACGACGTTCCGGGGCGAGCGGGTCAAGCTCGGCCCGGTCGCCCCGGTGCCGGACGGTCCCGAGCTGAAGCCGGGCGAGCTGCTGGTGGAGAAGTCGCGGGTGCTGGCCGGCACGGCCACCGTGCCGGTGCGGCTCGGCGAGGTGCGGGCCGCGGGCAAGCGGGCCATGCCGGCGACGGACTGGGCGCGCGGCGCCCGGGTCGCCGCGGGGGAGGAACTCGCGTGACGGGCCCCGAGCGGCCCGCCGGCGACCGTTTCCCCGCCGAGCGACGCGGCGAGCGTCCCGGCGGTGGCCCGCCCACCGGGGAGCGCGGCGAGCGCCCCGCGGGGGACCGGCGCGGGGAGCGGCCGACGCAGGGCCGGTGGGGCGGCGACCGGCGCGAGGGCGGCCGCCGTCCGGCCCGGCCCGCCGTGGACCTGCCGCGGCAGATCGCGTACGAGGCCGTCGCGGCGGTGCACCGGGACGACGCGTACGCCAACCTCGTGCTCCCGTCGCTCCTGCGCGACGCCGGGCTGACCGGGCGGGACGCGGCCTTCGCCACCGAGCTGACCTACGGCACCCTGCGTCACCTCGGCACCCTCGACGCGATCCTCACCGACGCGGCCGGGCGGGACGTGCAGCGCATCGATCCGCCGGTGCGCGACGCGCTGCGGATCGGGGCGTACCAGCTCCTGCACACGCGGGTGCCGGCGCACGCCGCGGTCTCCTCGACCGTCGACCTGGTCCGCGCGGTCGGCCCCGGCGCGACGGGGTTCGCCAACGCGGTGCTGCGCGAGGTCGCCGGCCGGGACGCCGACGCCTGGGTCGCCAAGCTCGCCCCGCCGATGGAGAGCGACCCGGTCGGGCATCTCGCGCTGGCGTACAGCCATCCGCAGTGGATCGTGCGGGCCTTCGCCGAGGCGCTCGGCGGCGACCTCGGCGAGACCGCCCGGCTGCTCATCGAGGACAACGAGCGCCCGCCGGTGCACCTGTGCGCCCGGCCCGGGCTGGCCGACCCGGTCGCGCTGGCCGACGAGGTCGGCGGTGCCCCGGGGGCCTTCTCCCCGTACGCCGTCTATCTCTCCGGCGGGGCGCCCGGTGACCTGCCGGCGCTGGCCGAGGGCCGGGCCCACGTGCAGGACGAGGGGTCCCAACTCGTGGCGAACGCCCTGGCGGTGGCCCCGCTGGACGGCCCGGACGGGCGCTGGCTCGACCTGTGCGCCGGCCCGGGCGGCAAGTCCGGGCTGCTCGGCGCGCTGGCCGCGCAGCGGGACGCGCGGCTGACCGCCGTCGAGGTCGCCGAGCACCGGGCCCGGCTGGTCGCCCAGGCCACCCGCGGCCTGCCGGTGACCGTGCTGAACACCGACGGCCGCACGGTCGGCGCCGACCCGAAGCTGCCGGAGGCGCACTTCGACCGGGTACTGGTCGACGCGCCGTGCACCGGCCTGGGCTCGCTGCGCCGCCGGCCGGAGTCCCGCTGGCGGCGCGAGCCGTCGGACCTGCCGCCGCTGACCCGGTTGCAGCGTGAGCTGCTCACCGCGGCGCTGCGGGCGGTCCGCCCGGGCGGCCTGGTCGCCTACGTGACGTGTTCCCCGCACACCGTGGAGACGCACGTGACGGTGACCGAGGCGGCCCGCCGGTCCGGCGTGCCGGTCGACTTCGTCGACGCCCGGCCGCTGCTGCCGGCGGGGATGCCCGGTCTCGGTGACGGGCCGACGGTGCAGCTCTGGCCGCACCGGCACGGCACCGACGCGATGTTCCTCGCGATGCTGCGCCGGACCTGATCCGCGGACGGGACGCCCGACCCGTGAGCCCGCTCGGCTCGCGGGTGGGCCGACCCCCGCGCCGTGCCCGGCCCGGGCGGGCGGCGCTCAGGTGACCGGCAGGCCCTTCGTGCCGGCGCCCTTCATCGACCGGGTCAGGTTGCGGTCGCTGACCCAGAGGAAGCACTGCACGCCCCGGTTGCCGTTGCGCCACTCCCGCTCGAACGGGTGGTAGAAGATCGAACCGGCCCGGTACTGCAGGTCACCGTTGTTGGGCACCTTGACGTACTTCGCGATCAGCGCGCGGCACGCCCGGTGCACCCTGAGGGTGTCCCGGGTGAAGGCGTCGTAGCTGATGTCCGGGGCCCGCCACACGCCGACGAACTCGGCGTGGTGCTTGCTGGTGCAGGCCACCGGCACCATCTCCCGCACGTCGTCGTCGCTCACCTTCGGTTCGAAGCACCGGTGGGCCAGCGGCGCGGCGCCGGTCAGGGCGCCCTTCAGGCTTCCCGTCCGGGCCTTCGCGTTCGCCTCGTCGAGGCTGGTCTGCTCGCTGAGGTCGCAGCGGAACCAGCGGGCGCCCCCGCCCCACGCCCGCGGCGACGGCAGCACCACGTTCAGCCCGAGCCGGCCGGAGCGCCAGTCCCCGCCGACCGCCTCGTTGACCTTCGCGTCGCACTCGGCCCGGGCGGCGCGCATGCCGGCCGAGCCGGCCGGCGGGGGCGTGGTCCGCTCGGCCGCCGCCCCGGTGAGCGTGCCGACGTGCACGGTCTCCGCGCGGTGGGACTGCGCGCAGTCGACCGGGTTGTAGGCGGTGAGGTAGCCGACGTCCTGCACGCCGGCGTGGCAGACGCCGGCCGCGGGGACGAACGCCTGCGGCGCGGCGGGCGCCGGCCAGTCGTCGGTCAGGTCGCCGTCGGTGCCGGCCGGGGCGCCGCAGCCGGCGAGCGCCAGGGCCGCCACCGCACCGACCGCGGCCGCCGTCCACCTGCGTCGCATCGCCCGACCTCCCGCCGATCGTGGTCCGGCCGGCGCACGGTCGGCGGACACGCCACGGTGCGGCAGCATACGGCACCGCGCTCAGATCGCGGGGAGTCCCTTCGGGCCGGCGCCCCGCATGGAGCGGGTCAGCTTCCGGTCGTCGCTCCACAGGAAACAGCGCACCCCGCGGTCGCCCTCCTCCCACTCCCGCTGGGACGGGGGATAGAAGATGGAGCCCGCGCGGTACGGCAGGTCGCTGTTGTTGGGCACGTCGGCGAAGGCGGCGATGAGCGTCATGCAGCGCGTGTGTGCCTGCCGGTGGGCCCGGCGGAACTGCGTCCAGGTCATGTCCCGCTCCACGTAGACGCCGACGAACTCGGCGCGGTGCGGCTCGGTGCAGAGCACCGGGGCCATGTAGTTCAGGTTCTCGCCGATGAGCTTCGGGTCGAAGCAGCGGTGGATCAGCGGCGAGTCGCCGATCATCGCGCCCCGCAGACTGCCCGTGCGGTTCACCGGCCGGGTGTTGTCGATGCTGCCGGTCTCGCTCAGGTCGCAGCGGAACCAGCGGGCGCCGCCGCGCCACGCGGGCGCGGACGGCAGGGCGATGTTCAGGGTGATCCGGGCCGAGTGCCAGTCGCCGCCGAGCACCTCGCGGGCGCGCTGGTCGCACTCGGCGCGGGCCGGGCGCAGCCCGGGGGACCCCGGCTCGGGCCGGTCGCCGGTCGCGGCGGCGCCGGTGAACGTGCCGACGTGGATGGCCTCGGCCAGGTGGTTGCGGGAGCAGTCCACCACCTCGTAGGTGCCGGCCTGCACGATCGCGGTGACCCGGGGCAGGCAGGTGTCCGTGGCCGGCACGAACAGCCGCGGCGCGGCCAGCGCCGGCCAGTCGTCGGTGAGGTCGCCGTCGGAGCCGCCCGGTCGTACGCAGCCGGCCAGCAGGACCGTCACCGTGCCGGCCAGCGCCAGCGCCGCGAGCCACCGTCGCATCATCCGCCCTTTCCGGGACCCGACGCCTCGGCCGTCACCGTCCCGCCACGCGGGCGGGTGGCGACGGCACGCGTCACCGTCCCCGAGGGAGTCTCGCCGCCGTGCCGTCGTTCGGCCAGTCTCGACTGGCCCTTCGTCCGGTTTGTTCTGGCCGGGACGGCCAATTCTGCACCAGCGGTCACCGTCGGGTCACCGGGTGTCCCGGTTGGTGGCGCGCTGCGGGCGGCTGATGGCCGCGTTCGTACACTGGCCCGGTGACCGTACCGCCGCCGATCGTCGCGCCCAGCATCCTCGCCGCCGATTTCGCCCGCCTCGCCGAAGAGGTCCGTGCCGTCGAGAACGCCGCGGACTGGTTGCACGTGGACGTCATGGACAACCACTTCGTGCCCAACCTGACCATCGGGCTGCCCGTGGTGCAGAGCCTGCGGGCCGCCACCGAGCTGCCCTTCGACGTGCACCTGATGATCGAGGACCCGCGCCGCTGGGCCCCGGGCTACGCCGACGCCGGGGCGTACAACGTCACGTTCCACGCCGAGGCGTGCGACGACCCGGTGGCGCTGGCCAAGGACCTCCGCTCGGCCGGCGCCAAGGCCGGGCTGGCGATCGACCGGGACACCCCGATCGAGCCGTACCTGGAGCTGCTGCCGAGCTTCGACACGCTGCTGATCATGACGATCAAGGCCGGCTTCGGCGGGCAGCGCTTCATCCCGCAACTGCTGGACAAGGTGCGCGCCGCCCGCCGGCACGTCGACAGCGGCCACCTGGAACTGCGCATCGAGGTCGACGGCGGGATCGCCGCCGACACCATCGCGCAGGCGGCCGAGGCCGGGGCGGACGCCTTCGTCGCCGGCACCGCCGTCTACGGCGCCGACGACCCCGCCGAGGCCGTCCGGAAGCTGCGGGCACTCGCGGAACGCGCCGCCGCCGGGGCCTGACGTGGAGCCCGCCGGCGACCGCAAGGACATCATCCTCGTCGTCGACGACGACGAGGACATCGCGCGCTTCGTCGAGTTCAACCTGCGGCTGCACGGCTTCGAGGTGATCCACGCGAGCGACGGGCAGGAGGCGCTCGAGGTGATCGAGCGCCAACGCCCCGACCTGGCGGTGGTCGACCTGATGATGCCGCGCGTCGACGGGCTGGAGCTGACCCGGCGGCTGCGGGCCGACCCGATGACCTCGGCCCTGCCGGTGATCATGCTGACGGCCAAGGGCATGACGGTGGACAAGGTGCACGGGCTCAGCGCCGGCGCCGACGACTACCTGGTCAAGCCCTTCGACACCGCGGAGCTGGTGGCCCGGGTCAGCTCGACCCTGCGGCGCAACAAGGAGTTCCGCGAGGTCTCCCCGCTCACGGGGCTGCCCGGCAACAGCCGGATCCGCCGGGAGATCTCCGACCGGGTCCGCAGCGGCGTCGACTACGCCGTCGGCTACATCGACATCGACCGGTTCAAGAGCGTCAACGACCGCTACGGCTTCGTGCGCGGCGACGACTTCATCTCCGCCCTGGCCCGCAGCCTGCACCGGGCGGTGGTCTCGGTGGGGCTGCCGCCGGCCTTCCTCGGCCACGTCGGCGGCGACGACTTCGTCATCGTCTGCACTCCGGAACAGGTCCGGCCGCTCACCTCCCGGGTGTCCGCCGACTTCGAGAAGGCCGCCGACTCGCTCTACGACCCCGTCGACGCCGCCCGCGGCTACGTGGAGCTGAAGGACCGCCGGGGCAACATCCGGCGCGCCGCCCTGGTCACGCTCTCCATCGGTGTCTCCATCTCCGACACCAACAAGCGGTTCACCGACCCCCTGGAGGCGATCGCGGTCGCCTCCGAGATGAAGACGGTGGCCAAGAGCCAGCCCGGCTCGTACGTGGCGGTGGACCGGCGACGCGGGGTGACCTGACCGCCTATTCCCGCTGTGAAGTAGCTCGCCTGTGTGGCACCATCCCCCGCCCGGCGTGTAAGACTGCCGGTGTACCCACCACGCGCTGGCGGGACTCGGTGTAATTCCGAACCGGCGGTGATCCACGGCGTGACCGTGGTAAGCCCGCGACCCGGTCGGCCTCGTGCCGCCCGGTGGACCTGGTGAGAATCCGGGGCCGACGGTTGGGCGCGGGAAACCGCACCCAGACAGTCCGGATGGGAGACAGCGCGCGGGACGGACGGGCCCTGCCCGGCCGCTGACCTCAGCGTGCCGTGCGCGCCCCCGGGTCGGCTCCGCCGTACCCGGACCTCCGCCGCCGCACGCCCGCGGCCCGATGCCGTCGCCTCCCGTGACCGCCCGCGCGCCGACCGGCGAGTGAGAGGGCAGGGCATGGCCGGCGTCTCCATCGACGAGGCGATGCGTCGCGCGGTGGAACTCGCCGCGCGCGGTCTCGGCACGACCAGCCCCAACCCGGTGGTCGGCTGCGTGCTGCTCGACGCCGCCGGCGACGTCGTCGGCGAGGGGTTCCACGCCTACGCCGGCGGGCCGCACGCCGAGATCGTCGCGCTCGCCCAGGCGGGGAAGCGGGCCCGCGGCGGCACCGCCGTGGTGACCCTGGAACCCTGCGACCACACCGGCCGCACCGGCCCCTGCAGCACCGCGCTGGTCCAGGCCGGCGTCGCCCGGGTCGTCATCGCCGTCCCCGATCCCAACCCGGTCGCCTCCGGCGGCGCCGCCACGCTGCGCGCCGCCGGGATCCAGGTGGATGTGGGGGTACGCGAGGCCGAGGCCGAGGCCGGCAACATCGCCTGGCTCACCTCGATGCGCCGCGGCCGGCCGTACGTGATCTGGAAGTTCGCCGCCACGCTGGACGGCCGGTCGGCGGCCGCCGACGGCACGAGCATGTGGATCACCTCCGAGGCGGCCCGGATGGACGTGCACGCGCTGCGCGGCACCGTCGACGCGGTGATCGCCGGGGTGGGCACGGTGCTCACCGACGACCCCCGGCTCACCGCCCGCAACCTGCGCGACGGCACGCTCAACATCCGCCAACCGCTGCGGGTGGTGGTGGACTCGTCGGCGCGTACGCCGGCCGACGCCCGGGTGCGCGACGGCGCCGCCCGGACGTGGATCGCCACCGCCGCGGAGGTCGGCGTCGGGCCCGACGGGCGGGTCGACCTGCCGGCGCTGCTCGCCACCCTGCACGAACGCGGGGTCCGCGCGGCGCTGCTGGAGGGCGGCCCCACGCTGGCCGGCGCCTTCCTCGCCGCCGGCCTGGTCGACAAGATCGTCGGCTACGTCGCGCCCCGGCTGCTCGGCGCCGGCCCGACCGCCCTGGTCGACGCCGGTGTGACCACCATCGCCGAGGCCATCGACCTGGAGTACGTCGACGTTACGCAGGTCGGACCCGACCTGCGGATCACCGCGCTGCCCCGGAAGAGGGAGGGCTGACATGTTCACCGGCATCGTCGAGGAGTTGGGTGAGGTCGTCCGGATCACCGAAACGGCGGGTGACTCGGCGCTGGTCGCGGTCCGCGGGCCGCTGGTCACCTCCGACGCCCGGCACGGCGACTCGATCGCGGTCAACGGCGTCTGCCTGACCGTGGTCGACGTCTGCGACGGGACCTTCACCGCGGACGTGATGGGGGAGACGCTGCGCCGCTCCGCGCTGGGCGCGCTACGGGTCGGCGACCCGGTCAACCTGGAGCGGGCCGCCGCGCTCGGCAGCCGCCTCGGCGGGCACCTGGTGCAGGGGCACGTCGACGGCGTCGGCGAGGTGCTCGCCCGGGAGCCGGCCGCGCAGTGGGAGACGGTCCGGTTCCGGCTGCCGGCCGCCCTGGCCCGGTACGTGGTGGAGAAGGGCTCGATCACCGTCGACGGCGTCTCGCTGACCGTGGCCGACGTCGGCCCCGACTGGTTCGCCGTCGGGCTGATCCCGACCACGCTGAAGCTGACCACCCTCGGCGCCCGGCGCGTCGGCGACGCGGTCAACCTCGAGGTGGACGTCCTCGCCAAGTACGTCGAGCGGCTGCTGGGCGCCCGACCGGCCGACCCCGGCCCGCCCGGCGGACACCCGGCCACGGACGCGCCGGGCGCGGCGGCCGGCGGGCTTGCGGTCCCCGGCCTGCCGGGCGCCGCCACGACGGGCGGGGTGGCCTGATGGGCCCGCTCGGGTGGCTGCTCGACGCGCAGGTGAGCGTCGCCGGCTCGCCGGTGCTGGTCCGGGAGATCGTCGGCAACGGCTTCGGCCTGGCCTCGGCCCTGCTCGGCCTGCGCCGGCTGGTCTGGGCCTGGCCCGTCGGCATGATCGGCAACGCGCTGCTGTTCACCGTCTTCCTGGGCGGGGTCTTCGCCACCCCGCAGGCACACGACCTGTACGGGCAGGCCGGCCGGCAGGTGTTCTTCTTCGCCGTCAGCCTCTACGGCTGGTGGCGCTGGTCGCGCAACCGCCGCCAGGGCGACGACGGCGACCACGCCGCCGTGGCGCCCCGCTGGGCCACCGGCCGCGAGCGGCTCGGCCTGCTGGCCGCCGCCGTCCTCGGCACGGCCGCCGCGTACCCGGTGCTCGCCGCGCTGGGCTCCTGGGGGCCGCTGCCGGACGCCTGGATCCTCACCGGCAGCCTGCTCGCCACCTACGGCATGGCCCGCGGCTGGGTGGACTTCTGGCTGATCTGGATCGCCGTCGACGCGGTCGGTGTGCCGCTGCTGCTGCGCGGCGGGTTCTATCCCTCGGCGGCCATGTACCTCGTCTACGGCGCCTTCTGCGCCTGGGGCCTGGTCAGCTGGTGGCGCACCTCGCGGGTCGCCCGCCCGGCGCCCGCCCCGATCCCGTCGACCTACTCGGAGGCCGTCGCATGAGCGAGCGAAGCAGAAGGTCCGGTGCGGTGGTGCCGCATGGCGGCACGGAGCGAAGCGGAGTGCCGGCATGACCACCTTTGCCAGCATCGAGCAGGCGGTGGCGGACATCGCCGCCGGCCGGCCCGTCGTCGTGGTCGACGACGCCGACCGGGAGAACGAGGGTGACCTGATCTTCGCCGCCGAACTGGCGACGCCGGAGCTGGTCGCGTTCATGGTGCGGTGGACGTCCGGCTACATCTGCGTGCCGCTGACCGAGACCGAGTGCGACCGGCTGGACCTGCCGCCGATGTACCACACCAACCAGGACCGGCGCGGCACCGCCTACACGGTGACCGTGGACGCCCGGGAGGGGGTCAGCACCGGCATCTCCGCCGCCGACCGGTCACACACCATCCGGCTGCTCGCCGACCCGGGCACCGGCCCGGCCGACCTGGCCCGCCCGGGGCACGTGGTGCCGCTGCGCGCCCGGGAGGGCGGCGTGCTGCGCCGGCCGGGGCACACCGAGGCGGCGGTCGACCTGACCCGGCTGGCCGGGCTGCGCCCCGCCGGCGTGCTCTGCGAGCTGGTCAACGACGACGGCACCATGATGCGGCTGCCGGACCTGGAGAAGTTCTGCGCCGAGCACTCCCTGACCCTGGTCACGATCGCCGACCTGGTGGCGTACCGGCGGCGGACCGAGAAGCAGGTCGAGTTGGTCGCCGACACCCGGATGCCCACGCGGCACGGGGTGTTCCGGGCGCTCGGCTACCGCAGCGAGCACGACTCGGCCGAGCACGTCGCCCTCGTCATGGGCGAGATCGGCGACGGGCGGGACGTGCTGGTCCGGGTGCACTCCGAGTGCCTCACCGGGGACGTCTTCGGCTCGGTGCGCTGCGACTGCGGCCCCCAGCTCAACGCCGCCCTCGAACGGGTCGCCCACGAGGGGCGGGGCGTGGTGCTCTACGTGCGCGGCCACGAGGGGCGGGGCATCGGGCTGCTGCACAAGCTCCAGGCGTACCAGCTCCAGGACGAGGGGCGGGACACCGTGGACGCCAACCTCGACCTGGGTCTGCCGGCCGACGCCCGGGACTACGGCACCGGCGCGCAGATCCTCTACGACATCGGGGTGCGCTCGATGCGGTTGCTGACGAACAACCCCGCCAAGCGGGCCGGCCTGGAGGGCTACGGGCTGACCGTCACCGGCCGCGAGGGACTGCCGGTGCGGCCGCACCCCGAGAACGTGCGCTACCTGCGCACCAAGCGGGACCGGATGGGGCACCTGTTGGACGAGCTGGACGAGGTCACCGAGGCCCCGATGGGCCGGCCGGTCCTCGGCGACGAGATCGGAGCGTAGACATGGCGGGTTTCGGCGAACCGGGCGTGACGACCGTGGACGCCGCCGGGATGACCGTCGGCGTGGTCGCCGCGCGGTGGCACGGCGACCTGACCGACCACATGCTCGACCGGGCGGTCGCCGCCGCCCGGGCGTGCGGGGCCCGCGCGGTCACCGCCCGGGTGGCCGGCTCGGTGGAGCTGCCCGTGGTGGCCCAGGCCCTCGCGCGGCGCTGCGACGTGGTGGTCGCGCTCGGCGTGGTGGTCCGGGGCGCCACCGCGCACTTCGACTACGTCTGCCGCTCGGTGACGGACGGGCTGACCCGGGTCGCGCTGGACGAGGGCAAGCCCGTCGCGCACGGCGTCCTGACCGTGGACACCATCGAGCAGGCCCGGGACCGGGCCGGGCTGCCCGGCTCGGCGGAGGACAAGGGCTGGGCGGCCACCGTGGCCGCGCTCGACGCCGCCCTCACCATCCGGGGCCTCGCCACCAGCGCCCACCGGGTCGGCTTCGGCGGCTGACCGTACCGCGGTCGCACCGTGGGAAAGATGACGCGGCCGGACCCGGAGGACGCCACGTCGGCGGGTGGCTGGAAGAATCGCCTTCCGTGAAGACGTTCGAGGAGTTGTTCGCGGAGCTGCAGGCCAAGGCCGCCGCCGGCACCCCTGGCTCGGGCACGGTCGCCGCGCTCGAGAAGGGCGTGCACTTCATCGGCAAGAAGGTCGTCGAGGAGGCGGCCGAGTCGTGGATGGCCGCCGAGCACGAGGGGCCGGAGCGCACCGCGGAGGAGATCTCCCAGCTGCTCTACCAGGTCCAGGTGCTGATGCTCGCCAGCGGTCTCGACCTCAAGGACGTCTACCGACATCTGTGAGTGCGCCCCGTCGTTGATCAGTACCGATCGAAGGAGCACTCCGTCATGCTGCGTGTCGCCATCCCCAACAAGGGCACCCTGGCCGAGCCGGCCGCCCAGATGCTGCGCGAGGCGGGCTACCGCCAGCGCACCGACCCGAAGGACCTGGTCTGCCGGGACGAGCCCAACGACGTCGAATTCTTCTACCTGCGCCCCAAGGACATCGCCACCTACGTCGGCTCCGGCGACCTGGACCTCGGCATCACCGGCCGGGACCTGCTGATCGACTCCGGGGCCCCCGCCGAGGAGGTCGTCGACCTGGCCTTCGGCCGGGCGACCTTCCGCTTCGCCGCCCGCCCCGACGACATCGCCTCCGTCCAGGAGCTGGGCGGGCACCGGATCGCCACCGCGTACCCCGGGCTGGTCGAGCGGCACCTCGCCGAGCTGGGCGTGAAGGCCGAGGTGATCCGCCTCGACGGCGCGGTCGAGAACGCCGTCCGGCTCGGCGTCGCCGACGTCGTCGCCGACGTGGTGGAGACCGGCGCCACGCTGCGCCAGGCCGGGCTGGTGGTCTTCGGCGAGCCGCTGCTGCGCTCCTCGGCGGTGCTGGTCCGCCGCGGGGACGCCCCGGACCACCCGCAGGCCGCGCAGCTGCTGCGCCGGCTGCACGGCGTGCTGGTCGCCCGCCGCTACGTGATGCTCGCCTACGACGTGCCGGCCGGCCTGCTGGACCGGGCCAGCTCGCTGACTCCGGGCATCGAGTCGCCGACCGTGTCCCCGCTGCACCGCGAGGGCTGGGTGGCGGTGCAGGCGATGGTGCTCCGCGACGACGTACACCGGATCATGGACGAGCTGTACGAACTCGGCGCCCGCGCGATCCTGGTCACCAACATCCACGCCTGCCGGCTGTGAGGCGCCCGCCTGCGGCGGGCGGCCCGGCGTCGCTCCCGGTGCCGCGTGGCCTGCCGCCGTGGGCGGCGCTGGCCGTGGTCGCCCTCGGCGGGGTGGCCTCGGCGGCCCAGGGCGCGGCCAACGCCGAGTTGGGCGAGCGGGCCGGCGACCCGACCCTGGGCGCGGTGGTCAACAACCTCGGCGGGACGCTGCTGGTCGGCCTCGGGGTGCTGGCGCTGCCCTCGGAGCGCGCCGGGCTGGCCGCGCTGCGCCGGGCCCGGCTGCCCTGGTGGGCGTACCTGGGCGGGCTGGGCGGGGCGGCCATCGTGCTGCTCGGCGCGTACATCGTCCCGGTGCTCGGGGTGGCGGTCTTCACCATCGCCCAGGTCGCCGGCGGCAGCCTCGGCGGGCTGGCCGTCGACCGGGCGGGGCTGGCGCCGGTCGGGCGGCTGGCGCTGACCCGGCCCCGGGTCGCCGGGGCGTTGTTGGGCGTGGCCGCCGTGGCGCTGGCCCAGCTCGGGCAGCCGGTCGGCGACCTCGCCCTCGGCCTGGTCCTGCTCGCCGTCGCCGGCGGGCTGGGCGTGGCGCTCCAGTCCGCGCTGAACGCGCGGGTCTCCGCCGCCGGCTCGCCCGCCGCCGGGGTCGCCGTCAACTTCGTCACGAGTACGCCCGCCGTGCTGCTCGTCGCGGCGCTGGCCGGCGCCCTCACCGGACCGGCGCCGACCTGGCCGGACGCCTGGTACCTCTACACCGGCGGCCTGCTCGGCGTCGGCATCGTGGCCAGCCTGGTGGTCGGGGTCGCCGCGATCGGGGTGCTGCGCACCGGCCTGGCCCTGGTCGCCGGGCAGCTCGGCGGCGCCCTGCTGCTGGACGCGCTGCTGCCGGGCGGCCCCGGCGTCCGGCTGCCGGTGCTCGCCGGCGCGCTGCTCACCCTGCTGGCCGCGCTGGTGGCCGGCCGGGGCGCCGCGGGCCCGGCCACGCGCGCCGCCGTCCCGACCACCCGTGTGGCGGCCGAGGACCGGCCCGGAGCGGATGGCAGACTGGTGGGGTGAGCGAAACCGAGACGATCCGCCTCCGCCCGCGCCGCATCCGGGTGGTCTGCTGGACCTCGGCGGCCGTGCTGGTCGTGGTGTTCAGCCTGGTGGCCACCTCGCTGACCGGCGCGACGGGCAACGGCTACGGCAGCTTCCAGCGGGGCGACCAGATCGCGATGGTCGGCCTCGGCGTCTTCGGTGCCCTCGGCTTCCTGCTCTTCACCCGCCCCCGGGTGGAGGCCGACGCGCGCGGGGTGCGCGTGCGCAACGTCCTCGGCTCGTACGAGCTGCCGTGGGAGGTCGTCCGCGGGGTCCGCTTCGACCGGGGCGCGCCGTGGGCGAGCCTGGAGTTGCACGACGACGACCTGCTGCCGATGGTCGCCCTGCAGGCCGCCGACAAGGAGCGGGCCGTCGAGGGGGTCCGCGCGCTGCGCCGGCTGCACCAGGCCCACCAGGCCCGCCTCGCCGAGGGCGCCGCCGGCCGCTGAGCCGACCCGGCGGTCGGCCGCCGCGCGTGGCCCGGGCCGGGGTGCCCGGGTTTGGGGGCGCTCGGGTGAGGGTGTAGTGTTGTGTAGTCGACCAGGCTGTCTCCGCGTGCGGACACGTTCGCCCGTGACCGGACAGCCATGAAAGAGGAGCGCCTGCTCCCACCCGAGTCGCCGCCATGGTGGCCGGGTCCGGTCACCGGTTCCGGGCACGTCCCGGCGCCGGATGCGCGATCATGTGATCGTGCCGACCGGTCGAGCGGGCCCTGGCATGCGCCGGGGCCTTCTGCTTTCCGGGTCGGCTCCCACCCGGGAGCCGCAGGGTCGGCCACGCAGGAGACTTTGACTCGAGGAGGCCCCATCAGCGTCGAACCACGCGTGAACGAGCAGATCCGGGCACGTGAGGTCCGACTGGTCGGCCCCGAGGGTGAGCAGGTGGGCATCGTCCCGCTGGAGCGCGCCCTTCAGCTGGCCGCGGACGTCGATCTGGACCTGGTCGAGGTTGCGCCGATGGCGCGCCCGCCGGTGTGCAAGCTCATGGACTTCGGCAAGTTCAAGTACGAGAGCGCACTGAAGGCGCGCGAAGCGCGGCGTAACCAGCAGCAGACCGTCATCAAGGAGATGAAGCTCCGGCCGAAGATCGACCCGCACGACTACGAGACCAAGAAGGGTCACGTGGTGCGGTTCCTCAAGGCCGGCGACAAGGTCAAGGTGACGATCATGTTCCGCGGTCGCGAGCAGAGCCGCCCGGAGCTGGGTTACCGGCTCCTGCGCCGGCTCGAGTCGGAGATCACGGAGCTGGGGTACGTCGAGGCCGCTCCGAAGCAGGACGGTCGAAACATGATCATGGTTCTCGCCCCGCACCGGGCCGTCAAGGCCTCTGCGGTCGCCGCGACGGCGTCCCGCGGTGGACCCCGGGACCGGAACGCGGACGAGTCCGCGGCTCCGGCAGCCGGCGAGACCGCGGCGGCCGGCGAGACCGCACCAGCCGGTGAGACCGGCACCGTCGCCGACAACAGCGGCGAGTAACAGGGGAGAGACGTTCCACATGCCGAAGATGAAGAGCCACACGGGGATGGGCAAGCGGGTCAAGGTGACCGGCAAGGGCAAGATCGTTGCCCAGCAGGCCGGCCTCCGGCACAACCTGGAGAAGAAGCCCTCCACCCAGACCCGTCGGCTGACCGGCACCGTCGTGCTGGCCAAGGCCGATGTCAAGCGCATCAAGAAGCTGCTCGGCCGCTGACGCGCGCCACCCGACGTAAGAAGGAGTTGAGATGGCACGCGTCAAGCGGGCTGTGAACGCCCAGAAGAAGCGCCGTACCCTGCTGGAGACCGCGAGCGGCTACCGCGGTCAGCGCTCCCGCCTCTACCGCAAGGCCAAGGAGCAGGTGCTGCACTCGATGCAGTACGCCTACCGGGACCGTCGCGACCGCAAGGGCGACTTCCGGCAGCTGTGGATCCAGCGGATCAACGCGGGCGCCCGCGCCAACGGGATGACCTACAACCGCCTGATCCAGGGCCTGCGCCTGGCCGGCATCGAGGTCGACCGGAAGATCCTGGCCGACCTGGCCGTCAACGACGCCGCCGCCTTCGCGGCGATCGTCGAGCTGGCCCGGGCCGCGGTCGCGGCCGAGGGCACCGGCGGCGCGGCGGCCCAGGCCGCCTGATCCACCCGCACCAGCAGATCGAGGCGTCTCCCATGCACTCACCGTCGCGCGGGAGACGCCTCGACGCTGTCTCCGGCCCCTTCACCCCGCGTACCCCCAGGGTGGTCGCCGCCCGCCGGCTGCAGCGCCGACGGGACCGCGAGGCCGCCGGCCGGTTCCTGGCCGAGGGCCCGCAGGCGGTCCGCGAGGCCCTGGCCCGCCCGGGGGTGGTCACGGAGCTCTTCGGTACGCCGGCCGCCCTGGACCGGCACGCCGGGCTGGCCGCCGAGGCCGCCCGCGCCGACGTGCCGGTCTCCGAGGTGACCGACGAGGCCCTCGCGGCCCTCGCCGAGACCGTCGCCCCGCAGGGCCTGGTCGCCGTCTGCCGGCACCTCGACGTGTCCCTGGAGCAGGCCCTGGCCGGTGGACCCCGCCTGGTCGCGGTGCTCGCCGAGATCCGCGACCCGGGCAACGCCGGCACCGTGCTGCGCACCGCCGACGCCGCCGGGGCCGGCGTGGTCGTCTTCGCCGGCGACGCCGTCGACCCGTACAACGGCAAGTGCGTGCGGGCGTCGGCCGGCAGCCTCTTCCACGTCGACGTGGTCCGCGCGCCCGACCCGCTGGACGTGGTCGCCGCGCTGCGCGCCGCGGGGCTCGCCGTGCTCGCCACCACCGGCTACGGCGAGGACGACCTCGACGACCTCGCCGACGCGGGCCGGCTCGCCGCCCCCACCGCCTGGCTGTTCGGCTCGGAGGCGCACGGCCTGCCCGAGCAGCTCACCGCCGCCGCCGACGCGCGCGTGCGGGTGCCGCTGCACGGCCGCGCCGAGAGCCTGAACCTGGCTGCGGCCGCCGCCGTCTGCCTGTACGCTTCAGCGAGAGCGCAGCGGTGACCACACACCGGTCCCGCGAGGCAGCCAACAGAGGAGAGCGTCCGCCCATGAACGCGCCACGGCGTTCGTTTAGCCAGCCCGCCGGTGTCGGCGGGCGGCGGGCCTGACCTGCTTTCCGCGCAACTCCCACCGGCGGGCTGCGGCACAGCCGCGCGTCCGTAGACTCGCTTCGCCGCCCGTGAGGGCTGGCGCCGCCGTGAGGGAGTGCCCGTACGCCATGAGCTACCGCAACGATCCGTACGACCCGAAGCAGGTCGCCCTGCTCGACCCGGCCGCCCTGGCCGAGGCTGTCGCCGCCGCCGAGAAGGCGTTCGCCGAAGCCGGTGACCCGGACGCGCTGACCGCGCTGCGCCCGGCGCACCTCGGCGACCGGTCCCCGGTCTCGCTGGCCCGCCGGGAGATCGGCGCGCTGCCGCCGGCCGCGAAGGCCGACGCCGGCAAGCGGGTCAACGAGGCCCGCCGCGCCGTCGAGGCCGCGTACGCCGCCCGCCAGGAGGTCCTGGAGCGGGAGCAGGCGGAACGGGTGCTGGTGGAGGAGCGCGTCGACGTGACGCTGCCCTACGACCGGCGGCCCCGGGGCGCCCGGCACCCGATCAGCACCCTGATGGAGCAGATCAGCGACCTGTTCGTCGGGATGGGCTACGAGGTGGCCGAGGGGCCCGAGGTCGAGCTGGAGTGGACCAACTTCGACGCGCTCAACATCCCCGCCGACCACCCCGCGCGCGGGCTGATGGACACCTTCCACGTCGCACCCGCCGACGGTCCGGCCGCGGCCGACGAGCCGGCGGGGTCGGGCCTCGTCCTGCGTACCCACACCTCGCCGGTGCAGGCGCGCACCATGCTGACCCGCAAGCCGCCGATCCACGTGATCGTGCCCGGCCGGGTCTACCGCACCGACGAGCTGGACGCCACCCACGCGCCGGTCTTCCACCAGGTGGAGGGCCTCGTGGTGGACAGGGGCATCACCATGGCGCACCTGCGCGGCACCCTGGACCACTTCGCCCGGGCGATGTTCGGCGAGGGCGCGAAGACCCGCTTCCGGCCGCACTACTTCCCGTTCACCGAGCCGTCGGCCGAGTTCGACGTGTGGTTCCCGGAGCACCGCGACGGCCCGCGCTGGGTCGAGTGGGGCGGCTGCGGCATGGTCAACCCGCGGGTGCTGGTCGCCTGCGGCATCGACCCCGAGGTCTACTCGGGATTCGCGTTCGGCATGGGCATCGACCGGACCGTGATGTTCCGGCACGGGGTCAGCGACATGCGGGACATGGTCGAGGGCGACGTGCGGTTCACCCGCGCGTTCGGGGCCGGGGCGTAGGCGATGCGGGTACGAGTTACGGAGACGGTGGTCTGAGTCATGCGAGTTTCTGTCAGTTGGTTGCGGGAGTACGTCGACCTCCCCGCCGACCTGCCCGCCGGCGACCTGGAGCAGGCCCTGGTCGACCTCGGCATCGAGGTCGAGTCCGTGGTGGACCTGCGGGAGACCGTCACCGGTCAGCTGGTGGTCGGTGAGGTCCTCCAGATCGAGGAGCTGACCGGCTTCAAGAAGCCCATCCGGTTCTGCCGCGTCGACGTCGGCGACGCCAACGGCACCGGCGAGCCGCAGGAGATCGTCTGCGGGGCGCGCAACTTCGCACCCGGCGACCGGGTCGTGGTGATCCTGCCCGGCGGCGTGCTGCCCGGCGGGTTCGCCATCGGCGCGCGCAAGACGTACGGGCGCAACTCCAACGGCATGATCTGCTCCGCCAAGGAGTTGGGTCTCGGCGACGACCACTCGGGCATCATCGTGCTGCCCGGGGACACCCCGGCCAAGCCGGGCGACGACGCACGGCCCGTCGTCGGGCTCGACGACGTCGTGGTCGAGCTGGAGATCACCCCCGACCGGGGGTACGCGCTGAGCCTGCGCGGCCTCGCCCGCGAGCTGTCGCACGCCCTCGGCGTGCCGTTCCGCGACCCGGGCCTGGCGCCCGCGCCCGGCGGCACCGACACCCCGGCGTACCCGGTCGAGGTGCGCGACACGGTCGGCTGCGACCGGTTCGCCGCCCGGCTCGTGCGCGGCGTCGACCCGACGGCGGCGACCCCCGACTGGATGCGGCGGCGGCTCACCGTCGCCGGCATCCGCAGCATCTCGCTGCCGGTCGACATCACCAACTACGTCATGCTGGAACTGGGCCAGCCGATGCACGCCTTCGACGCCGACCGGATCACCGGGCCCCTGGTGGTGCGCCGCGCCGAGGCGGGGGAGAAGCTCACCACCCTGGACGGGGTCACCCGCGTGCTCGCCGCGGAGGACATGGTCATCTGCGACGACACCGGGCCGGTCTCGCTCGCCGCCGTGATGGGCGGGGAGACCAGCGAGGTCGTCGCGGGGACCACGAACGTGCTCTTCGAGGCGGCCCACTGGGACCCGGCGATGGTGGGGCGCACCGCCCGGCGGCACAAGCTGTTCAGCGAGGCGGCGAAGCGGTGGGAGCGGGGCGTCGACCCGGCGCTGCCGCTGGTCGCCATCGAGCGGGCCGTCCGGCTGCTCACCGAGCACGCCGGCGGCACGGCCTCCGACGAGATCGTCGACATCGACCACGTCCGGCCGCGTACGCCGGTCGTCCTGCCGGCGGACCTGCCGACCCGGCGGATCGGGGTGACCTACCCGCCGGCGCGGGTGGTCGCGCTGCTGGAGCAGGTCGGCTGCACGGTCGCGCGGGGCACCGACCGGCTGGCCGAGGATCCGGGCGAGGTCGGCGTCGCCGCCGGCGACGGCGCGGCGCTCACCGTCACCCCGCCGACCTGGCGGCCCGACCTGACCGACCCGGCGGACCTCGTCGAGGAGGTGGTCCGCCTCGACGGGTACGACCGGCTGCCGTCGGTGCTGCCGACCGCGCCGCCGGGCCGCGGCCTGACCTGGCAGCAGCGCCGCCGGCGGGCGATCTCCCGGTCGCTCGCCGAGCGGGGGTACGTGGAGGTGCTCGCGCACCCGTTCGTCGCCTCGGAGCTGCCCGACCAGCTCGGGCTGCCCGAGGGCGACCCGCGTCGGCGGGCGGTGCGGCTGGCCAACCCGCTGTCCGAGGAGGAGCCGCTGCTGCGCACCACGCTGCTCGGCCCGCTGCTCGGCATCGTGAAGCGCAACCTCGGCCGGGGGCAGCGCGACCTCGCCGTCTACGAGATCGGCGCGGTCTTCCACCCGCGTCCCGGCGCCGGCCGCCCGCCGGCGATGGGCGTGGACCGGCGGCCCAGCGACGAGGAGCTCGCCGCCGCCGACGCGGTGGTGCCCGACCAGCCCCGGCACGTCGCCGTCGTGCTGACCGGCGACATGGAGCCCGCCGGCTGGTGGGGCGCGGGCCGGGCGGCTGCCTGGGCGGACGCCGTGGAGGCCGCCCGGGCGGTGCTCGCCGCGGCCGACATCCCGGGGGACCGGGTCGAGGTCCGGGCCGCCGAGTACGCGCCGTGGCACCCCGGCCGCTGCGCGGAGCTGCTGGTCGACGGCACGGTGGTCGGGCACGCCGGCGAACTGCACCCGGCGGTCCTGGCGGCGCTGGAACTGCCCCGGCGCACCAGCGCCATGGAGCTGGACCTGGACGCGCTGCCGGCGGCCCCGGTGGCGCCCGCGCCGGTCGTCTCCGGCTTCCCGCCGGCGCTGATCGATGTGGCGCTGGTGGTGGACGAGTCGGTACCCGCGGCGCAGGTGCAGCGCGCCCTGGTCGAGGGCGCCGGCGAGCTGCTGGAGGGGGTGCGCCTGTTCGACGTGTACGCCTCCGAGCAGCTCGGGGCGGGCCGCAAGTCGCTGGCGTACAAGCTCACCTTCCGGGCCCCGGACCGGACGCTGACCGTGGAGGAGGCGGTGGCCGCGCGGGACGCGGCGGTCGCCCGGGCCGCGGAGCGCTTCGGCGCCACCCTGCGCGGCGCCTGAGCGACCACGAGGGCCCCTCCCGCCGGTGCGGGAGGGGCCCTCGGCTGCTCTGCGGACAGCCGGGCCGCTCGTCGATCCGCAGGCGCTCGACGGCACGGGGTCGTCGGAGCGCCTGGTGTGACGTTGCGGTGTCGAGCGGGCCGGGTGTGCGCGGAAGCGGCAAGTGCGGTGTGTGACCGACAGGCGTCGATCAGTGACGGGTCGGCTGAAAGGTCAGCGGCCTCGGGATTTTTGGCTACCCGCGAGTCACATCCGAGCGGTTAACCTGCTTGGATTCCGAGTGTTGCCGGAGTCACACCCCGCCACCCCCACGGGAGTCCAGTCATGTCCGAGGATCCGCCGGTTACCACCGTCGATGTCTGCATCGTGGGCGGCTGCGGCCGGGTGGGGCTGCCGCTGGGCATCGCCTTCGCCTCGCGCGGCCTGTCCGTGGTGCTGTACGACATCAACGCCGACGCGGTCGGCACGGTCAACGCGGCCACCCTGCCCTTCGCCGAGCCCGGTGCGGCCGGGGCGCTCGCGGAGGCCGTCGCCGCCGGCCGGCTGCGTGCCACCACCGACCCGGCCAGCGTTGGCGCCTCCGAACACCTGGTCGTGGTGGTCGGCACCCCGGTCGACGAGCACCTCAACCCGGACCTGGGCGCGGTGCCCCGGGCCCTGGAGCGCTGCGCCGAGCACCTGCGCGACGGGCAGTTGGTCGTGCTGCGCAGCACCGTCTACCCCGGCGTCACCGCGCTGACCGAGAAGCTGCTCGCCGGCAAGGGCATCCGCGCCGACGTGGCGTTCTGCCCGGAGCGGATCGCCGAGGGGCGGGCGATGACGGAGCTGTTCGCCCTGCCGCAGATCGTCGCCGCCCGGACGCCGGGGGCGCTGGCGCGCGCCGAGAAGCTCTTCCGGCACCTCACCGAGCAGATCGTGCCGCTCGAGCCGGAGGAGGCCGAGCTGGCGAAGCTGTTCACCAACACCTGGCGCTACATCAAGTTCGCCACCGCCAACCAGTTCTGGATGATGGCCAACGACTTCGGGCTCGACTTCGCCCGGATCCGGCACGCCGTGGCGTACGACTACCCGCGCGCGGCCGACCTGCCGATGCCCGGGTTCGCGGCCGGACCGTGCCTGTTCAAGGACACCATGCAGCTGGCCGCGTTCAACCGGAACAACTTCGTGCTCGGCCATTCCGCGATGCTGATCAACGAAGGGCTCCCGCTCTACCTGGTGTCCCGCCTGGAGGACCGGTTCGACCTGTCCGAGCTGACCGTGGGCATCCTCGGCATGGCCTTCAAGGGCGGCAGCGACGACCCCCGGGAGAGTCTGGCGTACAAGCTGCGCAAGATCCTGGCGCTGAAGACCCGCGAGACGCTCTGCACGGATCCCTACGTGGTCGACGAGCGCTTCGTCGACCTGGACGAGGTGCTGCGGCGGGCCGACCTGCTGGTCATCGCCGCTCCGCACGAGCAGTACGCCCGCCTGGAGACCGACCGGCCGGTCATCGACATGTGGGGCCTGACCGGGCAGGGAGTGCGGGTGTGAAGCCCCGGGTGTCGGTGATCGTGCCGGTCTACAACGAGGGCGAGGCGATCCTGCGCTGCCTCGAGCGGATGCTGCGGGAGATGCTGCTCCCCGCCGAGGTGCTCGTCGTGCACGACATGCCCGAGGACAGCACCGTCCCGTACGTCGAGGAGGTCGCCCGCACCGATCCGCGGGTGCGGGCGGTGCTCAACACCTACGGCCGGGGCCCCGCCAACGCGATCCGGTACGGCATCGACGCGGCGCGTGCCCCCGTCGTGGTGGTCACCATGGCCGACGGCTGCGACGACCCCCGCCAGATCGACGAGCTGGCCCGCTTGGTCGACCGGGGGGTGGTGGTCGCCGCCGCGTCCCGTTACATGCCCGGCGGCCAGCAGGTCGGCGGGCCCCGGCTGAAGCGGATGATGTCGCGCTGGGCGGGGCGGAGCCTCTACACCTTCGCCCGCGTCGGCACCCGCGACGCCACCAACAGCTTCAAGGCGTACGACACCGCGTTCGTCCGCGAGGTCGGGATCGAGTCGCGGACCGGCTTCGAGATCGGGCTGGAACTGACCGCCAAGGCCACTCGGCTGCGGCTACCGGTGGCCGAGATCCCCACCATCTGGCTGGACCGGCCGTTGGGGGAGTCCCACTTCGACCTGGGTCGCTTCCTGCCCGGCTACCTGCGCTGGTACTTCTTCGCCTACGGTCGACGGCTGACCCGGGAGAAGCTGGCCGGGCGCGTCGCCCGGACCGGGGTCGTGCCGGCCCCGCGCGACCCGCGGGACAGCACCGAATTCGAGAAGACCGCATAGGAGCGCACGTGGCGAAGGTCCTGGTAACTGGTTCGGCCGGCTTCATCGGCGGCTACCTCGTCTCCGAGCTGCTGGACCGGGGGCACGAGGTGGTCGGCATCGACAACTTCTCCAAGTACGGCCCGGTGACCCACAGCTACGACGAGCACCCCCGGTTCCGGTTCGTCGAGGGCGACGCCCGGGACGCGGACCTGCTCACCGAGCTGCTGGACGGCTGCGACCACCTGGTCGCGGGGGCGGCGATGATCGGCGGCATCTCCTACTTCCACGCGTACGCCTACGACCTGCTCGCCACCAACGAGCGGATCATGGCGGCCACCTGCGACGCGGCGATCCGCGCCCATCGGGACGGCCGGCTGGCGAAGGTCACCTACCTCTCCTCCTCGATGGTCTTCGAGTCCACCGAGCACTGGCCCAGCCGGGAGGGCGACGAGCGCCGCATCCCACCGCCGCTGTCGTCGTACGGGTTCCAGAAGCTGGCCGTGGAGTACTACGCCCGGGCGGCCTGGGAGCAGTACCAGGTGCCGTACACGATCGTGCGGCCGTTCAACTGCGTCGGCGTGGGCGAGGGGCGCGCGCTGGGGCAGGCCGAGGTGCTCTCCGGCAACGTCAAGCTCGCCATGTCGCACGTCGTGCCCGACCTGGTGCAGAAGATCGTCAAGGGACAGGACCCGCTGCACATCCTCGGTGAGGGCAACCAGGTCCGCCACTACACCTACGGCGGCGACCTGGCTCGGGGCATCGCCACGGCGATCGAGCACCCGGCGGCGCGCAACGAGGACTTCAACCTCTCCACGGCCGAGTCGACCACGGTGCTCGAACTGGCCGAGCTGATCTGGCGCAAGATCAAGGGCGCGGACGTGCCGTTCCGGTACGTCTCCGACGAGCCCTTCCGGTACGACGTGCAGAGGCGGGTGCCGGACGTGACCAAGTCGCGGGAGGTGCTGGGCTTCACGGCCGCCACGTCGCTGGACGAGATGCTCGACGAGGTCATCCCGTGGGTGACCCGGGCGGTCGAGGAGGGCCGTCTCTGACCGCTTCGTCCCGGCCGAGGGCCCGTGTCGCGATCCGGCGGCACGGGCCCTCGTGGTGATCGGGCTCACCACTTCATTCTCATGCGGCCTACTGCATGAACTTGCAGGAACGGATCATCGCCTGCTAGCCTTCGCTGCATAGTCATGCGGAGGTGAGTATGGGTATCCGAGTCGCGGTCGCCGGGGCGAGCGGCTACGCCGGGGGCGAGCTGATCCGCCTGGTCGCCGGGCACCCGGAGTTCGACCTGGTCGCCGCCACCGCGCACAGCCAGGCCGGGCACCGGCTCGACGTCGTACACCCGCAGCTCGCCGGGCTGGACCTGGTCCTCGGCGAGACGGACGCGGCAGCGCTGGCCGACGCGGACCTGGTCTTCCTGGCCCTGCCGCACGGCCAGTCGGCGGCCCTGGCCGCCCAGCTTCCGCCCGAGGTCCGGATCGTCGACCTGGGCGCCGACCACCGCCTCGCCGACCCGTACGCCTGGGCCAACTACTACGGCGGATCGCACGCCGGTCAGTGGACCTACGGCCTGCCCGAACTGCCCGGCCAGCGGGATCTGATCGCCGGCTCCACCCGGGTGGCCAACACGGGCTGCTACGCCGCCGCGATCACCCTCGCGCTGGCCCCGCTGATCGCCGTCGGCGCCGCCTCCCCGGCCGACGTGGTGGTCGTCGCGGCCTCCGGCACCTCCGGCGCCGGCAAGGCGGCCAAGCCGCACCTGCTCGGCAGCGAGGTGATGGGGGACCTGTCGCCCTACCGCGTCGGCACCCACCAGCACGTCCCCGAGATCAAGCAGGCCACCGGCGCGACCGGCCTGTCGCTCACCCCGGTGCTCGCGCCGATGCCCCGGGGCATCCTCGCCACCGTGACCGCCGTGCCGGCCCGGGGCGTGGACCCGCGGGCGGTGCTCGCCGAGGCGTACGCGGACACGCCGTTCGTGCGCGTCCTGCCGGAAGGGGCCTGGCCGCACACCGCCGCCACCCTCGGCTCCAACTCCTGCCACCTGCAGGCCACGGTCGACGTCGACTCCCGCCGGATGATCGTGCTGAGCGCGCTGGACAACCTCGGCAAGGGCGCCGCCGGCCAGGCCGTGCAGAACGCCAACCTCATGTGCGGCTTGCCGGAGACGACGGGCCTGTCCATCTGGGGGGTCGCACCGTGAGCGCGAGGAGTGCAGCGCAGCGGAGCCCCGCAGTCGCGAACGAAGGAGTGGCATCGGTGAGCGCGAGGAGTGCAGCGCAGCGGAGCCCCGCAGTCGCGAACGAAGGAGCGGACCAGTGAGCGTCACGACGCCGCGGGGGTTCCGGGCGGCCGGGGTGGCCGCCGGGCTCAAGGCCAGCGGCGCGAGCGACGTCGCGCTGGTCGTCAACGACGGCCCGGACGCCGGGGTCGCCGGCGTGTTCACCGCCAACCGGGTCAAGGCCGCGCCGGTGCTCTGGACCCAGCAGGTGGTGCGGGGCGGCGTCGTCCGCGCCTTGGTGCTCAACTCGGGCGGGGCCAACGCGTGCACCGGCCCGGCCGGCTTCCAGGACACCCACGCCACCGCCGAGCACGCCGCCGCCGCGCTCACCTCGGCCAGCCCCCGGCTGATGCTCGGGGCGGGCGACGTGGCGGTCTGCTCGACCGGCCTGATCGGCGAGCGGCTGCCGATGCAGAAGCTGCTCCCCGGCGTACGCGCCGCGATCCGCGGGCTGTCCCGCGACGGCGGCGGGGCGGCCGCCGAGGCCATCATGACCACGGACACCCGGCCCAAGACCACGGTGGCCCGGGGCAGCGGCTGGACCGTCGGCGGCATGGCGAAGGGCGCGGGCATGCTCGCCCCCGCGATGGCCACCATGCTCTGCGTGCTGACCACCGACGCGGTGGCCGGGCCGGAGGCCCTCGACGCCGCGCTGCGCGAGGCGTGCCGGGTCACCTTCGACCGGATCGACTCCGACGGCTGCATGTCCACCAACGACACGGTGCTGCTGCTCTCCAGTGGCGCCTCCGGCATCGAGCCCACCGAGGCCGAGCTGACCGCCGCGGTCACCGCGGCGGCCCACGACCTGGCCCAGCAGCTCGTGGCCGACGCCGAGGGCGCCACGAAGCAGATCGCCGTCGACGTGGTCGGTGCGGCGAGCGAGGACGACGCGGTCGAGGTGGGGCGGGCGGTGGCCCGCAACAACCTGGTCAAGACCGCGCTGTTCGGCAACGACCCGAACTGGGGCCGGATCCTCGCGGCCGTCGGCACCACCGCCGCCGCCTTCGAGCCGGACGCGGTGGACGTCGCGGTCAACGGGATCTGGGTGTGCCGCTCCGGCGCCGCCGCCGAGGACCGGTCGAAGGTCGACCTGACCGGGCGGGACGTCACCATCCGCATCGACCTGCACGCCGGCGACGCCGAGGCCACGATCTGGACCAACGACCTCTCCCACGCGTACGTCCACGAGAACTCGGCCTACTCGACATGAGCCTCACCACCGACCTCACCCGCGCCCAGGTCAAGGCCGCCACGCTGATCGAGGCGCTGCCCTGGCTGGCCCGCTTCTCCGGCTCGACCGTCGTGGTCAAGTACGGCGGCAACGCCATGGTCGACCCGGAGCTGCAGCGTGCCTTCGCCGCCGACATGGTCTTCCTGCGCTACGCCGGCCTGAAGCCGGTCGTGGTGCACGGCGGCGGCCCGCAGATCTCCGCCATGCTGGGCCGGCTCGGCATCGCCAGCGAGTTCCGGGGCGGCCTGCGGGTCACCACCCCGGAGGCGATGGACGTGGTCCGGATGGTGCTGGT
Source organism: Micromonospora sp. NPDC047670 (assembly GCF_043204915.1). Classification (NCBI taxonomy): domain Bacteria; kingdom Bacillati; phylum Actinomycetota; class Actinomycetes; order Micromonosporales; family Micromonosporaceae; genus Micromonospora; species Micromonospora sp. NPDC047670. The sequence goes on from NZ_JBIDDA010000010.1 coordinate 179,784, forward strand.
CGGCCAGGTGGGCCGGGAGCTGGTCGGGCTGATCAACGCGCACGGGCCGTTCGCGGTCGGCCTCTCCGGCGAGGACGCCGGGCTGTTCACCGCGGTGCGACGGCCCGCGTACGTGGACGGGGAGCCGGTCGACGTCGGGCAGGTCGGCGACGTCGAGTCGGTCGACGTCTCGGCGGTCACCGACCTGATCGCGGCCGGGCGCATCCCGGTGATCTCCACCGTCGCGCCGGACGCCGACGGGGTGCTGCACAACCTGAACGCCGACACCGCCGCCGCGGCGCTCGCCGTCGCCCTCGACGCCCGCAAGCTGGTCGTCCTCACCGACGTGCCCGGCCTCTACGCCGACTGGCCGGACACCACCAGCCTGGTCAGCGAGATCACCGCCGACGAGCTGGCGGAGCTGCTGCCGTCGCTGTCCAGCGGCATGGTGCCCAAGATGGAGGCCTGCCTGCGGGCGGTGCGGCAGGGCGTCCCCGCCGCGCACGTCGTCGACGGCCGGGTCGCCCACTCCACGTTGCTGGAGGTCTTCACCTCCGAAGGGTTCGGCACGATGGTCGTCGGCGCCAGGAGCGAGCCCCCCACCCCGGCAGTCGCCGACAAGGAAGGCACGGTCCCGGCATGAGCACCCTCGTCGAGCGCTGGTCGCAGTCCATGATGGACAACTACGCCACGCCGCCGCTCGCCCTCGTCTCCGGCTCCGGCGCCGTCGTGGTCGACGACGCCGGCCGGGAGTACGTCGACCTGGTCGGCGGGATCGCGGTCAACGCCCTCGGCCACGCCCACCCGGCCGTGGTGGCCGCCGTCTCGAAGCAGGTCGCCACCCTCGGGCACGTCTCCAACCTCTACGTCGCCGAGCCGCCGGTGGCCCTCGCCGAGCTGCTGCTGGCCCTGGCCGGCCGGCCGGGTCGGGTCTTCTTCGCCAACTCCGGGGCGGAGGCCAACGAGGCCGCGTTCAAGCTCTCCCGGCTCACCGGACGCACGCACGTGGTCGCCACCACGGGTGGCTTCCACGGTCGCACCATGGGCGCGCTCGCGCTCACCGGCCAGCCGGCCAAGGCCGACCCGTTCCGCCCGCTGCCCGGCGACGTGACCCACGTCGACTACGGCGACGTCGCAGCCCTGGAGGCGGCCGTCACCGACGCCACCGCGATGGTGATCCTGGAGCCGATCCAGGGCGAGAACGGCGTCGTGGTCCCGCCGCCCGGCTACCTGGCCGCCGCCCGCCGGATCACCGCCCGGCACGGCGCCCTGCTGGTGCTCGACGAGGTGCAGACCGGCGTCGGCCGCACCGGCCACTGGTTCGCCCACCAGGCCGAGGGCGTCGAGCCCGACGTGGTGACCCTGGCCAAGGGGCTCGGGGGCGGCCTGCCCATCGGCGCCTGCCTGGCCTTCGGGCGGGCCGCCGAGCTGCTCGCCCCCGGCTCGCACGGCACCACCTTCGGCGGCAACCCGGTGAGCTGCGCCGCCGCCCTCGCGGTGGTGGCGACGATCGCCAACGAGGGGCTGCTCGACCACGTCAAGCGGATCGGCGAGCGGCTGCGCCGGGGGATCGAGGCCCTCCACCATCCGCTGGTCGACGGCGTCCGTGGCGCGGGCCTGCTGCTCGGCGTGGTGCTCGCCGCCCCGGTCGCGAAGGTGCTCGCCGAGGCGCTGCGGGAGACCGGCTTCCTGGTCAACCCGGTGCAGCCGGGCGTGGTCCGGCTCGCTCCGCCGCTGATCCTCACCGCCGCCCAGGTCGACGCCTTCCTGGCCGCCCTCCCGGCCGCCCTGGACGCGGCGTCCCCGGCCGCCGCGGGCACCACCCCGCCTCCGGCCGCCGCCACCCCGGCCGCCGTGGCGGACCTTGGTGGGGAACGGCCCCTGGAGGGGCCGGCAGCTTCCAAGATCTCGACGCCAACGCCAACGCCAACGCCAACGCCAACGCCAACGCCAACGCCGACGGTGGCGTCGACCGGCACGGCCGCGTCCGGGCCGAGCACGACGGAGACGAACGCATGATCCGGCACTTCCTGCGCGACGACGACCTGACCCCGGCCGAGCAGTCGGCCGTGCTCGACCTCGCAACGCGGATGAAGGCCGACCGGTTCGGCCACCGGCCGCTGGCCGGGCCCCGGTCGGTGGCGGTGCTGTTCGACAAGCAGAGCCTGCGCACACGGTTCTCGTTCGACGTCGGCATCGCCGAGCTCGGCGGGCACCCCCTCGTGGTGGACACCCAGGTCACCCACTTCGGCCGGGGCGAGACCCTCGGCGACGCCGGGCGGGTGCTCTCCCGCTACGTCGCGGCGATCGTGCTGCGTACGCACGGCGACGACCGGATCGCCGAGGTCGCCGACGCGGCCACCGTGCCGGTGGTCAACGCGCTCACGGACGGGTTCCACCCCTGCCAGCTCCTGGCCGACCTGCTCACGATCCGCGAGCACTGCGGCGGCACCGCCGGGCGGACGCTCGCCTACGTCGGTGACGCCGCCAACAACCTGTCCCACTCGTACCTGCTCGCCGGGGCGACCGCCGGGATGCACGTCCGGGTCGCCGGGCCGGCCGGTTTCGGCCCCGACCCGGAGGTGGTCGCCCGGGCCGAGAAGATCGCCGCCGGCACCGGCGGTTCCGTGCAGGCCCTGACCGATCCGGTCGCGGCGGTGGCCGGGGCCGACGTGGTCGCCACCGACACCTGGACGTCGATGGGCCAGGAGGACGACGGGCTGGACCGGATCACCCCGTTCCTGCCGTACCAGGTCAACGCCGCGCTGCTCGGCCACGCCGCACCCGATGTCGTCGTGCTGCACTGCCTGCCCGCGCACCGCGGCGAGGAGATCACCGACGAGGTGCTCGACGGTCCGCGCAGCGCCGTGTTCGACCAGGCGGAGAATCGGCTGCACGCCCAGAAGGCGCTGCTGACGTTCCTCCTCGGGGCCGCGCCCGCCGTCCCGGACGCGGCGGCGCCGGGCGCCGCCGCGACCAGGGAGACACCGTGACCGCCCCGCTGACCCGCGCCGCCCGACACGCCCGCATCCTCGAGCTGATCCGGGACAAGGCGATCCACTCGCAGACCGAACTGGCCGACCTGCTCGCCGGCGACGGCATCCAGGTCACCCAGGCCACCCTGTCCCGCGATCTCAAGGAACTGGGCGCGGTGACCGTACGCGGCGGCGACGGGCGCGGCGTCTACCTGATCCCCGAGGACGGCCACCGGCCGCTGCGCGACGCCGAGGCGGCGCCGGCCCGGCTGGTCCGGCTGCTGCGCGAGCTGCTCAACGGGGTCGACTCCAGCGGCAACATCGCCGTGCTGCGCACCCCGCCGGGCGCAGCCCACTACCTGGCCAGCGCGTTGGACCGAGCGGGCCTGCCCGAGGTCGTCGGCACCATCGCCGGCGACGACACCATCCTCGTCGTGGCCCGCGAGGCCGTCGGCGGGGCCGCGCTCGGCGACAAGCTCGCCGGCTGGGCCCGCCGGGAAGAGAACGTTGAAGGGAGCACCACACCATGACCGAGCGGGTCGTCCTTGCCTACTCCGGAGGTCTCGACACCTCCGTCGCCATTCCCTACCTCGCCGAGCAGACCGGCGCCGAGGTGATCGCGGTCGCGGTCGACGTCGGGCAGGGCGGCGAGGACCTCGACGCCATCCGGCAGCGCGCCCTGGACTGCGGCGCGGTCGAGTCCGAGGTGGTCGACGCGCGCGACGAGTTCGCCGCCGAGTACTGCCTGCCGGCCATCCGCGCGAACGCGCTCTACATGGACCGTTACCCGCTGGTCTCCGCGCTGTCCCGGCCGCTGATCGTCAAGCACCTGGTGGCCGCGGCCCGCAAGCACGGCGGCACCATCGTGTCGCACGGCTGCACCGGCAAGGGCAACGACCAGGTCCGCTTCGAGGTCGGGCTGGGCGCGCTCGCCCCCGAGCTGAAGATCGTCGCGCCGGCCCGGGACTTCGCCTGGACGCGGGACAAGGCGATCGCCTTCGCGGAGGAGAAGGGGCTGCCGATCGACGTGTCGGCGAAGTCGCCGTACTCGATCGACCAGAACCTGTGGGGCCGCGCCGTGGAGACCGGCTTCCTGGAGGACATCTGGAACGGCCCGATCGAGGACCTCTACTCCTACACCGCCGACCCGGCCGAGCCCCGCGACGCCGAAGAGGTCGTGATCACCTTCGACGCCGGCGTGCCGGTGGCGATCGACGGCGAGACCGTCACCCCGTACCAGGCGATCCTGGAGCTGAACCGGCGCGCGGGCGCCCAGGGCGTCGGCCGGCTCGACATGGTCGAGGACCGCCTCGTGGGCATCAAGAGCCGTGAGGTGTACGAGGCGCCCGGCGCGATCGCGCTGATCACCGCCCACCAGGAGCTGGAGGCGGTGACCGTGGAGCGGGACCTGGCCCGGTTCAAGAAGAGCGTCGACCAGCGCTGGGGCGAGCTGGTCTACGACGGCCTCTGGTTCTCCCCGCTGAAGAACTCGCTGGACGCGTTCATCGACGACGCGCAGCGGCACGTCACCGGCGAGGTGCGGCTCACCCTGCACGGCGGTCGGGCCACGGTCACCGGCCGGCGCTCCGAGGCCAGCCTGTACGACTTCGGCATGGCCACCTACGACACCGGCGACACCTTCGACCAGTCCCTCGCCAAGGGCTTCGTCCAGCTCTGGGGCCTGCCCAGCAAGATGGCCGCCGCGCGGGACGCCCGGCTGGGCGGCTCCTGACCGTGGCAACGACAATGGGCGGCGTGGACGACAAGAGCCTGACCGAGAACAGTGCCGCCACCAACCGCACCAGCCTCTGGGGCGGCCGGTTCGCCGGCGGCCCCGCCGAGGCCCTCGCACGGCTGTCGGTGAGCGTGCAGTTCGACTGGCGCCTCGCCCCGTACGACATCGCGGGTTCCCGGGCGCACGCCCGGGTCCTCGCCGGCGCGGGCCTGCTCGACCCGGAGGAACTGGGTCGCATCCTCGCCGCCCTGGACGACCTGGAGGCCGCCTGCGCCTCCGGGCAGTTCCGCCCCACTGTCGACGACGAGGACGTGCACACCGCGCTGGAGCGCGGGCTGCTGGAGCGCCTGGGCAGCCTCGGCGGCAAGCTGCGCGCGGGCCGGTCCCGCAACGACCAGGTCGCCACCGACCTGCGGCTCTACCTGCGCGACCACGCCCGAGGCGTGGCGTCCCGGCTGGTCGAGTTGGCCGAGGCGCTGGTCGAGCAGGCCGGGCGGCACGTGGACACCGCCGCGCCGGGGATGACTCACCTCCAGCACGCCCAGCCGGTCACCTTCGGGCACTGGCTGCTCGCCCACGTGCAGCCGCTGCTGCGGGACCTGGAACGGCTGCGCGACTGGGACCACCGGACGGCGGTCAGCCCGCTCGGCGCGGGCGCGCTCGCCGGCTCCGGCCTGCCGCTGGACCCGGTGGCCGTCTCGAAGGAACTGGGCTTCCGCACGTCCTTCGCCAACTCGATGGACGCCGTGGCCGACCGGGACTTCGTCGCCGAGTTCCTCTTCGTCACCGCGATGATCGGGGTGCACCTGTCCCGCCTCGGCGAGGAGGTGGTGCTCTGGACGTCCCAGGAGTTCGGCTGGGTGGAGCTGGACGACGCCTTCGCCACCGGTTCGTCGATCATGCCGCAGAAGAAGAACGCTGACATCGCCGAGCTGGCGCGGGGCAAGTCGGGCCGGCTCGTCGGCGGGCTGGTGGCCGTGTTGACCATGCTCAAGGGCCTGCCGATGACCTACGACCGGGACATGCAGGAGGACAAGGAGCCGGCCTTCGACGCGGTCGACACCCTGGAGCTGCTGCTGCCGGCCCTCGCCGGGATGATCTCCACGATGACCGTCCGGGTGGACCGGCTGGTCGCGGCCGCGCCGGTGGGCTTCTCGCTGGCGACCGAGGTGGCCGACTGGCTCGTCCGGCGGGGGGTGCCGTTCCGCGACGCGCACGAGATCACCGGGAAGCTGGTGGCGCTCTGCGTGGCCCGCGACTGCGCCCTCGACGAGGTAAGCGACGACGACCTCGCGGCGGTCAGCGAGCACCTCGACCCGTCCGTGCGGGACGTGCTCTCGGTGCGTTCGGCGCTCGCCGCCCGGATCACGCCGGGCTCGACCGGCCCCGGTCCGGTCGCCGACCAGCTCGCCGCCGCCGCGGACAAGCTGGCCGGCTGGCGGGAGTGGGCCGCCGAGCGGGTCGTGCCCCGCTGAGCTCTGCGACCCCGCGCGGCGCCGCCGGTGCCGCGCGGGGCTCAGGCCGTCGGCCGCTCCCGCTTCGGCAGCTTCGCCACCACCGCGTCGTACGACGCGTCGACCGCCTCGGTCAGTTCCTCGTCGTCGATCCCGCCGGCCAGGCGCAGCGTGTTCCAGCCGGAGCGCCCGATGTACGGCGACGGCCGCGCGTCGCCGGGGTGCCGGTGCAGCCACTCGTCGGCGATCTCCCGGCTCGGGCCGCACTTCACCCCCACCGTCGGGTCGTCGCCGTCGGCCGAGCCGAGGAAGGCGAAGATCCGGCTGCCCACCTTGACCACCTCGTCGCCCTCCCACGGCTGGTCCAGCCAGGCTCCCGGCTTCCCCAGGCAGTACGCCAGCATCTCCTCGCGCGTCATCGCGTCCTCCTCGACACCGATCCCGTGCCCAGTCTCGCCCATCGGGGGCGTCAGTCGGCGGTGGCGGTGCGGGCGCAGAGGCGTTCGAAGCGCTGTTTGGCGGCCTGCGCGCTGCCCAGCCCGAGCCCGTACGCGATCTGCTGCCAGGTCAGCCCGCGGCCGCGGGCCAGCGTGAGCAGCCCCGCCTCCATCGCGTCGACCTCGGCGCGCAGGTGCGGCACGAGGGTGAGCGCCGCGACGAGGTCCGCGTCGTCGACCGGCTCCTCCCCGGGCTCCGTCTCGGCCCCGCCGGCGGCGAGGGCGGTGACCAGCGCGACGGCCTCGTAGGTGTCGGGGAGGTAGGGGTTGGTGTGGCGGCGCCGGCGGGTCTCGGTGCCGGCGTGCCGTTCGGTGATCCGGTGCAGCGCGTCGTAGGTGCGGTGCGCCCGGGCCCGTCCGGCGTCGGGCGCGGTGAAGGAGTCGGTCATGCCGTCGACCCCATCATGCCAACGTCGCGTTGTCAACGAATTGTTTATAGGCGGCGGTCGGCGCGCCGCGCGGATAGGGTCGGGCTCGTGGTGACGTACTCCGACCCCCGTCCCGTCGACCTCGCGGCGCTGGCCGACCTGCTCTCCGGGCCCGTGGTGCCGGCGGCGCGCGGCCTGCTCGGCTGCCGGCTCTCCGCCGGCGGCGTCACCGTCCGGATCACCGAGGTCGAGGCGTACGCCGGGACGGCCGGCGACCCGGCGTCGCACGCGCACCGGGGCCGCACCCCGCGCAACGCGGTGATGTTCGGGCCGGCCGGGCACGCCTACGTCTACTTCACCTACGGCATGCACTGGTGCATGAACGTGGTCACCGGGCCGGACGGGGAGGCGTCGGCGGTGCTGCTGCGCGCCGGCGAGGTGGTCGACGGCCTCGACGTGGCCCGGGCCCGGCGCACCGCCGTACGCCGGGACGTCGATCTCGCGCGCGGGCCCGCCCGGCTCTGCGCGGCGCTGGGCATCGACAAGGGCGTCTACGGCCGCTACCTGCTCGGCGACGGCCCGGTCCGGCTGCGCCCGGCCGACCGCCCGGTGCCGGCGGACGCGGTGGCCGCCGGCCCGAGGGTGGGCGTGACGGGGGCGCACGACGTCCCGTGGCGGTTCTGGATCGCCGGCGACCCGACGGTGAGCGCCTACCGCCGGCACGTCCCGCGCAGCCGCTCCTGACCGCCCTGCCGTGCCCGTCCGCGCGTCCCGCCCGGCCGGCCGAATGGCCGGGCGGGCGGGGTGACGGCGCCCACCGGCGCGACCCCTCGACGCGGAATAGTTGACTCGTCAAATATGTTGTGCGGTGCGTCCGGGAGCCGCTCCGGCCCCGGGCCGGGACAACGCGAGGAGCTGGTCATGCAGTTCGGAGTCTTCACCGTCGGCGACGTCACGGTCGACCCGACCACCGGTCGGGAGCCGACCGAGCATGAGCGGATCAAGGCGATGGTCACCATCGCGCTGAAGGCCGAGGAGGTCGGCCTGGACGTCTTCGCCACCGGCGAGCACCACAACCCGCCGTTCGTGCCGTCGTCGCCCACCACCATGCTGGGGTTCATCGCCGCCCGCACCGAGCGCCTGCTGCTGTCCACCTCGACGACGCTGATCACCACGAACGACCCGGTGAAGATCGCCGAGGACTACGCGATGCTCCAGCACCTCGCCGACGGCCGGGTCGACCTGATGATGGGACGCGGCAACACCGGCCCGGTCTACCCGTGGTTCGGCCAGGACATCCGCAACGGCATCCCGCTCGCCATCGAGAACTACGACCTGCTGCGCCGGCTCTGGCGCGAGGACGTGGTCGACTGGAAGGGCCGCTTCCGCACCCCGCTGCAGGCGTTCACCTCGACGCCGCGTCCGCTCGACGGCGTGCCGCCGTTCGTCTGGCACGGCTCCATCCGCAGCCCCGAGATCGCTGAGCAGGCGGCCTACTACGGCGACGGTTTCTTCGCCAACCACATCTTCTGGCCGAAGGAGCACACCCAGCGGATGGTCGGCCTCTACCGGCAGCGGTTCGCGCACTACGGCCACGGCTCCGCCGACCAGGCGATCGTCGGGCTGGGCGGGCAGGTGTTCATGCGCCGCAACTCGCAGGACGCCGTGCGGGAGTTCCGCCCGTACTTCGACAACGCCCCCGTCTACGGCCACGGCCCGTCACTGGAGGAGTTCACCGCGCAGACCCCGCTGACCGTGGGCAGCCCGCAGCAGGTCATCGACCGGACGCTGGGCTTCCGCGACTACGTCGGCGACTACCAGCGCCAGCTCTTCCTCGTCGACCACGCCGGCCTGCCGCTGAAGACCGTGCTGGAGCAGCTCGACCTGCTCGGTGAGGAGGTCGTCCCGGTGCTGCGCAAGGAGTTCGAGTCGCTGCGCCCGGCCCACGTGCCCGAGGCGCCGACGCACGCGTCGCTGCGGGCCGCCGCCGAGCGGACCGAAGCCGGCGCGGAGGCGGACCGATGACCCGCCGCACCCTCGCCGTGGTGTCGGCCGGGCTCGGCCAGCCCTCGTCGACCCGGCTGCTCGCCGACCAGCTCGCCGCCGCCACCCGCGACGAGCTGGCCCGGCGGGGCGACGACGTCGACGTCCGCCCCGTCGAGCTGCGCGAGCACGCCCACGACATCGTCAACCACCTGCTCACCGGCTTCCCGTCGCCCGCGCTGCGGGAGGTGCTCGACACGGTCACCGGCGCGGACGGCCTGATCGCCGTCACACCGATCTTCAACGCGTCGTACAACGGACTGTTCAAGTCCTTCTTCGACCTGGTCGACACCGGCGCCCTGACCGACCGGCCGGTGCTGGTCGGCGCCACCGGCGGCACCGCCCGGCACTCGCTCGCCCTGGAGCACGCCCTCCGCCCGATGTTCGCGTACCTGCGGTCGGTCGTGGTGCCCACGGCGGTCTTCGCGGCGCCCGAGGACTGGTCCGCCGGCACCGCCGACGGCGCGCTGCGCGCACGGATCGCCCGCGCCGGCGGCGAGTTGGCCGACCAGGTCCACCGGCGCCCGCCCTCCGCCGGCCCGGCGGACCCGTTCGCCCTCACCACCAGCTTCGAGGAACTGCTCGGGGGCCGGGACCACTGACCGCCGCCGACCCGCCGGCCCGTCGGGGCCGGCGGGTCCGGGCCGGCTCAGCGGGCGTGGCCGTACGGGCGGGCGACCAGCACCGGGCAGTGCGCGTGCTGCACCAGCGCCTGGCTGACCGAGCCGAGCAGCATCCCGGCGAACCCGCCCCGGCCCCGCGAGCCGACCACCACCAGCGCCGCGTCGCCGCTCGCCTCGATCAGCGCCTGTTCCGGCTTGGCGGCCCGCAGCACCCGCTCCTCGACGGGCAGCCCCGGATGGCTGCCGCGTACCGCCGCCGCAGCCGTGGCCAGCGGCCCGGCGGGCTCCGCGGCGGCCTGCGCCACCTCGTCCGGCGGGCGGACGTGCGCCAGCACCAGCCCGGTGCCGCGGCGGGTCGCCTCGTCGGCGGCGTGCCCGACGGCCAGCTCGGCGGGCTCCGAGCCGTCCACCCCGACCAGCACCGGCCCGGCGGCCGGGACCGGCCCCTCGGCGGGGCGGACCACCAGCACGGGGCAGTGCGCGTGCGAAGCCACCTGCGTGCCGACCGAGCCGAGCAGCAGCCCCGCGAAACCGCCCAGGCCGCGGCTGCCCACCACCACCAGCTCGGCCCGCCGCGACTCCTCGACCAGCGTCGCGCCCGGCCCGCCGGCCACCTGGCGCACCTGGACGGCCAGCCCCGGCCAGCGCCCCACCAGGTCGGCGGCCGCCTGCTCCAGCATCTTCTGCGCCTCCTCGGTCGGCGCCGGCAACCCCAGGTCGTACGGGTTGGGCGGCACGCCGTAGCCGAGCGGGTGCAGGTAGCCGTGCACCAGGTGCAGGGGGCGGGACCGCTGCACGGCGGCCCGGGCGGCGTGCTCCGCCGCCACCAGGCTCGGCGGCGATCCGTCCACACCCACCACGACGGGTCGGTTCATCAGCCCTCCCAGAGGTCGATCAGGTCATTGTCGACGCGGCCCGGCCCGCCCACCGGGGATTTCCCGACGTGCCGCCCGCCGAATCCGTCACCGCCCGCCGGCCGACGCCCCGTCGCGCCGTCCGGGGGAGCGGCCGGCGCGACGGGAGCGACGATCAGGAGGGTCGGGACACCTCGGCGTGCCGCACGATCACCAGTGGGGAGTGCGCGTGGTGCAGCACGGCGTGGCTGACGGAGCCGAGCAGCAGGCCGCTCAGCGGGCCCCGGCCGCGCGCCCCCACGACCACGAGCTGGGCCGCCTTCGACTCCTCGACCAGCACCCGGGCCGGGGTGCCGCGGACCAGCCGGTGCCGCACCGGCACGTCCGGGTAGCGCTCGGCGAAGCCGGCGAGGGACTCGGCGAGCGTCCGCTCCTGCTCGGCGGCGTAGGCGTCCAGGTCGTACACCAGGGGCAGGATCTCGCCCGGGCCCACCGGCGTGGGGTGGAGCCAGGCCTGCACCGCGAGCAGCGGGGCGCCGCGGCGGGACGCCTCCTCGAAGGCGAACCCGACGGCCTCGGTCGAGCACTCGGAACCGTCCACGCCCACCACGACCGGCCCGTCGGCGCGCGGCTCGCCGCGCACCACCATGACCGGGCACAGCGCGTGGGCGGAGACCTGTACCGTGACCGAGCCGATCAGCAGCCCGGCGAAGCCGCCCAGACCCCGGTGCCCGAGCACCACCAACGCGGCCTCCCGGGACTCGTCGAGCACGACGGACGTCGCCGCGCCGTCGACCACCGCGCCGGTGACCGCGACCTCGGGGGCGGCCTTGCCGGCCTCGGCGACCGCCTCGGCGACGTACCGCTCGGCCTGGTGACGCAGGCCGGCGTCGGCCGGCGCGCCCGGCACCGGGTCCAGCGGGGCGTTGGTCAGCGGCCAGATGAAGGCGTGCACCACCCGCAGCGGACGCTGCCGCCGCGCCGCCTCCCGCGCCGCCACCCGGACCGCGTCCAGTCCGGCCGCCGAACCGTCCACACCCACGACGACCGGGGCACCGGTGTTGATGGTCATCACTCCTCCTTCGTCCGCCTTCATCCTGCCCCGCCCGAACGCTACCGGTCAGAGGCGGTCGTCCCGGTCGTCGGGCCTTTGGTCCCGAACCGCCGGCCCGCCGGCCCGCGCCGGTGCCCGGCCGTCCGCCTCCGCCGCGCCCGGGGCGGGCCCACCGGCCGGCGCCACGGCGTCGTCCGCCGTCGCACCGGCCGGGACGGCGGTCCGGGCCGGGCGGCGGGCCAGCCGCAGCACGAGTCCGGGCAGCACGCTGACGGCGGCGCAGGCCGCCAGCTCGGCCGCGCCCAGGGGCTCCGTGCCGAGCAGGTCACGCAGCGGGGGCAGCAGCACACCGGCCACCTGGAGCAGCGCCGAGACCGCCACCGCGACCGGCAGCGCACGGTTGCCACGTTGGGCGCCACCCGCCCGCGGCGCCCGGACCGCGAGCGCGACCCCGAGCTGGGCCAGGCCGAGCACCACGAAGACCACCGACTGCCAGGGCCGCTCCCAGTGCGCCGCGGCCGCGCCGGCGCCGAGCACCACGGCGGCGATCAGGGCACCGGTGACCAGCACGTCCCGGCCCAGGCCGGCCCCGAGCACCGACTCCGACGGGGAGCGGGGGGCCCGCCGCAGTGTGCCGGGCTCCGCCGGTTCCGCGCCCAGGGCCACCCCGGGCACGCCGTGGGTGAGCAGGTTGACCCAGAGGATCTGCGCCGGCAGCAGCGGTACGGCCAGCCCGAACAGCGGCCCGAGCAGCATCACCGCGATCTCGGCGACCCCGCCGGAGAGGGCGTACCGCAGGAACCGGCGGATGTTGTCGTAGATGCGGCGGCCCTCGCCGATCGCGGCGGCGACGGTGGACAGGTCGTCGTCGACCAGCACCAGGTCGGCGGCCTGCCGGGCGACCTCCGTGCCGCCGCCCATCGCCACCCCGATGTCGGCGCGGCGCAGGGCCGGGGCGTCGTTCACCCCGTCGCCGGTCATCGCCACCACGTGGCCCCGGGACTGCAACCCGGCGATGATGTCGAGCTTCTGGTCCGGCTGGGTACGCGCGAACACCCGGGCCCGCGGGTGCGCCCGCGCCGGGTCGCCGTCGTCGCCGCGTACCAGCGGGTCGCCCTCGCGCCACAGCCCGAGCTGGCCGCCGATCGCCGCGGCGGTCGCGGGGTGGTCGCCGGTGATCAGCACCAGCCGGACCCCGGCCTCGTCGAAGCTGCCCGCGATGTCGGCCGCGCCGGCGCGCAGCGGATCGCCGACGGCGACCAGCCCCGCCGGCCGCAGTCCGGTCGGCCGGGCGGGGTCCGCCGGCGGCGCGTCGGCCACGGCGGACGCGACCGCGAGCACCCGCAGCCCCTCGGCGGCCAGCCGGTGCGCGGTGGCCGTCAGCTCGGCGATCTCCTCGGCGGTGGCGTCGACCAGCGGCGCGGCCAGCACGTTCTCCGGCGCGCCCTTGCACACTACCAGGAACCGGCGGTCGCAGGAGCGGTGCACCGTGGTCATCCGGCGCAGCTCCTGGTCGAAGGGGTGCTCGGCGACCCGGGGCCAGGCGGCGCGGGTGGTCTCCGGATCGAGGCCGCAGCGGCCGGCGAACGCGACCAGCGCCGCCTCCAGCGGGTCGCCGACCGCGGCCCACTCCGGTCGCTCGTCCGTGGGCGGCGCCAGGGTGGCGTCGTTGCAGAGCAGCCCGGCCCGCGCCAGGCGGCGCAGCTCGTCCGGTACGGCCACCGGCTCGCCCCCGTGACGCACGACGCCGTGCGGCGTGTAGCCGGTGCCGGTCACGCCGTAGCGGGAGCCGTCGGCGGTGATCGCGTGCTGCACCGCCATCCGGCCCTGCGTCAGTGTGCCGGTCTTGTCGGAGGCGATCACGGTGACCGAGCCGAGCGTCTCCACCGCGTGCAGCCGGCGGGGGATCGCCCGCGCCCCGGCCATCCGGCGGGCGCCGAGGGCGAGGGCGAGGGTGACCACCGCCGGCAGCGACTCGGGCACCGCCGCCACCACCAGGCTCACCGCGGTGACCGCCATGTCGACCACCGGCCGCCCACCGACCACGCCCACGACGAAGACCAGCCCGGAGAGCGCCACCGCGGCGAAGCCGAGGAGCCGGCCGAGCCCGGCCAGCCGGCGCTGCAACGGGGTGGCGGCGGGCCGGGTGGACGCCACCAGCGCGGTGATCCGGCCGAGCGCGCTCGCGGCGCCGGTACGCACCACCGTGCCGCCGGCCCGCCCGGTGGTGACCACGGTGCCCGCGCTGGTCTCCTCGCCGGCGGCCCGGGCGACCGGCACCGACTCGCCGGTCAGCGCCGACTCGTCGAGGGTCAACCGGGCGGCCTCGGCGAGGAGCAGGACGGCGGGGACCACGTCGCCGGCCTCGATTCGCACCAGGTCGCCCCGGACCAGCTCGGCGGCGGGCAGGACGACGTCCCGACCGTCCCGCACCACCCGAGCGGTGGGCGCGGCGAGCTGGTCCAGCGCGGCGATCGCCCGGTCGGCCCGGACCTCCTGCACCACCCCGATGGCGGTGTTCACCAGCACGACCAGCACGATCACCGCCGTGTCCGGGTAGTCCCGCAGCGCGGTGGTGACCACGGCGGCGGCCAGCAGCAGCGCCACCAGCGGATCGGTGAGCTGGCGCAGGACCCGGGTCGCCAGGTGCCGGCGGGGCGGCGCGGCCGCCGCGTTCGGGCCGTCCGCGCGCAGCCGGGCGGCGGCCGCCGCGGAGCTGAGTCCGGCCGCCGGCCTGATCGAGGTGTCAACGGGCACCGCTACGCCCCCGTCCACGCCGTATCCCGGACATCCCCACATCGCCTCCGCCCTGCCGTGGCGCCGTCGCGGCGCCCCTTCCGCTTCCACCCTCGCCGCGCCCGGCCCGAGCGACCAGGGGAGTTCGCCCGCGCGGCCCGGGACCAACGGCCCTGTTCCGCGGGGCCGGCGCGCGGTGCACTGGGTGGCAGGACGGACGACTGCGTCGCAGGCCCGGCCACCGCCGACCCTCCGGACGAAGGAGGCACCCCGCATGACCACCCTCGACGTGCTCCGCGCGCACCCGTTCCTCGCCGGGCTGCCCGAGCCGTGGCTGCCCAGGCTGGCCGGCTACGCCCGCCCGGTGGTCTGGCACCCCGGGCACCGGCTGTTCCGGGCCGACCAGCCGGCGGAGCGCTTCTGGCTGGTCCGCGCCGGCCGGGTGGCGCTCGACTTCCCGGTGCCCGGCCGCGGCGACGTCGAGATCGAGGAGATCGGCCCGGGCGGGGTGCTGGGCTGGTCGTGGCTGTTCCCGCCGTACCGCTGGCAGTTCGGGGCGGTGGCGGCGCAGCGCAGCACGGCGGTGGAGTTCACCGCCCAGGGGGTGCGCCGGCTGATGGAGTCGGACGACGCGCTCGGCCGGCAGCTCACCACCCGCTTCATGAGCGTGGTGGTGGACCGGCTGCACGCGGCCCGGGGTCGGCTGCTCGACCTGTACGGCTACCCCACGCTCGCCCCGCCCGCCGCCTGATCACCGTCGGGGGGGGCATCTCCACGGTGCGGAAGGGAAGCCGCCCCGACCGACAGCGCCTTCGACCCGAGCTTGACGCCTATCCCTGCGCGGCGACGAGGAACATCGGCACCGCGACGAAGATCCGGTTCGTGCGGGCGCGCTCGGCTTGCTCGGCGAGCCAGCCTTCCTCGTCCGTGATCCGGTGCAGCAGGCCGAGGGCGGCGTCGTCGGTGAACACGCTCGTGTGCACCTCGACGACCGGGTCGGTGAACCCGGCGTCGAGCAGCAGGTTGCGGTACCTGCGGGCGACGCGCGGCGACGGGAGCAGGTCCGCCTTCGCGTGGATCAGCCGGCGGGTGGTCTCCGGCTCGTCCGAGTCGACGACGAACGTGTCCCAGTCCTGGCCGAGCAGCACGACCCGGCCGTCCGGCGCGAGCACCCGGCGGGCCTCGGCCACGGCTCGCGCCGGGTCGTCGAGCGTGTGCAACACCTTGTCAGCGCGGTAGCCGGAGACCGATCCGGTCTCCAGCGGCAGCTCGTAGGCGTCGCCGACGTGGAACTCGCCGGTCGGCCAGCGCTTCCGGGCCACGGCGATCATGTCGGGGTCGAGGTCGACGCCGATCGCGTGGGCCCCGCGTTCGGCCAGCTCGGCGACTGCGCGGCCAGAGCCGCAGCCGGCGTCGACCACGGCTCGGCCGGTGAGGTCGCCGAGCAGCTCGTAGGAACGTGCGCGCAGCTCGAGAGCCTGGGGTTGCGAGTCGACGGCATCGAGGACAGCAAGCAGGTTGTACATGCCCGCCATGGTCTGACTTAATGTCGACATGAAGTCAAGCCCGATGACGATCGGGCAGGTGGCCGACCACTTCGGGCTGCCGACGCACGTGCTACGGCACTGGGAGTCGATGGGCCTGCTCTTCCCCGCCCGCGTCGAGGGCGGCCGCCGCCGCTACACCCGCGACGACCTGGTCCGGGTGGCATCTGTCGTGCGCCTGAAGCAGGCCGGCCTGCCGCTGCCGGACATCGGGGAGTTCCTCGCCTCGATCCACACCGCCGCACACAAGGACGTGCTGCGCCGCAACCGCCGCGTGCTGCAGACCAGGATGGCGGCGCTGCAGTCGGCGCTCGACCTCCTCGAGGCCGGGCTAAACTGCTCGCACGAGGACATCACGACCTGCCCGAACTACCGGGCCCACCTCGCGGAGCTGGTGGACGTCCAGGAGGCGGAGAGGTAGGCAGTGAGCGCACCGGGGGAGGTATGCCGCCACGTACACCGCGGAACTGGACCTGGCCGCGCTCGGCGTCACCCTCGGCGATACCGTCACGGTCGCGTACGGCTTCGGCCACCTCGCCCACGAGACCACGTGAGCGTCACCGCGCCGCCCTCTCGCGGCCTGCCGTCGGCGAGCTCGCCAGGGACGGCGGCGTAGGCGTCGTCGCGGGCCGGCCCGAGCCCGCGCCCCGCTGGACGCGGCCCGCTAGCCGTCGCCGGCAGGGCGCTCGCGCACCACCAGCTC
Organism: Micromonospora sp. NPDC047670; assembly: GCF_043204915.1. Taxonomy (NCBI): domain Bacteria; kingdom Bacillati; phylum Actinomycetota; class Actinomycetes; order Micromonosporales; family Micromonosporaceae; genus Micromonospora; species Micromonospora sp. NPDC047670. The sequence goes on from NZ_JBIDDA010000010.1 coordinate 196,349, forward strand.
GTCGATCTCCAGCCGGCCGATGCGCAACTCCCGCACGGCCGCCCGGCGGACCGCCAGCCGCCCGATCGCCAGCGCTCCGACGGCGAAAGCCCCGACGGCCAGCGCGCCCACGGCCAGCGCTCCGAGCGACGCCGCGCCCGCCGCCCGCGCGCCCGCCGCCACGCCGACGGGTGTCCCGACCGCCCGCGCGCCCCGTACCGCTCGTGTCATCCGCTCATTGTCCGGGCGACGCCTGCCCCCGCGGGCCCGAATGCTCCCGATCACCGCGCGGGGCGGCCGGTGGTGCGCCGGACCGGCAGGCGCGGCGGATCGGGCGTGACGCGTCGTCCGCGATGTCACCATCGGGCCTATCCTCGGGCCCGTGACCACCAACCTGCGCCTGCGCCCCGTCCGCGACGACGACCTGCCCCACTTCTTCAGCCACGAGCAGGACGCCGAGGCCAACTGGATGGCCGCCTTCGGCCCGGAGGACCCGGCCGACCGGGCGCGGTTCGACGCCCACTGGCGCCGGGTGCGCGCCGACGAGCGGATCGTCGCCCGCACGGCAGTCGTCGGCGACGAGGTGGTCGGCCGCGTGGTCGCCTTCCCCGTCGACGAGAAGACCGAGGTCAGCTACTGGATCGACCCGCGACGCTGGGGCCGGGGATACGCCACGGCCGCACTCACCGTCCTGCTGCGCGAGCTGCCGCAGCGGCCCGTGCACGCCCGCGCCGCCAAGGACAACCGCGCCTCGCTCGCCGTGCTGCGCAAGTGCGGCTTCGTCGTCACCGGCGAGGACAAGGGGTACGCCAACGGCCGTGGCGCCGAGGTGGAGGAGTGGGTGCTGGAGCTCACGGACCGGTGAGCCGTCCGCGAGCCGCCGCCCGCCGGGCGGCATGACCAGGGCGGCCACTACTCTCGCGGGGTGAACTGGCTGGAACTGATCGGCTGGACCGGCTCGGCGCTGCTGGTCTGGTCGCTGCTGCAGACGCGCATCCTGCGGCTGCGCGCCCTGAACCTGCTCGGTTGTCTGATCCTGATCGGCTACAACGCCGCGGTGCAGGTCTGGCCGATGGTGGGGCTGAACGTCGTGCTGGCCGTGATCAACGTCTGGTACCTGCGCACCATGCTCGCCACCCGGCACGACGAGGCGACCTACCAGGTGGTGGAGGTCGGCGTCGACGACCAGTTCCTGGCCCACACGCTGCGCGTGCACGCCGCCGACATCGCCCGGTTCAACCCCGGGTTCCGCTGGCCGCCCGGCACCTCCGCGGAGCGTTCCGCCTTCCTGGTCCTGCTGGCCGACGAGGTGGTCGGCGTGGTGCTGTCGCACGCCGAACCGGAGGGCGTGGCGCAGGTCGACCTCGACTACGTCACCCGCCGGTTCCGGGACTTCACCCCCGGCGAGTTCGTCTACCGGCGCAGCCGCCTCTTCACCGACCGGGGGTTCCGCCGGGTCGTCACCCCGCCCGGCATGGTCGCCCCCTACTACCACCGGCTCGGCTTCCGCCCCGAGGGCCGCTCGTACGTGCTCGACCTGCCGAGCCCGCCGGTCGCCGAGCGAGCCTGAGCACTTCCCGGGCCGGCCGAGGATTCGCCGGTCGGTCCGGTGGGCACAAGACGGCCTACGCCGGCCGGGCCTTCGGCCGGCGGTGCCGATCGTGCCGAGGGGCACCGGTCCGCGTGAGGAGAGCCGGGCGTGCAGAGCATCTGGAGCCAACTGGCCCTGGTCGGTGTCCTGGTCATCCTCAACGCGGTCTTCGCGGGCAGCGAGATGGCGCTGGTCTCGCTGCGGGACAGCCAGATCCAGCGGCTGGAACGCACCAGCCGGGCCGGCCGGGTGCTGGCCCGGCTCGCCAAGGACCCGAACCGGTTCCTCGCCACCATCCAGATCGGCATCACCCTCGCCGGTTTCCTGGCCTCCGCCGCGGCGGCGGTGTCGCTGGCCAAGCCCCTGGTGCCGCTGCTCTCCGCGCTGGGCGGCGCCGCCGAGAGCGTCGCGATCGTGGTGGTCACCCTCGCGCTGACCTTCGTCACCCTGGTCTTCGGCGAGCTGGCCCCCAAGCGGATCGCCATGCAGGCCGCCGAGCGGTGGGCGCTGCTGGTGGCCCGCCCGCTGGACCTGCTGGCCTCCCTCACCCGCCCGGCCGTCTGGGCCCTCGGCGCCACCAGCGACCTGGTCGTACGCCTGGTCGGGCTCAACCCGAGGCACGAACCGGACGAGATCGGGCCCGACGAGCTGCGGGACATCGTCTCCGGCAACCACGGCTTCACCAAGGAGCAGCGGACGATCATCGCCGGGGCGGTGGAGATCGCCGACCGGCAGCTGAAGGCGGTGCTCGTACCCCGGTTGCAGGTCTTCACGCTCGACAGCGGGACCACCGCGGAGGCCGCGCGGCTGCTGCTGGCCGCCACCGGCCACTCCCGGGCGCCCGTGGTCCGGCACGGCGGCGGGCTGGACGACGCGGTCGGGGTAATCCACCTGCGGGACCTGGTCGGCGTCCGCGACGACCGCCCGGTAGACGAGTGCGCCCGCCCGCCGATGCTGCTGCCGGACTCGCTGTCGGTGGTGGACGCGCTGCGGCAGTTCAAGGCCGAGCGGCAGCACATCGCCCTGGTGGTCGACGAGCGGGGCGCGGTCGACGGGATCGTCACCCTGGAGGACATCCTGGAGGAGATCGTCGGGGAGATCTACGACGAGACCGACCGGGACGTCCGCGCCGTGCGCACCGAGCCGGACGGCGCCATGCTGCTTCCCGGCACCTTCCCGGTGCACGACCTCGGCGACATCGGCGTGGACCTGCCGGGCCGCCCCGGCGGCGACTACACCACCATCGCGGGCCTGGTGCTCACCTGCCTCGGGCACATCCCCACCGTCGCGGGGGAGAGCGTCACCGTGGACGGCTGGGAACTGGAGGTGGCCGGGATCGACCACCGCGCGATCACCGGCGTCCGGCTGCGCCGACCGGCCGAGCCGGCGCCCGACGACGCCGACGAGCCGGTGTTGGGCCAGGCCCGCGGCTGAGGGCCCCCGGCGGGGGCGCGGGTCAGGCGGGGGAGAGGTTCTGCAGCCGCACCTGACCGCGCGCCACGAGCCGGGCGTCGGCGTCGGTGATCTCCACCTGCCAGAGCTGCTGGCTGCGCCCCCGGTGCACGGGGGTGCCCACGGCGGTCAGCTCGCCCTCGCGGACCGCGCGCAGGAAGTCCGTCTGGTTCGACACACCGACGACCTGCCCCCGGTCGCCCAGCCAGAGCGATCCGCCGACGCTGGCGGCAGTCTCGACCACCGAGCAGTACACGCCGCCGTGCTGGATCCCGAACGGTTGGTGCAGCTCGGGGCGGACCTTCCAGCGGATCACCACGCGGTCCCCGCTGACCTCGTCGAACGTGAGGCCGAGCAGGGCGACGAAGCCGCCCGTCACATCCGGCATGTCCACGGCGTTCCCCTTCCGATCATGGCGTCGCCAGCCTACGCCGCGTCCGCTCGGCAAACCCGGTACGGTCCGCGCCCCCTCGTGGGGGAGAATGGGTGACCGTGACCGACAGCAGCCTCCCGCCGCCCGGGCGGGACTCCCTGACCGACGACCTGCGGTGGCGTGGCCTGATCCAGGACTCCACCGGCCTCGACGAGCTGCGTACGCTGCTCGACGGCGGTGCCGCCGCCTTCTATGTGGGGTTCGACCCGACCGCGCCGAGCCTGCACGTCGGCCACCTGATGCAGGTCGCCACGGCCCGTCGGCTCCAGCTCGCCGGGCACCGGCCGCTGCTGCTCGTCGGCGGCGCGACCGGCCAGATCGGCGACCCGAAGGAGAGCGCCGAGCGCACCCTCAACCCGCCCGAGGTGGTCGCCGGCTGGGTACCCCGGATCCGCGACCAGCTCGCCCCCTTCGTGTCGTACGAGGGGGAGAACGCCGCGCGACTGGTCAACAACCTCGACTGGACCGGCGAGATGTCGGTGGTCGAGTTCCTCCGCGACGTCGGCAAGCACTTCCCGGTGAACAAGATGCTGGCCCGGGAGGTCGTCAAGGCGCGGCTGGAGAGCGGGATCAGCTTCACCGAGTTCAGCTACCAGCTGCTCCAGGCGAACGACTTCTTCGAGCTGCACCGCCGGCACGGCTGCCAGCTCCAGTTCGGCGGCTCCGACCAGTGGGGCAACATCACCGCCGGCGTGGACTACGTCCGCCGTCGCGGCGCCGGCCCGGTGCAGGCGTTCACCACCCCGCTGGTCACCAAGTCGGACGGGACGAAGTTCGGCAAGACCGAGGGCGGCGCGATCTGGCTCGACCCCGAGATGACCAGCCCGTACGCGTTCTACCAGTTCTGGGTGAACGTCGACGACCGGGACGTGAGCCGCTACCTGCGCTACTTCAGCTTCCGCTCCCGCGAGGAGCTGGAGGCGCTGGAGAAGGAGACGGCGGAGCGGCCGGCGGCCCGGGCGGCGCAGCGGGCCCTGGCCGAGGAGCTGACCACCCTCGTGCACGGCGAGCGGGAGATGGCGCAGGTGGTCGCCGCCAGCCAGGCGCTCTTCGGGCGGGGCTCGCTGGCGGAGCTCGCGCCGGCGACCCTGCGCGCCGCGCTGACCGAGGCCGGCCTCGTCCATCTCGACGAGCTGCCCGACGTCGCCACGCTGCTGCGCGACTCCGGGCTGGTCCCGAGCCTCAAGGAGGCGCGCCGGGTGATCGCCGAGGGCGGCGCCTACGTCAACAACACCCGGGTCACCGAGACCGACGCCACGGTGGACCGCGGTGACCTGCTGCACGGCCGGTACCTGGTGCTGCGCCGCGGCAAGCGGTCGTTCGCCGGGGTCGAGCTGCGCGGATAGCCGTACGTCGCCCGACGTGACGCGGGACGCCCCCGGTGGATTTGACGACCGATCCGCCGGGGGCGTAACTTTCTCTCTGCCAGCGCGGAACGGACGAACCGGGGCGAAGCCACCGGAGGCCGGGCGCGGGAATGAGCTTCGGGTCCGGTGTGTTGCAATCATCGGTGCCCGGACCGGGCGGTGCCCCGGATCTGCCGCGAGGCGGATTTGGCGAGGCGGAGCCGACCGGGTATGGTTCATCGCCGGTAGGGAACCGGGCGAGCTTGCGGGAGACCGCAGCGGCCGGCCTGCCGGAAGTCACCCGACAACGGCGGAAGCCGATGTCGCGTGGCGCCCGGAAATGGGATTGAAGTGGTGCGGATCGCTGCGAAGCGGTTTGACACGGCGGAAATCACCGGGTAACGTGGTAAAAGTGCCCGGCGCGGGATTGCGTCGGGGATGGTGAACGAAATGCCCCGGGTCGGGGGCTCCACGGGTGTGGGGTTTCCGGGCGGTGTGTGGTTGTTCTTTGAGAACTCAACAGGGTGCTTGATAAGCC
>NZ_JBIDDA010000011.1:0-75839 GCF_043204915.1 Micromonospora sp. NPDC047670
CCCCCGGCACCACACGCACCTTCTCCGGATCACCGTTGTACGGAACGTCCTCCACCAACGTGCCATCCCGATCCAGCAACACCGCGTCGAACAGGACGGGCCCGGCCGCGGCCCGGTCGGCACCGGCATCAACCCGGGCTGACCTGCGCTGATCCGGCTCCACCTGGTCCTGTCGCACAGCGGGCGGGTTCCCGGCGCCCCGGGGAGTAAACATCATCTTCGACGCGCTGCCGCGTCGCGTGCGCCGGCGGCGTCGACACGCCGGCCCGGGGTGGCGTTACCCGCCGCCCCGGAGAAGCTAACCCGCGGGCGTCGTTAGTCCGGGCCGCGCCGGGGGTATGGGGGCGCAGTGGCGATTGTGGAGAAAGTGATCGAAGCTCCCCCGGAGCAGGTCTGGGCGGTGCTGGCCGACGGGTGGACGTACAGCGACTGGGTCGTCGGCACGGTGCACGTCCGCGACGTGGACGACGCCTGGCCCCGCGTGGGCAGCCAACTGCACCACAAGGCCGGGCCGTGGCCCTTCTCCCTCCAGGACTCCTCGACGGTCCTCGCCTGCGAGCCCCCGCGCCGGCTGGTCATCCGCGCCGGGCTCTGGCCGGCCGGCGAGGCGATCGTGGTCTTCACCCTCGAACCGGTCGGTACGGGCGCCACCCGGGTGCGCATCGGCGAGGACTTCGCCGCCGGCCCGCTGCGCTGGGTGCGCAACAAGGTCAACGACCTGGTGCTGCACCAGCGCAACAAGGAGACCCTGACCCGGTTGGCGGACATCGCCAAGCGACAGAAGGCGGACGAATGACGCAGACCGTGGTGGTGACCGGGGCGAGCGCCGGCGTGGGCCGCGCCGTCGCCCGCCGGTACGCCGAGCGCGGCGCCCGGCTCGCGTTGCTCGCCCGGGGCGAGGCCGGCCTGGCCGCGGCCGCTCGGGACTGCCGGGAGCTGGGCGCCGCCGAGGTGCGCACCTACCGGGTCGACGTGGCCGACGCCGGCGCGGTGCAGCAGGCCGCCGACGACGTGGTGCACCGCTTCGGCGGGATCGACGTCTGGGTGAACAACGCGATGGTCTCGGTCTTCGCCCCGGCGTGGGAGATCCCGGCCCCCGAGTTCCGGCGGGTCACCGAGGTCAACTACCTCGGCACCGTACACGGCACCCTCGCGGCGCTGCGCCACATGCGGGCGCGCGGCCGGGGCGCGATCGTGCAGGTCGGCTCCGCGCTGGCGTACCGGGGGATCCCGCTGCAGTCGGCGTACTGCGCGAGCAAGCACGCCATCCAGGGCTTCAACGACTCCCTGCGGGCGGAGCTGCTGCACGACTGCCCGGGGGTGAAGCTGTCGATGGTGCAACTGCCGGCGATCAACACCCCGCAGTTCTCCTGGGTGCGCACCCGGCTGCCCCGGCATCCGCAGCCGGTGCCGCCGATCTTCGCGCCGGAGGTGGCCGCGAGGGCGATCGTCTGGGCGGCCGACCACGGGCCGCGCGAGCTGAACGTGGGCGGGCCGACCTGGCGCGCCCGGCTCGGCGACATCGTCGCGCCCGGCCTGCTGGACCGGAAGCTGGCCCGCGACGGGTACGACAGTCAGCAGACCGAGACCCCGATCGACCGGGCCGCCTGGCGGGACAACCTGGACCGCCCCGGCGACGACGAGCAGGACCGGGGCGCGGAGGGCGTCTTCACCGACCGGGCCCGCACCCGCTCGGCCGCCCTCTGGGTCGGTACGCACAAGCCGGCCGTCTCGGGCCTCGCGCTCGCCGGTCTGGCCCTGGCCCTCACCGCCCTGACCCGCCGCCTCCGCTGACGGCAACCGCTCCCGCCGGCCCGGGCGGGCGACGCTCGCGCCCGGCCCGCCGTCGCCCTCCGCAGGGGCTGGGTCACCCGACGGAAAGGGGTGCCTTTTCGACCCGGATGTGGCGACTGGCTACGCTCTCATGGAGCCCTGTCCGCCGACCGAGGATGTCCGACATGATCGAACCCGTGCAGTTGCCCGCGCCCTGGCGGGACGCACGCCTGACCGTCGTGGTTCCCACCTACAACGAGGCGGGCAACCTCCCGGTCCTGGTCGAGCGGCTCCTGGCCCTGCCGCTGCCGGGCCTGAAGATCCTCGTCGCCGACGACAACTCCCCCGACGGCACCGGCGAGGTGGCGGACAAGCTGGCCATCGAGCACCCCGACCGGATCCAGGTCGTGCACCGGGCCGGCAAGGAGGGCCTCGGCCGGGCGTACGTGGACGGGATCGGGCGCGCGCTCGACGGCGGCGCGGAGTACGTGGCGCAGATGGACGCCGACCTGTCGCACCCGCCGGAGGCGCTCCCCGGCATGCTCGGTGCGCTGCTGTCCACCCAGGCCGGCGTGGTGATCGGCTCCCGGTACGTGCCGGGCGGCGAGCTGGACGAGAACTGGCCGCTCTACCGGCGGGCGCTCAGCGGCTGGGCCAACCTCTACGTGCACACGCTGCTGCGGGTCCGGATCCGCGACCTCACCGCCGGCTTCAAGATCTGGCGGGCGGACGCGCTGCGCGACATCGGCCTGGAGCGGGTGCAGTCCAACGGTTACAGCTTCCAGGTGGAGATGCACTACCTGGCCACGAAGCTGGGGCACACCATCCTGGAGGTGCCGATCCGCTTCGAGGAGCGGCGCGACGGCGCGTCCAAGATGACCACCGCCACCAAGATCGAGAGCGCGCTGATGCCGTTCAAGCTGCGCACCAAGCACCGCAACGTCGAGCGCTGACCGCGCCGGGCCGGACAGTCCGGAGAGCCCGGCCGGGACGGGGTCAGCGGTAGACCGCGCGGTGCGCCGCGCCGATCGTGGCGGCGTACGCCGGGCCGGTGAGCGCGCGGTCGCGGGCCAGGGCGGCGCGCGCGGCGTTCGCGCCGGGGGCGCCGTGCACGCCGCCGCCGGGATGCGCCGACGCGCTGGCCAGGAACAACCGGTCCACCGGGGTGTCCGCGCGGCCCAGGCCGGGAATCGGGCGCAGGAAGAGCTGCTGGTACGCGGCGGCGGTGCCACCGCCGACCGCGCCGCCGACCAGGTTCGGGTCGCCGGCCTCCAGGTCGGCCGGCCCGGCCACGTGCCGTCCCACGATGAGGCTGCGGAAGCCGGGTGCGGCCTCCTCGAGCACCCGCTCCATCCGTTCGACGTGGGCGGTGATCTCCTCGGCCCGCCAGTTCCGCCGGAACGGCAGGTGGGTGTACGACCAGAGCGACTCGGTGCCCGGCGGCGAGTGGCTCGGGTCGGCCACCGACATCTGCCCCACCAGCAGGAACGGGTCGCGCGGGAGCTCCGAGCGGGCCAGCGCGGCGGCGTAGCTGGTCAGCCCGTTCAGGTCCGCGCCGAGGTGCACGGTGCCGGCGGTGGCCACCGCGCGGTTGGTCCACGGCACGGGCGCGGACAGCGCCCAGTCCACCTTCAGCGTCGAGCCGTCCCACCGGAAGTGCGCCAGGTCCTCCACCAGCCGGGGCGGCAGCGCCGCCGCGCCGACCAGGTCCAGGTAGAGCGCGGGGGCCGGGACGTCGGCGAGCACCGCCCGGCGGGCCCGCCACAGGGCCCCGCCTGCGGTGCGCACCCCCATCGCCCGCCCCCGGGCGGTCAGCACCCGGTCGACCCGGGCGCCGTAGAGGATCCGGCCGCCCCGGTCGGTCAGCCGGGCCACCAGCGCGTCGGTGATCTTCTGCGCGCCGCCGTCGGGCACCGGCCAGCCGACCTGCTGGCCGAGCATCGCGAGCAGCCAGCCGTACACCCCCGAGCCGGCCTCCTCGGGGGACAGGTCGGTGTGCAGGGCGCAGCCGGCCAGCAGCGCCGGGCCGCCTTCGCCGTCGAAGAGTTCGTCACCGAGCTTGCGGATCGGCACCACCAGTCGCCGGGCCAGCCGCAGCGCACCGGCGACCCGCAACCGGCGCAGCAGGGTCAGGCCGCCGCGCACCGGCGGAAAGGGCGTGGTGATGGTCTCCAGCATCGGCTCGGCGACCTGCCGCCAGTCGTCGTACGCGTGCAGCCAGCGCTTGCCGTCGCCCGGCGCGAACGCCTCCAGCGAGGCCGCGGTGGCCTCCGGGTCGCGGTTGAGCACCGCCGCCCGACCGTCGGGCAGCAGGTGCGCCAGCACGTCCGGGGAGTGCCGCCAGCGCAGGCCGTACCGGTCGAGCCCCAGTCCGCGCAGCACGGGCGAGGCGTAGCCGAGGGGGTAGAAGGAGCTGTACAGGTCGCTGAGGTAACCGGGGGCGGTCACCTCGGCGGAGCGCACGGCGCCGCCGGGCGCGGCGGTGGCCTCCAACACCAGGACGTCCCAGCCGGCGTCCGCGAGCAGGTTGGCGGCGACCAGACCGTTGTGGCCGGCTCCGACGACGACGGCGTCCGCGCTCTCCGCGCCGGTCGAACTCATCCGATCCGCCTACCCGGCCGGCAACCGGGCGAAACGCGTTTGCCTTGCCGGGGCCGGGGCATCCACTGCCGCATGTACACGGTTGCGCAGCTCATAGGTGGAGTGTGGGGCGCGGGCGGCGAAGGGGGCGAACTGGTCGTACACGATCCGGCCGACGGCTCCCCGGTCAGCTCCGTGCCGGTGGCGACGGCGGACGAGGTCGGCAAGGCGGTGGAGGCGGCGCGCGGCGCCGCGGCGGAGTGGGCGGCGACCGCCCCCGCCGACCGGGCGGCGGCCCTGCACCGGGCGGCGGACGCGGTGGCGGCCGTCGCCGACGAGTTGGCCCGGGCGACGACGGCCGAGATGGGCAAGCCACTCGCGGACGCGCGGGGCGGCGTGGAGGCGGGCATCGGCACCCTGCGACAGTACGCGGAGCTCGCCCCGGTGCGCGGCGGGCGGACCCTGCACGGCGGCACCCACGCCCTCGACTTCATGGTGCCGCAGCCGCGCGGGGTGGTCGCCGCGATCACCCCGTGGAACGACCCGGTGGCGGTCTCCTGCGGCCTGCTCGGCGCCGCCCTGGTCACCGGGAACGTGGTGCTCCACAAGCCGAGCGAACGCGCCCCGGCGACCGGCTGGTTGCTGGCGAGGGCGCTGGACAGCGCGCTGCCGCCCGGGGTGCTCTCGCTGCTGACCGGCGGCCCGGAGGTCGGCGCGGCGCTGGCCGCGCAGGAGGTGGACGTGGTCGCGCACGTCGGCTCCACCGCCACCGGCCGGGCCATCGCGGCCGCGGCGGCCCGCACCGGCGCCAAGGTGCTGCTGGAGAACGGCGGCAGCGACCCGCTGGTCGTGGACGGCGACGTCGACCCGGTGTGGGCGGCCGGGCAGGCGGCGGTCGGCGCGTTCGCCAACGCGGGACAGATCTGTGTCGCGGTGGAGCGGATCTACGTGCACCGCGACGTCGCCGAGGACTTCACGCAGGCCCTGGTGGAGCGGGCGGAGCGGCTGCGCGTCGGCCCGGGCGGCGACCCGGCGACCGAGCTGGGGCCACTCGTGGACCGGCGGCACCGCGACCACGTGCACGGGCAGGTGACCGCGGCGGTGGCGGAGGGGGCGCGCGTCCGCACCGGCGGGACGCTGCCCGACGGCCCCGGGGCGTTCTACCCCGCCACCGTGGTCACGGACTGCCGACACGACATGACGCTGGTCCGCGAGGAGACGTTCGGGCCGGTCGCCGCGATCGTCGTGGTCGACTCGTTCTCCGAGGCGCTGCGCTGCGCCGCCGACTCACCGTACGGGCTGGCCGCGACGGTGTTGACCGGCTCGATGAGCCACGCCCAGCGCGCCTGGCGGGAGCTGCCGGTGGGCACCGTGAAGATCAACGCGGTGTTCGGCGGGGCCCCGGGCGGCGCCGCGCACCCGCGCCGCGCCAGCGGCCACGGCTTCGGGTACGGCCCCGAGTTACTCGACGAGTTCACCGCCACCAAGGCGGTGCACATCGAGGCCCCCGGCGGCGGCCACTGGTGACCGCGGACGAAGGGGCTGTCCGTGGTCGGACAGCCCCTTCGTCGTACGCCGGAACGCGTCAGCGACCGCGGGCCTTGGCGGTCTGCCGGTTGTTCGCCTTCTCGATGGCCTTGACCAGTTCGGGCTTGGTCATGCTCGACCGGCCGGGCACGTCCAGCTTGCGGGCCACCTTCATCAGGTGGTCCTTGGTGGCGTTGGCGTCCACCCCGCCGGCGGTGGGCGCCCGGCGCTCCGGTCCGCCGCCGGCCGCCTGGCGGTCGCTCGGGCCCTTGCGGCCCTTGGGCTCCCAGTGGTCGCCCACCTTCTCGAACTCGTGCTTCACCGCGGCGAAGGCGGTGCGGTGCGCCCGCTCCCCCTCGCCGTACGTCTCCACGGCCGAGTCGTGCGTCTTCTCCCAGGTGCGCTGCGCCTTCTTCGGGGAGCGCCGCAGCGTGCTGGGCAGTACCTCGCGCCCGGGCATCTCGTCCTCCTCCGCGTCGATGGGTTCTGGTTGACCGTTCCCCCGCGACCGGTCGGCAAACCGGTCCGCCGGGTTTGTCGATTTCGGGCCGGGGGTACCGGCGGGGCCAGGCGGAGCAGGAGGCACACCGGTGATCCGGCGGCCGGGGCACAGGGAGCGGGCCATGACGACGACGGAGCCCGGCACGGCGCTCACCGGCGAGCAGCGGCCGCGGATGCCCCGCAGGGTGCGGCAGTTGAGCTGGCGGACCTGGCGCGGGGTGCTGGTGCGCAGCGCGCGGAACTTCGTCAAGGACAACTGCGCGGACTGGGCCGCCGCGCTCACCTACCACGGGGTGCTCGCGCTCTTCCCGTCGACCATCGTGGTGGTCGCCCTGGTCGGGCTGGTCTCCAACGGCGAGCAGACCGTGGACACCGTGCTCGACCTGGCCCGGGACATGGGCGCCGGCTCGGTGGTGGCCAACGAGGGCTTCGTCTCCGTGGTCCGGGGCGTGGTCGACCAGAACGACTCGGCGAGCGTGCTGCTGAGCTTCGGTCTGCTCGGCGCGCTCTGGTCGGCCTCCGGCTTCATCGGGGCGTTCACCCGGGCCTCCAACGCCGTCTACGGGGTCCAGGAGGGGCGACCGGTCTGGAAGCTGCGACCGATGCAGATCGGCCTCGCGGCGGTCTCGCTGGTGCTGCTCGCCATCGTCGCCACCGGCCTGATCGTCAGCGGCCCGGTCACCGACGCGGTGGGCGACCTGCTCCACGCCGGCGGCCTCGCGCGCACCGTGTGGAGCGTCGCCAAGTGGCCGGTGCTGGCAATGATCATGATGGTGCTGCTGAGCCTGCTGTTCTGGATCGCGCCGAACGTCCAGCAACCCCGGTTCCGCTGGCTCACCCCCGGTGGGGCGGTCGCCCTGCTGTCCTGGGTCCTCGCCTCCTTCGGCTTCGGCCTCTACGTGGCCAACTTCGGCTCGTACGACGCCACGTACGGCAGCCTCGGCGCGGTGATCGCGTTCCTGGTCTGGCTCTACCTGTCCAATTCGGCGCTCATGCTCGGCGTGCAGATCAACGCCGAGTTGCAGCGGGGCCGGGTGCTCCAGGCCGGCGAGCCGGACCCGGACGAGCCGGTCCTGCCCCCGAAGACGCCGGCCGGCGCGTGACCGCGTCCCGGTCCACCGCCGCCGAGGGGTGCCGGCACACCGCTGGCGTCACCGGATGCCGGTTTACCGCCGGTGCCACCGGGTAGCGCAGAAGGCATGGAACGTGGCAGCAACAAGCACGGACCGAGGGTCGACGAGCAGATGAGCCGGGAGGTCAGCGGCCTCGTGCAGGGGCCCGGGACCGGCGGCTCGCGGGTCGACGAGTCCCGTGTGCCGGAGCCGGCGGGTGAGGACCAGCCGGAGGCCACGACGGCTCCGGCCGGCGAACTGCGCACGGGCGCGCCCAAGGGGATGAGCTCCGAGGACGTCGAGCGGCGCAGCCGGCTCGGACGGTTCATCACGATGGCCGCCCTGCCCGGCGACCGGGAGGCGTTGATCGCCAACGCGCGGGACAACGACGCGCCGGCGGACATCGTCTCCGAGCTGGAGCGGCTGCCCGACGGCATTCGTTACCAGACGGTCTCCGAGGTGTGGGCGGCGCTCGGCCACAAGAACGAGACGACCCGCTGGTGACCGGTTCCCCGCAGGATCCGGACCGACACCCGCGGACGAAGGAGGATGCCTGATGAGTGGCGTTACCGAACATGTGGACGTCTCCGTGCCGGTGCGCACCGCGTACGACCAGTGGACCCAGTTCGAGGAGTTCCCCCAGTTCATGGAGGGGGTGCAGGAGGTCCGGCAGCTGACGGACACGATGACCCACTGGACCGTCGAGATCGCCGGGGTGAAGCGTGAGTTCGACGCCGAGATCACCGAGCAGCTCCCGGACGAACGGGTCGCCTGGCGCTCGACCGGCGGCACCAAGCAGGCCGGCGTGGTGACCTTCCACCGGCTGGATCCGGAGACCACCCGGGTGACCCTGCAGCTCGAGTTCGAGCCGCACGGCGTGGTCGAGCAGGCCGGCGACAAGCTGGGCATCGTCGACCGGCGCGCCAAGGGCGACCTGGAGCGGTTCAAGCAGTTCATCGAGCGGCGCGGTCAGGAGACCGGCGCCTGGCGCGGCAAGGTCGACCGGCCGCAGCCCTGATCCCGCCCCCCGGGTACGACTCCGATGGCCGCCGGCTCGCCCGGCGGCCATCGCCGTTTGTCGGCGGTGGGCCCGGGTACCGCGATGGTATGACGGACGAGAACAAGGTGTGGCGGGACGAGGAACGGACTCCCCTGCAGGAACTGGACCGGGCCGTCGCGCGGTCGACGCTGGACGGCCAGGCCGACGATGTGACGGGCAACGACGCCGGTGAGGAGGCCGCGTTCGGGCACGGGCCGGAGGCGGTGGACCGCGGCGGGCAGGCCGCCGGGGCCGGCCGCGAGCCCACCGACGCCGATCGCGCCTACCGGCCCTCCACGACCGGCCGGACCGGCCCCGACACGATGTGAGCCGGGTGGACCGACGCGTACGGCCGGGCCGTGCGCGTCGGTCCGCTCAGCGCGCCGCCGGGACCGGGCGGCGGGTGCTGGCCGCGTGCAGCGCGATCAGCCCCAGCGCGAGCACCACCAGCGCCGGCCCGAGGAGCTCGACCGAGGTGTTGCCGAGCAGCACCCCGATCCCCGCCGGGACCAGCGCTCCGCCCAGCCCGGCCGCGGCGATCTGGAGCCCGATGGTCCGGTCCGCGTGCGCCGCGCCGACCCGGTCGACGGTGGTGAGGGTGAGCAGCGGGAAGACCGGGGCGGCGGCGAACCCGACGACGAACAGTCCGACCACCGCGAGCCAGGCCGGGGCCGGCACCGCGATCAGGACCGCGCCGACCGCCATCCCGACCAGGCTGCCCCGCAGCACCAGTCCCGCGCCCAGCCGCTCGGCCACCACCCCCTGCACCACCCGTCCGACGAACAGGCTGCCCCAGAAGCCGGAGACGCAGACTCCGGCCACCGCCGCGCCGAGGCCGCGACCCTCGGTCAGCAGCAGGAACGCCCAGAGTCCCGCGGCCACCTCGATCGCCACGTAGACGGCGAAGGCCAGCGCGCCGATCCAGACCGCCGGCAGGCGCAGTGTGTCGCGTACCGACGTGGCGGCCGGCGGGTCCGCGGGCGCCGCGCCGGCGGCCGGCTCGCGGGCCGGGGCGCGGTCCCGCCACGCCCGGACGGTCAGCGCGAACGCGGCGGCCAGGGCGAGCTGGGCCGTCGCCACCAGGCCGTACCCCCAACGCCAGGAGAGCCCGGCGCTGAGCGCGCCGGTCATGATCAGCGGCCCGAGCGCCACCCCGAGCCCGAAGAACGCGTGCATCCAGTTCATGTGCCGGGGGCCGAAGGCACCCGCCGCGTACGCGTTCAGCCCGGAGTCGATCGCGCCGGAGCCCAGACCGAGCACCAGGGCGCACCCCACCATCAGGGCGAGCCCGGGAGTCAGCGCGTAGCCGGTGAGCGCGAGACTGGCCAGCAGGGTGCTGACGGCGAGCAGCCAGCCGACGCCGAGCCGGGCCAGCGTGAACCCGGCCAGGACGCTGGAGGCGAGGTAGCCGGCGGTTCCGGCGGTGAGCACCAGGCCGACGGCCTCCGTGGGCACGCCGAAGTCGGCCCGGATCGAGGGCCACCCCACACCGATGAGCCCGTCGGGCAGGCCGAGACTGACGAAGGCGAGGTAGGCCAGCAGGAGCAACGAGGCGCGGGGCGGGGTGGTGGACACGGACGACCATCCTGCCTGCCGCCGTCCGCGCCGCGACCACCCCTCCCCCACGAGGACAGGAAGTGCGGTCCGGACGGCCGGGGAAACGGACAGCTCATCCAGAATCGGCCGTTCGGCTGACGGCAACCCCCGGGTCGCGCGCAAGACTTTCGGGATGCAACAGGGCTCCGGATTCCTCTCCACGCGTCAGCGTCGCCTGGCTTGGCTCGGCTTTCTCCTCGCCGCGCTCCAGGCTCCCGTCTCCGCCAAGCTGGTCTCGGACGACTCCTGGTTGTTCAGCCTCTGCGTGGCCCTGATGGTGGCGACCGTGATCATCGCCGACGACGCGGCCCGGCGCCGCCCGGCCGACGCGCGCTCGAGCGAGTAGCCCCACGGCGCGACGGCAGCCACGTCGCACCGCCCCCACGGGCCCTCCGCCCGCACCGCCTCCGGCGCGCGCGGACGTCGCGGCCCGCACCGCGCGGGATCAGCCCGACTTGACCGCGATCGCGCCGTCGACCGTACGCAGGATCAGGCGCAGCACCTCGTGCCGGGAGGCGCCGGTCTCGGCGACGTAGGCCCAACCGGCGTACAGCTGCGACCAGACCAGGCTCTGCACCCAGTCCGCCGGCAGCTCCGGATCGATGGTGCCGTCGCGGTGGCCGCGCTCGACCATCGCGGCGAACTCCGGATCGCAGCCGGCCGGCCCCTCGGTGGTCGGGCCGGCGCCGAGGTCCGGCTCGGTGAAGATCAGCGAGAGCAGGCTGCCGAGGTCGAAGTACTCCTGGCAGAGCCGGCGCACGGCCGACGCCCCGGTGCCCTCGGCCAGCCGCGCCTGGGCGGTCGCCCGGGCCAACCGGGCGCCGGCCTCGGTGCCGACGGCGGCAAGCAGGTCGGCGCGCTCGGCGAAGTAGCGGTGCAGCGTCGTACGCCCCACGTCGGCGGCGGCGGCGATGTCGCCGAGGGAGGCGGCGGGGTTGCGCCCCAGCACCTCGATCGCCGCGTCGACGATGGCCTGGCGGGTCCGGGCTCGGCTGCCGGACACCTGCGCGTCGGTCACGCGGCGAGGATAGCAATACCTCGTTTCGGAATAGCGCTTGACTGGTTTGGAACACGGCTGTTCCATTCAGGGCATGACTTCCTCCGCTCCGACGCTGCCCCGGTTACGTACGCTCGCGTCGTTCCTCGCCCCGCACCGGCGGACGATGATCCTCGGGCTCGGGTTGGGGCTCGCCGCGAACGCGGCCGGGCTCGCGACGCCGATGGTCACCAAGTGGGTCCTGGACACGCTGGGCACCGGCGGGTCGATGACCCGCCCGATCTGCGTGCTGCTGGCGCTCGTCGTCGTCGGCGCGGCCATCACGCTGTGGCAGTGGCGGCTGCTCGGGGCGCTGGCCGAGCACATCGTGCTCGACGCCCGGGCCGCGATCGTCCGGCACTACTTCCGGGCCCGCGTCGGCGACCTGCAACGCCGGCCCACCGGCGAGCTGGTCACCCGGGCCACCTCCGACACGCAACTGCTGCGCGAGGCGTCCGGCAGCATCGTCGGCCTGGTGAACGCCGGCATCGCCCTGCTCGGCACGCTCGTGCTGATGGGCGTGCTCGACCTGTTCCTGCTGGGCTGCACCATCGTGGCCGTGCTGGTGGTCGCGGCGGTCATGGGCGCGCTCATGCCCCGCATCGCCACGGCACAGGCCGCGGCACAGGAGTCGATGGGCACGCTCGGCGGCGCGCTGGAGGGGGCGCTGCGCGCGATCCGGACGGTCAAGGCCAGCCGGGCCGAGGCCCGGTTGACCGAGCGGATCGTCGCCGACGCCCGGCAGGCGGCGACGCACAGCGTACGAGCGGCGCGGGTGACCGCGTCGGTCTGGACCATCGCCTGGACGGGGATCCAGCTCGCGGTGATCGCGATCCTGGGCATCGGCGCCTGGCGGGCCCAGCGCGACCTGCTGGAGATCTCCAGCCTCATCGCGTTCCTGCTGTACACGTTCCAGCTCATGGGGCCGATCACCGAGCTGACCCAGAACACGACGGCACTACAGGCCGGGATCGCCGCGGCGGGGCGGATCCGCGAGGTCGAGACCCTTCCGACCGAGCCGGCGGGCCCGGTGTCCGCCCCGGCAGAGCGCCCGGGGGTGCGCGACGCGGAGCAGCCGGTGCTGGTGTTCCGTGGGGTCACCGCCCGCTACGGCCCGGACGCGCCCGCCGCGGTGCACGACATCGACCTGGCCATCCCCCGGCGCGGGCACACCGCGATCGTGGGGCCGTCGGGGGCCGGCAAGACCACGCTGTTCTCGCTGATCCTGCGCTTCCTGGAGCCCGAGCGGGGGCAACTGCTCCTCGACGGCCGCCCGTACGCGGCCCACGGGCACGACGAGGTGCGGGCCCGGCTCGCGTACGTCGAGCAGGAGACCCCGGTGGTGCCCGGCACCATCCGCGACAACCTGCGCTTCACCCACCCGGACGCCACGGATGAGGAGATCCGGGCGGTGCTCCGCGCCGTCCGGCTCGACGACAAGGTCGACTCGCTGCCGGACGGACTGGACACGTCGCTGTCGTCGACGGAGGTGTCCGGCGGGCAGCGTCAGCGCATCGCGTTGGCGCGGGCCATGCTGCGCACCCCCGACGTGCTGCTGCTCGACGAGGCGACCGCGCAGGTCGACGGGCTGACCGAGGCGGCGTTGCAGGAGTGCGTCCGGCAGCGCGCGGCGGCGGGAGCCGTGGTGACCATCGCCCACCGGCTCTCCACCGTGCTCGACGCCGACCGGATCGTGGTGATGGAGCAGGGCCGGATCCGGGCCCAGGGCACCCACTCCGAGCTGCTGGCCGGCGACGACCTCTACCGCCGGTTGGTCGAGGCGCTGCGCATCGCGGCCGAGGGGCACGCGGTGGCGGCCGGCGGATGACCCGTCGGCCGGGGCTGTCGAGCTGATGTCGCAGACGATTCACCCCCGGTCGGCCGGGGGCCACCGCGGGCCCGGACACCGCCCGACGTCACAGACGACTCACCCCTGGTTAGCCGGGCGCCACCGCGGGCCCGGACACCGCCCGATGTCACAGACGACTCAGCTCGACAGCGCCGGACGACCCGTTCCCCCGCACCCCGGCTCGGCGACCGCGACCGCTCCGGACGTGCCTGCGTGCCGGGCGACCCGGGGCCGCGTCAGCGCGTTTCACCGGGGCGCGCCTCGTGGCCGGGGCGGCCCCGGGTCCGCCGCCGCTCCTTCATCTCCGCCTCGTAGAGGTGCCGGCGACCGGCGACCAGCTCCTCGCGGGCCGCCCGGTCGAGGTCGCGGAAGAGGGCGTAGTACCCGTCGTCGAAGTCCTCGACGATCTGGAACGTCCAGCGGCCGGCGATCACGTTGCGCCCCAGCAGCTCGGTGTCGATGCGCTCGGCGATGTGCCCGTGCCCGGCGGCGCGGAACATCTCCACCGCGTCGTCGAGCATGAGGTCGGCGTGCCCGACCAGTTGGTGCAGCGAGTAGAGGTGGCCCCGCACCCGCTCGACGCACTCCAGCGCCTCGCTGAGCTTGCCGAGCGCGGCCACCGTCTCGTCGCTGACCCCGGCGGGCCGGCGGTGCCGTTCGTCCGGTCCGTCCACGTCCTGTCCCATCCGTTCCTCCACGGTGTCGGCTGCGCCCGTCCGGGCGGTTCTCCTCCTGCCCCACCCGCGCCGGGCCAGTCCCCACGGACCGGGCTGACCGATCGGTGGAGGGGCAAAAACCCGCCGAGTGGCCGAGGTCGACGCGGGGATCGGCCGGATAGCCTCGTTCCCCATGCGTGTGCCGTTCAACCGGGTCGAGGCCCGTTCCGCCGCCACCTCGGCGCGAGCCACTCTGGCCCTCCTGTCCACCTCGGTCGGCGCCGAGGGGCTGGCCGCCGCCGCCGCGCGGCCGGGGCTGCTCGCCCTGGTCGACCAGCACGCGGCGGCGGTGCGGGAGAGCCTGGACGGCGACCGGCGGCCGCTGAGCGCGGCCGCGCTGGCGGGTTACGCGGAGGGCGTTCGCGCCGCCGCACTGGAGCACGGCTGGCAGCCGCCGGCCGCGCCGGTGGACTGGTCCGAGCCGGACTGGCTGCTCACCCGGCTGCTCGCGGTCTGCGCGCTGGCCCGTTCGCTGGGCACCCCGGCGCCGGGCCCGCTCCCCCGGGTCTGACCGCGCGGCGGGCGGGGTCCGCCGGCACGCCGGAGGGGCGCCCGCCGGTTCGCGGACACCCCTCCTCCCGCCTCGCCGTCACCGGCGCGGTCAGCGGCGGAACTGTTGGGTCTCGTCGCTGACGTTGCCCGACTGGTAGGCGCCGCGCCCGCCGGCCGTCGCGGACTCCTGCCCGCGCGGCATGATCTCGGTGCGCTCGGCCGCCGTCCGGTCGGCCATCTGCCGGCCGACGTCGGTCTGGCCGGCCTCCCGGGCCCGGCGGTGCTCCTGCACCGCCCGCGACTCCTCGGCCATCCGGTTCAGCCAGCCGTCCCAGCGGCTCTGCATCGGCTTCACCAGACCACCGCCGACGCCGACGATCAGGATGCCGGCCACCGTGGCGAGCACGGCGATCAGCACCGGAGTCGTCACCGTGGTGGCGATGCCCACCTGGTTCAGCGCCGCGATCACACCCAGCGCGAGGATGAAGACCGCCACCAGGTCGGCCAGGATCTTGCCGTACGCGAGGCCGCCCAGCGCCCCGGTGACCAGATCCCGGACGGCGTTGGCGATCGCGGCGGCCACGACGACGATGACGATCGCCACGAACGCGCGTGGCAGCCAGGCGACCACGCCGCTGATCAGGTCACTGATCGCGTTGGGTCCCCAGACCCCGAAGGCGAACTGCAGGGTGAACAGCAGCACGGCGTAGTACGCCAGTTTCGCCAGGATGTCACTCGCGTCGTACTTCGTGCGTTCCAGCGCCCGTTTGATGCCGCCCCGTTCCACCGCCTTGTCGAAGTTGACCCGTTCCAGTGCCGCGTCGACGATCTTCAGCACGGCTCTGGCGATGAGCCATCCGACCACGAGGATCGCGATGAACGCGATGGCCCGCGGTATGAACAGCAGCACCGACCTCCACATGTCGGCCACGGCGTCGCCGATGTCGGCCTGCCTGACCGCGAGGGTTTCCGGCATGATGTCCCTCCTGTCGCATGGACTGCGCCGCGCGCTTACCCGGTCACCGACGCGGCACGCCGTACCGGTCCCCGACTTTTTCCCGACATGTCAGCGCAGACCGGCCCTGACCTGCCCCAACGTTCGGCGGCGACGACGCGCGGGGCATGATCGGGAACGGGTGCCGGGTGGTCCGGTTAGGCTGCGGTCATGCCAGGAACGGTCGGACGGGTCCCCAACCCACCAGCCCCGGTGTCGGGAGCACCCTCCGCCTCGGGAGCGGCGGCCGCCGTCCTCGGCCACCACTGGGCCGGCACCCCGCTCGGTCCGTGGCACTCGTGGGATCCGGCGGTCCGCGCGGCGGCCGAGGTGATCCTCGCCTCGCCCGTGCCGATGGCCCTCACCCTGGGCGACGACCACCTGCTGCTCTACAACGACGGGTACGCGGAGCTGATCGGCGACCGGCACCCGGGGGCGGTGGGCCGGCCGGCCGCCGAGGTGTTGTCGGAGATCTGGCCGATGCCCGGGGTCGGCGACGCCGTCGAGCACACCTACCGCTCGGGCGAGCCGTTCCTGGAGAAGGAGTCCACCCTTCCGCTGCACCGCCGGCCCGGCCTGGTCGAGCAGGCGGTCTTCACCCGGGGCCACTCCCCCGTGCGCGACAGCGCCGGGCGGATCGTCGGCGTGCTGACCGTCGCCGCGGAGACCGCCCAGGTCACCCAGCAGTTGCAGAGCCTCAGCGACTTCGCCGCCGCGCTCGCCGGCACCCTCACCCTGGACGACGTGGCCCGGGTCGCGCTGCGCTACGCGATCACGTCGTTCGACGCCGACCTGGTGTCGTTCGCCGTCGACGAGGGCGGGGGCGGCTGGCGGATGGTCCGGCGCGTACGCGGGGAGCTGATGGACGAGGCCGACGAGCGGCTCCCGCCGTTGTGGCGGCGCGTCCCGCCGGACTGGGAGGGACCGGTCGTGTCGGCCGCCCGCGCCGGCGTGCCGCTCTTCGTGGACGACGGCCAGCCGCTGCGGGACATCGCGGTGGACCGGCACGACCAGAAGGTCCGGTCGCTGGCGGCGGTGCCGCTGCGCGCGTCGGTGGTCCGGGGCGGCCTGGCCGTCGGCTACCAGGTTCCGCGCGTCTGGTCGGCCGCCCAGCGGGCCCTGCTGGCCGCGTCGGCGGAACTGGTCGGCCAGGCGGCCGAGCGGGCCCGCCGGTTCGAGACCCAGCACGGCACCGCCCAGCTGCTGCAACGCAGCATGCTGCCGGAACACCTGCCGGACCTGCCGCCGATGCGGATCGCCGCCCGCTACGACCCGGGCGTCGACGGCAACGCCGCCGGCGGGGACTTCTACGACGCCTTCCTGCTGCCCACGGGCGACCTGGGCATCGTGCTCGGCGACGTCGCCGGCCACGACGTGCAGGCCGCGGCCCGGATGGGGCAGGTCCGTGCCGCGCTGCGCGCGCTGGCGCTGACCGACCCGCGCCCGGACGCCGTGCTGGCGGGGCTCGACCGGCTGGTCACCAGCCTGGGCGCCGAGGGGGACACGCACGAGCTCTTCGTGACCGTGGTCTTCGGGGTGGTCGACGTCCAGCGGCAGCAGCTCACCCTGGCCAGTGCCGGCCACCCCGCCCCGCTGATCCGCCGGTGCGCGCCCGACGGCGAGCCGGTCGCCGAGTACGTCGACGTGCCCGCCGGCGCCCCGCTGGGCCTGGGCTGCCGGCCGCCCACCGCGACGGTCCGCTTCGCCCCCGGCGACACGCTGCTGCTGTTCAGCGACGGCGTGGTGGAGCGGCGCCGGCAGGGGCTCACGGCCGGCCTGGACGCCCTGGCCGAGGCGGTGGCCGGGGCGGGCAGCGGCGATCCGCGCGCCCTGTGCGCGGTGGCCACCGCGGCGGTGCCCGGCGCCACCGAGGACGACGTCGCGGTGCTGGCGGTGGAGCACGCGCTGCGGCCGAGCCGGTCGGCGAGCATGGAGGTGCCGGCGGAACCGACCGCGCCGAGCCGGGTGCGGCACTGGATGACCGGGCAGCTCACGGAGTGGCAGGTGCCCGAGTCGATCATCGGCGCGGCGGTGCTCTGCACCAGCGAGCTGACCACCAACGCGCTGCTGCACGCCGGCACCGCCGCCCGGGTGGAGATCGACCTCAGCCCCGAGCGGCTGCTGGTGTCGGTCGCCGACTCGGGCACCCGCGGCACCGTCACCCGGGCACAGACCGACACGCTGAGCAGCCGGGGCCGGGGGCTCGGGCTGATCGAGGAGTTGAGCGACGCCTGGGGGACGGACCCGACCGTCCGTGGCTCGACGGTCTGGTTCGAGATCCTCATCCCGGCCCGGTGAGCGGTGGCGTCAGCCGGCCCGGTACGGGGTAGGTAGGGACCATGCCCACCGAACAGCCCGCCGGTGTCCTCTTCGACGTGGACGGCACCCTGGTCGACACCACCTATCTGCACACCGTGAGCTGGTGGGAGGCGCTGCGTCAGAGCGACCGGCGCGTGCCGATGGCGGAGATCCACCGCGCCATCGGGATGGGCTCGGACAAGCTGCTCGACCACCTGCTCGGCCCGGAGCGGGACCGCGACGCGGACGGCAAGCTGCGGGACGCCCACGACGCGCTCTTCGCGGAGTACTGGGAGCGGCTGGTCCCGCTGCCCCGCGCGGCGGACCTGCTGCGGGCCTGCGCGGAGCGGGGGCTGCGGGTGGTGCTGGCCACCTCCGCCGCCGAGCACGAGGTCGCCGCGCTGCGCCGGGCGCTGGCCGCCGACGACGTGATCGACACCGTCACCTGCTCGGCGGACGCCGAGGAGAGCAAGCCGGCGCCGGACATCCTGGTGGCCGCGCTGGAGCAGTCCGGCCTGGCCGCCGAGCGGGTGGTCTTCGTCGGCGACTCGGTCTGGGACGTCGCGGCCGCCGGCAGGCTGGACATCCCGTGCGTCGGGCTGACCTGCGGCGGCACGAGCCGGGGCGAGCTGGCCGGGGCCGGGGCGGTGGCCGTCTACGACGACCCGGCCGCGCTGCTCGCCGCCCTCGCGGACTCGCCGATCGTCGCCGCGAGGTGACGGCCGGCCGGCTCGGCGGCGCGGACGTGATCAGGAAGTCGAACCGGACAGGAATACGAAAAGACCTCCGGGGGCAAGGAGTCTCTCCACCTGCCCACACGCCGTGGGCGAGGCGGAGAGGTGGTGGGTGTGGAGCCGGTAGACGTGGCGTTCGCGGTGGTCGGCCTGGGAGCGCTGCTGGCGGGGATCCTGCCCCGGGTGCTCGAACGCCGCCCGCTGTCCATGCCGATCGCCTTCCTCGGGCTCGGCATGCTGGTCTTCGTCCTCCCCGTCGGCCTGCCGAACCCCGACCCGCTCGCGTACCCGGAGATCGCCACCCACCTCACCGAGATCGGCGTGATCGTCGCGCTGATGGGCGCAGGGCTGAAGATCGACCGGCCGTTGAGCTGGGCCCGTTGGTCGTCGACGTGGCGGCTGCTGGCGATCGCCATGCCGCTGTGCATCGCCGCGGTGGCGCTGCTCGGCTGGTGGTGGGCCGGCCTCGTGCCGGCCGCCGCGCTGCTGCTGGGCGCGGCCCTCGCCCCCACCGACCCGGTGCTCGCGGCCGACGTGCAGGTCGGTGAGCCCACCGACGTCGAGGACTCCGAGGACGAGGTCCGCTTCGCGCTCACCTCGGAGGCCGGGCTGAACGACGGGCTGGCCTTCCCCTTCGTGTACGCGGCCATCGCCATCGCCACCACCGGCCTGGCCCCCGGCGACTGGCTGGGCCGGTGGCTGGGCGTGGACGTGCTGTGGAAGGTCGCCGCCGGGCTGGCGGGCGGCTGGCTGGTCGGCTGGCTGCTCGGCAAGCTCTTCTTCCGGGCCCCGAGCGAGCTGCGGCTGGCCCGGCACGCCGAAGGCTTCCTCGCGCTCGCCGCGACCTTCCTGGCGTACGGGCTGGTGGAGGTGGCCGGCGGGTACGGCTTCCTGGCGGTCTTCGTGGCCGCCCGGGCGATCCGGTCCGCCGAGCGCACCCACGAGTTCCACTCGGTGCTGCACGCCTTCGCCGAGCAGATCGAGCGGCTGCTGACCGTGCTGCTGCTGCTGCTCTTCGGCGGTGCCGTGGTGGGCGGCCTGTTGGGCCCGCTGACCTGGCCGGCCGCCGCGGTCGGGCTGGCGCTGGTCTTCGTGGTCCGGCCGCTGGTCGGCCGGCTGTCCCTGCTCGGCGCGCCGGGCCGACCCGCCGAGCACTGGGTGATCGCCTTCTTCGGCATCCGCGGCGTCGGCTCCTTCTTCTACCTCGCGTACGCGACGGCGAAGACCGACTTCCCGCAGGCGGACCTCGTCTGGGCGACCGTCGGCCTCGTGGTGATCGTCTCGGTGGTGGTGCACGGCGTCGCGGCGACCCCGGTGATGCAACTGCTGGACCGCCGCGGCGAGCGCACCGCCGATCCGTCCGAGCCGGGCCGCGCCGGCGAACCGGTCGCCGCGCCGGGCTGACCGGCCGACTCCGGGCCGGGCGACCGGTCAGGTCAGGCGGGCGACGAGGGCGCGGCCGAGGTCCCGGCCGGAGAGCCAGGCGCTCTGCACCCGGGGCCTGCCGAAGGCGTCCCCGGCCAGCCCGACGCCGTCGGCGTCCAGGTGGTACGTCCCGCCGGGGCCGGCCGTCGGCTTGGCGTACGTCCACCGGTGCACGTGCACGTGCTCCGCCGGCTCGGGCAGCCCCAGCAGGTCCCGGACGGCCTCCTCGATCGCCGGCCCGGCGCCGGTGGGCTGGGCGAGGTGGCCGGCGGCGAACTCCGGCGTGGTATGCGCGACCAGCACCGGCGCGTCGTCGCCGCGCCGGTCGCCGTCGTCGCAGACCAGGCTCAGCAGCGGGTGGTCGTTGACGAACGCGCCCCGGAAGGCCGCCCACCGGCGGGTCGGGAAGCGCAGCACCCCGGTCAGCGCCGGCGACCACCGCTGGGCCTGCACGACGCGGGTGGCGGCGGCCAGGGCCGGGGCGAGCAGCAGGGCCGCCTGGGGCCCCGGCATGGCCAGGGCCACCGCCTCGCAGGGCCGCCCGTCGACCACCGGCCCCGGGTCGACGCCGAGCACGAGCCGGTCGACGGTCACCGGCAGGTCCCGGGCCAGGTGCTCGACCAGCGACCGCAGCCCCCGGGGCGCCGCCCAGCGCATCGGACCGGGCACCTCGCGCCGGCCGTCGACGCCGTACGCGACGAACGTGTCGGTCCACTCCCGGGCCAGCCCGGCCGCCCGCCACCCCTCGACCACCTGGGCAAAGTCGGGATCGCTGACGGTGAGGTACGCGGCGCCGGTGTCGGCGGGCCTGCCGTCGAAGCGCCTGCTGGCCATCCGGCCGCCGGGCACCCGGGCGCGCTCCCGGATCTGCACCGGCACGCCGGCGCGAACGAGTTCCGTCGCGCACGCGACCCCGGCGATACCGGCGCCGACCACCACCACACCCGCCCGGCCCGCAGTCACCGGGTGATCGTATGCGCACGGCGCCGAACAGACGGGCGAGATCGATCCGGCATGTCGGCACGGCGGGCGTCCTGGGCGGCACGATCCGCCGGGACCCGCATGGACCGGGCACGGGCGGGGTATTGGCACGTCTGTTCGACGGAAGGTGGAGATGATGACGGACCGCGACAGCAGTCA
Organism: Micromonospora sp. NPDC047670; assembly: GCF_043204915.1. NCBI lineage: Bacteria > Bacillati > Actinomycetota > Actinomycetes > Micromonosporales > Micromonosporaceae > Micromonospora > Micromonospora sp. NPDC047670. Next base: position 20,813 of record NZ_JBIDDA010000011.1, read on the forward strand.
GGCCAACCCGCAGGGCGCGATCAAGGATCCCGACGAGTGGGTCACCGGGGACGAGCCGCCGACCGCCGCGCAGGAGTCGTACCTGGCGACGCTGGCCCGGGAGGCCGGCGAGGAGTTGCCGGAGGGGCTGACGAAGGCCGAGGCCTCCAAGCGGATCGACGAGCTCCAGGAGGAGACCGGCCGCGGTCAGTGACCCGGCGCGCGGCGCGGTGGGAGGCGGTGCAGCTCGACCTCGTCGAGCCGCCCCGCCGCCACCCGCGCCGTGAGGAAGGTGGCGTGCGGCTGGGCCCGCCGGTCGGTCGGCGAGCCCGGGTTGAGCAGGCGCAGCCCGCCGGGGGCGACGGTGTCCCAGGGGATGTGCGAGTGGCCGAAGACCAGCAGGTCGGTGTCGGGGAAGCGGGCCGCGCAGCGCTCCTCGCGCCGGGTCTTCGGCCCGGTCTCGTGCACGACGGCGACCCGTAGCCCGTCGAGTTCCACCCGGGCGATCTCCGGCAGCCGGGCGCGCAGCGCCGGCCCGTCGTTGTTGCCGTACACGCCGACGAGCCGGCGGGCCCGGGCGGCCAGGGCGTCGAGCAGGGCCTCGTCCACCCAGTCGCCCGCGTGCAGCACCACGTCGGCCGCGTCGACGGCCGCCCAGAGCGGCGCGGGCAGGTCCTTGGCGCGCAGCGGCACGTGGGTGTCGGCGGTGATCACCAGGCGCATCCCCCCATTCTCCGCGAGGGCGGCCCCGCCCGCCGGAAGCCGCGTCCCACCTCGCCCGGTTTCGCGTGCCCGAACCCTTCACAGCGCCGCGATGAGGACGTAGTTTGACGGCCATGCATGGGAGCGCTTCCAGTGGCGCTCCTCGATGGAATGGGAGACCCCGTGAGAAGCAGACCGGCACTCGCCGCGGTGGCCGCCGCCGCGGCCTCGCTCACCATCACCACCACCGTCACCGTCGGCGTCGTCCGGGCGCCCGCCGCGGCCGCCGCCGACTCGGCGTTCTACGTCGACCCGGCCACGGCCGCCGCGGCCTGGGTCGCCGCCAACCCCGGCGACTCCCGCGCCGCCGTGATCCGGGACCGGATCGCGAGCGTCCCGCAGGGCCGCTGGTTCACCCGGACCAACACCTCGACCGTACGCTTGGAGGTGGACGCCCTGGTCGGGGCGGCGGCCGCCGCCGGCAAGATCCCCATCCTGGTGGTCTACAACATCCCCAACCGGGACTGCAGCGGCGCTAGCGGCGGCGGCGCCCCCGACCACGCCACCTACCGGCAGTGGATCGACCAGGTCGCGGCCGGCCTGGCCGGGCGGCCGGCGACCATCGTCCTGGAGCCGGACGTGCTGCCGCTGATGACGAGCTGTCAGAACGCGGCCCAGCAGGCCGAGACGAAGGCCTCCATGGCGTACGCCGGCAAGAAGCTCAAGGCGGGTTCGGCCTCGGCGAAGGTCTACTTCGACACCGGGCACTCGGCGTGGCTCTCCCCCGCCGAGGCCGCCGCCCGGCTGCTCGGCGCGGACATCGCCAACAGCGCGGACGGCATCTCGCTGAACGTCTCCAACTACCGGCGCACCGCCGACGAGGTCGCCTACGCCAAGCAGGTGATCGCGGCGACCGGGGTGTCCCGGCTCAGGGCGGTCGTGGACACCAGCCGCAACGGCAACGGGCCGCTCGGCTCCGAGTGGTGCGATCCGTCCGGCCGGGCGATCGGCACCCCGAGCACCACCGCCACCGGCGACCCGGCGATCGACGCGTACCTGTGGGTGAAGCTGCCCGGCGAGGCCGACGGCTGCCTCGCGCCCGCCGGCCAGTTCGTGCCACAGCGGGCGTACGACCTGGCGGTGGCCGCCGGCCCGGCGCCGACCACCGCACCGCCGACCACGACCCCGCCGACCACCGCACCGCCCACCACCGCACCGCCCACCACGACCCCGCCGAGCACTCCCCCGCCGGCCGGTGGCTGCGCCGTGTCCTACACCGCGAACTCGTGGCCGGGGGGCTTCACCGCCGAACTGCGGGTGACCAACCGGGGCGCCCCACTCACCGGCTGGACCCTCACCTTCGCCCCCGGCGCCGGGGTCCGCCTGACCAACGGCTGGAACGGCGACTGGAGCCAGTCGGGCGACCTGATCACCGTCCGCAACGCCGCGTGGAACGCGGACCTGCCCACGGGCGGCACGACCACCCTCGGCTTCCAGGGCACCTGGGCCGGCGGCACCCTGCCCACCCCGACGGGCCACACCCTCAACGGCACCGCCTGCTCCTGACGGCTCCCGCCCGCCGCCGGTCCCCGGCGGTGGCCCGGCGGATCCCGCCCGCACCCGATGCGACCGGGACGGTCCCGCCCGTCCCGGTCGCATCGGGGCGATCTCGGCCGACTGCGACGCCGGGCGGGGGCCGCCGACGCCGGTCCGCCGAGCGCCGCACGGGGCGCCCGGCAGGACGGGCCGGGTCCGGGCCCTCCGCCGGCGTTACCCGGGGGCGGCGGCGGGAACCCGGGCGGTTGACGAAGGAGGAGCTGATGAGCACACCGTCGAGTGGGACCTCGGGCTGGCGGCCCGGCATGCCTGGCGGCGACACCCTCCCGTCCGGTCCCGCCGGTCGGCCGGCGGCCCATGCCGGCGACGGGCACGGCCCGGCGCTGGGCCCGCCCACCGTGACGATCGGGTCGTACCCGGACTATCCGTCCGCCCAGCGCGTGGTGGACCACCTGGCGGACAACCGCTTCCCGGTGGAGCACACCGCCATCGTCGGCACGAACCTCACCCTGGTCGAGACGGTGCTCGGCCGGATGACCACCGGCCGGGCGGCGCTGGTGGGCGCCGGCACGGGCGCCTGGTTCGGGCTCTTCATCGGGCTGCTGTTCGGCATCTTCACGGCGGGCAACAACTGGATCGCCGTGATCCTGGTGGCCCTGGTGGTCGGCGCGATCTGGGGCGCGGTGTTCGGCGCGGTCGCGCACGCGATGACGGGCGGCCAGCGCGACTTCACCTCGGCCAGCTCGCTGCGCGCCGGCCAGTACGCGGTCATCGTCGACGAGCAGTTCGCCGAGCAGGCCCGTCAGCTGGTCGGCCGGATGCACCTGACCGCGGCGCCCCGGGAACGGTGACCGAGCCGGGACCTGCCGCCCGCCCCCGGGTGGGCGGCGCCCCGATCCCGGCGCGCCCCCGGCCGGGACGGGGGCATCCCCCGGCTCGGATTCTTCAAAGTCGCACGATCCACGGCTCGGAGGCGGTAATCGCGCTCACAGGCCACTAGTTAAATTTTGAAAGAGTGCTACTGTCATGGCGTGACCGAGAGCCTGGCCCCCCACCGACTCGCCGCCTGGCGCGCCTACATCGAGGCGAGCCAGCGGCTGTTCACGCGGCTGGAGGAGGACCTGCGCGCCGACAGCGGGCTGAGCTTCGCCGACTACCACGTGCTCGTCCTGCTCTCCGAGGCGCCGGGCCAGCGGCTGCGGATGGGCGAGCTGGCGAGCCGCCTGGTCTTCTCGCCGAGCCGCCTGACGTACCAGATCTCCACCATGCAGCGGCGCGGTCTCGTCGCCCGGGAGTCCTGTCCCGACGACCGCCGCGGCAGCGAGGCGGTGCTCACCGCCGCCGGGCTGCTGGCGCTGCGCGAGGCCGCCCCGCACCACCTGAGGTCGGTACGCGCCCACCTGATGGACGACCTCGACGACGCCGAGGTCGCCTGCCTCACCCGGATCTTCGAGCGGCTCGGCCGGCGCCTGCGCGCGGACCGCGACGCGTCGACCCTCCACCACGAAGACTGAGGAGTTTCCGATGCCCGCCATCACCGTCGACAACGTGCTCGTCCTGCCGCGCCTGCCCCGGCTCGACGAGTCCACCGCGTTCCGGCCGGTCCGCCGGCTGACCACCGCCCCGAGCGGCTACGAGGGCGAGGGCTTCCCGGTCCGCCGGGCCTTCGCCGGCGTGCCGCTGAGCGAGCTGGACCCGTTCATCCACCTCGACCAGATGGGCGAGGTGGACTACGCGCCGGGCGAGCCGAAGGGCACCTCCTGGCATCCGCACCGCGGCTTCGAGACCGTGACCTACATGATCGACGGGATCATGGACCACCAGGACTCGCAGGGCGGCGGCGGCACCATCACCAACGGCGACACCCAGTGGATGACGGCCGGCAGCGGCCTGTTGCACATCGAGGCGCCGCCGGAGCACCTCGTGACCAGCGGCGGACTGTTCCACGGCACCCAGCTCTGGGTCAACCTGCCGAAGGTGGCCAAGATGAGCCCACCCCGCTACCAGGACATCCGCGGCCGGGAGGCGGCGCTGCTCACCACCCCGGACGGTGGCGCGCTGATCCGGGTGATCGCCGGCGAGATCGCCGGGCACCGCGGGCCCGGCTCGACCCACACCCCGATCACCATCACCCACGTGACCGTGCAGCCGGGCGCGCGCGTCGACCTGCCGTGGCGACCGGACTTCAACGCCCTGGTCTACGTGCTGGGCGGCCGGGGCACGGTCGGCACCGACGGGCGGCCGGTGCACACGGGGCAGCTCGCCGTGCACGGCCCGGGCGACGCGCTGCGCTTCGCGGCGGACGCGCGCCAGGACAGCCACACCCCGGCGCTCGACCTCTACATCATGGGCGGCGAGCCGATCCGGGAGCCGGTGGCGCACTACGGCCCGTTCGTCATGAACACCCGCGACGAGCTGCTCAAGGCGTTCGAGGACTTCCAGGCCGGCCGGCTCGGTGTCGTTCCGGCCGAACGGCTGCCGCACACCGGCGGCCAGGGGCCTCGACCCTGAGCCCGGGCGCGGGCGGTGGCGCCCCGGTACGCACCGGGGCGCCACCGGCGCGTCGGCGTGGCGTCAGGAGACGGCGAAGATGCCGGCGACGCCCAGGATCACCATGAGCAACACCGCCACCAGCGCACCCCGCTCGCTCTCCACCGCCTGCTCGCGGTACTCGGTCACGGAGTTCGTCGGCTCGCCGGGCATGGTGTTGCCTCCTCGGTTCCTCGCGTCGTGATCGGGCGGTGTCGGGGGTCGGCCGGCCGGCCGCCGGGGCGCCGGTCGGGATGCGGACCCGCGACGGGGGTCCTACCGTGAGGACGTCGTCGACCTCGGGGGGCTGGAACGATGGCACCGCACAACTGGTTCCTCAGCGCACGGGAACGCGCCAACCCGGGGTCAGAGTTACCCGTCTGGTCCAGCGGAAACCTTGCCGAGCCGTTAATTCACGGTGCCGCGTACTTCGACCGGCTCGTCGACGAGGTGGAGGCACTGGAGGCGGGTGACCACCTCTTCTTCACCGACTGGCGGGGCGACCCGGACGAGCGGATGCGCCCCGACGGGCCGACGGTGGCCCAGCTCTTCGCGCGGGCCGCCCAGCGCGGCGTGGTGGTCAAGGGCCTCGTCTGGCGCTCCCACCTCGACGCCCTGGCCTACAGCGAGGCGGAGAACCGCGACCTGAGCGAGACGATCTCCGCCGCCGGCGGCGAGGTGCTGCTCGACCAGCGGGTACGCCGGGGCGGCTCGCACCACCAGAAGCTGGTGGTGCTGCGGCACCCCCGCGCGCCCGAGCGGGACATCGCCTTCGCCGGCGGCATCGACCTGTGCCACAGCCGGCGTGACGACGCCGGGCACCGGGGCGACCCGCAGGCGGTGCGGATGTCCGCCCGCTACGGCGAGCGCCCACCCTGGCACGACGTGCAGCTCGCCGTGCGGGGGCCGGTGGTGGGCGCGCTGGACACCACCTTCCGCGAACGCTGGACCGACCCGATGCCGCTGGACTCGGAGAACCCCCTGGCGTACGTGCGGGACCGGCTGCGCGGCGCGGACCTGCGCCCCGATCCGTTGCCGGACCAGCCGGCCGACCCGCCGCCCTGTGGCCCGCACCACGTGCAGGTGCTGCGGACCTACCCGACGGTCCGCCCCCGCTACTCCTTCGCCCCGGACGGCGAGCGGACGGTGGCCCGCGGCTACACCAAGGCGGTCCGCCGGGCCCGCCGGCTGATCTACCTGGAGGACCAGTACCTCTGGTCCACGGAGGTGGCCGACCTCTTCGCCCGCGCGCTGCGGGACAATCCCGACCTGCACCTGGTCGCCGTCGTCCCCCGCTATCCGGACGTGGACGGCCGGCTGGCGCTGCCGCCGAACTCCGTCGGCCGCGAGCAGGCGCTGTCACTGTGCGAGCGGGCGGCCCCGGACCGGGTGCACGTCTTCGACGTGGAGAACCACGCCGGCACGCCGGTCTACGTGCACGCCAAGGTGTGCGTGGTCGACGACGTCTGGGCCAGCGTCGGCAGCGACAACTTCAACCGCCGGTCCTGGACCCACGACAGCGAGCTCTCCTGCGCCGTGCTGGACGACACCCGCGACGGCCGGGCGCCGGCCGACCCGGCCGGTCTCGGCGACGGGGCCCGGGTCTTCGCCCGGGAACTGCGGCTGCGGCTGTGGCGCGAGCACCTGGACCGCGACCCCGACGGCGGCGAGGACGCCGACCTGCTCGACCCGGCCGACGCCGTGGCGGCGATCACCGCCGCCGCTGACGCGCTGCGCCGGTGGCACGACTCCGGGCGGGTCGGCCCGCGGCCGCCGGGCCGGTTGCTGCCGCACCGGCCGGAGCGGCTGTCCTGGTACACCCGGGCCTGGGCGCTGCCGGCTTACCGGCTGGTGTACGACCCCGACGGGCGACCGCTGCGGGCACGCCGGGCGGGCACCTGGTGAGGCGGCTACGCCGACACGGAGACGGCGCCGGTCCGGGCGCGCCCGGCCGCGACGCCGGGGTCCGGAGTGTGTACGGTCAGGCCGCCCGGGTAGGCGAACGAGGCGCGCGGGGAGAAGAAGCCGAAGCCGATCGTGAGCGGATTCTCCGGGCGTAGCGCGTAGAGCGGGTGCCCCGGGTCCAGGAACTCCACCGACTCGATCACGAACGGGTTCACCGGCTCGGCGACGAACGGGTACACGGCGCTGAGCAACTGCCCGTCCCGGGCGGTGAAGTAGCGGTGGTGGCCGCTGGTGATCGTCTGGTCCGTCTCCCCGACCTGGCAGCGCGCCCGGATCAGCGGCACGCCGCCGATCTCCGTCTCGGCGACCAGGTTCCCGCCGTGGCTCTCGATCCCGGTGCGGCCGACGACCGCGGGGGCGCCGCGCGCGGCGGCGTAGTCGCGAATCCGTTCGCTCGAGGTCACGTAGTGCGTCCACCAGCCGCCGGGGCTGCGTCCGCCGGGCGCGTCGACGCCGGCCAGGCACACCCCGAGGTACGTCAGCGAGTAGGCGCCGAACCCGGAGGTCTGGCTCTCGTCGTCGACGACGTACTGGTTCATGAAGACCTGGCGGTCCGGGTGCGGGGTCAGCCCGGGCGGCACCAGCGCCGCGACCGCGTCCGGATCCGCCGGCAGCCAACTGAAGAACAGCGTGCGGCTGTTCAGGACGAGCTGGGGGGCGGCGGGGTCGAGCACGGCACCTCCGAAAGGGATGTACCCGCACGCTACGGCCGGTCCCGTGTACGGGACAACGACGGAAAGCCGACATTGACGGCCGGTCGTCCGCGCCCGGCGGACCGCTCGGCCGGGCCCGCGACCCTCCCGGACTCCCGTACGTCGATGTCTGGTCGGCATCGCCTGACCGTCCGCGTGGCGTAACCGGCCTCACAATACGATGGAGATTTGCCCCATGCGCCGCCTATGCAGGCGAAAATCCCTTGAGTACATCGTACTTTCGGCTAGATTTCCTCGGACCGATCGGGCTAAGGTGACTTCCGAACGTACATCTGAAGCTAAACCAAAGCGTCACGTCTTTTATCCGCGGACGAGGTGCAGGGAGGACCACCCATGACCGCGCCAACGATCAGCGAGCAGACGGCCACAGCGACGCCGGACACCACCGAGAAGCTCGACCCGCGAGCGCTCACCGACAGCGCCGCCGACCTGCTCAACGCGATGGCCGCGCTGCCGGCCGACCACCCGTCCCGCGCCGCCCTGCGCGACAAGGCGATCGAGGCCTGGCTGCCGCTCGCCAACCACCTGGCCCACCGCTACAGCGGTCGCGGCGAGCCCACCGACGACCTGGCCCAGACCGCCGCCGTCGGCCTGATCAAGGCGATCGACAAGTTCGACCCCTCCCGGGGCGTCGACTTCGCCGGCTACGCCATCCCGACCATCATCGGCGAGCTGAAGCGGCACTTCCGCGACCGCACCTGGGACATCCGGGTGCCGCGCCGCCTCCAGGAGCTGCGGCTGGCCATCTCCGACGCCAACAGCTCGCTGCTGCAGACCCTCGGCCGCTCGCCGACGGTCGCCGACATCGCCGCCCACCTCAAGCTCACCGAGGAAGAGGTCCTGGAGGGCCTGGAGGGCGCCCGCGCCTACAACGCGGTCTCGCTCTCGACGCCGACGGGCGACGGCGACCGCGCGACGGAGCTGGGCGACATGCTCGGCGGCGAGGACGGCGAGTTCGAGCTGGCCGAGCTGCGGGTCGCCCTCGGGCCCGCGCTGGCCACCCTGGACGAGCGGGAGCAGAAGATCCTCACGCTGCGGTTCTACGGCAACCTGACGCAGTCGCAGATCGCCGAGCAGATCGGCGTCTCGCAGATGCACGTCTCCCGGCTGCTGGCCCGCGCGCTGACCAAGCTGCGAGGGCAGCTCGACGGCACGTACTAGAGGGTGGTGGGCGAGGGCCGGGCCGGCGGGCCCGGCCCTCGCCGTGTCCGACCCACGGCAGCCATTCGGCGGACGGCCGGGTCACCTCGCAGGTGGCCCGGCCGTCGTCGTTCAGCGGCCGGCCCGGGTGGCGTCGATGGCCGTGAACGCCTCGGCGATGGGCCCCGCGAACGGCCGCGCCTCCTCCGGCCCCACCCGCACGATCCGCAACGCACTCCCATCAATGGAAGTTGCACCCTGTGCTCATGCGACCTGCGGATCTTGTCGTGACAGACTCGGAGGGTGACCGCGAGCCCCACCGTCCGCCGACGCCGCATCGCCCGGGAACTCCGCCAGTTGCGCGAGCGAGCCGGGATGACCCTGGACGTCGCCGCCCGGCAACTGGACATGTCCAAGAGCAACCTGTCCCGCATCGAGAACGCGCAGATCGGCATCAAGCCGCGCGACGTGCGGGCGGCGCTCGCCCTGTACGAGGTGACGGGGGCGGACGCGGAGGCCCTCATCGAGATCGCCCGTGGGGCGCAGCAGCGCGGCTGGTGGCAGAACTACAGCGACGTGCTGCCGGAGTGGTTCGAGTTCTACGTCGGACTGGAGGCGGAGGCGGCGACGCTGCGCACGTACGAGGCCGAGGCGGTGCCCGGGCTGCTGCAGACCGAGGCGTACGCGCGGGAGGTCTTCCGGCGCACCGCGGGCGAGGACGGTATCGAACGCAAGGTCGCCGCGCGGCTGCACCGGCAGAACGTGTTGCACCGCGACAGTCCGGTCGAGTTGTCGGTGGTGCTCAACGAGGCGGTGCTCTGCCGCCCGATCGGCGGCAACGCCGTGATGGCCGACCAGATGGCCCATCTCGCGAAGGTCGCTCAACTACCGAACGTGACGCTCCTGGTACTTCCGTTCTCGGCCGGGGGGCACCCGGCGATGAACGCGCCGTACGTCGTCCTCACGTTCGCCGACGCCGCCGACGCCACCGTGGTCTACCTGGAAAACCTCACCATGGGACTGGCTCTGGAGGGGGCCGAGCACGTGCGCGGGTATAGCCTTGTGCACGAGGAGCTGTGCCGGCTGGCACTCGGTCCGGAGGCGTCGTTGGCGCGCCTGACGGAAGCTTCTCGTTACTTTGCGTGACCGCTGACGCGGCACGCCGCACAGACGGGGGTACCGCGATGACCGCGCTCGACCTGACCCGTGCCCGGTGGCGCACCAGCAGCCGTAGCGTGGGCAACGGCAACTGCGTGGAGGTCGCCGGCGTCGAGGGCCGGATCGCCGTCCGGGACAGCAAGGACCGGGGCGGTCCGGTGCTGGCGTTCCCCGCGCCGGCCTGGCGGGCCTTCGTCGACGGCCTCGACGGGGTGCGCCCCGCCTGAGCCGCGGCGGGCGGTGCGAGACTGGGCCGTGCTCTCGGACGTGCCCCTCGACCTGCCCGTGCGGCCGGTGCTGCCCCGGCTGGTCGCGGCGCTGCGCGCGGCCGGGACCGGGGTGCTCGTGGCCCCGCCGGGCACCGGCAAGACCACCCTCGCCCCGCTGGCCGTGGCCGACGAGGTGACCGGCCGGGTGCTGGTCGCCCAGCCCCGCCGGGTGGCCGCCCGCGCGGCGGCGCGCCGGATGGCCGCGCTGCTCGGCGAACCGGTCGGCGAGCGCGTCGGGTACGCCGTGCGCGGCGAGCGCCGCGGCGGTCCGCGTACCCGGGTCGAGGTCGTCACCACCGGCCTGCTGGTCCGCCGGTTGCACCGCGACCCCGAGTTGGCCGGGGTGGGCGCGGTGCTGCTCGACGAGTGCCACGAGCGGCACCTCGACGCCGATCTGGCGCTCGCCTTCACGGTCGAGGCCCGGGCCGCGCTCCGGCCCGACCTGTGGCTGCTGGCGATGTCGGCCACCCCCGAGGCGGACCGGTTCGCCGCGCTGCTCGGCGGCGCGGGCGGCGCCGCGCCGATCGTCCGGGCGTCCTCGGCACTGCACCCGGTGACCCGGATCTGGGCGCCGCCGCCCCGGCCGGTGGTCGCGCCCGGCGCCGGCCCGGTCGATCGGGGCCTGCTCGACCACGTCGCGGCGACGGTGCGCCGGGCGCTGCGCGAGCGCGACGGTGACGTGCTGGTCTTCCTGCCCGGGGCCGGCGAGATCGCCGCGGTCGCGGGCCGGCTGGCCGATCTGCGCGACGCGGTCGCGCTCCTCCCGCTGCACGGCCGGCAGCGCGCCGCCGACCAGGACGCGGCGCTGCGCCCGGCCGACGGGCGGCGGGTGGTGCTGGCGACCTCGGTGGCGGAGAGCAGCCTGACCGTGCCGGGGGTCCGGGTGGTGGTGGACGCCGGGCTGTCCCGGGTGGCCCGGCTGGACCTGGCCCGCGGCCTGGGCGCGCTGGTCACCGTGCCGGTGTCCCGGGCGGCGGCGACCCAGCGGGCGGGCCGGGCCGGGCGGGAGGCACCCGGACACGTCTACCGCTGCTGGTCGGCGGCCACCCACGAACGGCTGGCCGCACAGCCGGAGCCGGAGATCGCCACCGCCGACCTGACGGGTTTCGCCCTGGAGTTGGCCGCCTGGGGGTCGCCGGACGGCGCCGGGCTGGCCCTGCCGGACCCGCCCCCGCCGGCGGGCATGGCGGTGGCCCGCGACGCCCTCGCCACCCTCGGCGCGGTCGACGGGCAGGGCCGGATCACCGACCGGGGCCGGGCGATCGCCGCCGTCGGTGCGCATCCCCGGCTCGCCCGGGCGCTGCTCGACGGGGCGCCCCGGGTGGGCGCGGAGCGCGCGGCCGAGGTCGTGGCGCTGCTCGCCGAGGACACCGTCGCCGGGCCGGGCGACGACCTGGTCGCCGCCTGGCGCCGGCTGCGCGCGGGCACGGACCCGGGCGCCACCGCCCGCTGGCGATCGGAGGTACGCCGGCTGCGCGCCGCCCTGCCCGAGGCCCCCTCGGCGACGGCGAGGCGGCCCGGCCGGGCACCCCGGACCGCCGGGGCCGACGCGGCGGCGGCCGGGAGCGCCGGCGGTACGCGACCCACCGCCGGCTTCGACCCGGTCGAGAACCCGCGCCGGGGCGACCTGCCCGACGACCTGGCCGCCGGGCTGCTGGTCGGGCTGGCCCACCCGGAGCGGCTGGCCCGGGCGCGGCGACCGGGCGGCTCGGCGTACCTGATGAGCGGCGGGACCGCGGCGGAGCTGGCGCGCGGGTCGGGGCTGGCGGGCGCCGAGTGGCTGGCGGTGGCCGTGGCGGACCGTGCCCCCGGCGCGCCGGCCGCCCGGGTGCGGCTGGCCACCCCGCTCGACGAGGCGACCGCCCGGGAGGCGGGCGGGCCGCTGCTGCGCGCCGAGCGGGAGGTCGGCTGGTCCGGCGAGGACGTGGTGGCCCGCGAGGTGGTCCGGCTGGGTGCGATCGAGCTGACCGAGCGGCCGGCCCGGCCCGGCGCGGACGAGGTGGCGGCGGCCCTGCTGACCGGCCTGCGCCGCGGCGGCCTCGGGTTGCTGACCTGGACCCCGGCGGCGCTGGCGCTGCGCGGGCGGCTGGCGTTCTGCCGGCACGCGTTGGGCGGCGACTGGCCCGACGTCAGCGACGGGGCGCTGCTCGCCGACGCGCCGGCCTGGCTCGGCCCGGAGCTGGCCACGGCCCGCCGCCGGGCCGACCTGGCCCGGGTCGACGTCGCCGGGGCGCTGCGCCGGCTGTTGCCGTGGTCGCTGGCGACGCGGCTCGACGAGGTCGCCCCGGAACGGATCACCGTGCCGAGCGGTTCCCGGATCCGGATCGACTACGCCGACCCGGCGGCGCCGGTGCTCGCGGTGAAGCTCCAGGAGACGTTCGGCTGGCGCGACGCGCCGCGGGTCGCCGACGGCCGGGTGCCGGTGCTGCTGCACCTGCTCTCCCCCGCCGGGCGGCCGGTGGCGGTCACCGCCGACCTGGCGTCCTTCTGGCGCACCGGCTATCCGCAGGTGCGGGCCGAGCTGCGCGGACGCTACCCGCGTCACCCATGGCCGGAGGACCCGACCACGGCCGCGCCCACCCGGCACGCCACCCCGCGCCGGCGCTGACCCGGCCTCGCGCCGTCGCGGCCCCCGCGCTCGCCGACGTCATGAGGCTCCGGGCGCCGAGCCGGTCGGCTCGCCCGCGAAGGCTCGCTCACTCCTCGACCACGTCGGCGATGACCACCGTGACGTTGTCCGGCCCGCCGGCCCGCAGTGCCAGGTCGATCAGCCTGCGGGCGCACTCCGCGCGGTCCGGGTGCTCGGCGAGCACCTCGGCGAGCGTGTCCGGGCGGACGACGTTGGACAGGCCGTCGCTGCACAGCAGCCAGCGGTCGCCGGCCCAGGGCACCATCGTCGCGTACGCCGGGGACACCTCGTCGCCCTGCAACGCCTGGGTCACCACGGCCCGGCGGGGATGGCTGCTGGCCTGGTCGGGGGTGATCACCCCCTGGTCGACGAGCAGCTGCACGAACGTGTCGTCCCGGGTGATCTGCTTGAGCACCCCTTCTCGGAACAGGTAGGCGCGGGAGTCGCCGACGTGGGCGAGGGCCAGGCAGCTGCCCGTCCGGGCGAAGAGCAGGGCGGTCAGTGTGGTGCCCATGCCCTGCCGCTCCGGATCCTCGGCGACCGCCTGGCGGATCCGCGCGGTGGCCAGCTCGATGCCGCTCTGCAGCGCGGCCACCAGCGCGTCCTCCGGGGTCTCCACGTCCAGCGGAGCGATCGCGTCGATGGTGATCGCGCTGGCCAGGTCGCCGGCCGCCATCCCGCCCATGCCGTCGGCGACGGCGACGAGCCAGGTGCCGGCGTGCAGGGCGTCCTGGTTCCCACTGCGGATCAGCCCACGGTCGCTCGTTCCCACGGAACGTAGCTTCAGGGTCATGGGTGGCAGCCTGCCAGGCCGAGGGCGCAATTGTCTCTAGGAGATCAGGACCTCGGCGCGTCGCGCGGCGAATCTCACTGTCGCCGGCCCTTCGCGGGCACCACAGGTCATCCAGCCGGATCGATTGACAGGGGCCGGGAGCACTGGAAACATCGGGGCCATATCTGGGAGCGCTCCCAGCATTGCCGCCACCGCGCCACCGCCACACCCCGTCCCCCGCAGTCGTCCGGAAGGACCACCCGTGACGCCATCCCGACGCCGCCTGGCGCTGCTCGCCGCCGCGACCACCATCGCCCTGACCGGCGCCACCGCCGGCGCGGCCCACGCCGAGCCGCCCCCCGACGCCCCCGAACAGATCGACAACGGCGACTTCAGCGCCGGCGTGTCCCCCTGGTTCTCCTACGGCACCGGCCCGCTGGGGGTGACCGACGGCCGGCTCTGCACCACGGTCCCCGGCGGCCTGGCCAACCCCTGGGACGCCGGCATCGGCCAGGACGGCGTGCCGCTGGTCGCCGGGGCCGAGTACACCCTCGGCTTCGACGTCTCCGCCACGCCCGGCACGGCGGTCAAGGCCGTCCTGCAACTGGGCAGCGCCCCCTACACCACGTACGCCAGCGTGGACGCCGCCGCCGGTGGCACCGCCCAGCGGGTCGAGAAGACGTTCACGGTCGCCGAGGGCAACCCGGCCGCCCAGCTGATCTTCCAGGTCGGCGGCGGCGCGGCCGAGCAGACCGTCTGCCTGGACGACGTCTCGCTGCGCGGCGGCGACCCGCCCGAGCCGTACGTGCCCGACACCGGGCCGCGGGTGCGGGTCAACCAGGTCGGCTACCTGCCCGGCGGGCCGAAGAACGCCACCGTCGTCACGTCGGCGACCGACGCCCTGCCCTGGCAGCTCCGGTCGGCCGGCGGCGCGGTCCTCGCCAGCGGCACCACCACCCCGCGCGGCGTCGACGCCGCCTCCGGGCAGAACGTGCAGACGGTCGACTTCTCGTCGTACCGGACCCCCGGATCGGGACTGACCCTGGTCGTCGACGGCGAGACCAGCCACCCCTTCGACATCTCCGGCGCCCTCTACGACCGGCTGCGCTCCGACTCCCTCCAGTTCTTCTACGCCCAGCGCAGCGGCATCGCCATCGACGGCGACCTGATCGGCGCCGAGTACGCCCGCCCGGCCGGGCACCTGGGCGTCGCGCCCAACCAGGGCGACACCTCCGTGCCCTGCCAGCCGGGCGTCTGCGACTACTCCCTCGACGTGCGCGGCGGCTGGTACGACGCCGGCGACCACGGCAAGTACGTGGTCAACGGCGGCATCGCCACCTACCAGCTGCTGAACACCTTCGAGCGGACCAGGACGGCGGCCAGCGCCGGCCACGGCGCCGCCCTCGGCGACGGCACGCTGCGGGTCCCCGAGCGCGACAACGGCGTGCCGGACGTCCTCGACGAGGCCCGCTGGGAGCTGGAGTTCCTGCTGCGGATGCAGGTGCCGGCCGGCAAACCCCTCGCCGGCATGGCGCACCACAAGATCCACGACCGGAACTGGACCGGGCTGCCGCTGGCCCCGCACGACGACCCCGAGCCGCGTGAGCTGCACCCGCCGTCCACGGCGGCCACCCTCAACCTGGCCGCCGTCGCCGCCCAGTGCGCGCGGCTGTTCGCCCCCTACGACGCGACCTTCGCGAAGCGCTGCGACACCGCGGCGAAGACGGCCTACGCCGCGGCGAAGGCCAACCCGGCGCGGTACGCCAGCCCCACCGACAGCACCGGCGGCGGGGCGTACGACGACACCAACGTCACCGACGAGTTCTACTGGGCGGCCGTCGAGCTGTGGCTGACCACCGGCGAGCAGGCGTACCTGGCGGACCTGACCGCGTCGCCGCACCACACCGGGGACGTCTTCGACCCGCGCGGGTTCGGCTGGCAGGGTGTCGCCGCGCTGGGCCGGCTCGACCTCGCCACCGTGCCGAACGGGCTGCCGGCCGCCGAGCTGAGCCGGATCCGCGCCTCGGTCACCGCCGCCGCCGACGCCCACCTCGCCGAGCTGGGCCGGCAGGCGTACGGGCTGCCGATGCCCGGCGACCCGGGCAGCTACTTCTGGGGCGGCAACAGCAACGTCATCAACAACGCGATCGTGCTGGCCACCGCCTTCGACCTGACCCGGGACGCGAAGTACCGGGACGGGGCGGTGCAGGCGATGGACTACGTCCTCGGTCGCAACGCCCTGAACATCTCGTACGTGACCGGGTGGGGCGAGCACGCGGCCGAGAACCAGCACAGCCGCATCTTCGGCCACCAACTCGACCCGGACCTGCCGAGGCCGCCCGCCGGCTCGCTGGCCGGTGGCCCGAACGCCGCCCTGCAGGACCCGTTCGCCGCCAAGTTGCTCGCCGGCTGCAAGCCGATGTTCTGCTACGTCGACGACATCAACTCGTACGCGACCAACGAGGTGGCGATCAACTGGAACTCGGCGCTGGCCTGGATCGCCTCGTTCCTCGCCGACCAGGGTGACGCCGGGGCGGTGCCCGCGCCGACCTGCACGGCCACGTACACCAACTACGGCGCCTGGCACGGCGGCGCCGGCTTCACCGGCCAGGTGACCATCCGCAACACGGGCGCCACCGCCGTCGACGGCTGGACCGCGAGGTTCGCCTTCACCGGCGACCAGAAGGTACGCGAGGCGTGGCTGGCCAAGGTGACGCAGGCCGGGGCCACGGTGACCGCGCGGAACGAGTCGTACAACGCCCGGATCGCCCCCGGCGGCACGGTGACCTTCGGCTTCAACGCGGTGACGGGTGGCGGCGCCAATCCGGCGCCCGGCCTGATCACCGTCAACGGCGCGGCCTGCACGCTCTCCTGACCCGCCCCGCCCGGCCGGGCCCGGCGCTCCACCGCCGGCCCGGCCGGGCGATCGCGCGGCCCGCCCGGGCCACGGTCGCGCACCATCGGGGAAGTGGTGGTCTCCCCACAGCGGGAGAGCACTACTTCCCCGAAGTCGTCGCCTGCCCGCCCCGACCTGACCGAGTCGACCGCCCGGCGATTTCGGTGGACGGGGCGTTCGGGCGTACGACATGGTGGCCGGCATGGACGACGCGGAGCGGCGGGTGTGGGGGCGGCTGCCCGACGGCGCCCGGGCCGCGCTGGCCGGCCTGGCCCCGGCCGACCTGCGCACGCTGCTGCTGGCGGTGGCCCGCGACCGGGCGGCGGCGGTACGCCCGGCGGAGTTGGTCCGCCGCTGGCGAACGGACCGGTTCACCCGCCCGGCGGCGGCCGACCCGCGCACGCTGGCCCGCGTGGAGGCCCGCCTGTGGGAACTGCTGCCGGACGACTTCGCGGGCGTCGACCTCTCCCCCGTCGCGCCGCTCGGGACCTGCGCCGCGGTCGCGCCGGTGAGCCAGAACCGGATCGTCACCACTCTCCGGCTCACCGAGGTGCTCAGCGATCCCACCAATGCCCTCGCGATCGAGGCCGCGGTCCGCCGCCGGGAACGGCGGGCCGACGGCGCGGTCCACCTGGCCGCCTGCCACCGGGTGCTGCGGGCGCAGGACTTCGGGCCGGGAGCCTCGGCGCACTTCCGGCTCCTCGCGCTGGTCTCCAGCGCCCGCGACAGCGGTTCGGGCAGCACCCAGGCCCGGCTGCTCACCCTGCACCTGGCCTACTGGCAGCGGGTGCTCGCCGCCCTGGCGCCCGGGGCGGCGGCGCGCCTGCGCCTGACCGTGTTCGACAGCCCGGTCGTCGCGGAGCGGATCGCTGACACCGTCCGGCCGGCGCTCGCCCCGTCCGCCGTGCCGGTGGTGGACGAGCCGGAACGCCGACGCGGCCGGGGCTACTACGTCGACGCCGCGCTGCGGATCACCGCCGGGGACGGCGCGGACGAGGTCGAACTCGGCGACGGCGGCTTCACGGACTGGACCGCGCGGCTGGTCGGGGACCACAAGGAACGCTGTCTGATCTCCTGCCTGGCCACCGAGCGACTCGCCGCGCTGACCGGCCCCGCCACGCCGGACGACCCCCGACAACCGCCGCGCTGACCGGCCCCCGGCACCTCGCCGCGCTGACCGGCCCCGCCGACCGGTCCGGCGGCGGGCGCCGCGCATTCGCGGTGGCGGCGGTCGAGGTGTGGCCGGCCCGCGCGGGACGCCTCCCTGCCGGCGCACGACCGCGGCGGCAATCGACGCTCGCCGCTGTAGCACGATGCCCACCATGACCGAGCAGCGGAGTCCCACCCTGCGTCCCGGTGGCCCGGCCGACGCGCCCGCCGTGCTGCGGCTGCTCGACGACGCGACCGCCTGGCTGGTGGCGCGCGGCCGCACCGGCCAGTGGGGCACCGAGCCGGCCTCCACCGATCCGCGGCGGATCGCCCAGGCCGACGCCTGGGCGACGAGTGGCGGGCTGTGGCTGGCGATGCTCGCCGACCGGCCGGTCGGCGCGCTGGTGGTGGGCGCGGCGACGGAGTACGTGCCGCCGGCCACCGAGCCCGAGTTGTACGTCAACCTGCTGGTCACCGACCGGGCGCACAGCGGTTCGGGGATCGGCGGCCGGCTGCTCGCCCACGCCGCGGAGTTGGCCCGTGGGCGCGGCCTCGGCCTGCTCCGGGTCGACTGCTACGCGGGCGGGGACGGCGCGCTGGTCCGCTGGTACGAGCGACAGGGCTTCACCCCCACCGACCCGTTCACGGTCGAGCGGCCGGGCCGCGACCCGTGGCCCGGGCAGGTCCTCGCCCGCCGCCTGCCCTGACTTCGCGCGCCGTCCGGCTCCGGGCGCGGGCTCAGCCGATCTCCTCGTCCACGAAGCACCAGCGCCAGGTCTCCCCCGGCTGGATCGACCGCATCACCGGGTGCGCGGTGGCGGCGAAGTGCTGTGTGGCGTGCTGGTAGGGCGAGGAGTCGCAGCAGCCGACGTGCCCGCAGGTGAGGCAGGACCGCAGGTGCACCCAGTCGTCGTTGCCGATGGCCACGCACTCCGGGCACGCGTCGGTGGTCTCCGGGGCGGCGTCGCCCGCCCCGGTCAGGTGCTGACAACTCACTCCACGACCTCCCGGCGCAGCAACGACTCTTCCAGATCCAGGTCCCGGTACGCCCGCACCAGCACCTCCTCGGGGATGCGACCGGAGTCCCGGGCGGCCCGGAACACCTCCCGCTCGGCGTCGATCATCTCCTGCCGCAAGCGACCGTACGCCTGCGACGGCGTTTCCCGCGCGGCGCCGCCCAGACGCTCCCAGGCCGTGTTGGTGCGGTCGTCCAGCAGCCGGCGCAGCCGCTCGACGACGGCCGCCGGGGCGGTGTCGGCCAGCGCGTCGAGGCGCTCCCGCGCCGCCCGGCTGGCCTGCTGCTGCACGCCGGCGGCAGAGAGCGCGTCCTGCACCGGGTCGTCGGGCGGCAGTTCGAGCCGCCGGGCGACCATCGGCAGGGTGGCGCCCTGCGCCACCAGGGTCACCACGATCACCGCGAACGCCAGCCAGACGAACAGCGCGCGCGGGTACGGCCGGTCGTCGGCGAGGGTGAGCGGGAGGGCCAGCGCGGCGGCCAGGGTGACCACCCCGCGCATCCCGGCCCAGCCCAGCACGATCGGGTAGCGCGGCGACGGCGCTGGCTCCCGGTTGCGGACCTTGGGCACCAGCCGGGCCAGGTAGGTGGCCGGGAAGAGCCAGACGAACCGGGTCAGGAAGACGGTCACCAGCACCGCCGCCGTGATCGCGGCCAGGAAGCCGGCCGGCTCGTCGAGTTCCCGCAGCACCTGCGGCAACTGGAGGCCGACCAGCAGGAAGACCAGCCCTTCCAGCAGGAACCGGGTCAGCCGCCAGAACGCCCCGACCTGGAGCCGGGACGCGGCCGACATCAGCCGGGGCAGCTTGTGCCCGAGTCCCAGGCCCGTCACCACGACCGCGACCACGGCGGAGGCGTGGACCGCCTCGGCGGCGAAGGCCACCGCGAAGGGGATGATCAGCGACAGCGCGTTGTCCAGCAGCGGGTCGGTGACGCGTTTGTGCAGGAAGCCGAAGACCACCACGCCGAGCACGCCGATCGCGATGCCGCCGCCCGTGGCGGTGACCACCTCGACGGCCACCTCGGTGACGCCGACCGCACCGCCGACGGTGGCCATGGTGGCGATCCGCAGCAGCACCAGTGCGGTGGCGTCGTTGAGCAGGCTCTCCCCCTCCAGGATCGTCACCACCCGCCGGGGCAGCCCGATGCGCCGGGCCACCGCCGTGGCGGCGACCGCGTCCGGCGGCGCCAGCACCGCGCCGAGGGCCAGGCAGATCGCGAACGGCACCGCCGGCAGCATCAGGTGTACGACGAGGCCGACCGCGAACGCGGTGAAGATCACCAGCCCGACGGCCAGCAGCAGGATCGGCCGCAGGTTGAGCCGGAACGCCGGCACCGACGTTTCGAGCGCCGCGACGTAGAGCAGCGGCGGCAGGATGCCCACGAGCACCAGCTCCGGGTCGAGCCGCACCTGCGGAAAGCCCGGCACGAAGGCGAGGACGAGGCCGAGCACCACCAGCAGGATCGGCGCGAGCAGGCCCAGCTTGCGGGCCAGGGCCGCACCCAGCGTCGCGATCGCCAGGAAGACGACGACGTCGAACAGAGCTTCCATGGGGGACGAGCCTAGGGGCACCCCCGCTCACCCGGCGTTGCGCACCTTGGGCAGCACCTGGGCGCCGAACGTGTCGATGAAGTCCCGCTGCTCCTGCCCGACGTGGTGCAGGGCGATCTGGTCGAAGCCGAGGCCCACGTACTCCTCCAGCCAACCGACGTGCCGGCCCGGGTCCGCGGAGACGTTGACGACCTCGTGGACCTTCTCCATCGGCACGTGCGCCGAGACCGCGTCGAAGTGCTCGGCGGTGTCCAGGTCCCAGCAGACCGGGGGCGCGAAGACGTTGCTGCGCCACTGGTCGTACGCGATCCGCTCGGCCTCGGCCTGCTCCGGCGCCCAGCTCACGTGCACCTGCAGGTGCAGCGGCCCGCGCCCACCGGCGTCCCGGTACGCGTCGATCATCTGCCGCAGGTGCGCGGTCGGCGCGTTCACGGTGATCAGCCCGTCCGCCCACTCGGCGCACCAGCGGGCGGTGGCCACGCTGACCGCCGCGCCGATCAGTGCCGGCGGCTGCTCGGGCCGGGTCCACAGCTTCGCCCGGTCGACCCGGACCAGGCCGTCGTGGCTGACCTCCTCGCCGGCCAGCAGCGCGCGGATCACGTCCACACACTCGCGCAGCCGGGCGGCGCGGACGTCCTTGCGCGGCCAGCCGTCGCCGGTGATGTGCTCGTTGCTCGCCTCGCCGGTGCCCAGCGCGGCCCAGAACCGTCCCGGGTACATCGCGCCGAGGGTGCCGATCGCCTGCGCGATGATCGCCGGGTGGTAGCGCTGGCCGGGCGCGTTGACCACGCCGAAGGGCAGGTTGGTGGCCTGGAGGGCGGCGCCGAGCCAGGACCAGGCGAAGCCGGACTGGCCCTGCCGCTCGCTCCAGGGCGAGAAGTGGTCCGAGGACATGGCGGCGTCGAAGCCGGCCCGCTCGGCGTGGATCACCGCGTCCAGCAGGGCGCGGGGATGGATCTGCTCGTGGGACGCGTGGAAGCCGAACACCGTCATGGCGTCACTCCCTACCCATGACGGTGTCCGGCTAAAGCTGTTCCCGCCCGTCGCCGCCCGACCGGGTGGGCACGGGCAGGGCTACTCGGCGTGCGCGCCCGCGCCGGCCGTGGCTGCCCCCTCGCCCACCCAGACGGTCTTGGTGTTGCAGAACTCCCGCATGCCCAGCGCGGAGAGTTCCCGGCCGTAGCCGGAGTTCTTCACCCCGCCGAAGGGCAGCTCCGGATAGGACGTGGTCATCCCGTTGACGAACACGTTGCCGGCGTCCAGGTCGGCGGCGAAGCGCTCCTGCTCGTCGGGGTCGCGGGTCCAGGCGTTCGACCCGAGCCCGAAGGAGGTGCCGTTGGCCACCTCGACCGCCTCGTCGTACGACGACACCCGGTAAAGACCGGCGACCGGCCCGAAGACCTCCTCGGACCACATCCGCATCTCCGGCCGCAGGTCGGTCACCACCGTCGGCGGGTAGAACCAGCCCGGGCCGGCGGGCGGCTCGCCGCCGCAGAGCACGGTGGCGCCCTTGTCGACCGCGTCGCGCACCTGGGCGTGGATCTCGTCGCGGCCGCCCTCGCTGGCCAGCGGGCCGACGTCGGTGTCGGGGTCCATCGGGTCGCCGACCCGCAGGGCCGACATGTTCGCGGCGAACCGCTCGGCGAAGGCGTCGAAGACGTCCGCGTGCACGATGAACCGCTTGGCGGCGATGCAGGACTGGCCGTTGTTCTGGCAGCGGGCGGTGGTGGCGACCTCGGCGGCCCGGTCGAGGTCGGCCGACGGCATCACCACGAACGGGTCGCTCCCGCCGAGTTCCAGCACGGTCTTCTTCAGCTCCCGGCCGGCGATCTGGGCGATCGAGCGGCCCGCGCCCTCGCTGCCGGTCAGCGTCGCCGCGCGTACGCGGGGGTCGCTGAGCACCCGGTCGACCTCGGCCGAGCCGACCAGCAGCGTGGTGAACGCCCCCTCCGGGAAGCCGGCGCGGCGGAACAGGTCCTCCAGCAGCAGCGCGGTCTGCGGCACGTTGGAGGCGTGCTTGAGCAGGCCGGTGTTGCCGGCCATCAGCGCCGGCGCGGCGAAGCGCATCACCTGCCAGAGCGGGAAGTTCCACGGCATCACCGCGAGCACCGGCCCGATGGGCTGGTAGCGGACGAACGCCCGGGTGGCGCTGACCGCCCCCGCGTCGGCGGGCTCGTCGGCGAGGAACTCGGCGGCCTTCGCCGCGTAGAAGCGGCAGGCGGCGGCGCACTTGGTGACCTCGGCCTTCGCCGCGGCGTACGTCTTGCCCATCTCGGTGGTCATCAGCCGGGCCGTCTCGTCGCGGTCGGCCTCCAGCAGGTCGGCCGCCGCGGTCAGCCACCGCCCGCGCTGCGCGACCGTGGTGTCGCGCAACTGACGGTACGCCAGGTCGGCGCGCTCGATGGCGGCGTCGACCTGCTCCTCGGACATCGGGTCGTAGCTCTTGAGCACCTGTCCGGTGGCGGGGTTGGTGGTCGCGATGGGCATCTCGTACTCCTGTCACTCGAAGAGTGAGTGGCGGGCGCCCGGCTCCTCCCGGCGGCGGGCGGCACGGCGGCGCTGGATGATGACCAGGTCGACCACGGCGACCACCGCGAAGACCACGCAGAGGACCCCCAGCCACACCAGGTCGGCACGGAACGCCAGCACCGCGAAGACCGCCATCGTGACCAGCCCGAACCCGGCGAGCAGGAGCCGCATGTTCAGGGCGCTGTAGGCGTGGCCGACCGTGCCACGGGCGCGCCGGGGCTGCGATCTCGTCATTGCACCGACCTACCCCCGATCGGCCGGCTTAACCCGCCCCGCCGGTGCCCCGCGCGGTGCGGGCGACGGGCCGGGTGGGCCACGTCACCCCGCCGGTAAGGTGCGTTACACCCGTGCGCCGTGAGCCGCCCGTTCCCGCTCCGGCCGGGGAGGATGGTCGGCATGACCACGACCCACGCGCTGCCGGTGACCGTCGCCGTCGCGCGGCGTACCGATCCCGCCCGGACCAGCGAGATGGTGGCCTGGATGCGGGCCGGCACGGCGCTGGCCGAGGCGTTCCCGGGGTTCCTCGGGTCCGGCTGGGTACGCAGCGCGCCCGGCTCCGGCGAGTGGCACATCATCTACCGCTTCGCCGACCACGAGACGTTGCGCCGGTGGGAGGAGTCGCCGCAGCGGCACTGGTGGCTCTCCTCCGCGCAGGGCATCGTCGAGCACACCCGGGTCGAGCGGCGCACCGGGATCGAGGGCTGGTTCGACCCGCCGCGGGAGCACGTCGAGACCGTGCCGGTCAGCGCCGAGCCGGCCGTGCCGCCGCCGTCCCCGCCGCGCTGGAAGCAGGCCGTGACGATCTGGCTGGCGTTCTTCCCGCTCAGCCTCACCGCGACGCTGCTGACCAGCCGCTTCCTGCCGGGGGTGCCGCTGGCCGGCCGGGTGCTGCTGATGACCCTCACCCTGACGCCGCTGATGACCTACCTGGTGCTGCCCCGGATCACCCGGGCCCTGCACTGGTGGCTGCACGGGCAGCCGCCGCCGTGGCGGCTGGCCCGCTGACCGGCCGACGCCCGGCGGCGCATCCCGACGAGCCGGGCGGATCCGGTGCCGAACGCCCGGAGCGCCGGCCGCTAGCACGCCGAGGCGCTTCGGGACAGGTCTGTGCCGCATAGCCGACAGCAGCGGCCGATCCGGCCCCGGCCCGCGCGTAGAGTTACCGCGCTGTTGCTCTCCGCTGCGGGACTGGGGAAGAGATGCCTCGACGCTGGGTCACCGCCGTCGCCTGCCTGCTGGCACTGGTCGCGCTCGCCTGCGAGGGCGGTGGGGAGCCCGGCTCCCGCCCGCCCCGGCAGACGCCGTCGCCCGGAGCGTCCGGCGGCATCGCGGCGCTCGGCGACTCGATCAGCACCGGCTTCGGCTCCTGCCTGGTGCTCACCTCGTGCCAGCGCAACTCCTGGTCGACCGGGGACGGGCTGCGCGTGGACAGCCTCTACCGCCGGCTGCTCGACCGCGACCCCGCCATCCGCGGCCGGGCCCACAACCACGCCCGGCCGGGGGCCCGCGCCGCGTCCCTCGAGGGGCAGGCCCAGCAGGCGGTACGCGACCGCGTCGACCACGTGACGGTGCTGATCGGCGCCAACGACGTGTGCCGGGGCGGCATCGAGGCGATGACGCCCGTGACGCGGTTCCGCGCCGAGGTGGACCGCGGCCTGCGGGTGCTGCGGCAGGGGCGGCCGAAGGCGCGGGTCCTGGTGGTGAGCATCCCGGACCTGTACCGGCTCTGGGAGGTCGGGCACACCGACAAGCGGGCGGTCCGGGCGTGGAAGCGGGGCGTCTGCCCGGCGCTGCTGGCCAACCCGGAGTCGGCGGACCCGCTCGACCGGGCCCGGCGGGCGACCGTCCGGGAGCGGATCGACGACTACAACGCGCAGCTCGCCGCCGCCTGCAGGGCGTACGGCTCGCGCTGCCGGTACGACGGCGGGGCGGTGCACCGGGTGCGGTTCAGCCTGGACCTGGTCAACCCGCTGGACTGGTTCCACCCCAACGCCGCCGGCCAGGACCGGCTCGCCGACGTGGCCTGGCGCGCCTCGGGCCTCGGCTCCTGACCCGCCGGCCGCCCCGCCCCCGCGCGCCGGCGCGCCCGGGAGCGCTCAGGGCCGGCGGGGCTCGGGGACGGCGGGGCCGCCGTGCTGACGGTAGAGCGCGCGGGAGCGCGCGGCCAGGTCCTTGGTGGCCGAGGAGTTGGCCCAGGTGCCGAGGATGATCGCCGCGCCGGGCACCACCTTCGCGAAGACGCGCTTCGCGGCGCGCACGCCGGCCATCTGGGCCAGTCGTACGCCCAGGCGCAGCATCACCTTGCCGAGCGGGTTCTGCCCGCCGCTGCCGAACAGGGCGCCGGCGCGCTCCCGGCCGGCGGCCACCCCGAGCGCGAGCCGGGCGCTCTCGGCGACCTTGTGCACCTTCTGCAACACCAGCAGGTCGGTGGCCCGGTCGGCGTGCGTCGGGTCGACGCCGTACGCGGCGGCGATGTGCAGCACCATCCGGGCCTGGGTCCAGGCCAGCACGCCCACGTCGATCACGGCGCCGGGCAGCCCGGCGGCGCCCGAGACGGCGCCGGAGAGCCGGGCGTGGTTGACGAACTTGCGTACGGCCTGCTCCGCCAGGGCCTCGGCGGAGCAGGCCGGCTGCTCGGCCCGGGCCCGCGCGGCCCACTGCGCCGCCTCCGGCCCCAGCCGGCGCACGGCCTCCAGGGCGAGGTGCTCCGGAGCGTACTGCGGATCCTCCCGCATCCGGTCCCAGAGCTTGAGCGGCGGCGCCTCCGGGACCTCCTGCGGGGGCGCCGGCACCACCGTCGGCGGCTGGGGCGCTCCCGCGGCGGGCTGGGCGGGCTGGCCGTCGGCGGGCGCGGAATCGGTCACGGGGTCTCCCGGGGGGTCGGAGAGGTCGTCGTCGGGGGTCAGCGGCGGTTCTGGAACTTGGCCGCCAGGCCCTTCAGCTTCTGCTGGGTGCCGGGCTTGGCCAGCTCGCGCCGGCCGCGGTCGACCAGCTGCTGACCCTTGGGTGAACGCAGGAAGGTGCTGATCCGCTGCATCAGAGACATGTCGTCCTCCAGTCGGTGGTGCCTCTTCCATGTGTACCTCGGTCCGACAACCTCTGTACCCCGTACGCCCGAACCACAACCGTCCACTGTGGCCGCCGGAAGACTACTGCCCGGCCTCCAGGATCGCCTCGACGACCTCCGTGGCCCGCCACTCGTGCTTGGCGTAGTGCTCGGGGTAGGCGGAGACCTGCACCGCCTGGGCGGCGTCGGTCAGCCGCATCTGCTGCCAGCCGGGCACCTGCGCCAGCGCGGAAAGGAACTGCCGGGTGGCGAACTCCGGGTCCATCAGCTGCCCCACCTCGCCCCAGCCGCTGCTGGAGCGCTGCTGGAACAGCCCGACCGAGTCGTGGTCCCAACCGATGCCCTGGTGCGGGTAGTTCTGGGACTCGGGGAGCACGCCGCTGGCGACGTTGTAGAGGTTGCTCTCCTGCATCGCGGTGGCGACCGCGATCACCAGCGCCCGCCGGGGCATCCCCATCTTCCGCCCCGTGCGCACGATCGCCTCGGCGTTCTCCATCTGGGCGTTGTCGAGACCGGCGACGGGAGCGGGGTCGACGGGCTTGCGCTTGGTCTTCTTCGGGGCGGGGGTGGTGTCCGGGTCGGCGGCGGGGGTCGGGCTGGCGGGCGTCGGGCTGGCGGTGGCGGGGTGGCGCTCCAGGTTGCGGGAGGCCGGGTCGGGCTCGGCGCGCTCGGCGAGCACGGACGGGGCGGCGACGGGGGCCGCGTCGGCGGAGTCGTCCCGGGCGCCCTCGGCGACGGCGGCCAGGCCGAGGCAGCACAGCACGCCGGTGGCGAGGGCGACCCGGGCCCGGACGGGCCCGGGCAGCAGCATCCGGGCGTACGCCCCGGCGGAGCGGATGCCGGCCGACCGATCGTGCGAGGGGGTATCGTCCGAACGGTCGATCGGGTCACCGGGGGTGATCTGGTGGTCGAGGGTGCGGTCGTCACGCATCAGCCGAGGCTAGACAGACGCAAACTGCGATGACCTGGGGTGATGTGGTGGCGTTCTTCACGAAATCGGCCCCGAGCGCGGGACGCCCCGACCGTTCCGGGCGACCGGCGGGACGCACCTCGCGGACCGGGCAGACCTCGCGGCCGGATCAGCGCGCCCCTCCGCGTACGCAACACGGACGTACCACCGGCACTCGGCCCATGATCCCCAAACTCACCCTTTCGGCCGATAGGCTGGTCCACCTCGCAGCCATTGCTTGACGCCCGACGGTGGAGTTGCGGGGATACGCCCCGATTGCTGGTCCTGCCGGTGACCCCCGGGGAGTCGCCGGCAGGAATGCACGAGGATGGCGGGTACGTTCCCCGAACGGGGTGCCGTCCCCGCACGGCGACCCGTACGCACGACCAGGGAGGTCCGCACCGGTGCTCGACCCACACGAGCTCTACGAACTCACCGACGAGCTGCCCGACCTCGGTCAGCCCGTCCTGATCCAGGCCCTCACCGGGTTCGTCGACGCCGGCAGCGCCACCCGACTGGCCAGGGAGCAGCTGCTCACCTCGCTGGACGCCCGCCCGATCGCCCGGTTCGACGTCGACCAGCTCTTCGATTACCGCTCGCGCCGGCCGGTGATGACCTTCGTCGAGGACCACTGGGAGTCGTACGACGCCCCGGCGCTGGAGCTGCACCTGCTCCAGGACGACGACGAGACGCCCTTCCTGCTGCTCACCGGCCCGGAGCCGGACCTGCAGTGGGAGCGCTTCGTGGCCGCGGTCGGCGCGCTCGCCGCGCGGCTGGACGTCCGGCTCACCGTGGGGCTCAACGCGATCCCGATGGCCGTGCCGCACACCCGGCCCGCCGGGGTGACCGCGCACGCGACCCGGCGCGAGCTGATCGCCGGCTACGAGCCGTGGTTGCAGCGGGTGCAGGTGCCGGGCAGCGTCGGGCACCTGCTGGAGTTCCGCCTCGGCGAGCTGGGCCGCGACGCCCTGGGCTTCGCCGCCCACGTGCCGCACTACGTGGCGCAGACCGAGTACCCGGCCGCCGCCGAGGTGCTGCTCGCCTCAGTGTCCCGCAGCACCGGGCTGCTGCTGCCCCGCGACGGGCTGCGCTCGGCGGCCGAGGTGGTCCGGCTCGAGATCGACCGGCAGGTCGCGCAGACCGACGAGGCCGCCCAGCTCGTGCAGGCCCTGGAGGAGCAGTACGACGCGTTCGCGCGTGGCCGGGGCGAACGGAGCCTGCTCGCCCCGGAGGCCGCGCCGCTGCCCACCGCCGACGAGCTGGGGGCGGAGCTGGAGCGGTTCCTGGCCGAGCAGACCCGCCCGGGCGACACCCCGGGGAGCTGACGCGGCGGCGCGGGCGCGGATGGGGCAGGCTGGACCCATGCGCCTGGCGACCTGGAACGTGAACTCGGTGAAGGCCCGCCTGCCCCGGCTCCTGGACTGGCTGGCCGGCACCGGGCCGGACGTCGTCTGCCTGCAGGAGACGAAGTGCCCGGACGGCGCCTTCCCGGTGGCCGAGGTGGGCGAGCTGGGCTACACCGTGGCCAGTCACAGCGACGGCCGGTGGAACGGGGTGGCCATCCTGTCCCGGGTCGGCCTGGCCGACGTGGTCGTGGGGTTCCCCGACGAGCCGGGCTTCCCCGAGCCGGAGGCCCGGGCCATCTCCGCCACCTGCGACGGGGTGCGCGTCTGGTCGGTGTACGTGCCGAACGGCCGGGCGCCGGACGACCCGCACTACGCGTACAAGCTGGCCTGGTTCGCGGCGCTGCGGGACGCGTTGGAGACGGAACTGGCGAGCGGGCTGCCGCTGGCGGTCTGCGGCGACTTCAACGTCGCCCCGACCGACGCCGACGTCTGGGACCCGCAGGTGTTCACCCACTCCACGCACGTCACCCCGGCCGAGCGGGCGGCCCTCGCGGAGCTGCGCGACCTGGGCCTCTCCGACGTGGTGCCCACGCCGATGAAGGGGCCACACCCGTTCACCTACTGGGACTACCGGGCCGGGATGTTCCACCAGAACAAGGGCATGCGGATCGACCTGGTGTACGCCTCGGCGCCCTTCGCCCGGGCGGTCCGCTCGGCGTACGTGGACCGGGAGGCCCGCAAGGGCAAGGGCCCGTCCGACCACGCCCCGATCGTGGTCGACGCCGACCTCGTTCCGGCGGTCGAGTCGTTCTGAGCCCCGCCGCCGTGACTAGGGTGGAGCCATGGCAGTCGTGAAGATCAACGCGATCGACGTCCCTCCCGGCGCAGGCGAGGAACTGGAGAAGCGGTTCGCCGCCCGGGCCGGCGCCGTGGAGAACTCCCCGGGCTTCCTCGGCTTCGAGCTGCTCCGCCCGGTCGCCGGGGAGAACCGCTACTTCGTCTACACGCGCTGGGAGAGCGAGGAGGCGTACCAGGCGTGGGCGGCCGGCCCCGCCCGCGCCGCGCACGCCGGCACGGGCGAGCGGCGTCCCCCGGTCGCCTCGGGCGCCAGCCTCCTGGAGTTCGAGGTCGTCCAGCAGGTGCCGCCGCGCCCCTGACCCGCGCCCGTCCGGCGCAGCGCCGCCTTGCCCTCCCGCACGGGCAGCGACGCGGCCGGCCGAGCGCGCAGGCCCGCTCGGCGCAGCGGGATCACGGGGTGCGGGAGGAGAGCAGGGTGGCGAACGCGATGACGTTGTCGGCGTAGCCCGTCCGGCCGCCGAGCCAGTCGCCGCCGCAGGTGATCAGGCGCAGGCCCGGCGGGCCCTCGTCGCCGTAGACCCGCTCGGCCGGCAGCCGGTCCTTCGGGAAGTGCTCCACCGAGTCGACGCGGAACAGCACGACCGACCCGTCGGCCCGGGTCACCTCGACCGGGTCGCCGGGGCGCAGCTTGTGCAGGTCGTAGAAGACCGACGGGCCGCGCTTGGTGTCCACGTGCCCCACGATCACCGCCGGGCCCGGCTCGCCGGGGGTCGGGCCCCGGTCGTACCAGCCGGTCTCGTCGGCCCGGTCCAGCGGCGGGACGCCGATCGACCCGTCCCGGGCCTGGCCCACGGGCGCCACCGGGGCGGACACCTCGATCGACGGGATCGACAGGCGCACCGGCCGGCTGGCCGACAGGGCGCCACTTGCGCTGCGCGCCGAACGCGACTCCCCCGCACCGGCGGCCCAGTCGAGCGGCCCGGCGGTGCGCCCGAGCCCCGCGCCGGTGGCGAAGACCCCGACCAGCACCAGCAGCACGGCCAGCGGCACCGACCAGGGGCGGCGCCCGGGCGGCGGACGCCGCCGCGAGGCTGCGGCGGACGGCTGCGGGGCGGGCGTGGCGGCCATGGCGGGCTCAGCGTCGGGCCACGCCACGGACGGAGCGGGGCCGGCGCGCCGCGAGCACCGCGAGGACGATGCCGGTCACGGTCAACGCGATGCCACCGGGGAGCAGCAGCCCGCCGGTGAAGCCGCCGGCGCCCCCGCCGAAGCCCGTCGCCGGGCCGCGGCTGGGTTTCACCGCCTTGACCACCTGGAGCATGGTCGAGGCGGTCTCGCCGTCACGGCACTCCAGCTTGATCCGGTAGTTGCCGGGCCGGGTGCGCTCCCGCACCATCGGCGCGGCCGTCAACAGCCCGCGCTGCGGCTGCACCTGCACCCGACCGAAGGCGTCCGAGACCACCGTCGCGGGGATCGAGTTGTCCCGGCAGCTGGCCCGGATGCCGACCAGGAAGCCCGGCTGGACGGTGCTCGGGCTGACCTCCACGAAGACGGCGGTCTCCGGCGGGACGGGCTGGGGCGCGCCCACCGGCGCGGGCTCCGCCCGCCAGCCGAGGGCCGCGGGCTGCCCGACGGCACCGGAGAGGCCGGCGGCAGCGAAGTGCCCACCGGCCGGGAGGCCGATGACAACAGGGCTGCCCGAACCCGTGCGGGCGGTGGTCGTGAGGACGGTGGTCGAGGGTGCGGCCGCGGCCGGCGCGGTCGCGAGCAGCGGGCCGACGAGCACGGTCGCGGTCGCCAGCGCCAGACCGCCGCGGTGCACCGACACGACGCCCCCTCCCGGCGCGTTGGGGCAGTGCCGGGCAACACCAGACACCCGGTCTGCCGTACGGGATGGATCCTCTCATCCCCGGGCGAACATCACATCCGATCCGGCGCGACCGTCGCGTACGCTCGGGTCGTTGTGACCTCCACCGACCTCGCCGCCGCCGCGCCCACGCCGCCCGCCGCCCGGACGATCCGCACCTTCCATCCGCGCCGCGGCCGGATGAGCAGCCGCCAGACGGAGGCGTTGGACCGGCTCTGGCCGGTCCACGGCCTGCGCGTCCCGGACGAGCCCGGCACGCCGGTGGACCTGGCCGGCCTGTTCGGTCGCCGCGCCCCGGTGGTGATGGAGATCGGCTCCGGGATGGGCGACACCACCGCCGCGATGGCCGCCGCCGACCCGGATCGAGACTATCTGGCGGTCGAGGTGCACACGCCCGGAATCGCCAACCTGCTGGACCTGGTGGACCGGCTCGGCCTGCGCAACGTGCGGGTGGCGCAGGGCGACGCCCTGGACCTGGTCGCGGGTCTGCCGGAGGCGGCGCTGGACGCGGTACACGTCTTCTTCCCGGACCCCTGGCCCAAGTCGCGGCACCACAAGCGGCGGATCATCCAGCCGGCCCACGTCGCGCTGCTGCGCTCCCGACTCGCGCCCGGCGGCACCCTGCACTGCGCCACCGACTGGGCCGAGTACGCCGAGGCGATGCGGGAGACCCTGGACGCCGACCCGGGGCTGGCCAACGCGCACGACGGTTTCGCCCCCCGCCCGCCGCACCGCCCGGTGACCAAGTTCGAGCGCCGGGCCCTGACGGCCGGCCGCCCGGTCTTCGACCTGATCTACCGCCGACCGTGAGCGGAAGGGCCCTGTCGACGGGTTCCGTCGCGCGAGGGGCCCTATCCGAGGCTCGACCCGCCGGGCCGGTTGGCGCGCGGGGGCATGATCCAGGCACCATGGGACCCGCTATGACGCTCACCGCCGCGCTGCCGACAAGCGCCGACCCCGACACCCTCTTCGACGCGTTCGCCGGCTGGGCGAAGGAGCGCGGCCTCGACCTCTACCCCCACCAGGAGGAGGCGGTCATCGAGATCGTCTCCGGCGCCAACGTGATCATGAATACGCCGACCGGCTCCGGCAAGAGCCTGGTCGCGATCGCGGCGCACTTCGCGGCCCTGGCCGACGACCGGACGACCTTCTACACCGCGCCGATCAAGGCGCTGGTGTCGGAGAAGTTCTTCGCCCTCTGCGAGGTCTTCGGCGCCGACAACGTCGGCATGCTGACCGGCGACGCCAGCGTCAACGCCGACGCCCCGATCATCTGCTGCACCGCCGAGATCCTGGCCAACCTCGCGCTGCGCGAGGGCGCCCGGGCCGACGTCGGTCAGGTGATCATGGACGAGTTCCACTTCTACGCCGAGCCGGACCGGGGCTGGGCGTGGCAGGTGCCGCTGATCGAGCTGCCGCAGGCCCAGTTCGTGCTGATGTCGGCGACGCTGGGCGACACCACCCGCTTCGTCGACGACCTGACCCGGCGCACCGGCCGGCCGACCGCCGTCGTCCGCTCCGCCGAGCGGCCCGTCCCGCTCCTCTTCTCGTACGCGATGACGCCGCTGCACGAGACCCTGGAGGAGCTGTTGGAGACCAAGCAGGCCCCGGTGTACGTCGTGCACTTCACCCAGGCCGCCGCGCTGGAGCGCGCCCAGGCGCTGATGAGCGTGAACGTCTGCACCCGGGCCGAGAAGGACATGATCGCGCAGGCGATCGGGAACTTCCGGTTCACCTCCGGCTTCGGCAAGACGCTGTCCCGGCTGGTCCGGCACGGCATCGGCGTGCACCACGCCGGCATGCTGCCGAAGTACCGCCGGCTGGTGGAGACGCTCGCCCAGGCCGGCCTGCTCAAGGTCATCTGCGGCACCGACACCCTCGGCGTCGGGATCAACGTGCCGATCCGCACCGTGCTCTTCACCGGCCTGAGCAAGTACGACGGCGTGCGCACCCGGCTGCTCAAGGCCCGCGAGTTCCACCAGATCGCCGGGCGGGCCGGGCGGGCCGGCTTCGACACCATCGGCCGGGTGGTGGTGCAGGCCCCCGAGCACGTCATCGACAACGAGAAGGCCCTGGCCAAGGCCGGCGACGACCCGAAGAAGCGGCGCAAGGTGGTGCGCAAGAAGCCGCCGGAGGGGTCGATCGGCTGGGGCAAGCCCACCTTCGAGCGCCTCGTCGAGGCCGAGCCCGAGCCGCTGACCTCCAGCTTCCAGGTCAGCCACTCGATGCTGCTGAACGTGATCGGCCGCCCCGGCGACGCGTTCGCCGCGATGCGGCACCTGCTCACCGACAACCACGAGGACCGGGCCGCCCAGCGTCGGCACATCCGGCGCGCCATCGCGATCTACCGCGCGCTGCGCGCCGGCGGGGTCGTCGAGCAACTCGCCGAGCCGGACGAGACCGGCCGGCGGGTCCGCCTCACCGTCGACCTCCAGCTCGACTTCGCCCTCAACCAGCCGCTGTCGCCGCTGGCCCTCGCGGCGATCGAGCTGCTCGACGTCGCGTCCCCCTCGTACGCCCTCGACGTGCTGTCGGTGATCGAGTCGATCCTCGACGACCCGCGCCAGGTGCTCTCCGCGCAGCAGTTCAAGGCCCGCGGCGAGGCGGTCGCCGCGATGAAGGCCGAGGGCATCGAGTACGAGGCCCGGCTCGAACTGCTCGACGAGGTGACCTGGCCCAAGCCCCTCGCGGAGCTGCTGGACTCGGCGTACGAGATGTACCGGCAGGGGCACCCGTGGGTGGCCGACCACCAGCTCTCCCCCAAGTCCGTCGTGCGGGACATGTACGAGCGGGCGATGACCTTCACCGAGTACGTGCAGTTCTACTCCCTCACCCGCTCCGAGGGCCTCGTCCTGCGCTACCTCGCCGACGCGTACAAGACGCTGCGGCAGACCGTGCCCGAGGACGCCAAGACCGACGAGCTGGTCGACCTCATCGAGTGGCTCGGCGAGCTGGTCCGCCAGGTCGACTCCAGCCTGATCGACGAGTGGGAGCGGCTGCGCAACCCGACCGACGTGGCGGAGGTCGCCTCGTCCCTGGAGGACCGGCCGCCGGCGGTGACCCGCAACGCCCGCGCCTTCCGGGTGCTGGTGCGCAACGCCCTGTTCCGGCGGGTGGAGCTGGCGGCGCTGCGCCGCTGGCACGACCTCGGCGAGCTCGACGCCGCGTCGGGCTGGGACGCGGACGCCTGGGCCGACGCGCTGGAGCCGTACTTCGAGGCGTACGACGGGATCGGGGTGGGACCGGACGCGCGCGGGCCCGCGCTGCTCATGATCGAGCAGGGCCGGGACCGGTGGACGGTGCGGCAGATCCTGGACGACCCCGAGGGCGACCACGACTGGGGCATCAGCGCCGAGGTCGACCTCGCCGCCTCCGACGAGGCCGGCGCCGCGGTCGTCCGGATCACCTCGGTGGGGCAGCTCTAGCTTTTTGTTTCGAGGGGCCGTCCGGGATGCCCGGGCGGCCCCTTTCGTTCCCTGGGCGATGTCACACCCGTCGATTAGAATGTATGTACTAATCGAGTTCCTGACCTGGGAGGACGTCCGTGACCACGCCCGCCTCCGTCCCACTCACCCCCTACGCCACCCTGCTCGGCTTCACCCGCTACGTCGACCGCACCGGCCCGACCAAGGCCACCTTCGTCGGGGGCCTGCGCAAGCAGCGGGCCAGCCGCTCCGGCTTCAACCCGCACGGTCAGTTCGTCAAGGCGCTCAAGGCCGACATCGCCTTCCACACCGGCGGCACACACCTGGAGCAGGTGGTCGACGTGGTCAAGCCCCGCTGGCGCCCGCTCTACGAGGCACTCGTCCCCGGCGCGAAGGCCTGGCTGCACTCGCTCGGCGAGCCGCGGGCCGTCGACCTCGCCCAGACCCGCGACGCGCTCGCCATGCTCGGCGACCTGCCCGTCAAGATCAACCCTCACTTCGGCGTACGCCACGCCGACGGTCGCGCCGAGGCCGTCCGCCTGCACTTCGACGAGACCCCGCCCAGCCCGGAGGCGGTGCTCGCCACCCTGCACCTGATGGCCCGGCACATGGACGCGGTGCTCCCGCACGCCGAGCCGCTCCTGGTCGACGTCCGCCGGGGCGAGGCCCACCGCATGCCCGCCGACGCCCGACCCGAGCAGATCGAGCGCTGGCTGGCCGGCGAGGCGGCCGCCTTCCAGGCCATCTGGGCCACCGCCGCCTGACCCCTCCCCTCCCCGCCCTCCGCACGGCATCGACCACATGCCAGGATCCGCGCATCATCCCGTCAGTTGCTGCCTCTGCCGCTCGGGAGGCCGCATCTTCCGTGAAGTTGCGCGGATCTTGGCGTGAGATGTCACCGCAGGGGTGTCCGCAGGGGCTGCGGAGACGTGCGGTGCCCGTCGGGGTTGCCGCATGCCCGTTCCACCTCGACGCCCGCACGAGCTGCGAGGACGCGTCTTCCGAGGCTCCCAGGTGGTGGCCGGGGATTGCTGACCCGGGCCGAGCTGGCAGCAGGGCGTGGCGGCCGCTGTTCCGAGACGTCTACGCCGACGCCCGGTTGCCGGTCTTCCACGGCACGCGCCGCCTGGCGGCGGCTCGGTGGGTGTTGCCGTCGGGCGCGGCGATCGCCGGACGCAGCGCCGCGGCGCTCTACGGTGTCGGGTCGGTCGGCGTCGCCGAGCCACTCGACGTGCTGGTGCCCGTGGGGCAGCGTTTCGGGCCCGTGGCCGGCCTCTCCGTGCGCACCGCCGAGGTTGCCGAGGCCGACGTGCGGCTCAAGACCGGGATCCCGGTGACCACGCCCCTGCGCACCTGCTGGGATCTGGCGCAGTGGCTCCCGGTGGAGGAGGCCGTCGCCCGGGTGGACGGGCTCGCCGGGCAGCGGCTCGTGCAGATCGACGAGCTGCGGGGCAGCGCGCACGACCGCCTCGGGCTGCGGGGATGCAAGCGCATGCTCCGGGTGGCGGAGCTCGCCGACCCGGGGGCGGAGTCGGTCCAGGGATCGCGGCTGCGGGTCCGGCTGGTGCTGGCCGGCCTACCGAGGCCGGTCACCCGGTTCGTGGGCGAGCGGGACGGCCGGTTCGTCGCGCGCCTCGACCTCGCGTGGCCCGATCTCCGGGTCGCGGTCGGATACGACGGGCTCTGGCACGACGATCCCGAGCAGTTCCACCGCGACCGGCGACGCCTCAACCGCCTGCTCGGCGAGGACTGGATCGTGCTGCACGTGACCGCAAAACGGTTCGGCGAGGACTTCGACGGCTTCCTCGCCGAACTCCACCACGCTCTCCGCACCCGCACCCGCACCCGCACCCGCTGAACGCGCCCGCTGACGCCAAGATCCGCGCAACTTCGGGGCAAGTGCTGCCTCGACGCCGCACGAGGCAGCATCTTCGGTGAAGTTGCGCGGATCTTGGCGGGGGCTGCCGGTCAGGCGGCGAGGTACTTCTCCAGGTCGTCGAGGATCTTGTTGGCGGCGCCGACGCCGATGCCGGTCATCCAGATCTCGTCGGAGACGACGTGCGCCTTGCCCGCCTTGACCGCCGGCAGGGCCTTCCACAGCGTCCCGCCGGTGACCTTGGCCTGCTCGGCGGCGGCCTGCTCGCCGTACGCGGTCACGAAGATGACGTCACCGTCGACCTCGCCGATGCGCTCCGGGCTGACCCGGTCCATCCGCCGGTCCTCCTTGCCGGTCAGCAGCTGCCGCTCGGGCCGCCCCAGACCGGTGTCGCCGATGACGATGCCGGAGAACGAGTCCGGCCCGTACACCCGGATCTCGGTCGGCATGAAGCGGACGATGGACACCTTGCGGTTGGCGGCGTCGCCCAGCTTGGCGCCGAACTCCTTGGCCCGGGTCTCGTACGCGGTGAGCAGGTCCTTGGCCTGCTGCTCCTTGCCCAGCGCCTTGCCGTCGAGGAGGAAGTTCTCCTTCCAGGTGACGCCGACCTTCTCGGTGAACACGGTCGGCGCGATGGCGGCCAGCTCGTTGTAGAACTTCTCCTGGCGGAACTTGCTGCCCAGGATCAGGTCCGGCTTGAGGGCGTTGATGGCCTCCAGGTCGGGCTCGGTGAGCACCCCGACCTCCTTGATGCCGGCGAGCTTCTCCTCGCCGAAGTAGGTCGGCCAGCTCTTCGCCTGGCTGGCGACGGCGGCGCCGACCGGCGTGACGCCGAGCGACAGCGCGGTGTCGATCTTGTCGGTGTCGAGCACCACGACCCGCTTCGGGTCGGCCGGCACCTTGGTGGTGCCCATCGCGTGGACGATCTCCCGGGTCTCCCCGGTGGTGGTGCCGGCGACCGGGTCGCTCTCACCGCAGGCGGTGAGGCCGACGCCGAGGGCCAGCGCCGCGGTGAGGGCGGCGGCGAGACGACGCATCAGATTCCTTTCGAGGGGTACGAGCCGGTGCGCGGGGTGAGCGCGTCCTCGGCCGAGGGGCGGGCTGCCGGGGCCGGCAGCCCCGCCGGAGCTGAGCTGACGAGGTCGGCCGTGTCGGACGGCCGGGCCAGCGAGGGGCTGGTGAGCGCGGGCACCACGAGGGGCGCCCCGGTCACCGGGCAGGGCACGACCACGCAGTCGAGCCCGAAGACGTCCCGGACGAGGTCGGCGGTGAGGATCTCCCGGGGTGGTCCGGCGGCCACCACGGCGCCGGCCCGCATCGCGACCAGATGGTCGGCGTACCGGGCGGCCTGGTTGAGGTCGTGCAGCACGGCGACCACGGTGCGGCCCCGCTCGACGCGCAGCCGGTGCAGCAGGTCGAGCACCTCCACCTGGTGGGCCAGGTCGAGGAAGGTGGTCGGCTCGTCGAGCAGCAGCGCCTCGGTGTCCTGGGCGAGGGTCATGGCGATCCAGACGCGCTGCCGCTGACCGCCGGAGAGGGTGTCCACGGCCCGGCCGGCCAGCCCGGCCACGTCCGCGAGCGCCATGGCCCGGTCCACCGCGACGCTGTCCTCCTCGGACCACTGTCGCCACCACCGCTGGTACGGCTGCCGGCCCCGGCCGACCAGGTCGGCGACGGTCACCCCCTCCGGCACCAGCGGGCTCTGCGGGAGCACGCCGAGGCGGCGGGCGACCTCGCGGGTCGGCAGGTCCCGGATGGCGGCGCCGTCGAGCAGCACCGCGCCCCGGCGGGGGGTGAGCAGGCGGGCCATGGTGCGCAGCAGGGTGGACTTGCCGCAGGCGTTGGGCCCGACGATCACCGTGAACGCGTCGGCGGGCAGGTCGAGGTCGAGCCCGTCCAGCACCGTCCGTTCGTCGTAGCCGGCGACCAGGTCGCGGGTGGAGAGCATCACGCCTCCTTGCCAGGGTGGGACATCACGAGGACCGCCGGCGGCCACGGACCAGCAGGAAGATCAGGTACGGGCCGCCGATGGCGGCGGTCAGCACGCCGGCGGGCAGCTGGGTGGGCGCGAAGAGCCGCCGCCCGGCCAGGTCGGCCAGCACCAGCAGCAGCGCCCCGAGCAGCGCGGCGCAGACGAGCGGCGGGCGCTCCGCGCGGACCAGCCGCCGGGCCAGTTGCGGGGCGACCAGGGCGACGAAGTCGACCGCGCCGACCTGGGCGGTGACCATCGCGGCGGCCAGCACCCCGGTGCCGGCGAGGCCGACCCGGCGGGCCACCGGGCGCAGGCCGATCCCCCGGGCGGTGTCGTCGTCCAGGGCGGTGCTGTTCAGCGCCCAGCCGGCCCAGGCGAGCACGGGCAGGAGCGCGACCAGGGTGCCGGCGATCCAGAGGGCCTCGGTCCAACCCTTGCCGGCGAGCGTGCCGATCAGCCAGATCTGCGCGCGGAGCCCGTCGATCGGGTCGGCGGTGAGCATGACCACCTCGGTCAGGGCCCGCAGCGCGAAGGCGACGGCCACCCCGGCGAGCACGAACCGCTGGGCGGCCAGCCCGTGCCGGGCGCCGAGGACGAACAGCAGCGCGGCGGCGACCAGGCCGCCGACCAGCGCCGCCGGCGCGACGAGCACGGCCGCCGCCCCGCCGGTCAGGGCCACCGTGGCGGCGAGGCCGGCGCCCTGGGTGATGCCCACGACGTCCGGGCTGGCGAGCGGGTTGCGGGCCACACTCTGGATTAGCGTGCCGGCCACCCCGAAGGCCGCGCCGGCCACCGCGGCCAGCACCAGCCGGGGCAGCCGCAGCTCGAAGACCACCAGGTCGTACGGGGTGCCGGCGCCGGAGATGGCGCGCAGCACGTCGGCCGGGGCGACGTACGGGGTGCCGAGGGAGAGGCTGAGCACCCCGGCGCCCAGCAGCAGCACGACCAGCGTGGCGGCGACCAGCACCGAGCGGCGGCGGACCTGCACGCTGACCGGGCCGACCCGCACCAGCGAGCGCCCCGGCAGTCCGGCGACGGCGGGACGTCGCGCCGGCCGCTCGGCGGCCCGCGGGGCGGCGGGGCGGGCGGGGGCGGTCACGCGGTCACCACCTTCGCGCGGCGGACCGGGTGGGCCAGCAGCGGGGCGGGGGCGGTCACGCGGTCACCACCTTCGCGCGGCGGACCAGGTAGGCCAGCAGCGGAGCGCCGATGAGGGCGGTGACGATGCCCGCCGGCACCTCCCCGGGCGGGGCGACGAGCCGGCCGACGACGTCGGCTCCGAGCAGCAGGGCGGGCCCGAGCAGCGCGGAGACCGCCAGGGTCCAGCGGTGGTCGGCGCCGACCAGGGCGCGGGCCAGGTGCGGCACGGCGAGCCCGACGAAGGCGATCGGCCCGGCGGCGGCCACGGCCGCCCCGGTGAGCAGCACGGCGGCCGCGCCGCCGCCGAGGCGGACCAGCCCGATCCGGTGCCCGAGGCCCCGGGCCACGTCGTCGCCGAGGGCGAGCGCGTCCAGGCCGCGGGCGACCAGGGCGGCCAGCGCCAGCCCGGCGAGCACGAACGGCAGCACCTGGACGGCCACCGAGAGATCCCGGCCGGTGAGCCCGCCGACCACCCAGAACCGGTAGTCCTCGAAGGTGCGGGCGTCGATGCTGAGCAGCGCGTACACCACGGAGGCGAGGCTGGCGTCGAGGGCCGCACCGACCAGCGCGAGGGTGACCGGGCTGGCGCCCTCGCGGGCGCTGGTGGCGACGGCGAAGACCAGCAGGCCGGCGAGGAGCGCGCCGCCGATGCCGAACCAGACGTACCCGGCGAGGGTGCCCACCCCGAAGACGGAGATGGCCAGCACGACGCCGAACGAGGCGCCGGCGCTGATCCCGAGGATCCGCGGCTCGGCCAGCGGGTTCCGGGTGAGCGCCTGGAAGAGCAGCCCGGCGACGGCGAGCGCCAGCCCGACGGCGAGACCGAGGGCGGTACGCGGCATCCGCAGTTCCCGGACGATGGTGGTGGCCTCGCCGCCGTCCGGGCTGACCAGCGCGCCCCACACCTCGTCGACGGCGAGCGACCGGCTGCCGAGCGCGAAGCTCGCCAGCACCGCGAGGAGCAGCGCCAGCGCGGCCGCGACGGTGACGGCCACCCGGCGGCCACCACGCGCGCGGGGTTGGGCGCCGGCCGGGGCCGGTCGGGTGGCGAGGGTGGTCACGAGGCTCCTGCACGTTCGCGCTTAGGTTCGCCTTACCTTAGCTGACCGGCCGGACCGGACCTAACTCGCGGTCGTCTATCCTGCGCCGCCTGACCAGGGCCGACAGCGCCGGTTCCGGGCGACGGCGGCCCGCGTCGCCCTAGGGTGTGGGCATGCGATTCGACCAGCACACCGTCGTGCTCCTGGTGCGGCCGCCGGACGCCCCCGAGCTGCCGCTGGACGCGGCGGACCGGTTGCAGGACGCGCACCTCGCCCACCAGGCGGGGCTGGTGGAGCAGGGGCTCGTCCTGGCCGCGGGGCCGTTCGTCGACGCCGACGACGACCGGCTGCGCGGGTTCGTCGTGCTCTCCGTCTCGCCGCAGGAGGCTCGCGAGCTGTACCACAACGACCCGGCGGTGCGGGCCGGACGGCTGGCCGTGCAGGTGATGAGCTGGATGGTCCCGGAGGGCAACGTGCGGTTCGAGAGCGTGCCGGTCCCCCGGTCGATGCTGGAGGCCGCCGCCGGCGACTGACCCGCCAGCCGTCCGCGCCGCCCGCCAGCCAGCCGCCTGCGCCGCCCGCCAGCCGCCCGCGCCGCCCGCCCGTCAGCCGTCCGCGCCCGCGCGGGCCCCCGGCAGTGACGGGCCCTCGTCGAGCTGGTGGTCGGCCCAGACGTACGTCTCCGGCAGCAGCTCGGCGACCGGCACCACGCGCAGCGCGTCCATCGGCCCGACGATGACCCGGATGGTGGGGAAGTAGTCGCGCAGCACCTGCCGGCAGCGCCCGCAGGGCGGGATCACCCCGCGCCCCCGGTCGCCCACCGCGACGATCGTCTCCAGCTCGGTGACGCCCTGGGTGGCGGCGGCGCCGACCGCGACCACCTCGGCGCAGGGGCCGCCGGTGAAGTGGTAGACGTTCACCCCGGTGAAGACCCGGCCGTCGGTGGTACGCGCGGCGGCGGCGACCGTGTGGTTCTCGCTGCGGCAGCGCAGCTTGGCGACCGCCGTGGCGGCCTGCACCAGGGCCCGGTCGGTGTCCCGCATGGTCATCGCGCATCCCCGTGGTTCGACGTCGGTCGGCGCCCAACTCTAGACCCGTCGGCGCGCGCCCGCGGGCGCGCGCGGCGGGCGGGCCGGTAACCCGGGGGCGGTCCGGCCGCCGGCTGCCTATCCTTGGCGACGACATGCAGAATCCAGCCGCACCCGCCGCGACCGATCCCGTCCGCGAGCTGCACCGCCGCCTCCGCCCCCTGATGTTCCGCGACCAGCGCCGTCTGCAGCGGCGCCTGGACGGGGTACGCCGGCTGCGCGATCCGGAGCGCCGGGAGTCGGCGCTCGCCGAGATCGCCGCCGACGTGGCGCGTGCCGAGGCGCGGCTGGAGAGCCGGCGGGCCGCCGTGCCGACCGTCACGTATCCGGCCCAGCTGCCGGTGAGCGAGCGCAAGGACGACATCGCCGCGGCGATCCGCGACCACCAGGTGGTGATCGTGGCCGGCGAGACCGGCTCCGGCAAGACCACGCAGCTGCCCAAGATCTGCCTGGAGCTGGGACGCGGGATCAACGGCCTGATCGGGCACACCCAGCCGCGCCGGCTGGCCGCGCGTACGGTGGCGGACCGGATCGCCGAGGAGCTCGGCACCGAGCTGGGCGACGTGGTCGGCTACAAGGTGCGCTTCACCGACCAGGTGAGCGACCGCAGCCTGGTGAAGCTGATGACCGACGGCATCCTGCTCGCGGAGCTGCAGACCGACCGGATGCTGCGCCAGTACGACA
The DNA here is from genome assembly GCF_043204915.1 of Micromonospora sp. NPDC047670. Lineage (NCBI taxonomy): Bacteria > Bacillati > Actinomycetota > Actinomycetes > Micromonosporales > Micromonosporaceae > Micromonospora > Micromonospora sp. NPDC047670. The sequence continues at coordinate 62,619 of NZ_JBIDDA010000011.1, forward strand.
CGCTGATCATCGACGAGGCGCACGAGCGCAGCCTCAACATCGACTTCATCCTCGGCTACCTCAAGCAGCTCCTGCCCCGCCGGCCCGACCTGAAGGTGGTCATCACCTCGGCGACCATCGAGACCGAGCGGTTCGCCCGGCACTTCGCCGGGCCGCCCACCGCCGACGCGCCGGAGGGCGTACCGGCCCCGGTGGTCGAGGTCTCCGGGCGCACGTACCCGGTCGAGGTGCGCTACCGGCCGCTGGTCGAGGTGGCCGAGGGCGAGGACGAGGGGGACGACGAGGAGAACGTCCGCGACCAGATCCAGGCCATCGGCGACGCCGTCGAGGAGCTGGCCGCCGAGGGGCCCGGCGACGTCCTGGTCTTCCTCAGCGGCGAGCGGGAGATCCGGGACACCGCCGACGCGCTGGGCAAGCTGGTGGAGAAGAAGCCGGCGCTGCGCGGCACCGAGATCCTGCCGCTCTACGCCCGTCTCTCCACCGCCGAGCAGCACCGGGTCTTCGCCCCGCACGCCGGGCGCCGGGTGGTGCTCGCGACCAACGTCGCGGAGACCTCGCTCACCGTGCCCGGCATCAAGTACGTGGTGGACCCGGGCACCGCCCGCATCTCCCGCTACAGCAGCCGGCTCAAGGTGCAGCGGCTGCCGATCGAGCCGGTCTCCCAGGCGTCGGCCAACCAGCGCAAGGGGCGCTGCGGGCGCACCTCGGACGGCATCTGCATCCGCCTCTACGACGAGCAGGACTTCCTGTCCCGCCCGGAGTTCACCGACCCGGAGATCCTGCGCACCAACCTCGCCTCGGTCATCCTCCAGATGACCTCGATCGGCCTCGGCGACATCGCCGCGTTCCCGTTCATCGACCCGCCGGACCGGCGCAACATCACCGACGGCGTCAACCTGCTGCACGAGCTGGGCGCACTGGACCCGACCGAGACGGACCCGGCGAAGCGGCTCACCCCGCTGGGCCGACGGCTCGCCCAACTACCCGTCGACCCCCGGCTGGCCCGGATGGTCGTCGAGGGCGAGCGCAACGGCTGCGCCACCGAGGTGATGGTGATCGCCGCCGCGCTGTCGATCCAGGACCCGCGCGAGCGGCCCGCCGACAAGCAGGCCCAGGCCGACCAGGCGCACGCCCGGTTCACCGACCGCGAGTCGGACTTCGTGACGCTGCTCAACCTGTGGCGGCACCTGCGCGAGCAGCAGCGCGAGCTCTCCTCCAGCGCGTTCCGCCGGATGTGCAAGGCCGAGTACCTCAACTACCTGCGGGTACGCGAGTGGCAGGACATCGTCAGCCAGCTGCGCCAGGTGCTGCGTACCCCCGAACAGGGCGGCGGGCGACCGGGGCGGGAGGCCGGCGCCGACGGTGCTCGGCGCCGGGGCGGCGCGGACCTGCCGGAGGAGATCGACACCCCGAAGGTGCACCAGTCGCTGCTGGCCGGCCTGCTCTCCCACGTCGGGCTGAAGGACGCCCAGAAGCACGAGTACCTGGGCGCCCGGGGCGCGAAGTTCGCGCTCTTCCCCGGCTCGGCGCTGTTCAAGAAGCCGCCGCGCTGGGTGATGGCCGCCGAACTGGTGGAGACCTCCCGACTCTGGGGCCGGGTGAACGGCCGGGTCGAGCCGGAGTGGGTCGAGCCGCTCGCCCAGCACCTGGTCAAGCGCAGCTACAGCGAGCCGCACTGGGAGAAGAAGCAGGCCGCCGTGATGGCGTACGAGAAGGTGACGCTCTACGGCATCCCGCTGGTCACCTCGCGCAAGGTCAACTTCGGCCGGATCGACCCGGCGCTGTCCCGGGAGCTGTTCATCCGGCACGCCCTGGTCGAGGGCGACTGGCAGACCCACCACCACTTCTGGCGCGACAACCAGCGGCTGCGCTCGGAGATCGAGGAGCTGGAGAACCGGGCCCGCCGCCGCGACATCCTCGTCGACGACCAGACCGTCTTCGACTTCTACGACGCCCGCATCCCGGCCGACGTGGTCTCCGGGCGGCACTTCGACGCCTGGTGGAAGAAGACCCGCCGGGAGCAGCCGGACCTGCTCACCTTCACCCGGGAGCTGCTGGTCAACGCCGGCCGGGGCGGGGTGGACGAGGCCGACTACCCCGACGAGTGGTCCGCCGACGGGGTGACCCTGCCGCTGACCTACCGGTTCGAGCCGGGCACCCCGGCCGACGGCGTGACCGTCGACATCCCGCTGCCGCTGCTCAACCAGGTGCCGGCGGAGAGCTTCGACTGGCAGGTGCCGGGGCTGCGCGAGGAGCTGGTGATCGCGCTGATCCGCTCGCTGCCCAAGGCGGTGCGCCGCAACTTCGTCCCGGTGCCCGACTACGCCCGCGCGGCGCTCGCCGCGATGCCGGCCGGCGAGGAGCCGCTGCTGGACGCGCTGACCCGGCAGTTGCGCCGGATGACCGGCGTCACCGTGCCCCGCGACGCCTGGGATCTCGACCGGCTGCCCGCGCACCTGCGGGTCAGCTTCCGGGTGCTCGACGAGGAGAACAAGCCGGTCGCCGAGGGCAAGGACCTGCCGGCCCTGCAACGCCAGCTCAAGGCCGAGGTACGCCAGGTGGTGGCCGCCGCCGCGCCGGACGTGGCGCGCACCGGGCTGAGCGACTGGAGCATCGGCACGCTGCCGCGCACCATCGAGCAGGTCCGGTCCGGCTACGCGGTCACCGCGTACCCGGCGCTGGTCGACGAGGGCGGCACGGTCGGCGTGAAGGTGTTCGACTCGCCGGCCGAGCAGGAGGCCGCGCACTGGGCGGGCACCCGGCGGCTGCTGCGGCTGACCGTGCCGTCGCCGGCGAGGTTCCTCCAGGGGCGGCTGAGCAACGAGGCGAAGCTGGCGCTGAGCCGCAACCCGCACGGCGGCGTGCAACAGCTCATCGAGGACGCCGCCGGGGCGGCGATCGACAAACTGATCGGCGACGCCGGCGGGCCGGCCTGGGACGCCGAGGGCTTCGCCGCGTTGCGCGAGAAGGTCCGCGCCGACCTGGTGGACACCGTGGTCGAGGTGATGGACCGGGTCCGCCGGGTGCTCGCCGCCGCGTACGCGGTGGAGCAGCGGCTCGGCAAGACCCAGAACCTGGCCGTGGTGGCGGCGCTGGCCGACATCCGGGCCCAGCTCACCGGGCTGGTGCACGCCGGCTTCGTCACCGAGACCGGGTACGCGCGCCTGCCCGACCTGCTGCGCTACCTCACCGCCGTCGAGCGGCGGCTGGACCGGCTGCCCGGCAATCCGCAGCGGGACAAGCAGCAGCAGGACCGGATCGCGGTGGTGCAGAAGGAGTACCAGGACATGCTCGCCGCGCTGCCCCCGAGCCGCCGGCAGTCGACGGCGGTCCGGCAGATCCGCTGGATGATCGAGGAGCTGCGGGTGAACGTCTTCGCCCAGGCGTTGGGCACCCCGTACCCGGTGTCGGAGCAGCGGATCTACCGTGCGATGGACGACGCCGAGGGCAGGTGAGCGCGGCGGGCGCGGGGTGACCGGCCGGTCGGGCCCCCGACACGGGCGCGCCGGTTGGTCAGCCCGCCGACACGGGCGCGCCGGTTGGTCAGCCCGCCGACACGGGCGCGGCTGGCCGGCGTGCCGACCCGGGCGCACCGCGCAGCACCCGTAGCAGCACGGGCGGGGCGAGCAGCCGCGCCGGCGGGTCGACGAGGTTCAGCACCCGCAGGAACGCCGCGCCCAACGCCGCGTCCCGGGTCGCCGCGACGTGCAGCCGCGCCACGTACGCGTTGACGAGGCGCACGCGCGCCGAACGCCGGCCGGGCACCTCGGGGAAGCGCAGGTCGGTGCCGACCGCGATGGACCACGGCCCGTCGATGAGGCGGGCCGCGCCCCGGAAGAAGCCGCGGGCCAGCCCGGCCGGCCGCCGGCGGACCAGCCGGCACAGCAGCAGCGCCTCCAGCGCGGCCACCGTCATGCCCTGCCCGTAGACCGGGTTGAAGCTGCACAACGCGTCGGCCACCACCAGGTAGCCGGCCGGGAAGCGGCGCAGCCGCTCGTAGCGGCGCCGCACGCTGGCCGGGAACCTCATCGTCACCGGCGGGCCCGCCGGCTGCGCCGTGCGCAGCAGGTCGGCGATCTGCGGGGCGGCGAGGCGGTCGGCAAAGGCGGCCATCCCCTCGTCGTCGGCCGGCGGCTCCTCGCCGAACATGCCGCTGAGCGCCACCGCGAACCGGTCCTGCTCCTGCACGGCGACGATGCCGCCCCTGGGCTGGCCGGGAACGGCGTTGGTGAGCGCCCCGAGCAGCCCCTCCAGGTGGTGCGGCTCGCGCCGGTAGGTGCGGGTGACGTAGGTGACCCCGACCGGGACCCGCTCCTCGGGCGCCGGCCGGTAGCCCAGCTCGGCCAGCCAGACCGGGCTGCGCGTGCCCCGGCCGCCGGCGTCGATAACCAGGTCGGCGTCGAGGGTGCGCGGCTCCCCGTCGCGGGGGCACAGCCGCACGCCGGTGACCCGGCGCCGGTCGGCGGTGGTGGTGAGCCCCGCCACCTCGCAGCCCGGCAGGATGCGTACCCCGGGCAGGGCGGCGACCCGCTGCCGGACCACCTGCTCCAGCAGCGGACGGCTGACCCCGAAGCCGAGCAGCGGCGACGGCGCGCGCCGCATCCGGTGGCCGTCGTTGTACCAGTGGACCTGCTCGTGCAGGTCGACCGAGGGCACACCGTTCGCGGTCAGCTCGGCGCAGATGCCGGGCAGCAGCTCCTCGAACGCCTGTCGGCCCCGGGCCAGCAGGACGTGCAACTGCCGCCCCTGCGGCACGCCCCGGCGGCTTGCCGCCCGCTCGGGCAGCGCGTCGCGGTCGACGAGGGTGACCCGGTCGTACGCCTCGGTGAGGGCGCGGGCGACCAGCAGGCCGCCCACGCTGGCGCCGATCACCACGGCGCTGCCGCTTGCCATGCGGGCAGCGTAGGCGCGCCGACGGCCGGGTCTCGTCTTCCGCCTTGCGCACCTGACCCGCCGGCCAGCGGTCCACCGGCGGGCCGCTGGCCGGCGGGTCAGAGCGGCTCGACGCCGGGGGGCAGGTCGCCGTCGGTGGTGGCGTCGCGGACGTACTCCAGCAGTATCCGGCGCAGCTCCCGGCCGGCGTGGGTGGGCACCACGTCGCGGCGGCGGGCGACCGCGATGGTCCGCCGGACGCCGGGCGGGGCCAACCGGGTGACCCGGACGCCGGCGCGGCGGGCCACCACGATGCCGGGCACCAGCGCGACGCCCAGCCCGGCCTCGACGAAGCTCAGTACGGCGTCCATCTCGCCGCCGTCGACGGCGATGGTGGGCTCGAAACCGGCCTCCCGGCAGGCCTGGATGGTGGCGTCGCGCAGGTCGTAGCCCTCCCGGAACATGACCATCGGCTGGTCGCGCAGGTCGTCGACGCGCAGCTGGGTCGCGCCGGGGGCCGTCGGCAGCTCCTCCACCGAGGCGACCACCAGGCTCTCCCGCAGGATCGGGTCCGCGCGCAGCCCGGGGTCGGTGCCCTGCGCCGGCATGATGATCAGCGCCAGGTCGAGGTCGCCGCGGAGCAGGTCCCGGACGAGGTCCTGCGAGCCGCTCTCCTCCACCCGCAGGTCGATGGTGGGGTGGGCGTCGCGGAACCGGCGCAGCACCGGCGGGGCGAGCGAGGTGGCCAGGCTGGGGGTGGCGCCGAGCCGGACCCGGCCGCGTCGCAGGCCGACCAGTTCCTGCACCTCGCGGGTCGCGGTGTCCACGTCGGCGAGGATCCGCTTGGCCAGCGGCAGCAGCACCTCCCCCGCCGCGGTGAGGGCGATGTTGCCCCTTACCCGTTCGAAGAGCGGGGCGCCGAGGCCGTCCTCAAGGGCGTGAATTTGCTTACTCAGGGAGGGCTGTGTGATGCCCACCAGATCGGCTGCTTGGGTGAAATGTCGGACTTCAGCGACCGCTACGAAGTACTTCAGCTGATGGAGCTGCACCTACATAGCCTATAGCTATCAAGACTGCGAGGTCGATGCATTGGACGACTGATCAAAGTGCTCCTAGCGTCGTTCGGGTGGTAGTCACGAGAACACGGTCGCCCATCCGCTCCAACGTCGGCCTCAAGGCCGTCATGGCGGTGACGGGCATCATCCTGGTGCTGTTCCTCATCCTGCACATGATCGGCAACCTGAAGGTGTTCACGGGGGAGACCTCGTTCGACCACTACGCGCACTGGCTGCGCGACATCGGCAAGCCGCTGCTGCCGGGCGTCTGGTTCCTGTGGATCCAGCGCGCCGTGCTGACCGTCGCCGTCGTGGCGCACATCGCCGCCGCCACCGCGCTCGCCCGGCGCTCCCGCGCCGCCCGACCGGTCCGGTACGCGCACCGCCCGAAGGTCCAGGGCAGCTACGCGGCCCGCACGATGCGCTGGGGCGGGGTCATCATCCTGCTCTTCGTGATCTACCACCTGCTGGACCTGACCACCGGCCACCTGAACCCGGTCGGCGACCCGACCAAGCCGTACGCCAACGTCGTCGCCGACTTCGCGCCGGAGCGCTGGTACGTCACCCTCTTCTACACCCTGGCGATCGTCGCGCTGGGCTTCCACCTGCGGCACGGGGCGTTCAGCGCGTTCCGCAGCCTGGGGCAGCAGACCCCCAAGGGCGAGCGCCGGGCACGCACCGCCGCGCTGGTCTTCGCCGTCGCGCTCTGCGCCGGCTTCCTGGTGGTCCCGTTCGCCGTACTCACCGGATTGGTGTCCTGACATGGATCTCTACACCGAGGGCGACCCGATCGCCGACACCAAGGCCCCCGAGGGCCCGATCGAGACCCGCTGGGAGCGCCGCCGCTTCGAGGCCAAGCTGGTCAATCCGGCCAACCGCCGGAAGATGACCGTGATCGTGGTCGGCACCGGCCTGGCCGGCGGCTCGGCCGCCGCCACGCTCGCCGAGCAGGGCTACCGGGTCAAGTCCTACTGCTACCAGGACAGCCCGCGCCGGGCGCACTCCATCGCCGCTCAGGGCGGCATCAACGCCGCCAAGAACTACCGCAACGACGGCGACTCGGTGCACCGGCTGTTCTACGACACCGTCAAGGGCGGCGACTTCCGCTCGCGCGAGTCCAACGTCCACCGGCTGGCCGAGGTGTCGGTCAACATCATCGACCAGTGCGTCGCCCAGGGCGTCCCGTTCGCCCGCGAGTACGGCGGCCTGCTGGACACCCGCTCCTTCGGCGGCGCGCAGGTGCAGCGCACCTTCTACGCCCGGGGCCAGACGGGCCAGCAGCTGCTGCTCGGCGCGTACCAGGCGCTGGAGCGGCAGATCGGCCTCGGCAACGTGGAGATGAACGCCCGGCACGAGATGCTGGAGCTGATCGTCGTCGACGGCAAGGCCCGGGGCATCGTCGTGCGGGACCTCGTCACCGGCGAGATCACCACGGAGTTCGCGGACGCGGTCGTGCTCGCCTCCGGCGGCTACGGCAACGTCTTCTACCTCTCCACCAACGCCAAGGGCTGCAACGTCACCGCCACCTGGCGGGCGCACCGCAAGGGCGCGTACTTCGCCAACCCCTGCTACACGCAGATCCACCCGACCTGCATCCCGGTCTCCGGCGACCACCAGTCGAAGCTGACCCTGATGAGCGAGTCGCTGCGCAACGACGGCCGCGTCTGGGTGCCCAAGGCCAAGGGCGACGACCGCAGCCCGAAGGACATCCCCGAGGACGAGCGCGACTACTACCTGGAGCGGATCTACCCCTCCTTCGGCAACCTGGTCCCCCGGGACATCGCCTCCCGCGCCGCGAAGAACGTCTGCGACGAGGGGCGCGGCGTCGGCCCCGGCGGGCTCGGCGTCTACCTCGACTTCGCCGACGCGATCAACCGGCTCGGCCGCAAGGCCATCGAGGCCAAGTACGGCAACCTCTTTCAGATGTACGAGCGGATCACCGGCGAGGACCCGTACGAGGTCCCGATGCGGATCTACCCCGCCGTGCACTACACGATGGGCGGCCTCTGGGTCGACTACGACCTCCAGTCGACCATCCCGGGCCTGTTCGTGATCGGTGAGGCGAACTTCTCCGACCACGGCGCGAACCGCCTCGGCGCCTCGGCGCTGATGCAGGGCCTGGCCGACGGCTACTTCGTGCTGCCGAACACCATCGCCAACTACCTGGCGGCCGGGCCGTTCGAGAAGGTCGACGCCAGCCACCCGGCGGCCGTGCAGGCGCGCGCCGACGTCGAGGACCGGATCCAGCGGCTGCTGGCGGTCAACGGCGACCGGACCGTCGACTCGTTCCACCGCGAGCTGGGCCAGATCATGTGGGAGCACTGCGGCATGGAGCGCAGCGCGGCCGGGCTGCGCAAGGCGATCGGCGAGATCCGTGCCCTGCGTGAGCAGTTCTGGCAGCGGGTCCGGGTGCCGGGCGACGGCGAGGGGCTCAACCAGTCGCTGGAGAAGGCCGGCCGGGTGGCCGACTTCTTCGAGCTGGCGGAGCTGATGTGCATCGACGCCCTGCACCGCGAGGAGTCCTGCGGCGGCCACTTCCGGGCCGAGCACCAGACGCCCGACGGCGAGGCGGAGCGCGACGACGAGCGTTTCGCGTACGTCGCGGCCTGGGAGTTCACCGCCACGGGCGAGCCCTCGGTGCTGCACAAGGAAGACCTGAAGTTCGAATACGTCCACCCCACGCAGCGGAGCTACAAGTGAACCTGACCCTGCGCATCTGGCGCCAGTCCGGCCCCGAGGACAAGGGTCGGATGGTCACCTACAAGGTCGACGACGTCTCCCCGGACATGTCCTTCCTGGAGATGCTCGACGTGCTCAACGAGCGGCTGATCCTGGCCGGCGAGGAGCCGGTGGCGTTCGACCACGACTGCCGCGAGGGCATCTGCGGCATGTGCGGTCTGATGATCAACGGCAACGCGCACGGGCCGCAGCGCGGCACCACCGCCTGCCAGCTGCACATGCGGCAGTTCTCCGACGGCGACACGATCGACATCGAGCCGTGGCGGGCGCGGGCGTTCCCGGTCATCAAGGACCTGGTGGTCAACCGGAGCGCGTTCGACAAGATCATCGCCGCCGGTGGCTACATCACCGCGCCGACCGGCAGCGCCCCCGAGGCGCACTCCACCCCGGTCGCCAAGGCCAACGCGGACGCCGCCTTCGAGGCGGCGGAGTGCATCGGCTGCGGCGCCTGCGTGGCCGCCTGCCCCAACGGCTCCGGCATGCTCTTCACCGCCGCCAAGGTCACCCAGCTCTCGCTGCTGCCGCAGGGCCAGCCGGAGCGCTACACCCGGGTGATCGGCATGGTCGACGCGCACGACGAGGCCGGCTTCGGCGGCTGCACCAACGCCGGTGAGTGCACCGTGGTCTGCCCGAAGGGCATCCCGCTGAACACCATCGGCCGGCTCAACCGCGACTACCTGGTGGCCACCTCGAAGCGGGGCGACAACACCCCGGGCGCCTGAGCCCGCGCACGTCACGCCGGCGACGCCGGCACAAGGGCCGCCGCATCCTCCCGGAACGCGGCGGCCCTTGTCATGCCGCCCCGGCGCTCGCGGCCGCCGCCACGCGGTCGCAGCCAGTACCGCCCCGGCCCGGTAGCCCCTGCCTCCTCCTCGTCGGTCTGGCCGGTCGCGCCCGGGCCGGGCCGTCGCAGCCGTCTGGTCGCGCGCTGTCGAGCTGAATCGTCTGCGACATCAGCTCGACAGCGCGCGAGCGAACTGGGCGGAGGGCGACCTCGCGGACGACGGGAAGACAAGCGGCGCCGGTCCGGCCCTCGCCGTGGCCCGGCCCGCCCGGCCAGGCCCGCCCGCCCCGCCCGGCCAGGGCCACACCCGCCCACCCGCGCGGCCGGAACCGGTTCAACTCGGCAGCGGCGGGTAGCCCTCCGGGGACGGCACGAGGAGGGACGACGGGACATGAAGGCACTGACCTGGCAGGGCAAGCGGGACGTACGGGTGGAGGAGGTGCCCGATCCGCGTATCGAGGAGCCGACCGACGCGATCGTCCGGATCACCTCGACCGCGATCTGCGGCTCCGACCTGCATCTCTACGAGGTGCTCGGGCCGTTCCTCAAGCCCGGCGACATCCTCGGGCACGAGCCGATGGGCGTCGTCGAGGAGGTCGGTCCGGGAGTGACCCGGCTCAAGCCGGGCGACCGCGTCGTGGTGCCGTTCAACATCTCCTGCGGCACCTGCTGGATGTGCGAGCGACAGCTCTACGCCCAGTGCGAGACCACCCAGGTCACCTCGCAGGGCAAGGGCGCCGCGCTGTTCGGCTACACCTCGCTGTACGGCTCCGTCCCCGGCGGGCAGGCCGAGTACCTGCGGGTGCCGCACGCCCAGTTCGGCCCGATCAAGGTGCCCGACACCGGCCCCGACGAGCGCTGGCTCTACCTGTCGGACATCCTGCCGACGGCGTGGCAGGCGGTGAGGTACGCCGACACGCCGCGCGGCGGCACCCTCGCCGTCTTCGGACTGGGGCCGGTCGGCCAGTTCTGCGCCCGCATCGGCCGCCACCTCGGCGCCGACCGCGTGATCGGGCTGGACCTGGTCCCGGAGCGGCTGGCGATGGCCCGCCGGCACGGCATCGAGGTGCTCGACGTCAGCAAGCTCGACAACGTGCCGGACGCCCTCATCGACCTGGTCGACGGGCGCGGCCCCGACGCGGTGATCGACGCGGTCGGCATGGAGGCGCACGGCGCGCCCCTCGGCAAGCTCGCCCAGACCGCCGCCGGGCTGCTGCCCGACAAGGTCGCCCAGACCTTGACCGACAAGGTCGGCGTCGACCGGCTCGTCGTGCTCAAGGCCGCGCTCAAGGCCGTCCGACGCGGCGGCACCGTCTCGATCTCCGGCGTGTACGGCGGCGAGGTCGACCCCATGCCCCTGATGGAAATGTTCGACCGGGGCATCCAGCTGCGGATGGGCCAGTGCCACGTGCGCCGCTGGACCGACGAGATCATCCCGCTGCTCTCCGGCGACGACGACCCGCTCGGCGTGGCGGACCTGCGCACCCACCGGGTGCCGCTGGCGCAGGCGCCGCAGGCGTACGAGATGTTCCAGAAGAAGGAGGACGGCTGCGTCAAGGTCGTGCTCGCGCCGTGAGCCGGACGGTGGTCGTCACCGGTGCGACCAGCGGCATCGGCCGGGCGGCCGCCCGGGCGTTCGCGGCGCGCGGGGACCGGCTCGTGCTCGCGGCGCGCTGCGCCGGCACCCTCGCCGAGGTCCGCGACGAGTGCCGGGCCATGGGCGCGCAGGTGCTGGACGTGCCCGTCGACGTCACCACCGACGGCGCGCCGGCGGCGCTCGCCGACGCGGCCGTCGGCCGGTTCGGCGGGATCGACGTCTGGGTGCACACGGCGGCGGTGATGGTCTACGGCCGGTTCGAGGAGACCCCGCAGCGGGTCTTCGAGCATGTCGTACGCACCGACCTGCTGGCCGCCGCCGCGGTGGCCCGGGCGGCGCTGGAGCGCTTCCGGACGGCCGGCGGCGGCACGCTCATCCTGACCGGATCGGTGCTCGGACACATCACCGCGCCCTACCTGAGCGCCTACGTGGCGAGCAAGTGGGGGTTGCAGGGGCTGACCCGGGTGTTGCAGCAGGAGGCCCGGGAGACGCCGGGCGTACGCGTCTGCATCGTCAACCCGGGCAGCGTGGACACCCCGGTCTACCAGCGGGCCGCGAACTACCTGGGCCGCACCGGCCGGCCGCCGCTGCCGATCACCACGCCGGAGCGGGTGGCGCGGGCCGTCGTGGACTGCGCGGAGCGACCCCGCCGGGAGGTGTCGGTGGGCCGGGCCAACGTGATCATGCGCGTCGGCTTCACCGCCCTGCCCGGCGTCTACGACGCACTCGTCGGGCCGTTGATGCGGCTGGCCGGGCTGACCGACCGCCCGGTGGCGCCGCACGACGGGGTGGTGTTCGCGCCGGACCAGGCCAGCGCGGCCGTGCGCGGCGGTTGGCTGCCCGACCTGGGCCGGGTGGTCCGGGCCGTCGGTCACCTCCCCGGACCCGTCCTCGCGGCGGCGCGAAAACGGCTGCGATGAACGATTTCACGGGTCACCGAGATGGTCCATTTCGCCTAGGGTGGTCGGCCGGGAGACATTCCGGCCCTCCACGACGGGAGAGACGATTGACCATCCGGGTGAACCGCAGGACCGCGCTGGGACTCGGCACGGTGGCCACGGCCGGCACGGTGCTCGGCACCGCCGTCCCGGCGTCCGCCGGCGACGAGACCGCGCCGGCCACCCCCGCGCAGGCGGCCCGCCGGGTCGCCGCCAGCTACGCCCGGCAGGTCGAGGAGGCCGGCGGCAACTGGCAGGCGTACGTCAGCGTCGCGGACCCGGCCGGCGAGCCGGTGGTGGCGGTGGCCGACGAGCCGGACCGGCGGATCGAGGCCTACAGCGTCAACAAGATCGCGGTGGCGGCGGCCGTGCTGGACAAGGTCGACCGGGGGCTGCTGACGCTCGACCAGCGGGTCGAGGTCACCGCCGCGATCGTGGTGACCGGTGGGGACGGCATGTTCAGCCTCGACGGGGCGTACCCGAGCTTCGTGACCCTCGGCCACGTGCTGGCCAACCTGCTGACCGTCTCCGACGACACGGCGGTACGGCTCTGCGGCCTGGTCTGCCCCGCCGCCGAGCTCAACCAGATCCTGCGGGACAAGGGCTTCCCGAACACGCAGGTGCAGCCGGTGGCCAACCCGAACCGGTTCTTCCTCGGCACCAGCACCCCCCGCGAGACGCACGACCTGCTGCGCGCGCTGGTGGGCGGCACGCTGCTCTCGCCGGCCACCACGGCGTTCGTGCTGCGGCAGTTGCGCGCCCCCGTCGCGTACACCGACGGCATCCGGCGCGTCATGTCCTCGACCGAGCGGGCCAGGATCGCCACGAAGGCCGGCTGGTTCGCCGACGCCCGCCACGAGGCCGGGGTGATCTTCGACGCGGCGGGCGCGCCCGTGCTGACGTACGCCCTCTTCGCCGACGGCCAGGCCGGCGCCGACGACTACGGCGCCACCCACCCGGCGGTCGAGGCCCGGGCCCGGATGGGCCGGCGCTTCCTCGCCGCGGTCGACCGCCTCACCGGCACCGGCGTCACCCACCGGCCGGCGGTGCAGCGGCCCAGCAACGGCGGCTGAGCGACGCGGACCCGCGCCATCGCGGCCCGCCCGGCACGGTGACGCAGATCCCGGCGCGGGGGGGCCCCCCCCCCCGCGGGGGGGCCCCCCCCCCCCCCCCCCCCCCCCCCCGCCCCCGGCCCCCCCCCACACCCCCCCCCCCCCCCCCCCCCCCCCCCCCCCG
>NZ_JBIDDA010000011.1:75847-185002 GCF_043204915.1 Micromonospora sp. NPDC047670
CGCGCGCGGGGGGGCCGCCCCCCCCCCGGGGGGGGGGCCCCGGGCCCCCCCGCCCCCGGGGGCCCCCCCGGGCCGGGGGCCCCCGCGCGGGGGGGGGGGGCCCCCCCCGGGGGGGCGGGGCCCCCCCCACCGCCGGCAGCCCCGCCGGAGGCCGGGCTACCGTGTACGACGGGACACGGCGGAGGGACGGCGATGGGCGCACCAGCGGAACGCACGGGACTCGACGGGGCGCTCGGGCGCCGGCTGCGCGGGGCGGCGGGGCTGGCCGCGCTGGCCGGCCTGGCGTGGGCGGCCCGGGACGTGCCGGCGGCGCTCGGCGGCCGGCTCGCCGGCGCGCGGGCGGAGCGGGCGGCGCGCTCGCCGCAGTTCCGCGACGGCGCCTTCCGCAACCCGGGCGGCACCCGCTCGATGGCCGGCGCCCCGGACCGCAACCTGATCCGGGAGCTGATCTTCGGCAAGCAGAAGCGCCGCCCCAGCGCGCCCGTGCCGCTGCTGCGACCGGGCGCCGCCGCCCCGGCCGCCGACGCCGCGCGCGAGCTGAACGTCGTCTGGTACGGCCACGCCTCCGCGCTCATCGAGATCGAGGGCAGCAAGGTGCTGCTCGACCCGGTGTGGAGCGAGCGGTGCTCCCCGTCGACGCTGGTCGGCCCGCGCCGCCTGCACGAGCCGCCCGTCCGCCTCGACGAGTTGCCCCCGGTCGACGCGATCCTCATCTCGCACGACCACTACGACCACCTCGACATGGCGACCGTCCAGGCGTTGACCGCCCTGCAGTCGGCGCCGTTCCTGGTGCCGCTCGGCGTGGGCGCGCACCTGGACCGGTGGGGCGTACCGGCGGCACGGATCGTCGAGCTGGACTGGTCGGAGAGCCACCGGGTGGCCGGGCTGGAGATCACCGCCACCGCCGCCCAACACTTCTCCGGCCGGGGGCTGCGCCGCGACGGCACCCTCTGGAGCTCCTGGGTGGTGGCGGGCGCGCACCGGAAGGTCTTCTACACCGGCGACTCCGGCTACTTCGACGGCTACGCGGAGATCGGCGAGCGGCACGGGCCGTTCGACGTCACGCTGATGCAGATCGGCGCGTACGACCGGGCCTGGCCGGGCATCCACATGTTCCCCGAGGAGGCCGTCGCCGCCCACCTCGACCTGCGCGGCGGGCTGCTCCTACCGGTGCACTGGGCGACGTTCAACCTCGCCCTGCACGACTGGTCCGAGCCGGTGGACCGGATCTGGGCCGAGGCGAAGGCCCGGGACGTACGGCTGGCCGTGCCCCGCCCCGGCGAGCGGGTGACGGTGGACGACCCGCCGGCCGTCGACGGCTGGTGGCAGGCGGTCGCCTGACCTGCGCGGGCGTGCTGCCGCTCCGGCCGGCGGCGCCGCCCTTCAGAGGACGAAGGCGTCGGTCCAGAGCGCGCCGGAGCGGCCCGACAGGGAGTCGAGCATGGCGACCGCCTGGCCGTCGGTGAGCTGCGCGACGAAGTCGACGATCGCCCGCCCGCGGGCCTTGCCGATCCGGTCCGGCGTACGCGGGTGCAGCTCCGCCTCGGCCAGCTCCACCAGGTCGTGCAGGCGGCGCGGCAGCCGGGACTCCTCCTCGGGGTCGAGCAGCCAGTCCAGCAGCGCCTCCACCAGGGTGCCCAGCAGGCGGGCCTGCCCGCGCTGGTGCAGGGCCAGGTCCGGCCGGGCCAGCACGAACCGGTGGTGGACGAACTTGAGCACCTGCACCTCGTGCCACTGGGCCGGGGCGAGCTGCACGTGGCCGGAGCGGACCGACGGCTGCTCGACCACCGTGATCGCGTCGACGAAGCGGGTGGTCCAGCGGGCGGAGAAACGGGCCACGTACTGCTCCGCCTCGATGGAGCCGTCGAAGGGCATCGCCAGCAGCCCTTCCACCAACTCCTCGCGGACGTGCTCGACGGCGGCGGCGAACGCGTCGTCGTCGGCGATCCAGGCGTCCTTGCGGTGCAGTTGCCGGCGCAGCCGCTCGATCGCCGAGCCGGGCCGGCGGGCCGCGGCGGCCAGCGCCGCGTCGGTGATGGCCCGGAAGTGCCCGCTCTCGCGCTGCCAGGCCATCAGCTCGGCGGCCACCGCGCCCTGCTGGAGCACCCCGACCCGGTAGAAGTCCTCCACGTCGTGGATCGCGTACGCGACGTCGTCGGCCGTGTCCATCACCGACGCCTCGACGGTCTGCTGCCAGTCCGGGATGCGGCCGGCGAACGGCTCCCGGGCCTGCCGCAGGTCGTCGACCTCCGTCCGGTACGCCCCGAACTTCGACGAGCCGCTGCCCGGGTCGTCCGGCGGTGGGCTGGCGCCGCGCGGCGGCGGGTCCATCAGCCGGGGGTGCGGATCCGGGTGGTCCAGCCGCGTCCACGGGTACTTCAGCATGGCCGCCCGCACCGCCGCCGTGAGGTCCAGGCCGGTGGTCGCCGCGCCGCGGATCTCGGTGCTGGTGACGATCCGGTACGACTGGGCGTTGCCCTCGAAGCCGTCGGTGAGCCCCAGCCGCTGCCGGGCCAGCCGGTCCAGCACCCGCTCCCCCAGATGCCCGAACGGCGGGTGGCCGAGGTCGTGCGCGAGGGCGGCGGCCTCCACCACGTCCGGGTCGCAGCCGCCCAGCTTCT
Organism: Micromonospora sp. NPDC047670; assembly: GCF_043204915.1. NCBI lineage: Bacteria > Bacillati > Actinomycetota > Actinomycetes > Micromonosporales > Micromonosporaceae > Micromonospora > Micromonospora sp. NPDC047670. Next base: position 78,469 of record NZ_JBIDDA010000011.1, read on the forward strand.
CCAGCAGGTCCCGGTGCTCGCCGTCGGCGGTGAGCCGCTCGGCGATCGCCCGGGCCACCTGGGCGACCTTGAGGCTGTGGGTCAGCCGGTTGTGCACCAGCAGGCCGGAGCCGCCGGGGCTGACCACCTGGGTCACGCCGTTCAGCCGGGCGAAGAACGGCGAGGCCACGATCCGGTCCCGGTCGGCCCGGAAGGGGCTGGCGGCGAGGTCGCCGAGGGCCCGGGCGCTGCCGCCGAAGAGCCGCCGGGCCCGCGGGTCCGCGGGAGGTTCCATGATCGCCACGCTAGCGCAGCGCGTGCCGGCGTGCCGAGGGTCACCGCCGGCACGCCGGGGCGGGGGCGGCGACGGCCGTCGGTCCGGGCCGGCACAATGCACAGCGGAACCCACACCGAAGGCGGATCGAGATCGTGACCCTCTCTGTTCATCAGCGGATCGCCGAGGAGCTCGGCGTCGCCGAGCGTCAGGTACGGGCGGCCGTGGAGCTGCTCGACGGCGGCGCCACCGTGCCGTTCATCGCCCGGTACCGCAAGGAGGCCACCGGCCTGCTCGACGACACCCAGCTGCGCACCCTGGAGGAGCGGCTGCGCTACCTGCGCGAGCTGGACGAGCGGCGCGCGGCGGTGCTGGAGTCGATCCGCGGTCAGGGCAAGCTCGACGAGGCCCTGGAAGCGCAGATCATGGCGGCCGACTCGAAGTCCCGCCTGGAGGACATCTACCTGCCCTACAAGCCCAAGCGCCGGACCCGGGCGCAGATCGCCCGCGAGGCGGGGCTGGAGCCGCTCGCCGAGTCGCTGCTGGCCGACCCCTCGCAGGATCCCCGGGAGGCCGCCGCCGGCTACGTCGACGCGGACAAGGGCGTCGCCGACCCCGCCGCCGCCCTGGAGGGCGCCCGGGCCATCCTCATCGAGCGGTTCGCCGAGGACGCCGACCTGATCGGCACGTTGCGCGAGCAGATGTGGTCGCGGGGCCGGCTGGTCTCCCGCGTACGCGACGGGCAGGAGTCGGCCGGTGCGAAGTTCGCCGACTACTTCGACTTCGCCGAGCCGTACCCGAAGCTGCCCTCGCACCGGATCCTGGCCATGTTCCGGGGCGAGAAGGAGGGCGTGCTCGACCTGACCATGGAGCCCGAGGAGGCCGGCGAGGCCGACGCGGTGCCGACCGGGCCGAGCCGCTACGAGGCGGCGATCGCCGGGCGGTTCGGCATCACCGACAAGGGCCGGCCGGCGGACCGGTGGCTGGCCGACACGGTGCGCTGGGCGTGGCGCACGCGGATCCTCATCCACCTCGGCGCCGACCTGCGGATGCGGCTGTGGCAGACGGCCGAGGAGGAGGCGGTGCGGGTCTTCGCCACCAACCTGCGGGACCTGCTGCTCGCCGCGCCGGCCGGCACCCGGCCCACGATGGGCCTGGACCCGGGCCTGCGTACGGGCGTGAAGGTCGCCGTGGTCGACGCCACCGGCAAGGTGGTCGCCACCGACACGATCTACCCGCACGAGCCGCGCCGGCAGTGGGACGCCTCGATCGAGACCCTCGCCCGGCTCGCCGGCGCGCACGGCGTCGAGCTGGTCGCCATCGGCAACGGCACCGCCAGTCGGGAGACCGACAAGCTGGCCGGCGAGCTGATCAAGCGGCACCCGCAGCTCAACCTCACCAAGGTGGTGGTCTCCGAGGCCGGCGCGTCGGTCTACTCCGCCTCCGCGTACGCCGCCCAGGAGCTGCCCGGGCTGGACGTATCGCTGCGCGGCGCGGTCTCCATCGCGCGTCGCCTCCAGGACCCGCTCGCCGAGCTGGTCAAGATCGACCCGCGTTCGATCGGGGTCGGCCAGTACCAGCACGACCTGTCGGAGGTGAAGCTCTCCCGGTCGCTGGACGCGGTGGTCGAGGACTGCGTCAACGCGGTCGGGGTCGACGTCAACACCGCCTCCGCGCCGTTGTTGACCCGGGTGTCGGGCATCGGCGCCGGGCTGGCGGAGAACATCGTGCTGCACCGCGACGCCAACGGGCCGTTCCGCACCCGCGCCGAGCTGAGGAAGGTCCCCCGCCTCGGCCCGAAGGCGTTCGAGCAGTGCGCCGGCTTCCTGCGCATCCCCGGCGGCGACGATCCGTTGGACTCCTCCAGCGTGCACCCCGAGGCGTACCCGGTGGTGCGCCGGATCCTGGCCAGCACCGGGCAGGACCTGCGCTCGCTGATCGGCAGGAGCACCATCCTGCGTGGGCTGCGGGCCACCGACTTCGTCGACGACACCTTCGGCCTGCCCACCGTCACCGACATCCTCGCCGAGTTGGAGAAGCCCGGGCGGGACCCGCGTCCGGAGTTCCGCACCGCCACCTTTGTCGAGGGCGTGGAGAAGATCAGCGACCTGACCCCGGGCATGGTGCTGGAGGGCGTGGTCACCAACGTGGCCGCGTTCGGCGCGTTCGTGGACGTCGGGGTGCACCAGGACGGTCTGGTGCACGTCTCGGCCATGTCCCGGACGTTCGTCAAGGACCCGCGCGAGGTGGTCAAGTCCGGCGACGTGGTCCGGGTCAAGGTGCTCGACGTCGACGTGCCCCGCAAGCGGATCTCGCTCACCCTCCGGCTCGAGGACGACGCGGAGGCGGGCGCCGGGCGCGGCGGGCAGGGCGGAGCACGCGGTGACCGGGGCGCGTCGCGGGGCGGTCAGGGCGGCCCCGGCGGCGGACGCGGTCAGGGCCGCCAGAGCGGTCAGAGCGGTCAGCCGGGGCAGGGCGGCGGGCGCGACAGCCGGGGTGCCCAGGGCGGCGGGCGCGGCGGTCAGGGCGGTCAGCCAGGGCACGGCGGCGGTCGGGGCGGGGCGGCGCGGCAGGGCCGTGGCGGAGCGGGGCCGGCGCCGGCCAACGACGCCATGGCCGACGCGCTGCGCCGGGCCGGACTGGCCTGAGGTCCCGCCGGTCCGCCGGTCGACCGGTCCGCCGGTCGACCGGTCCGCCGGCTGGTCGGCTGGCCGCCGGTCGGGCAGCGGATCGGGTCGTGCCGGCGGGGTCACGCCCCCGCGGTGTGCGGGGGCGCTCGGGGCGCTCGGGGCACTCGGGGCACTCGGGGCGCTCGGGGCACTCGGGGCGCTCGGGGCGCTCGGGGATGCTCGGCGGCGTTCAGGGGTGCTCGGGGGCGCATCGGGGCCGCGCGCGTGGACGCATGGGACCGATCGTTCGTCGACGGTTCTGAGAGACCCACCCGTGGCACGCTGTCGAGCTGATGTCGTAGACGATTCACGCAAGGACGATCCGGGCAACCGCCTGATGTCGCAAACGACTCAGCTCGACAGCGTCGTGTGAGCCCTTCGCCCGCGGGCCGGCTCGCCGGCCACCACTGCCCCCACGCAGCGGCCGCCCCTCGACCGCCGCTGACCGGCCACGTGCGACCGCCCTCGACCGCCCTCGACCGCCCGCTGACCGCTTGCTGACCGCCCCTCGACCGCCCGTTGGCCGGCCACAGGCGGCCACCCCCTCGACCAGCCGTTGTCTCGCCGGAGCGGCGGGTGGGACCCGGGCCGGATGCTTTCAGGTGGCGGGCGGCGGGGCGTACCGTCGCGGTCGTGGACGAGGACGACGGCCGGGAGTGGCGGGAGCGGCAGCAGCGGGCGGTGCGGGCGCACGCGGCGGCCGACGAGCGCCGCCGGGCGGCCGAGCAGGCCGAGGCGGCGAAACTCGTCGCCTGGTTCGTCGTCGAGGCGACCCGGCGCGGGCTGCCCACGGAGCGGCTCGCCGCCCGGGCCTACGACGGCCGCGGCCGCTACCGCACGCGGCTGCGCGGCTGGTACGTCGACCGGGCCCGGACCCGGGCGGTCGACGTGGCGGGGCGATTCCACCTGCTGACCGTGCCGGGCGGGCTGCGCGCCCGGCTGCTCGGGGCCGAGCCGCAGCCCAGCCCGCCGCCCCTGGTCGTCGGCGCGGGCGGCCGCGACGGCGAGTCGATCCCACTGCGCACCCTGCTCGCCCGCCGGCTCGACGGCGACGACGGGCCCTGACCGGGGTCAGCGGCGGGCGAGCCCGGGGCGGCGTCGGGCCAGGTACCACCACGACTGCTGCACCACCAGCGTGACCAGGCCGGCGAGCACGATCGCGCAGAGGTTAATCACCAACTGGAGGGCCGAACCGGCCGCCTCGTGCCAGACGCCGTACGCGGCGGCGACGGCCACGTTCGCGGCGGCCGGCACCGTGGTCACCGAGATCAGCACGCCGACCAGGCTGCCGGACTTCTTCGAGGTCAGCGAGAGCATGCCGGCCACGCCGGCGAGCAGACCGACCACCCAGGAGAGCGCGTCCGGCCGCCAGATGAAGTCGGTCAGCGGGCGATCGGCCAGCAGCATCCCGCGGTCGACCAGGCCGGCGGCGGTCAGCGCCCAGGTGCTGAGCACGGTGGCCACCATGGCGGCGAGGAAACCGACCACCAGGGCCTGCACCGACCGGGCGATGACCGACACCCGGCGGCGCAGCAGCGCCACGCAGAGCGCGGCCAGGGGACCGAACTCCGGCCCGACGACCATCGCCCCGACGATGAGGATCGGCTGGTCGAGCAGGACGCCGATGCCGGCGAGCATGGTGGCGACGGTGATCAGCACGAGGTAGGTGGCGGACAGTTCGGTCTGCTCGCCGGTCTTGGCGGCGATCTCGTCCCAGACCACCGCGTCCGCGCCGCTGCCCGGGGCGGTCCGGGCCGCCCGGTCCGCCGCCGAGGAGATGGTCAGCTCCACGTCGTCGGCCGCGATGGCGCCCCGTGCCTCCACGCCGAGCTGCCGCAGGTCGCGCAGCACGCTGTCGGCGCTCTCCCGGACCACGTCGCAGAGGATGAGGTCGCCCGCGGGCTGGCGGGCCGCGCCGGCGAGCACGGCCAGGTGGGTCACCCCGGGGTCGGCGGCCAGCAGGTCGGCGACCGCGGCGGACTGGTCCGGTGGAGCGATCACCCTCAGGTGCAGCACGGCCCTCCCCCTCGCTCTCGGCCGTCGAGCACTCTACTGCCGATGGCAGGCGGACGGCCTCCCTCCGGGGGCGGGCCACGAATGGCCTGCTCGCGGCCGTTTCCTCAACCGGACTTCTGGGGTTGATCCGACGGGTTACGTCGCCGCTGTCTGCTTTGAGGGTCTTCGCGGTGTCTCTGCCTGATAGAACCTTTTGTACGATGGCGGCTGCTCACGGGAGGTCGGAACGGTGGCGGTGTCTGGTCTCGTGAACGCGCCCGAACGCCCGCCGCGCCGGCAGAGCGGGTCGGACCGGGGCAAGCGGATCCTCGACGCGGTCGTGGCCGCCGTGCTTCTGGTGCTCACCGCGCCGGTGCTGGGGGTGGTGGCTGTCCTGGTCGCGGTGGGACTCGGTCGGCCGGTGCTGTTCCGGCAATGCCGGGCCGGGTTGCACGGCCGCCCCTTCGAACTGGTCAAGTTCCGCACCATGCTGCCGCCGGCCCCGTCCCGGGGCCTGGTCGGCGACGGTGATCGACTCACTCCGCTGGGGCGCTGGCTGCGGGCCACCAGCCTGGACGAACTACCAACACTCTGGAACGTGCTGCGTGGGGACATGAGCCTCGTCGGCCCTCGCCCGCTGCTACCCGAGTATCTCGAGCGCTACTCCCCCACACAGGCTCGGCGGCACGAGGTCAGGCCGGGCGTCACCGGGCTGGCCCAGGTGCGGGGACGCAACAGCCTCAGCTGGGAAGAGAAGCTCGACCTCGACGTCCGATACGTGGACAACCACAGTCTCCGGCTCGACCTGTCGATCCTCCTCGCGACCGTCCGCACCGTGCTGCGCCGGGAGGGGATCTCCGCGGAGGGCTCCGCCACCGCCCCGGAGTTCCTCGGCACGCCGCAATGGTCGGCGCCCGGACGACAGGACCGGACACCGGGCATGACGACACGACCCGGAGGTACCCGATGAGCAGGACCATCTACCTCTCGCCGCCCGATGTGGGACCGCTGGAGGAGTCGTACGTGCTCGCCGCCCTGCGGTCGGGCTGGGTCGCGCCGGTCGGTCCGGACCTCGACGCGTTCGAACGCGACGTGGCCGAGCGGGTCGGCACCCGGGGGGCGGTGGCGGTGAGTTCCGGTACGGCCGCCCTGCACCTGGCCCTGCTCGGTGTGGGTGTCGGGCCCGGCGATGTCGTCGTCGTGCCGACACTGACCTTCGTCGCCACGGCCAACGCCGTTCGCTACACCGGCGCCCGGCCGGTCTTCGTCGACTGCGACCCGCGCACCGGCAACCTCGACGTCGATCTCGTGGCCCAACTGCTGCGCCGGTTGCGCGCGCACGGCCACCGTGTTGGCGCGGTCGTACCGGTCGACATGTTCGGCAGTTGCGCGGACTATGCGGCGCTGCTGCCGGTCTGCGCCGAGGCGGAGGTGCCGGTGGTGGAGGACGCCGCGGAGGCGCTCGGCTCCAGCCACGGTGGACGACCCGCCGGTTCGTTCGGCCGCATCGGCGCCTTCTCCTTCAACGGCAACAAGATCATGACCACCTCCGGGGGCGGGATGCTCGTCTCCGACGACCTGACGCTGCTGGCGCGGGCCCGACACCTGGCCACCCAGGCACGGGAGCCGACGCCCCACTACGAGCACCGCGACGTCGGGTACAACTACCGGCTCAGCAACCTCCTGGCCGCGCTGGGCCGCGCCCAACTGGTGCGGCTGGACGGGATGATCGCCCGTCGTCGGCAACTGCGTGACCACTACGCCAAGCTCTTCGCGCCAGCGCCCGGCGTCGAACTGATCGGCGCGGAGGACGCGGGCAGCAACTGCTGGTTGACCTGCGTCCGCGTGGACTCGGACCGGTCCGGCTGGCGGGCCACGGAGCTCGCGGCCCATCTCGCCGCCCGCAACATCGAGACCCGCCCGGTGTGGAAGCCGATGCACCGCCAGCCTGTCTACGCCGGAGCCGAGAGCGTGCTCACCGGCGCAGCCGACGCGCTCTTCACCGACGGACTCGCCCTGCCGAGTGGCAGCGCCCTGAACGAGGGGCAGATCGGGCGGGTGCTCGGGGCGATCGACGAGTTCCTGACGGCCCGAGCCGGAGCGCCGACGGCGTGACGGTTCCACTGGTGGTCGTCGGCTGCGGCGGCCACGGCCGGGAGGTTCTCACCATCGCCAGGGCGATGGACGCCGACGCCGGTCGGCCACGCTGGCGAGTGCTCGGTTTCGTCGACGACCGGCCGAGCGAGGAGAACCTCAAGCGGGTGCAGGGCCTCGATGTGCCCTACCTCGGTGGGCTCGCGTGGCTGCGCGACGCGCCAGTCGACACCCACCACGTCATCGGCATCGGCGATCCGCGGGTCAGACGCGCCGTGGGACACCGTCTCGACGGCTACGGCCTTCCCGCCGCCAGCCTGGTGCACCCGGCGGCCACCATCGGACCGGACACCGCGCACGGCCCCGGGTTCGTCGCGTTCGCCGGGGCGCGCGTCACCACCAACGTGACCATCGGCCGGCACGTGCACCTGAACCAGAACTGCACCGTCGGCCACGACAGCACGCTCGCCGACTACGTCTCGGTCAACCCGCTCGCCGCGGTCTCCGGCGACTGCCACCTCGCCGAGGGCGTGCTGATCGGCACCACCGCCGCGGTGCTCCAGGGCCTGCACGTCGGTCGGGACAGCACGGTCGGGGCCGGCGCCTGTGTCGTTCGGGACGTTCCCCCGGACGTCGTGGTGAAGGGTGTGCCGGCCCGATGACCCGGTCCCCCCTCTGACCCGAGCCATCGGATGTTCGGCCGACGATTCAGAAAACGGCCAAAAGTGACGTTAGCGGTGTAAGAAGCTTGAACGGGACAAATTCCTTCCGCCGCGAGCGGAATGGGCCGGAGACGGAACAAGGAGCACTCATGCCGCTGGACACGGACAGCCCGCGACGGACAGACGAAGGGACACGCCGAGCCCGGGCCCGCCGCCGAGCCGTCGGTTTCCTCGCCACCGACACCGTCGCGTGGCTCATCGGCTTCGTCGCGGCCGCGTGGACCCGCTACGAGTTCCAACCGCCGCCCGGTCTGTTGGCACGGGCCGCCGGCATCGGCGCGGTCGCCGCGGTCGTGCACGTGGCGGTGGCCGCGCTCCGCCGGCTCTATTCCGGACGTCATCCACTGGGCAGCCTTCAGGAGGTACAGGGCGTCACCGGCACGGCGATCACGACGGCCGGGATCGTGCTGCTGGGCCTGCTCCCGTCCGCGGACCGTCCGGTGCCGGCGAGCACTCCGCTGGTCGGGGGCGCCCTGGCCCTGCTGTTCATGTTCGCCGCCCGATTCGCGTACCGGCACCGCCGCGATCTCGCCATGCGTCCGGACGTCCGGTCGGCGACACCAGTACTGCTGTTCGGGATGGGCGACGCCGGGCAGGGCCTGCTGCGGGCGATGCTCAGCGACCCCCGAGGGCGTTACCTGCCCGTCGGGGCCCTGGACGACGATCCGGACAAGCGCGACCTGCGCATCGGCGGAGTACGGGTCCTGGGTGGACGGCACGACGTCAGCGCAGCCGTCCGCCGTACCGGCGCCAGCACGGTGATCTTCTCGGTCGCCAACGCCGACGCCGCCCTGATCCGCCAGATCCGCGAGGCCACCCTCGAGACGGGCGCGGCGTTCAAGGTGCTCCCACCGGTGCGGGACCTGGTCGACCACCGGATCACGGTCACGGACGTCCGCGACGTGAAGATCAGCGACCTGCTCGGTCGCCGTCAGGTGGTCACCGACCTGCCACTGAGCGGCAACAGCCTCGCCGGCCGCCGGATCCTGGTCACCGGCGCCGGCGGCTCGATCGGATCCGAGCTGTGCCGGCAGGTGATGAAGGCCGATCCCGGCGAACTGATGATGCTGGACCGCGACGAGTCCGCCCTGCACAGCCTCCAGATGTCGCTCTCCGGCCGGGCCCTGCTGGACGGACCGGAGCTGATCCTCGCCGACCTGCGTGACGACGAGGGCATCCGCAGGATCATCCAGGAACGCCGTCCGGACATCATCTTCCACGCGGCGGCGCTCAAGCACCTCCCCCTGCTGGAACGGCACCCGGGCGAGGCGGTCAAGACGAACGTCTGGGGCACCTTGTCCGTGCTCGACGCCTGCCGCGACGTGGCCAAGTTCGTGAACATCTCGACCGACAAGGCCGCCGACCCGATCAGCGTCCTCGGCTACTCCAAGCGAATCACGGAACGGCTGACCGCCCACGCCGCCTCCCGGTTTCCCGGCACCTTCCTCAGCGTGCGGTTCGGAAACGTGCTGAGCAGCCGCGGGTCGGTGGTGACTGCCTTCCAGAGGCAGATCGAGGCCGGCCGGCCGCTGACCGTCACCCACCCGGAGGTGACTCGCTACCTGATGACCGTGCAGGAGGCGGTGCACCTGGTGCTGCAGGCCGCCGAGATCGGCCGCGACGGCGAGGCACTGGTGCTGGACATGGGCGAGCCGGTGCGCATCGCCGACCTGGCCCGACAGATGGCCGAGCAGGCGGACAGCTCGGTGCCGATCGTCTACACCGGGCTGCGACCCGGCGAGAAGCTGCACGAGGACCTCTTCGGCACCGGTGAGATCGACACCCGGCCACTGCATCCGCTGGTCTCGCACGTCACGGTGCCGACGCTGGACCCGATGGAGGTCAGCGGGCTGGACCCGTACGACGACACCGACAAGGTCATCGCGCAGCTCGCCCGCCTCTGCGGCCAGCCGGTCGGCGCGGTCCTCGACCATCCCCGAGGGGCACCGTTGCCCCGCTGACGGGTCGGCGGCAGCCGTGACGAAGGGAGTTCCCCAAGGTGACAGCGACCGACGACAAGCGAGTCCGGAACCAGGAGACGCAGCCCGCGACCCGGCGACTCCGGATCGCCGTCCTGATCAAGACGAACAGCGGCGGGACATGGATCCTGCCGCAGGTGGAGGCGATGCGCGAGCGCGGGCACGAGGTGGTCGTGGTGCTCCCGCCCGGGGACGGCCGGCTCACCACCGAGCTACGTAGGCGCCGGTTCGAGGTGGTCGAGTCTCCGTTCCCCTTCCGGCCGGGCCCGTCGATGGTGGCCGGGCTGTGGCGCCTACGCCGCCTGATGCGCCGGCTGCGCCCGGACGTCCTGCAGTACCACCTGATCGCCTCCGCGTACGTGGCGCGGCTGGCCACCGTCGGGCTGCCGTTGCGCCGGGTCCACACCGTGGCGGGTCCGCTCTACCTGGACTCGCCGTTCATCCGGGCGGCCGAGCGGCTGCTGTGGCGGATGGACGACGTCATCGTCTGCGGCTGCCGCAACGCCTCCGAACGGTACGCGGCGCTGGGCTGCCCTCCCCGGCGTCGGGCGGTCGCGACCTACGGGGTGGACACCAGCGCGTTCGACCCGACCGGCACCGGGCCCGAGGAACGGGCGGCGGCCCGGGCCGAGTTGGGGATCCCCCGGGACGCGTTCCTGGCGGTGATGGTCGCGTACGTGTACCCGCCGAAGCGGCTCGTGCACGCGGGACGTGGCATCAAGGGCCACGACGTCCTGCTGGAGGCATGGGGGATGTTCCGCCGGCGACACCCGCGAGCGCACCTGCTGCTGGTCGGCGGCGGCTGGACGGCAGCCGGGGCGACGTATCGCGCGGAACTGGTCGAGCGGTTCCGCGTCGCGGACGATCCGACCATCACCTGGTTGGAGACCGTCCCCGACGTCCGGCCGTGCTACCAGGCCGCCGACGTCAGCGTCAGCCCGTCCCTGAGTGAGAGCCACGGGGCGGCGGTCGAGGCGGGAGCGATGGCGGTGCCGAGCATCGTCAGCGACGCCGGAGGGCTTCCCGAGACCGTCGACGAGCGGTCCGGCTGGATCGTGCCGCGCGACGACGCGGCGGCGCTCGCGGCCGCCCTGGCCGACGCGTACGACGAGTTCGAGGCGGGCACGCTGGCGAGCCGGGGCAGGGCCGCCCGGCAGCTGATGGTCGACAGGTTCGACAACCGCCGCACGGCTCGGCAGGTCGCCGGCGTCTGCGAGACGGTAGCCACCCCGGCGGGGCGCCGGTGAGAGTGGTGGTGAGCACGGAGGCCCGGTTCAGCCGTACTCCCGACGGGGCGGTCTGGACGTCGGACGGCCCCGCGTACCGCTTCTGGACCAGGTACCTGTCGGTCTTCGACGAGGTGAGGGTGGTGGCGCGGGTACGGGACACCGCGGACCCCGGAGCGAAGGCCGTCCGCACCGACGGCAGTGGGGTCCACGTCTGGCCGGTGCCGTACTACGTCGGGGCACGGGAGTACCTGGCCACCCGAGCTGCGATCGGGAGGGTGCTGCGGTCGGCCGCCGATCGGGACGACGCGGTGATCCTGCGGGTGCCCTCCCCGATCGGCACCCGTCTGGCGGCCCACCGCGATCGCCAGCGCCTGCCGTACGCGCTGGAGGTGGTCGGCGACCCGTACGACGTCTTCGCCCCGGGCGTGCTCCGGCACCCGCTTCGCCCGCTGCTGCGGAGGCGGTTCGCCGACCGCCTCCGCCGGGAGTGCCGGTCCGCCGTCGCCGCCTCGTACGTGACGGAGTCCCACCTGCAGGCCCGGTACCCGGCGGGTCCGGACGTCCCGACCGCCGCGATCTCGAGCATCGACCTGCCCGTCGACGCGTTCGTCGAACGGCCACGCGTGATCACGCACCGGGGCGACGCCGAGCCCACGTTGATCTCGATCGGCACGATGGACCAGCTGTACAAGGGCATCGACGTGCTCATCGAGGCGCTCGCCAGGCTGAACCGCGCCGGCGCGCCGGCGCGCCTGATCCACCTCGGCACGGGCCGGTACCGGCCCGATCTCGAACGCCTGGCGGAACGCCTCGGCGTCGCCGACCGGGTCCGGTTCGAGGGCTGGTGTCCGCCCGGCACTGCCGTTCGGCGGCAGCTCGACGCGGCCGACCTCTTCGTCATGCCGTCACGCACGGAAGGGCTGCCCCGGGCACTCATCGAGGCCATGGCCCGCGCCCTGCCCGCCGTCGGCACCCGGGTGGGTGGCATTCCGGAACTCCTGGAACCAGCAGACCTGGTCGGGCCAGACGACCCCGAGGCCCTCGCGGCGGCCGTCGCCGGCATGCTCGGTGATCCGCGCCGGATGACCGCCGCCTCCGCGAGGAACCTGACTCGCGCCCGGCGGTACTCCCGGGACTCTCTCGCACCCCGGCGCGAAGCCTTCTACCGGGCGGTACGCCAGGCCACGACCAGCAACGACCTGGCGCGCTCGCGCTGAGCCCGCCGCACCCGCCGTCGAGGAAAGGTGCGTCATGTCAAGCGGATCCGTCACGCCTCCCCTACCGCACGCCGACCGACCGAGCCGCAGCAGGAGCGGATACCAGGCGGCCGTCCCGGCGCGTGCGGAGGGGACTGCCGGTCCGGGCGCCGGCCGATCGCACCAGACGCCGGCACCCGGGGACTCGTCCAACGTCGAGCGGCGCGCCGTCCGCGTCGTCCACGTCCTGGGTTGCCTCGACAGAGGCGGCGTCGAGACGTCGTCGCTCGACATCTGTCGGGTGATACCGCCTTCGGAGGTCCACCAGACCTTCGTCACGCTCGCCGGACGAGAGGGCACGCTGGCCGGGGAGTTCCGGGCCGCCGGTGCCTCCGTCCTCCAGTTGCCGTTGCTACCGAGGCACTCGTTCCCCGTACGGATGTGGGGTTGTCTGCGGTCGCTACGTCCCGACGTGGTCGTTTCCCACATCAGCCTGACCAGCGCGTTGGTCCTGCTCGCGGCCCGGGTGAACGGTGTCCCGGTGCGCGTGGCGCGGCTGTCGAGCGAGGGCGACGGACGACCGGGAACCCGGCGACGCAGGACCCAACGTCAGCTGCTCAGGTGGCTGCTGCCACAGGTCGCGACGGATGTGCTGGGCGTGACGCCGGCCGCGACGGACTTCGCCGGCGCACGGCCCCACGATCCCCGGTACCGGGTGTTGCCGAACGGGGTCGCTCCCAACCGCGTCGAGGGGTGGGACCGACGTACCGCGCGCCAGCACTGGGGCATCCCCGCGGACGTCCCCGTGCTCGGTTATCTGGGCAGGTCGGCACCCGAGAAGAACCGGGGCTTCCTCGTCGAGGTCTACCACGCCGCGCGCGCGCTGCGACCGGACACCAGACTGCTCGTGGCCGGGCCGGGCGGCGTCGACGACATCACCGGTCGACATCCGGATGTCCTCACCGACCCCCATGCCGTCCTGGCCGGCGAGGTCGCGGAGATCGCGTCGGTGCTGGCCGCCTCCGACGTACTGCTGCTGCCGTCCGTGAGAGAGGGGTTGCCCGGCGTCATCCTGGAGGCGGTGGCCGCCGGCGTGCCCGTCGTGGCGACCGATCTGCCCACTCTCCGGGAGGTCTCCACCCACGTCCGCGGCGTGGTGCCGATCCCGCTGTCGGCGGGCCCGGACGTCTGGGCCGATGCCGCCCTGCAACAGGCCGGGATGGACGCCGAGGACCGCAGGGAACTCAGCCGTTCCCTGCGGACGTCGCCCTTCACGGTCGAGAGCGTCGCCACGGAGTGGCGGCGACTCTGGCAGCGGTCCGGCGTCGATTCCTGAGGACGCCGAAGACTGGCGTCACCGCGTACCGCGCTGACGTCACCGCCGTGCCACGCGGTGCCCCCGCGCCGCCGCGTCCCGGCGCCGACGGCCGCCGGGTGGACGCGTCGAGCGCCGGTGGGCCTTTGCCGGTCCGCCGGGGACGGCCCCGACGAGCTGCGTGCCGGCCGCAGGGTTGAGCCGTTGCGCGCCGATCCAGCGCGCGACCAGGATGATGGCCAGACAGAGCCCGGCCTGCGCGACGACCGGTGTGAAGTTGTTGCGGCTCCAGACCAGCAACACGTAACCGATCATCCCTACCGCGTACTCCCAGATCGAGCCGGACCGTCTCCCGTCCAGGTAGGCGATGAACGCCCCGATCAGTGCCAGCACGACGACGACGCCCACCACCCCGGCCGCGCGATATGCCTCGGCGGTGGGCGAACCTCCGATCGGGCCGAGGTCCGGACGGGTCAGGAATGCGGTGGAGAGGTTCCGGTCGTCGAGGGCGGCAGGCGTGACGTCCAGGCCGAAGACGCGACCGATGAGACGTTCCACCGGCGCCCAGTAGGTCCCCCAGCCGGCGAATGGCTGATCCTCGACCTGGCGCCACTCCCGGACCACCACCACGGTCCGCAGCGTCGCGCTCAACTCCGCGAGGCCGTCCAAGGGATTGAGCGAGGCACTCGTCAGGCGAAAGCCGCCCGCGCCCCCCTCACGCGCCTGGCGAATGACCGAACCCAGGGTGAGAAGCGCGATGACCACCGCCCCGTGCCACAGTCGTACCCGCACCCTGTGCCGTCTCGCCCAGGCGACCAGGAAGGCGGCCAGGGGGAAGATGGTCGCGCTCCGGAGTCCGATGGCGAGCGGGATGGCGACGAGCGGAAGAAATGCCAGGGCCCACCAGTGGGATCGGCTCAACCGGCCACTGGTGCCGAGAACCGCCATGCCGATTCCGAGAAACAGGGATGCCCACGCCAGTCGGGGGTTGTGCTCGTCGTTCCGGAACGACGCGAAGTTGTCGGCGCCCAGCGCACTCAGCCCCTCCGACAGGACCACACCGAGGAGGAGCACCCCCCCGACGAGGACCAGGATGGGTCCGACCCAGACCATGACCGACGATCCTGAGCGGTCGGCGGCGAGAGCGGCGGACCGGCTGTGCCGGCCGGGCCTCCGACGGGAGGCGACGAGCGCGTAGCCCAACACGAACGCCGACATGCTGATGATCACCAACGTCAACGCGGCGGCGATCTGCGGCGACAGCAGCCACGTCAACGGATCGCCGGTGTTCCTGGTGAGCAGTTCCGGTACGACACCGAGGACCAGGTACGGCGCCAGGCCGACATGGAACACGGCATAGACGGCGAGGAAGATCGACCCCAGGCTCACCTGGCGATTTCCCCGAAGGCGCATCAGCATCGCGGTGTCCGCGACGGCGACGACTGCCGCGGCACCGGCGGCGAGCCTCGGTGAGGCCAGCAGGAGGTCGTAGAAGAGGGCGACCAGCGCCAGCTGGGTCAGCGCGACCCAGGCCATGGCGTCAGGTCGGACACCGGTGGGGGAAATGACGTCGGTATCCGCGCTGCCGACCTTTTCACGCCGGTGCCCCGAGGCCGCGGCCGGTGGTGCGGTCGGCATGGCGAGGACCTCCATGGTCGAGTCCCTTCGGTCGGTGACTGGAGTGGGCCGCACCACGAAGGCCGGCGGTGGATCGCGGCGGGCGGGCGGGTTCGGTCGACAATTCGAACGCCGATTTCTGCGGTCGGCCGCGAGGTTCGGCGGGCAGAGCCACATACGGAGCCACGCCCCTGCATGTTTGTATCAGAATAGGAAGTTCAGCCACCCGCGTTTGCCAAGACCGGGAATTTGTGACGGTCGCTCGCTTGCGTTTCGACGTCCGGCTGGGCACAAGAGTCGGAGAACTGCGGGAAGAGGCGGCGTATCAACGGCGCAATGTTCCTCGCTGACCGCATCCATTCCCGGCACGAGCCGTTGATTCGGAGGACACACCTCGCGTACGTTCCGGGAGGGAACGCCTTGAGCGCATTCCGCCGAACTCAGGTGAGTCGATGCGGCGGCCTCGTCACAGTGGAGTGCCCGGTGGCCGTCGCCCGCCAGCCCGCCCTTGCCGCCGGTGCGCGACGCTCCCTCTCCCTCAACGATCCAGCCGCGGGTCGGGTGCGAGACCGGTTGCGGGCAGTCCGGCGATGAAGCGCACGCTGACGTCCATGGCCGGTTCGAGCGTGGCCCAGGCGGGCAACCTGGCGGTCAGCGCCATCCTGGCCAGCCGCCTGCTGGGACCCCACGACCGGGGCCTGATGGTGATCGGCGCCACCAGCGCCAGCATCGCCGCCCTCGTGGCCGGGCTCGGGGCCTCACACGCCCTCAGGGCACGCCTACCGACGCTCGACGACGAGGTCGCCCGTCTCAGGCTGGTGGCGTCCTACACCTGGCTCTCCGCGGCGACCACGGTCCTCGGCAGCGTCCTGGCGCTCCTCGCGTGCTGGGCGTGCGGACTGGCCATCGACGCGGGGCTCGCCGCACCGGCGTTCCTCGCCGCGGTGCTGGTGGCGACACTGGGACAGATCGCGCTGGTCCAGTTTCCCGACGCCTGGTACGCCGCCGGGCGGTTCAGGGCGGGGAGCGCCTGGGCGGCCGGAATCGCCGCCGGCGGGACCGTCGGGCTCGTACTGGCCGCGGTGTTGTTGACCCGCACCGCCGAGTCGCTGTTGCTGGGTCAGGCCGCCGGCATGACTGCGGTCGCTGCGGCGCAGACGGCGCACCTCCACTCGGTCGGACTGCTTCTGCTCAGCAGACCCGACCGACGCGAGCTGAGCCGGCTCCTCCGGTCGGGAGTCCAGTCGCTCTACCTCACGGTGGGACTGGCGCTCGCGCTCCGGGCGGATCGCTACATCCTCGGCGGAGTCGCCGGCGCCGGCGTGGTCGGCGTCTACTCGACAGCCGCGACGTTGAGTGAGGCACCGCGGGTGGTCCCGGCGGCGATCGGCCAGGTGACGTACCGGCAGGTCACCCTCGGTTGCGGGAGGTCGGACGTGGATCGCGCCGTGCTGCGTGCCGTCCTCGCCTCGCTGGTGACGGGTCTTCCGGTGGCCGTCGCCGGATGGTTCCTCATCACACCCGTCTTCGGTCCCTCGTTCGCCGAGGCGAAGCCACTGCTGCTCGTACTGCTCGTCGCCGAACTCCTGTTCGCACCCTTCGCCGTCGCCAGCCGTGGCTTGCTGGGCGGCGGTTGGATGGGCACGGCGGGCCGGGTCGGCGCAGCCGGCATGGGAGCCGCGGTGCTGTTGTTCGTCCTGGCGGCGCGGGAATGGGGCGCGTACGGCGCCGCATGGGCGTCGGTCCTGCTGTACGCCGGCCTGTCCGGCGCCGCGGTGATCCTCCTGCGTCGCCGAGTCGCCGCGCGGCGCGATGCGCTGTCTCCCGTCGGTCACGACGCGGCGGTGGGGGTGGGGGCGGCTGCGGGGTTCGACGAGGGGAACGTCCCCGTCCCGACGTCTCCACGGTGAGTGCGCCGCCTAGGAGACGCCGGAATCCGCCACCCAGATCGCCTTCACCGTGTCGGCGAGATCGTAGGAGGGCGTCCAGCCGAGTTCCCGGGCTGCCGAGATGTCCGCGCACATCCACGGCACGCCGGCCGAACGCGCCGCGTCGGGCGGTGGCGCCGCTTCGGTGACCACGCCGTCGTAACCGGCAACCGCCGCGAGCATGCGTACGACGCGTCGGATCGGGACCGCCGTACCGCTGCCCACGTTGACGACCGGCCGCCGCAGCAGGGGTGCCCGCAGGGCCGCCCGCACCGCCATCGACACGTCTCGCACGTCCACGAAGTCGCGACACGCGTCGAGCGGGCCCAGCACAATCTCGGCAGAGCCGCACCTGAGGGCCGTGCGCAGCAGCCGTGTCGCTCGCCCCAGCACGTTCTGCTCCGGCATGCCCGGACCGATGGGGTTGAAGACCCGCAGCACGAGCGCGTCCACCCGCCCCGCTGCGACCGCCAGTTCCACCAGACGAGTCGCCGCCAGGTGGCTCAGCCCGTACGCACCGACGGGATCGCCGGGCTGGGTCTCCGGAACCGGACGGCCGATGGGCACCGGCCCGTACTCTCCGGCGGAACCGAGCCGGATCAGTCGAGCCCCGGGCGCGCCGCGGGCCACCGCCTCGATGAGCTTCGCGGTCACCAGAGTGTGCGCCCGCACCATGAGGTCCCCGTTGCCCCCCACCCGGCCGGTGCAGTTGACGACCGCGCTCGGCGTCGTCGCGCGCACCAACCCGGTGAGTGCGTCGACGCTGACGTCGAGCAGGTCACACTCCGCCCGGGACGGGCAGAGCAGCGTGGCTTCCGCGGCCAGCGCCGCCCTGATGTGCCGTCCCAGAAAGCCGGAGGCACCGAACAGGAGGACGCGCGGCGTGTCGATGCCCACCCTCAGTGTCGCCGGGCCTGCGCGAACGGCAGAGCGCCCGTCACGTCCTGCCTTGGCTTCGAGCGTGCGCGGTACCAGTCGACCGTCAGCCGAAGCCCGTCGGCCAGGGGCGTGGCGGACACGTCGGGAAAGAGTTCCCGCAGCCGGGTGCAGTCGGCCTGTGAGTCACGCACGTCACCGGGACGGGGCGGTTCGTGGCGAACCACCACCGACTGCCCCAGGGCGCGTTCGAGCTCGCTGATCAGTTCGAGCAACGACGTCCGCGTGCCGAAGGCCAGGTTCACCGTGTCCGGCGTCGACACCCGACGGAGCACGGCATCGATGATCACCGTCACGACGGTGCCGACATAGGTGAAGTCACGGGTCTGCCTACCGTCGCCGAAGACGAGCAGCGGTCGCCCCGAGAGTGCCGCGTCGACGAAACGCGGTACCACCGCCGCATACGCGTGGTTCGCCGCCTGGCGCGGACCGAACACGTTGAAGAAGCGGAACGGCAGCACCGACATCCCGTAGCAGCAGGAGTACGCGTTGGCGTACGCCTCCGTCGCCAGCTTGGACACCGCGTACGGGGACAACGGCATCGGCCGGAGCGTCTCCCGCCTGGGCAGCACCGGGTTCGCCCCGTAGACGGAGGACGACGAGGCGAGTACGACCTGGCCGACTCCGTGGCGCCGTGCGGCTTCGAGGACCATCAGCGTGCCGGTCGCGTTCGCGTGGTGGCTACGCACCGGGTCGTCTATCGACCTCGGAATCGATCCCAGCGCGCCGAGGTGCACCACGCTGGCCGCTCCGGCCAGCGCCTTGTCGAGCAGGTCTGCGTCCAGGATCGTGCCGGTGAACAACTGGACCGGCAGGTCCCGCAGGTTGTCCAAGGACCCGGTCGAGAGGTCGTCGACGGCGACAACCTCCGTGACCTGCGGGACCCTGGTGAGGGCGTCGATCAGATTCGAGCCGATGAACCCCGCACCACCCGTCACCACGATCTTCATTGCTGCTCCCAGTCAGGTGCCGGCCGGCGCGACGCCAGGCCGGCGGTCGAGGCGTGCGCCCCGGTGGTCAGATGGCACGGTCGGCGCGGTACCGGCCGATGTTCACGGGGTCGAGGAACCACTCCACGGTGGCCTTCAGCCCGTCGTCGACGGACATCGTCGGCTGCCAGCCTGTCTGCGCGCGAAGCAGTCCGTTGTGACCGAGGAGCCGCTCCACCTCCGATCCCGTTGGCCGGAGCCGGGCGTCCGAGACCACGACCTCGGGCTGCGTCCCGAAGATGGCCCCGATCTTCGTGACCAGCTCGCCGATGGCGGTCTCCCGACCGGTTGCCGCCTGGAAGACCTGGCCGACCACCCGGTCCGCCGGCGCCGTCCCGACCGCGATGAAGGCGGCCACCGTGTCACCGACGTAGAGAAGGTCCCGCGTCGTGTCGACGGCGCCGAGTTCGATCGACGTGGCACCGCCGGCAAGCTGACTGATGATGGTCGGGATCACGGCTCGCGTCGACTGACGGGGGCCGTACGTGTTGAACGGCCGCAGCGTGACCACCGGCAGGCCAAAGCTGAGATGGTAGCTCTCGGCCAGTTTGTCGGCGCCGATCTTGGACGCGGCATAGGGGGACTGACCGCGCAGGCGGTGGGACTCGGTCATCGGCACCGTCGTCGCCGTGCCGTACACCTCGCTCGTCGAGGTGACGACCACTCTGGGCGTCCCGATCGTCCGTGCGCTCTCGAGCACGTTCATGGTTCCCACGATGTTCGTCTCGACGTAGGACTGGGGGGCCAGGTAGGAGTAGGGAATGCCGCCCAGGGCGGCCAGGTGGTAGACGACGTCCACCCCGTCCACCAGACGTTGCACCATTCCCCGGTCCCGCACGTCGCCGGCGACGACCTCCACGCCCGCGAGTTGGTCGGGCCCGAGCGTGTCCAGCCACCCGTACGTTCCGGCGCCGTTGTAGTGCACGAAGGCGCGAACCCGATGACCGCGGTTGACCAGCGCCTCGACGAGGTGCGAGCCGATGAAGCCACCCGCGCCGGTGACCGCGACCAGTCCAGCGTCCGGTGATGTGCGCATCCAGCCTGCTCCTACTCTGCTGATGTCGGTACGTCGGAAAGTGCAACGGGGTCGACCACGCTGCGGTGCTGCGGCCCGGTCAACGCCGATCCCTGGGGCAGGAGTATCGGTTCGATCTCGTCGAAGGAGCGGTTGGCCTCGTCGTAGTCCTCCGGTCGACCGATGTCCAACCAGTAGCCGTTGAAGTCGTAGCTGACCGGAGGATCGCCCTTGTCGAGCAGGTCCAGGACCAGTTCGTCGAACCCGAAGGAGCGCCCCACCGGATACTCCGCGATCGTTCGGGCGGAGAGGCCGTACACCCCCATGCTGACCCGGTAGTGCAGCACCGGCTTCTCGCTGAACTTCACGACCTTGTCGCCCTCGGCCTCCAACACCCCGAAGTCGATCTTTACGCTGCGGCGGTAGGTGGCCACGGTCAGCGGGGCGCCCGAGCGGGAATGAGAATGCAGCAGGTCGGCATAGTCGAGATTCGTGAGAACGTCGCCGTTCATGACGAGGAAGTGCTCCGGCAGCTGCTGCCGCATACCGAACAACGGGCCGATGGTCGAGAGCGGAGCCCGCTCCTCCATGTAGTCCACGCACAGACCGAATCGGGAGCCATCGCCGACGAAGGCTCGAATCAGCGAGCCCAGGTGGCTGATCGCCAACGTGACGCGCGTGAACCCGTGCGCGGCCAACTGGTGAAGGATGATTTCCAGGATCGCGTAGTTGCCCCCGATGGGCACCAACGGTTTCGGCAGCACGGACGTGTAGGGCCGAAGCCGCACACCCTTGCCACCCGCCATGATCACTACATGCATCACCCCTCCTCTCCCCGACCCGCTCGTCGACCCCGCTCGAGACCGGCCGGTGACGCCACCATGTCTCGGCGACCGGTCAGGCGGGACAACGAGCCGGCAGCCACTAAGTCACGCAAAAAGGACAATGGGCGACCCGCGTCACAGGCCGGGCCGCGACCCTCCGACCGCCGCCCGGCAGACCGGAACCAACCGAACGCTGACGGATCGGTCAAGCCGGTGGCCGACACACGGGGTGCGCCACGGTTCCCGGACCGCCGGCGCGCCTTCCCGTACGCCCGTCCGGACGCGCCCGGATGTGGTGAGCTGTAGGCATGGATCGGAGCCGGCTCGGGCTGGTGTTGCACCCCACCCGGGACGTCTCCGCGGTGGTCGACACGATCGTGAACTGGGCCGCCCGGCACCGGATGTCCCTGGCCGTACGCGCGGAGGACCGGCACCGGGTGCCCGCCACGGTCGAGCCGCTGCCGGTGGGCGAGGTGGCCGTCCGCTCGGACGCGCTGATCGCCATCGGCGGGGACGGGACGATGCTCGGCGCGTTGCGCTCGGCCGTCCACGACCCGAAGCCGGTGCTCGGCGTGCACGTCGGCAAGCTCGGCTTCCTGGTCGAGGTGGAGCCGCCGGAGCTGCCGACGGCGCTGGACCGGCTGGTCGCGCACGACTTCACGGTGGAGAGCCACAGCTGCCTGGCCTGCGACGTCTGCGGCGACGACCTCGTCGCGTTCAACGACATCGCGCTGATCCGCCAGCCGGGTGCCGGCTTCGTCGACGCCACCCTCGCCGTCGACGGGCAGCAGTACGGGTACTACCGCTGCGACGCGCTGGTGGTCAGCACCCCCACCGGCTCGACCGCCTACAGCTACGCCGCCGGCGGACCGCTGATCTCCCCGGCCACCGACGCGGTGGTGGTGACCCCGTCTGCGCCGATGGCCGGCATCTCCCGCTCGGTGGTGCTCTCCCCCCACGAGACGATCCGCCTCGATCTGCGGGAGGGCTCCGGGCCCGTCGCGGTGGAGGTGGACGGCGTGGTGATCCGGGACGCCGCGACGGAGGGGACCGTTCAGGTGCGCTACCGGCGCGACGCCGGCCTCGTCGTCCGTCTGGACCCGCGCCGCTACCAGGAGCGCAGCCAGCTCAAGCTGAGCCTGCTGGACCTGCCGCTGCTGCCGGAGCAGCTCCGCGAGCTGCTGCCCGAGGGTCTCCGCGAGAAGCTCAACCGCCGCGAGTTGCCCCCGCCGCGCTGACCGGCCCCACCCGCGTCTGCGGCCCGCCCCTCAGACCGTCCTCCCCACCCGGTCGCGCGTCCGCCGACACGCCACACATCCCGCACGTCCGCTCGCCTGGCACGCCGACACATCCAGCTTCCGCTCGCCTGCCCGGCACGCCCACCTCGTCCTCGGCGGGCCTTTCGAGCTGATGTCGTCAACGATTCGCGCACCTGTTGGCCGACCGACGCAGCTCGGTTCCCGGCAGGGGCCCGGGCGGCGTCCCTGCCTCGAACCGTGGCTCTGATGTCGCAAACGACTCAGCTCGAAAGGGCCAGGACGGCCAAGACCGCGGACGGCGAGCGTCAGACAACCAACGGCAGACCGCAGACCGCAGGCGGCAGGCGGCAGGCGGCAGGCGGCGAGACGGTCCGGGCGAGGCGGGCAGACGCGACCAGGGCTCAGGTGTGCTTGAGCACGTCGGTGACGAGCTCCTTCGCCTCCTGCTGGATCCGGGCCAGGTGCTCCGGGCCCTGGAAGGACTCCGCGTAGATCTTGTAGACGTCCTCCGTGCCCGACGGCCGGGCAGCGAACCAGCCGGACTCCGTGGTGACCTTGAGCCCGCCGATCGGCGCGCCGTTGCCCGGCGCGGCGGTGAGGGTCGCGGTGATGGGCTCGCCGGCCAGCTCGGTGGCGGTCACCTGCTCCGGCGACAGCCTGCCGAGCACGGCCTTCTGCTCCCGGGTCGCCGGCGCGTCGATCCGGGCGTACGCGGGCGCGCCGAAGCGCTCGGCCAGGTCCGCCCAGTGCTGGCTCGGCGTGCGGCCGGTGGTGGCGATGATCTCGGCGGCGAGCAGGCAGAGCAGGATGCCGTCCTTGTCGGTGGTCCAGGTGCCCCCGTCGCGGCGCAGGAACGACGCGCCGGCGCTCTCCTCCCCGCCGAAGCCGACCGCGCCGTCGAGCAGCCCGGGGACGAACCACTTGAAGCCGACCGGCACCTCCAGCAGCGGCCGGCCCAGGTCGGCGGCGACCCGGTCGATCATCGAGGAGGAGACCAGGGTCTTGCCGACCGCGGCGGCCGGACCCCAGTTCGTCCGGGTGCGGAACAGGTGGGCGATCGCCACCGCCAGGTAGTGGTTGGGGTTCATCAGGCCGCCGTCGGGGGTGACGATGCCGTGCCGGTCGGCGTCGGCGTCGTTGCCGGTGGAGACCTGGTAGTCGGCGCGGGCGGCGATCAGCGAGGCCATCGCGTTCGGCGACGAGCAGTCCATCCGGATCTTGCCGTCGCCGTCCAGGGTCATGAACCGCCAGGTGGGGTCGACGGCAGGGTTGACCACCGTCAGGTCCAGCCGGTGCCGCTCGGCGATCTCGCCCCAGTAGGCGACGCTCGCCCCGCCGAGCGGGTCGGCACCGATGCGCACCCCGGCGTCGCGGATCGCGTCCACGTCGATCGCCGCCGGCAGGTCGTCGACGTAGCCGGCGAGGAAGTCGTACGACCCGGTGGTGTCGGCGGTCCGGGCACGCGCGTAGGGGATCCGGCGGACCTCCTTGAGGCCGTCGGCCAGCAGGGCGTTGGCCCGGTCCTGGATCCACTTGGTGACGTCGGTGTCCGCCGGCCCGCCGTGGCTGGGGTTGTACTTGAAGCCGCCGTCGTCGGGCGGGTTGTGCGACGGGGTGATCACGATGCCGTCGGCGAGCCCGCTGGTACGCCCCCGGTTGTGGGTCAGGATGGCGTGCGACACCGCCGGGGTGGGCGTGTAGCCGTCCCGGCTGTCCAACAGCACGGTGACCTCGTTGGCGGCGAGCACCTCCAGCGCGTCGACCGCGGCCGGGGCGGAGAGGGCGTGGGTGTCGCGGCCGAGGAAGAGCGGGCCGTCCAGGCCCCGCTCCCGCCGGTAGTCGCAGAGCGCCTGGGTGACCGCGAGGATGTGGTCGGAGTTGAACGCGTTGCGCAGGCTCGACCCGCGGTGCCCGGACGTGCCGAAGGAGACCTGCTGCGCCGGGTCCTGCGGATCCGGGTGCTCGGCGTAGTAGGCGGTCACCAGCCGCGGCACGTCGACCAGGTCGGCGGGCTGGGCGGGCTGGCCGGCCCGGGGGTGACTGCTCACGGTTCCACCTTCTGTCCCTTGCCGATCACCACGATGCCGTTGTCGGAAACGGTGTAGCGCTGCCGGTCCTTCTCCAGGTCGACGCCGATCTCGGCGCCCTCGGGCACGATCACGTTCTTGTCCAGGATGGCCCGGCGGACGACGGCGTGCCGGCCGATGTCGACCCCCTCCATCAGCACCGCGCCGTCCACGTGCGCCCAGGAGTGCACCTTCACCTTGGGCGAGACGATCGAGTTCTCCACCAGCGAGCCGGAGATCACCGCGCCGGGCGAGACCATCGAGGCGACCGCGCGGCCGACCCGCTCGCCCCACTGGTGGACGAACTTCGCCGGCGGGTACGGCGGCTGCGCCGTGTAGATCGGCCACTCGAAGTTGTAGAGGTTGAACACGGGGTGCACGTTGATCAGGTCCATGTGGGCGTCGTAGAAGGAGTCGAGCGTCCCCACGTCGCGCCAGTAGCCGCGGTCCCGGTCGGTGCTGCCCGGCACCTCGTTGTCGCGGAAGTCGTAGACGTTCGCCTCGCCCCGCTCCACCAGCATCGGGATGATGCTGCCGCCCATGTCGTGCTTGCTCGTCTTGTCCTCCGCGTCGCGCTCGACCGCCTCGCAGAGCGCCTTCGTGGTGAACACGTAGTTGCCCATCGAGGCGTAGATCTCGTCGGGGGCGTCGGGCAGGCCGACCGCGTCGGTGGGCTTCTCGCGGAACGCCCGGATCCGCCGGCCGTCCGCACCGACCTCGATGACGCCGAACTGGTCGGCCATCGACAGCGGCTGCCGGATGCCGGCCACGGTGACCCCGGCGCCGGAGGCGATGTGGTCCTCCACCATCTGCCGGGGGTCCATCCGGTAGATGTGGTCGGCGCCGAAGACGATCACGTAGTCCGGCTGCTCGTCGTTGATCAGGTTGAAGCTCTGGTAGATCGCGTCGGCGGAGCCGGCGAACCACCACGGCCCACGGCGCTGCTGCGCCGGCACCGGTGTGACGTAGTTGCCGAGCAGCGTCGACATCCGCCACGTCTTGGTGATGTGCCGGTCCAGCGAGTGCGACTTGTACTGGGTCAGCACGACGATCTTCAGATAGCCGGCGTTCGCCAGGTTGGAGAGGACGAAGTCGACCATGCGGTACATCCCGCCGAACGGGACGGCCGGCTTGGCCCGGTCCGTGGTGAGCGGCATGAGGCGCTTGCCCTCTCCGC
Organism: Micromonospora sp. NPDC047670; assembly: GCF_043204915.1. Taxonomy (NCBI): domain Bacteria; kingdom Bacillati; phylum Actinomycetota; class Actinomycetes; order Micromonosporales; family Micromonosporaceae; genus Micromonospora; species Micromonospora sp. NPDC047670. The sequence goes on from NZ_JBIDDA010000011.1 coordinate 103,732, forward strand.
CGGCCAGGACGATCGCGAGCACCTTGGCAGCCATGTCCAGACGCTAACCATCCGCCGGGCACTTCACCACTCGTACGGGCACACTTCTGCACTAGGGTGCGGTGGATGACAGCCTCCGCACACCTTCGCGTCGATCTGCTGACCCGGGAGTACCCGCCGGAGGTCTACGGCGGGGCCGGGGTACACGTGGAGTACCTGGCCCGCGAGCTGCGCCGGCTCGCCGACGTGCGGGTGCACTGCTTCGGCGCGCCGCGCAGCGAGCCCGGCGTCACCGCGTACGCCGAACCGGCGGGCCTGACCGGCGCGAACGCCGCGCTGCGCACGATGGGCGTGGACCTGGAGATGGCCGCGGGGTGCGCCGGCACCGACGTGGTGCACAGCCACACCTGGTACGCCAACCTGGCCGGGCACACCGCGAAGCTGCTGTACGGGGTGCCGCACGTGGTGACCGCGCACAGCCTGGAGCCGCTGCGGCCGTGGAAGGCCGAGCAGCTCGGCGGCGGCTACGCGCTCTCCTCCTGGTGCGAGCGGACGGCGGTGGAAGCCGCCGACGCGGTCATCGCGGTCAGCGCGGGGATGAGGCGTGACGTGCTCACCGCGTACCCGGCGGTGGACCCGGAGCGGGTCCGGGTGGTCCACAACGGCATCGACACGGCGCAGTACGCCCCGGACCACGGCACGGACGTGGTGGACCGGCTCGGCATCGACCCGGCCCGCCCGAGCGTCGTGTACGTGGGGCGGATCACCCGGCAGAAGGGGCTGCCGTACCTGCTGCGGGCGGCGCGCGACCTGCCCGCGGACACCCAGCTGGTGCTGCTGGCCGGCGCGCCGGACACCCCGGAGATCGCCGCCGAGGTGGAGGGCCTGGTGGCCGAGCTGCGGGCGGGCCGCTCGGGCGTGGTGTGGGTGGCCGAGATGCTGCCCAAGCACGAGGTGATCCAGGTGCTCACGCACGCGACGGTCTTCGTCTGCCCCTCCGTCTACGAGCCGATGGGCATCGTGAACCTGGAGGCGATGGCCTGCGAGACGGCGGTGGTGGCCACCGCGACCGGCGGCATCCCGGAGGTGGTCGTCGACGGCGAGACGGGGCTGCTGGTGCCGATCGAGCAGGCGGCCGACGGCTCCGGCCGGCCGCTCGACCCGGGCAGGTTCGTCGCCGACCTCGCGGCGCGGATCAACGAGGTGCTGGCCGCCCCGGAGCGCGCCACCGGGTTCGGGCTGGCGGGCCGGCGCCGGGCGGTCGAGCAGTTCTCCTGGGACGCCGTGGCGCAGCGGACGCTGGAGGTGTACCGGTCGGTGGGCGCCGCCGGCTGAGCCGCGCGCGAACTGATCTCGCGCAGTAGGTTGGCGGGGTGACTGGACGGTTTCCGATCGAAGACGTCTCCCCCGTCGTCTCCTGCGGTCGCTACCCGGCCAAGGCGGTGGTCGACGAGCCGGTGCCGGTGTCGGCCCGGGCCTACCGCGAGGGGCACGACGCGCTGGGCTGCAACGTGGTGTGGCTGGGCCCCGACGGGCGGGCCCGGCCGTTCACCCGGATGCGTCCCGGCGAGCCCGGCCAGGACCGCTGGCACGCGGTCATCCGCCCGGACGCGGTCGGCGAGTGGGTCTTCACCGTCGAGGCGTTCCAGGACCCGTACCTGACCTGGCAGAACGCGGTCACCAAGAAGATCGCCGCCGGGCAGGGGCCGGAGGACCTGGCCAACGACCTGGCCGAGGGCGCCCGGGTGCTGGACGCCGCCGCCGAGCTGGTGCCGGCGGCCGACGTCGACCGGGTGACGGCGGCGGCGCGGGCGCTGCGCGACGACCGGCTGCCGCTGCCCCGGCGGGTCGCCCCGGCGCTGGAGCTGGCCGGCCTGCTCTGGGACCACCCGGTCCGGGAGCTGGTCACCACGGGCGAGGAGCACCGGCTCTGGGTGGACCGCCCGCGGGCGCTCTTCTCCGCCTGGTACGAGTTCTTCCCCCGCTCTGAGGGGGCGATCCCGGCCACCGTGGACGCGCCGGCCCGCTCCGGCACGTTCGCCACCGCCGCCGAGCGCCTGCCGGGGGTCGCCGCGATGGGTTTCGACGTGCTGTACCTGCCGCCGATCCACCCGATCGGCCGGATCAACCGCAAGGGCCGCAACAACTCGTTGACCGCCGGGCCCGACGACGTCGGCTCGCCGTGGGCGATCGGCGCGGCGGAGGGCGGCCACGACGCCATCCATCCCGACCTGGGCACTCCGGAGGACTTCCGGGACTTCGTCGCCGCCGCGGCCGAGCAGGGCCTGGAGGTGGCGATGGACCTGGCGTTGCAGTGCGCGCCGGACCACCCGTGGGTCACCGAGCACCCGGAGTGGTTCACCACCCGCGCCGACGGCAGCATCGCGTACGCGGAGAACCCGCCGAAGAAGTACCAGGACATCTACCCGCTGAACTTCGACAACGACCCGGAGGGCATCCGGGCGGAGATCCTGCGGGTGGTGCTGCACTGGGTGGGCGAGGGCATCCGGATCTTCCGGGTGGACAACCCGCACACCAAGCCGTTCGACTTCTGGCACTGGCTGATCGCCGAGGTGAAGAGGGTCGACCCGGACGTGCTCTTCCTCGCCGAGGCGTTCACCCGGCCGGCGATCATGCACGGGCTGGGCAAGATCGGCTTCACCCAGTCGTACACGTACTTCACGTGGCGCACCTCGGCCGCGGAGATGCGGGCGTACTGCGAGGAACTGGTCGCGGCGGCCGACTACATGCGGCCGAACTTCTGGCCGAACACGCCGGACATCCTGCACTCCTCGCTCCAGCACGGCGGCCCGCCGATGTTCAAGATCCGGGCGGTGCTGGCCGCGCTGCTCTCCCCCTCCTGGGGCATGTACGCCGGCTACGAGCTGTTCGAACACGTGGCCCGCCCCGGCGCGGAGGAGTACCTCGACAACGAGAAGTACGAGCTGCGCCCCCGGGACTGGGCCGGCGCGCAGGCGCAGGGCCGCTCGCTGGCCCCGTTCATCGCCACCCTCAACCGGGTGCGCCGGGAGAACCCGGCCCTGCACCAGCTCCGCAACCTGCGCTTCCACGACATCGACAACCCGGCGCTGCTCTGCTGGTCCAAGCACGACCCGGACACCGGCAACACGGTCATCGTGGTCTGCTCGTTCGACCCGCAGGGTGTGCAGTGGGGCAACACCACGCTGGACATGCCGGCGCTCGGCTTCGACTGGCACGACCGGTTCACGGTGCACGACGAGCTGACCGGCGCCAGCTACGACTGGGGGCAGCGCAACGCCGTACGCCTCGACCCGTACCTGCAACCGGCGCACGTGCTGACCGTGCGGCGGCCCACCGCCCCGGCCGGCCCGGCGGTCCCGGCGTCGGCGACGCCCGACCTGACCGTCGAGAGCGTGCCCGACGACCTCTCGGGCGGCACCGCCCCCACCGCTCCCGCGCAGGAGGACGACGCCCGATGGACAAGCTGATCGCCGGCGCGACGCACGACCCGCACGCCGTCCTCGGCGCGCACCCCGCCGACGGGCGGACGGTGATCCGCACGCTGCGCCGGGGCGCCGCCGACGTCGCCGTCCTGGTCGGCGGCGAGCGGTACCCGATGCGGCGGGCGCACGACGTCGGGGTGTTCGAGGCGAACGTGCCGGGCGAGGTGCTCGACTACCGCATCGAGGTCGACGGCCGGGTGCACGACGACCCCTACCGCTACCCGCCCACCCTCGGCGAGCTGGACCTGCACCTGATCGGCGAGGGCCGGCACGAGCGGCTCTGGGAGGCCCTCGGCGCCCGCGTCTTCGACGAGGGCGTGGCGTTCACGGTCTGGGCGCCGAACGCGCGGGGCGTGCGGGTGGTCGGCGACTTCACCGGCTGGGCGCCCGACGACGGCTGGCCGATGCGCTCGCTCGGCTCCAGCGGGGTGTGGGAGATCTTCGTCCCGGAGGTCCGGGCCGGCGCCCGCTACAAGTACCGGATCCTGGGCGCCGACGGGCACTGGCGGGACAAGGCGGACCCCCTCGCGGCGTACGCCGAGGTGCCGCCGGCCACCGCCTCGGTGGTGCACCACTCCGCGTACGAGTGGGGCGACGCCGCCTGGCTGGAGCGGCGGGCCCGGCGGCAGCCACACCAGGAGCCGATGAGCGTCTACGAGGTGCACCTGGGCTCCTGGCGTCCGGGGCTGGGCTACCGGGAGCTGGCCGAGGAGCTGACCGAGTACGTCACCGGGCTGGGCTTCACCCATGTGGAGTTCCTGCCCGTGATGGAGCACCCGTTCGGCGGCTCGTGGGGTTACCAGGTCACCGGCTACTTCGCGCCGACGTCCCGCTTCGGCGACCCGGACGACTTCCGGTACCTGGTGGACCGGCTGCACGCCGCCGGGATCGGCGTGATCCTCGACTGGGTGCCGGCGCACTTCCCGAAGGACGAGTGGGCCCTCGCCCGCTTCGACGGCACCGCCCTCTACGAGCACCCCGACCCGCGCCGCGGCGAGCACCCCGACTGGGGCACGTACGTCTTCGACTTCGGCCGCCGGGAGGTGCGCAACTTCCTGGTCGCCAACGCGCTCTACTGGTGCGAGCAGTTCCACGTCGACGGGCTGCGGGTGGACGCGGTCGCCTCGATGCTCTACCTGGACTACTCCCGACAGGAGGGGCAGTGGGCGCCGAACCGGTACGGCGGCCGGGAGAACCTGGAGGCGATCGCGCTCATGCAGGAGGTGAACGCGACGGTCTACAAGCACCACGCCGGGGTGGTGCTGATCGCCGAGGAGTCCACCGCCTGGCCGGGGGTGACCCGCTCCACCGACGCCGGTGGGCTCGGCTTCGGCTTCAAGTGGAACATGGGCTGGATGCACGACACCCTGCTCTACACCTCGAAGGACCCGATCTACCGGCAGCACCACCACCACCAGCTCACGTTCTCCCTGGCGTACGCCTGGAGCGAGAACTACGTGCTGCCGATCAGCCACGACGAGGTGGTGCACGGCAAGGGTTCCCTCGCGGGCAAGATGCCCGGCGACACCTGGCAGCGGCTGGCGAACGTCCGCGCCCTGCTGGCGTACATGTGGGCGCACCCGGGCAAGCAGTTGCTCTTCATGGGCTGCGAGCTGGCCGACGACCGGGAGTGGAGCGAGGAGCGCGGGCTCGACTGGCACCTGCTGCACGACCCGGCCCGCGCCGGCGTGCAGCGCCTCGTCGGCGACCTCAACCGCGTCTACCGGGACACCCCCGCGCTCTGGGCGCAGGACACCGAGCCCGCCGGCTTCCGCTGGATCGCCGGGGACGACGTCGCCAACAACGCCGTCTCGTTCGTCCGGATCGCCCCCGACGGCTCCACCCTGGTCTGCGTGGCGAACTTCTCCGCCCGGCCGCTGCACGACTACCGGATCGGGCTGCCCGCCGGCGGGACCTGGACGGAGGTGCTGAACACCGACGCGCAGCACTACGGCGGTTCGGGGGTGGGCAACCTGGGCGAGGTGCACGCCGAGGCCGTGCCGTGGCACGGGCTGCCGGCGTCCGCCGCGCTCCAGGTGCCCCCGCTCGGCGTGCTCTGGCTCCGCCGGGACTGACCGTTAGTTGGCGCCGTAGCGCGCCGGGGAGTACGACGACGTGCCCCAGGTGGCGGCGGCGGTGAAGCCCCGGCGGTGCCGGTCCGCGCACTACCCGTTGACGATTTGCTCGCGAAGGATGTCCGCGTGCCCACAGTGCTGGGCGAGTTCGCGCAGCACGTGCAGATACACCCACCGCAGCGGAAGCGGACCCCGCCGGTACCCGTGCAGGACGTCGTCCAGGCCCAGGGAGGACGTCGCGCGGCGCGATGCCTCGCAGGCTTCGCGGTGTGCCTGCCGGACGGTGGCGATCGTGTCGTCGTCATGGAGGACGAACGACTCGTCCGACGTCTCGGGGATGCCGATCTCGGCGCGCGACCGGCCCGTGACGGCCTCGTCGAACCAGACCTTCTCGACGAAGGTCGCGTGCTTCACGAGACCCAGCAGCGTGGTCTGCGAGGCCACCAACGACCGGCGCGCCTGTTCCTCCGTCAGCCCGTCCAGGCAGCCGTTGAGCGCGTCGCGGTGCTCGTCGAGGAACGCCTCGAACTGGGCACGGGCCGGCTGTGCGAGGACGTGGTCGGCGAAGGTGGGCGGGTAGGAAGGCATGGGCGAAGCATTCCAGACCGTCGCCCGGAGCAACCGGCGGACCTGGCCCGGCCGACGTGGGGGGATCAGACCAGGCCCGCGTCGCGCAGCAGCTTCCACAGCCCGGCCCCGTCGGGCGCGGAGAGCCACTTCTGCCCCACCGGCCCGGCCGAGGAGCTGCCGGCCGGGGCGGGCAGGCTGCCGGCCAGCACCGACTGGGCGGGCGAGAGGCGGCGGATGGCCACCCCCGCCACGTTCTGCGGGTGGGCGGCGGCGAACTCGCGGTAGATCTCCGGGTCGTGCTGCCCGTCGTCGCCGACCAGCAGCCACTTCACGTCCGGGAACTCCTTGGCCAGCCGGGCCAGGGTGACCCGCTTGTGTTCCCGGCCGCTGCGGAACCAGCGGTCCGCGGTGGGTCCCCAGTCGGTCAGCAGCAGCGGCCCGGCCGGGTAGAGGTGCCGGGACAGGAACCGGGTCAGCGTCGGCGCGACGTTCCAGGCCCCGGTGGAGAGGTAGAAGACCGGGGCGCCGGGGTGCGCGGTGGCCAGCCGCTCGTAGAGCACCGCCATGCCGGGCACCGCCGCCCGGGCGTGCTCGTCGAGGACGAAGGTGTTCCAGGCGGCGAGCAGCGGGCGGGGCAGCGCGGTGACCATGACCGTGTCGTCGATGTCGGAGAGGATGCCGAAGCGCACCTCCGGGTCGAGGACGCGCACCGGCGCCTCGACCGGCTCGGCGTCGGGCAGGCTGATCCGCACCGAGCACCAGCCGGGCGGCAGGTCCGCCTCGACCACGGTGTCGACGAAGCCGCTGCGGTCGGCGCGCGCCTCGTGGCGCACCCCGCCGGCCTCGATCGTCACCGTCACGTGCTTGGCCGGCAGCGTGGTGAAGCTGCGCCAGCCGCGGACCTTCTCCAGCCGGCCCCGCTGGCGGGTGTCCGGCCGCCCCAGCAGCACCCGGCACATCACCCGCGCCCAACCGGGCGCGCCGTAGCCGGCGTACGCGATGACGTTCGTCCGCCAGCCGGTGCGCCGCAACCGGCGCTCGACCAGCGAATGCACGGCGTCCTCGAGCCGCGCGGCCCGGTGCAGGTGGGGTACGGCCAACTGGCCGGCGGGAGTGGGTGGCACGCCAGCAACCCTGCCACAACCCGGCGACCTCGGCCACGCGAGGCGATCTCCGTCGGCGGCCGGCTGAACCGATCCGCCCCGCCCGGCCCCGGCGGCGTGAAACACTCCGGTCGGGACGACGACGGGGGCGTTGGTCGTGTCGCAACCAGTACGCAAGCGTGGGCGATGGCGCCCGCGGCTCGACCGGCCGGCGCTCGTCGCGCTGCTGTTCGGCCTCGCCGGGGTCGGCTACCGGCTGGTCCTGACGCTGTGCACGGTGCCCGTCTCCAACAGCGACGAGGCCACCTTCGGGCTGGCCGCGCTGCACATCGCCCAGGGCCGCGAGCTGCCCGTCTTCCTCTACGGCCAGCGCTACATGGGAATGCTGGAGTCGTACCTGGCCGCCCCGCTGATCGCGGCGGCCGGGCCGAGCTGGCCGCTGCTGCGCCTGCCGCTGGTGCTGCTCTACGCCCTCTTCCTCTGGCTGATCCACCGGCTGACCCGGCGGATCTGCTCGCCCTGGTTCGCCGCGTTCGTCGTCGGGCTGCTGGCCCTGGGCGGGGAGCGCGTGGTCCGCGACCAGTTGACGGTGGTCGGCGGCCGGCCGGAGGTCAAGGCGGCGGTGCTGCTGATGCTGCTGGTCGTGGTGGGGCTCGCCCGGGGGACGGTGCGGCACCGCCGGCTGGCCGTCGGGCTCTTCGGCCTGCTCGCCGGCGTGGCCGCCTGGTCGGACTGGCTGATCCTGCCCTACCTGGCGGCGGCCGCCCTGGCGCTGCTCTGGGTCGCCCGCCGGGAGCTGCTCGGCTGGGCCGGGGCGCTGCTGCTGGCCGGGTTCGCCGTCGGGATCGCACCGATGATCCGCGACAACCTGGTCGCCCCGCCCGGCGAGGACTCGCTGTCGGTGTTCCGCGAGATCAGCACCAAGGCCGGGCCGGCGCCGACGTGGCCGCGGCGGCTCGACGGCGGGCTGCTGGAGGGGGTGCCGCTCGCCGCCGGCCTCTGCCCGGTGGACGGCTGCACCCGCGGGCAGGAGTGGTTCGGCCTGCTCTACCCGGCGCTGCTGGCGGTCGCCGCCGCGCTCGCCGTGGTCGCGTACCGCCGCTCCGCCGGCGCCCCGCCCGCCCGCCGGGTCGGCCCGGTGGTGCACCTCGCGCTGGTCGTCGGCGCGGCGTTGACCCTGCTGTCGTACGTGCGCAGCCCGCTGGCCGCCACCAGCCCGCTGGACAACGCCCGGTACCTGTCGGTGCTCCAGCTCTCCCTGCCGGCGGTGCTGTGGCCGCTGTGGCTGGCGGCGGTCGCCTGCTGGCGGGGCACGGTCGGGGCGCTCGGCCGGCTGGCCGGGGCGCTCGCCACCGCCGTGCTCGCCGCGCTGACCGCCACCACGCTGGTGGTCACCGTGCTGTTCGCCGTCTCCGGGGCCGGGGCGTCCCGCGTCGAGGAGCGGCAGGCCCGCGAGCTGGCCGACCGGCTCCGCGTCGGCGGCCCCCACGAGGTGTACGGGGACTACTGGACCTGCAACCGGCTGATCTTCAACACGGCCGAGGAGGTGGTGTGCGCGGTGCTCGACGGCGAGCTCACTCCCGGGCAGAACCGCTACCCCGCGTACTGGCGGCAGGTGGGGCGGGCCGACCGGCCGGGGTACGTGCTGGAGGCCGGCTCGGCGGCGGAGCGGCGGCTGCGCGCCCTGCTGGGCGACCGGGCCGACGCCGCGCTGCGCGCCGAGGTCGGCGGGTATCGCGTGTACCACCCGGAGACGCCGGTGCGGCCGTGGCGGTAGGGACGGGCCGTACGCTGGCCGGACCGGCGCGCGGACGCCGTGCCGAGGCGAGGAGTCCACCCGATGCTCATCCTGCTGCCGCCCTCCGAGGGGAAAGCCGACGCCGGCACCGGCCGGCGGCTGGACCCCGCCCGGCTCTCCCTGCCGGAGCTGACCGGCGCGCGGGAGGAGGTGCTGTCCGCCCTGGTGACGCTCAGCGCCGGCGACGAGGAGGCGGCCCGCGAGGCGCTCGGGCTCAGCGAGGGCCAGCGGGGCGAGCTGCGGCGCAACGCCCGGCTGCGGGCGGCGGCCACCGCGCCCGCCGGCCGGCTCTACACGGGGGTGCTCTACGAGGCGCTCGACCTCGCCTCGCTCCCGCCGGCGGCGCAGCGGGCCGCCCGCCGGTCGGTGCTGATCAGCTCGGGCCTCTGGGGCGCGGTCCGCCTCACCGACCGGATCCCGCCCTACCGCTGCCCGATCGGGGCGCGGCTGCCGGGGGTCGGCGCGCTGTCGGCGTACTGGCGGCGGGCCCTCGCGCCGGCGATGGACGCGGTGGCCGGTGCCGGGCCGGTGCTCGACCTGCGCTCCGGCGCGTACGCGGCCACCTGGGCGCCCCGGGGCGAGGTGGCCGCCCGCACGGTGACGGTCCGGGTGCTGCACGAGCGGGAGGTCGACGGCGCGCCCGTCCGGTCGGTGGTGAGCCACTTCAACAAGGCGACCAAGGGCCGGCTGGTCCGGGACCTGCTGACCGCGGGCGTCCGGCCGCGCTCGGCCGACGGGCTGGTGGCCGCGCTGCGGGACCTGAAGTACACGGTGCTGGAGCAGCCCGGCCCGGCCGGCCGGCCACGCCAGGTCGATGTCGTCGTCACCGAGTTGTAGGGCTGCCGCAAGATTTCCTCAAGGCTGCGGCCGATCGGTTTCCTCGTCGGCGTCTTCGGGTCACGGTAGGGGGATACCCGACGCCGACAAGGAGCGCCTGAGTTGGCTCCCGAACCGATCCTGCTCGACCGGCCACCCCTGCCGTCGACCCCGCCGCCGCTGGACTGGCTGACCCTGGCCGACGCGTTCGAGGCCGCCTGCCTGCTGCGCTGCACGCCCCCGCCGGCGACCGCCGGCGCCCGCCGCCCGGTGCCGCACCTCCGGCCGGCGGCTGTCGAGTTCAACCGGGAGGAGGCCGCGCAGCGGTTCCGGCAACTGCTCGGCCGCCTCGACGTCCCGATCGAGCACGAGGTGACCGTCGGCGGGCTGCGCCGCCGCTACGAGCTGCACCGCCTGTCCGTGCCGCCAGCGCACCGCCCGGCGTACGCGCGGATGCTGGAGGTTGGCTGGCGGCAGGGCCGGCGCGAGCTGCTGGGCGGACCGTTCCCCGGCGCGTCCATGGCGCGGCGGGTGTGGCGGCCCCGGCTGGCGGCGGCCGCCTGGCGGGCCGCCCTGCTCGCCGGGGGGCGGCACGTCCGCCGGCACATCCTCGGCGTCCGGCTCGCCGATCGGGAGCTGGCCGCCGTCCTGGTGCGCGGGGCCGCCCTGCTGGACGTCCCGGCGCTGCTGCGTCCCGGCACGGGATGCTTCATGGTCTGCGTCGCCGACGGCCCTGACCGCGAGCGGATCCTGCACAGCGCCGCGCTGGAGGCGGCCAGGGCGACCGAACCGGCCTGACCGCCGGACGGGGCGGACGTCGGGCTCGCGGCCCGGCCCCCGCGGACGGCGGGTTGCGGCGACGGCCCGCGCGGCGCAGAGTGCAGCGCGTGAGTCGAACCCGGTCCCGCCGCGCCCGCCCGTGCCCAGGCCGCCCGGCGGCGCTGCTGTCGCTGCTGCTGCTGGTGACGCTGCCCGGCCTCGCGGGCTGTCGGGACTCCCCCGAGCCGCCGGTGCCGATCCGGATCGCGACCGGCAGCCCAACGGCGGTCTACCACGCCTTCGGCCGGTCGCTGGCCGACATCCTCAACCGGGAGCTGCCGAACGTCCACGCCAGCGTGGTGGTCACCGCCGCCTCGGCGGAGAACGTCCGGCTGGTCGGCTCGGGCGAGGCCGAACTGGGTTTCACCCAGGCCGACGTGCTGCCGGCCGCGCCGGCGGCACACCCGTCCGTGGTCGCGGTCGCCCGCGTCTACGACGACCTGCTGCACCTGGTCACCACCGCCGGCAGCCCGATCCGCACGCTGACCGACCTGCGCGGCCGGCGGGTCTCCGTGGGCGCCCCCGGGTCCGGCACCGAGATCACCGCCTCGCGGTTGCTGGAGGTGGCCCGCCTGGGCGGCGACGGGGTACGCCGGGAGCGGCTCGGCCTCGACGACTCGGTCGCGGCGCTGCGCGCCGGCACGATCGACGCGTTCTTCTTTTCCGGCGGGCTGCCGGTCACCGCGGTGAAGCAGCTCGCCGACGACAGCGCGACCCGGATCATCGACCTGGGCGAGTGGACCGAGCCGCTGCGCGACAGCAACCCCGAGGTCTACGTGTCCCGGGACATCCCGCGCTCGGTGTACGGCACGGACCCGGTCACCACCGTGGCCAACCCGAACTTCCTGATCGTCCGGAGCGACCTGCCGGAGCCGCTGGTCCGGGAGGTGACCCGGCTGCTGATGGAACGCCGGCAGGAGCTGGCCGCGGCGCACCCGGCCGCCGGCCGGATGAGCCCCCGCTCGGCCATCGCCACCGCCCCGCTACCGCTGCACCCCGGCGCTGTCGACTGGTACCGCGCCGCCAAACCCTGACCCGCCCCCGCCGGCGAGCGCCCCGGTCGCGTCCGTCGGGTCGAGCGGGTCGGTCGGGGCCGGGAACCAGAGACCGGCCACCAGGCCGCACGGCTCGCCCCGGCGCATGGTGAGGCGCCCGTCCGAGGCGTCGACCAGCACGGCGACGATGGTGAGGCCCAGCCCCGCGCCGTCCACGTTCTGCACCTCCGGCGCCCGCCAGAACCGCTCGGTCGCCTGGCCGAGCTGGCTCTCCGTCATGCCGGGGCCGGTGTCCCGGACCTCCAGCGCGATCCCGCCCTCGTGCCGCCGCACGGTCACCGTCACCTTCCCACCGGCGCCGCTGAACTTGACCGCGTTGTCGATCAGCGCGTCCAGGGCCTGGTCGATGGCGGTCGGCACGGTTCGCGCGTACGCCGGGGCGTCCTGTGCCACCAGCCGGAGGGCGACCGACCGGTGCCGGGCGAGCGGCTCCCACGCGGCGACCCGGGACGCGGCCACGGCCGCCGCGTCCACGGTGACCCGCTGGTTCTCCCGCCGTTCGGCGCGGGCCAGGGTGAGCAGCGCGTCCAGCACCAGGGCGAGCCGGTCGGTCTCTTCCAGGGCCAGCCGGTGCTCGGCCCGCCCGTCCGGGTCGGTCAGGCTCGGCCCCAGCTCCTCCACCCGCAGGCGCAGCGCGGTCAGCGGGTTGCGCAGCTGGTGGCTGGCGTGCGCGACGAACGCCCGCTGGCGGTCCATCACGTCGGAGACCGCGTCGGCCATGTGGTTGAAGCTGGCCGCCAGCCGGCGCAGCTCCGGCGGCCCGAGCCGGTGCTGCACCCGGGCGCCGCGGTCCCCCTCGGCGATCTCGTGGGTGACCGCGTCCAGCTCGGTGACCGGGCGCAGCACCCAGCCGGCCAGCCCGAACGCGGTGAGGACACAGGCCAGCACGGCGAGCAGCCCCGTGCCGGCCAGCACCAGCCACCAGACGGTGACGGCGCGCCGGACGTCGTCCGACGGGGTGGCGGTGACCACGGCCCCGAGCACCTCACCGCCGTCGTTGATCGGCACCGCCACCACGATCGGCCGGTCGACCCAGGGCCAGACCGACTCCGGTCCGCTGGCCTGCTGGCCGGAGAGCGCCGTGTCCAGCGCCTCGCGGATCCCCGCGGCCGGCCGCCAGTTCTCCGAGGCCGTCACCGTGCGGCGGTCCCGGTCGACCACCGCCGCGCCGATCCCGTACAGGTCGTCGTAGCTGCGCAGCTCGTTGTCGAGCGGGCCGGGGGTGCCGCCGCGCAGCGCCGGGCCGGCCAGCGAGGCGAACCGGGTGGCGTCGGCGAGCCGGTCCGCGCGTACCCGGTCGGTCTCCCGGGTGGCCAGGGTGGCCGCCAGCGGGGTCTCCAGCGCGATCAGCACCAGCACCATCAGCAGCAGGTAGCTGATCACCAGCCGACGTCGCACGGCCCCGCCTCACTCGCCGCGCAGCCGGTAGCCGACCCCGCGGACGGTCTCCACCAGGCGGGGGTCGCCCAGCTTGCCGCGCAGCGACCCGACGTGCACCTCGACGGTGTGCCCGTCGCCCCACGTGGTGCCCCAGACGTCGAGCAGGATCCGCTCGCGGGGCACCGCCACCCCGGGCTGCCGGGCCAGGGAGAGCAGGACGTCGAACTCCTTGCGGGTCAGCGCCACCGGCCGGTCGGCCACGGCGACCGTCCGCGCGGCCACGTCGATGCGTACCGGGCCGGCCTCGATCAGGTTGCGCTCGGGCAGCGCGTGCGCCGCGCGGCGCAGCACCGCCTCGATGCGCGCCTGGAGCTCGGTCATGGAGAACGGCTTGACCACGTAGTCGTCCGCGCCCAGCCGCAGGCCGAGCACCCGGTCCCGCTCCTCGCCCCGGGCGGTCACCGCGATGATGCCGAGCTGGCTGCTGCGCCGGCGCAGCTCCCGGCACAGGTCGGTGCCGTCCCCGTCGGGCAGGGTCAGGTCGAGCAGCACCAGGTCGCAGGGGGCGGCGGAGAGGGCGGCGGCGACGGTCGCGGCGTGCTCCACCTCGTACCCCCGGCGGGTGAGGGCGGCGGAGAGCGCGGCGGCCACCCGACAATCGTCCTCGACCAGCAGGATGCGCACCCGGGGCCCCCAATCCGTCGATCTGTCGACCCGAATGGTGGCAGAAGGCGGCGGAGAGCGGGAGGGTAGGCCCCGCGTCGGCCGCCGCCCGGACCGTGCCGGCCCGCCGGGAGCGGCGGCGGGCCGGGGTCAGAGCCCGAAGACCTCGTCGGCGGTGGCGTCCCGGACCCCGTCGACGAAGCCCCGGAAACCCGGGTCGTGGTGGCTGGCCGGCACGCTGGTGACGTTCTCGCCGGTGGCCTGGGTGACCGCGTCGACCAGCGGCGGGTAGTCGGTCTCGGCGTCGCCGAGGGTGTCGTCGTCGGCCTGGCCGAGGTTGATCACGTGCTGCACGTCCTCGGTCGGGGTGTCCGGGTCGCCGGCCCACTCGCCGCCCGCCCGGTAGCACTCGTCGTACAGCGCCCGCTGGCTGTCGGTCCAGTCGTCGTCGTAGCTCTCCATCGCCCACCCCTCCGCGGCTCCACCCGAGCATGCCGGCCGGCGGGGCGCCGGCGCGGCCGTACCGCGGAAAACCGGGCCGGCCGTGCGTAGGCTGCCGGGGTGATCTACAAGCTGCTGCCGACCGTCGAGTGGGACGACGCCCTGGCCGCGGGGCACTTCGCCGGCACCGCCATGGACGCGCAGTCCGGCTTCATCCACCTCTCCGGGCCGGACCAGGTGGTCGAGACCGCGCGGCGGGTCTTCGCCGGCGCCACCGGGCTGACCATGCTCACCGTCGACCCGGCCCGGCTGGGCGACGCGCTGCGCTGGGAGCCCTCGCGCGGCGGCGCGCTCTTCCCCCACCTCTACGGGCCGCTGCCGGTGCCCGCGGTGGTGGCCGCCGACGCGCTGCCGGCGGACGTGCCGGTCGCCGACGCGGTGGCGGCGCTGCTGCGCTGAGCGGGTCGTTATGCTACGGCGAGTCCGCGCGCCCCGACCTGATCTACCGTGACCGGGGCCGGCGCGGCAGCCCGGATCCGCGCGGGCGGCCGCCGCTTGCGGCGTACGCCGAACGCGGGTCACCGACGGCGCCCGGCGCGCCCTGCGACCCATGCGAGTTGAAGGATGACTGACAGCAGTTCCCCGTCCCCCTCCGTCTTCGTCCACCCGACGGCCGACGTCGAGGAGGGTGCCCGGGTCGGCGACGGCACCAAGGTCTGGCACCTGGCCCACATCCGGTCCACCGCCCAGGTGGGCGCCGGCTGCGTCATCGGCCGCAACGTGTACGTCGACGCCGGCGTCACGGTCGGCGACCTGGTCAAGATCCAGAACAACGTCTCCGTCTACCAGGGCGTGACCCTGGAGGACGAGGTGTTCGTCGGGCCGTGCGCGGTCTTCACCAACGACTTCCGCCCCCGCGCGCAGAACCCGGACTGGAAGATCACCCCGACCGTGGTCCGCCGGGGCGCGTCGATCGGCGCGAACGCGACGCTGGTCTGCGGCATCGAGGTGGGCGAGTACGCGATGATCGCGGCGGGTTCGGTGGTCACCAGGGACGTGGCGCCGTACCAGCTCGTGGCGGGCAACCCGGCGCGGCCGAAGGGCTGGGTCGACGAGCGGGGCGAGGTCGTCTCCCGCGACGTGGACAACCCGCCGCGGCGGCAGGGCTGATCCGGCAGGGACTCCCGACGACGAACGGCGGTGGACGGGCGCTCCCGTCCACCGCCGTCGCGGTTGTGCGTCGCCGCTCAGCGGCAGAGCCGGGCGATCTCCTCCCGGAACCGCTCCATCGGGTTCGCCTCGGCCGGGCCGAGCAGGTAGGTCTTCAGCTCCCGCCGGGCCTCGGTCATCGGGTCGTCGCCGGCCCGGGTCACCGACACGATCTTCTCCAGCTCCCCGCAGTCGCGGGAGAGCAGGTACGCCGCCCGCGACGTCGGGTAGTCGCGGCGGAACTCGTCCTCGGGCAGGCCGCCCGGGTTGGCCACCACGTACGGCCGCTGGCTCTGCACGAAGTCCGAGACCACACTGGACACGTCGCTGATCAGCAGGTCGGTCTGGTTGAAGCAGTCGAACAGCGCGGGCGTCCGGCCGGTCACCACGAGGTGCCGGGTGCCGTCCAGGGAGGCCGCGTCCGGGTCGCCGCCGGCGGCGCGGATCCGCTCCACGATCCGCTCGTGCACCGCCTTGGCCTCCTTGGCGCGGGAGCCGGTCAGCGGGTGCGGCTTGTAGATGAGCCGGACCGCGGGCGTGGTGGCCAGCAGTCCCTTGACGATCCGCTCGCCCATCAGCACCAGCGAGGTGTGGTACGGGTCGTCGTCCAGCCACCCCTCCCAGGTCGGGGCGTAGAGCACCGTGAACGGCCGGTCGACCGACTCGGCACCGAACGTGTGCACCCCGGCGAGCTGCGGCCGTCCGATCTCGAGGATGTCGGAGTCGAGCACGCCCACCCCGGCGCGGGCGTACCGCTCCCGCCCGGCGAGACCGGCGACCCACACCTCGTCGTACACCTTGCTGTAGGGGTTGACGCTGGCCTGCTTGTCGCTGTCGCCGTGCCCCACGAAGACGTGCTTCATGCCGGGCTCGCGGAGCATGTGGATGTTCGCGCCGACGTTCGCGGCGTAGAGCGCGGCGCGCACGCTGCCCAGTTCGAGGTTCATGAAGTCCACGCCGGCCGGCACGCAGATCACCGGCAGCCGGGTGTCGGCCAGCTCGAAGAACGCCTCCTTGCTGCGCATCAGCACCACCGCGCGCTGGTCGAGCGCCTCGGTCGGGGCGAGCCACATGTTGGCCTGGTAGACGTCCTTGGCCGGGCCGGCGAAGTAGAGGGCGACCTGCGGCCGGTAGCTGTCCAGCCAGCGCTGCACCGCCGGCAGCAACGGGCTCTGGCCCATGCCCCGGCCGCGCAGCCAGGTCAGCGCGATGATCGCGCCGACCAGCGCGGCGGCGAGCACGGCCACCGCGCCCGCGCCGAGCACCGGCGCGGCGCTGTCGAGCGCCGCCGCGAACACGGCAGCCGGCGCCAGCACCACGTTGACCAGGGCCAGCCGGTCACCGGCGAGCCAGGCCGCCCAGTCCGGCGGGCGGGGCGCGGCGCGCATCGGGCCGAGTTCGATGTTGCGCACCAGCGCCGACTGGGGGTTGCGCCGGTCGATCATCGTGGCGAGCGCGCCGGCGAAGACCGAGATCAGCCAGACCGTCGACGGCAGCACCAGGATCAGGCCGAGTTCCGTCGCGTCGGGCCGGACCTCGGCCACCACCAGCAGCACGACGGCGAGGTCGCGGGCGAGCTGGCGGTAGTCGCCCCGCAGGCCGACCTTCTCCAGCAGTGTGTGGGTGGCCGGCGACCAGCGGGCGAGCGCGTACTCGCCGGCGAGCGCGGCGAGCCCGGCGACGGCGAAGACGCCGACCCAACCGAAGGCACCGGCGGCGAGCATGACGAGGTAGGCCAGCAGCAGCAGCGCGCCGCGGGCGGCGACTCCCGCCGGTCCCATCAACTTGCCGAACAAGGACTAGCTCCCTACGAGATCGACGACTGGCTCACCGACCGTCACTGGCGCCGTGACGGCAGGGCTCCCCCGCTCAGGCGACCGTCGGCGCGCCGGGACGCCACCGGCACGCCCGCCGGGCCGCGACGGGACGGAGGTCGCGGTCGAACCGCCTGTCCACCCATCGTCGTCGGCCAGCGACGGCGCCGGCGCCCGCGGCCACCCGCCACCACGCCGGTCAGACCTTAACGCGAAGGAACGCGCCGGTATCGCTCGGGTACCGCCACACCGGGACGATTTGCTCCCTCCCGACCCCGGCTGCCTTCAGGCCGGGATGATCCACCGCAAAAGCGACGCGGGTGACGGCGGGCGGAGAACCGCGGGTTTGCCGAGGCAGCGCGCCCGGCGTCCGTTCCTATACTGGTCCGGCCGCTCGCCGTCCGGGTGGCCGCGCGGGCGGCCACGTCACGGCTCCACCACCAGCCGTCGCGGGGGAACCGCGTGTTCCGTTGGAAAGGATCCACGGATTGACCACCCTCATCGCGCTCGCCGTCGCCGTCGTGCCCGGCGCGCTGCTCGGATTCGCCCTGCCCCCGGGCCGCTACCGGTGGGCGGCCTGGGCCGCCGCCCCGGCGCTGACCCTGGGCCTGGTCACCCTCGCCATGACATGGCTGCCACAACTCGGCCTGCCGGACGGTCCGCTGGCGGTCCTCGCCGCCGAGGTGCTGCTCGCCGGCCTCGCGGTGCTCGCCTCCCGGCTGGTGACCCGCGGCCTGGTCGAGCCGGACGCCGACAGCCGGGACGCCGTCGGCCGGCCGGCCGACGCCGGGTGGCGGGCCCGGATCACCCGGCTGCGACTGCCGGCGGTACGCCCCGGCCGCGCCGACGTCATCGGGATCGCGATCCCCGCCGCGATCAGCGTCGCCTTCGGCTGGCTGATGCTGGGCCGGCTCGTCGCCCCGCCCGGCTGGGACGCCATGAACCACGGCTTCCTCACCCGGCGGATCATGGACACCGACAGCGTGCTGATCTCCTCGGCCTGCACCAGCGGCTCGACCGAACCGGCGCTGTCCTGCTCCTTCTACCCGCTCGCGGCGAACGTGTCCTGGGCCCAGGCGGCGGAGCTCTCCGGCGGGCGGATCAGCACGGTGCTGAGCGCCTGGTCGATCCTCGTCGGGCCGCTCGCGCTGGTGGCGGCCGTCTACGCCTGCGTCCGGGCCCTCGGCGGCCGGCCGGTGGTGGCCGCCAGCGCCGCCGCCGCGCCGGCCGTGCTCGGCCCGATGTGGATGTCGGTGATCACGGGTCGGATCACCGAGCAGACCGCGCCCTGCATGGCCGGGGCGATCGCGCTGCTGATCGCGCTCGCCGCGCGCGGCGCCCACCCCGTCCGGCTGGGCCTCCTCGCCGGCCTGTGCGGCGCCGGGATCGTCATGACGCACACCTACGACGTGCTGTTCATCGCGGTCCTGGCGATCGGCATGCTGCTGGCCGTACGCGGCCGGTGGGTGCTGCGCCGGGTCGCCGCGGCGGCCGGCGCGATGGTGCTGGCCGGGCTGGTGCCGCTGCTCCCCCTGCTCGGGGTGCTGGCCGGCGCCAACGGCGAGCGGCTGTCGAACCCGCCCGCCCTGCTCGGCAAGTACGGCGAGTCGTTCGAGTACTGGGTCACCGACCCGCAGCGCTACGTGCTGTTCGCCTATCCCGGGGTCGGCGGCGCGGACTTCCAGCTCAGCGAGCCGACGATCCAGGTCGGCCTCTGGCTCGTCATCCCGTGCCTGCTGCTCTCCCCGCTCTGCCTGGTGCTGCCCCGGCTGCGCTGGGCCCGGCCGTGGCTCGCGGCCGGGGTGGTCTGGACCGCGATCGGGGTGTGGACCACCGCGTCCGACTCGGCCGCCGCGATGACGCTGTCGAGCCTCTGGTACGGCGTCCGGGAGCGGGTCCGCTCGATGATCTTCCCTGTGTACGGGGTGCTGGCGGTGGCCGGTGCGGTGGTGCTGGGGCTGGCCGTCGGGTGGCTGCTGACCCGCGTCGCCGCGAAGGCCGGGGCGCTGCGCGGCTCGGAGGCGCCGGCGGCGGTCGCCGCGGGGGTCCTGGTGGTGGTGCTGCTCGGCCTCGCCGCCGTGCCGGCGAGCTGGCAGCCGCTGCGGGGCGCGCTCAAGGGCCGGGCGCCGGTGGGCGAGTCCTACGAGAAGACGTACAAGTGGCTGGCGGAGAACAACCCGCCCGGCGCCACCGTCGCCTACGACCGGCACCACGAGTTCATCACCTGGGCCTACGCCGACTACGAGGTGCCGCTGCTGTTCGGCATCCCGCCGCTGCCCGGCCTGCCGGCGGAGAACTACGACCGGCGGTGGGACGCGTGGAACTGGCTGGTGGACAACGCCGACGCCCGGCCCGCGGGGTGTGAGGTGCGCCGGTTCAACATCTCGTACGTGGTGGTCGGGACGCGGAACATGCCCGGCGCCTGGGACAAGCACTACGAGCGCAAGCGGCTGGAGTCCAGCGACAAGCTGGAGCTGGCCCACAAGATCGGCCGGATCAGCATCTACCGGGTCACCGAGGCCGGCCGCAGCTGCGCCACCGGGGGCTGAGCGCGACGGGCCGGGGCACGCCGTGCCCCGGCCCCTCGGGCGCGGACGGCCCGGCCGGTGAGCCCGGCGCGTACCGGGCCCGGGTCCACGACGACGAAGGGGCGGGGCGACCGTGGTCGCCCCGCCCCTTCCGTCTGCTCGAACGGCTCGTCAGCGCCCGTTGTCGGCGAAGAGCCGGCCGACCACGCGGTGCGCGGGCAGGATGCGCTGCCGCTCCACGTCGGCGTCGGCCGTGCCGGCCACGATGTCCAGGAAGTGGTCCAGCTGGGCGGCGAGCGGCTCCCGGTTGGTGAGCAGCTCCGGCACCTCGATGATGCTCTGCTGCCGGTAGCCGCGCCCGTCCGGCGTCGCCGCGTCGGAGGACACGTGCCGGTAGATGGTGACGTCCTTGCGGATCAGGTCCGCCTCGATCAGCCGGTCGACCTCGCTGATCACCAGCGTCCGGACCTTGCGCTGCCCGATCCGGCTGGCCGAGACGTTGGCCAGGGCGCCGCTGCCGAAGCTGAGCACGGTCTCCGCCACGTCCTCCGCCTCGGCCAGCGAGTCCGGGTGGAAGTGGCCGAAGGTGCCCCGGACCGCCGCCGGCTCCTCGCCGCCGAATGCCTGGATCGCCAGGTCGACGTCGTGGATGAGCAGGTCCCAGGCGACCCCGGTGCGGATCCGCGGCGCGTACGGCGAGTGCCGGGTGGCGGTCAGGTGCACCGGGCGGTCGACCAGGGCGAGGGCGGTCAGCACCGCCGGGTTGAACCGCTCCAGCAGCCCGCACAGCAGCGGCACGCCGCGCTTGCCGGCGGTGGCGACGATCTCCTCGGTCTCGGCGAGGCTGCCGCAGACCGGCTTCTCGATCAGCAGCGGCTTGTCCGCGGCGAGCACCTGGTCGGCGAGGCCGTGGTGGAACTCGGTCGGCGCGGCGATCACCACGGCGTCGACGTCGGAGAGGTCGTCGGCGTTCGGCGCCCAGCCGGCCCCGTACCGCTCGGCGATCTGCTGGCCCACCGAGCGCCGGGGCTCGATCACCCGGGCCAGCTCGGCCCGGTCGGACTGGGCGATCACGCGGGCGTGCAGCGAGCCCATCACCCCGGTGCCGACCAGGGCGAAACGCAGCTTGGCGGTCACGCGCCCACCGCCGCCCGGACGGCCTCGATCACCTGGTCGAGGTCGCTGTCGGAGAGGTGGTGGTGCACCGGCAGCGAGACGCACTGGCGCACGACGCGTTCGGTCACCGGCGCCGGGTCGGCGACGACCCGGGGGTGTTCCCGGTAGCAGTCGTAGTCGTAGACCGTCTTCGGGTAGTAGATGCCGCAGCCCACCCCGCGCTCGGTCAGCCGGGTGATCACCTCGTCGCGGCTCACCGGGGCCTCGTCGGTGACCAGCACCGTGTACTGGTGCCAGACGTGCGACCGGCCGGGCTGCTCGGTCGGCAGGCGCAGCCCGGGCACGTCGGCCAGGCCGGCGGAGAGCCGGGCCGCGTTGTCCTTGCGGCGCTTGACGTTCTCGCCGTACGCGGCGATCTGCGGGATGCCCAGCGCGGCCTGCAGGTCGGTGAGGCGGTAGTTGTGCCCGGCCACCTCGTACTGGTAGCGCTGCCGCATGCCCTGGTTGCGCAGCACCCGCAGCCGGTCGGCGAGGCCCGCGTCGTTGGTGGTGATCATGCCGCCCTCACCGGTGGTGAGGTTCTTGGTGGCGTACAGCGAGAAGGTGCCGAGCCCGAAGCTGCCGGCGCCGCGCCCGGAGATCGTCGCGCCCAGGGACTGGGCGGTGTCCTCGACGAGGCCGAGGCCGTGCCGCTGCGCCAACGGGGCGATCGCGTCCATGTCGGCGGGCTGGCCGTACAGGTGGACCGGCATCAGCACCTTGGTGCGCGGGCCGACCGCGGCGGCGAGGGCGTCCGGGTCGACGCAGAAGTCGTCCTCGCGGATGTCGGCGAACCGGGCGGTGGCGCCCGCCTCGAGGATCGCGTTGAGGGTCGCGACGAAGGTGAAGGGGCTGGTGACGACCTCGTCGCCCGGCTGGAGGTCGAGCACCTGGAGCGCGGCCACGAGCGCGGTGGTGCCGTTGTTGACGGCCACCGCGTGCTCGACGCCGACCAGGTCGGCGAACTCGCGCTCCAGGCGGGCCACCATCGGTCCCTGCGCGATGACGCCCGAACGGATCACCTCGACCGCCAACCGTTCGGCCGCCTCGTCCAGCTTGACGACGGAAATCGGGATCACAGGAGCTCTCCTTGGGGTATGGGGCAGCGTGCAGACCGTAGCAGCGCGGGAGGACCCCGGCACATCTGGACCGCCTCGGGGAGAATCCGCGCACGCCTCGACTCGCCGTCGGCCTGGGTTCGTGGTACGCCCCGCGCTGCGCTAGTCTCGGCGAATTGTGCAGGCGACCCCAACGGGTCAGGGCGACGCGGAGGCAGGACGGCCGTGGCAGAGACCGCGACGCAGGTCGAAACGGTGACCGAACCGGCCGAGGGGGCCGGCGCGGCGAAGAGTCCGTCCCGCTGGCTCTCCCTGGGCGTACGGGTGGTCGTGATCGCCGCGATCGCCGCGGGCATGACCTGGAGCGTGGTCAGCCAGTGGCCGGACGTCCGGCAGACGTGGCTCGACCTGGCGTGGCCCTCGGTGGTGCTGGCGGTGCTGGCGGTGCTCGCCGGGATGTTCGCCAACTCGATGGCCTGGCGGGCCGCCGCGGAGGACCTGGAGCACCGGGTGTCCGTTCCCGCCGCCCTGCGGATCTGCATGGTCGGGCAGCTCGGCAAGTACATCCCGGGCAGCGTGTGGGCGTACGTCCTGCAGATGGAGCTGGGCCGGCGGGCCGGGCTGCCGCGCGCGCGGGCCTTCCTGGCCACGCTGGTCGCGCTGGGTCTCGGCGTGGTCGCCGCGCTCGGCGTCGGCCTGCTCAGCCTGCCCTCGCTGCTGGACGCGACCGCCGAGACCGGGGCCGAGTACGCCGAGCCGGTGCGGGTGGCGCTCTACATCGTCGCCGTGCTGTTCCCGATCGCCCTGATCTGCGCGATCCCGCCGGTGCTCACGCGGCTGATCCAGCTCGTCCTCAAGGTGCTGCGCCGACCGCCGCTGCAGCACAAGCTGACCCTGCCCGGCGTGCTGCGGGTGGTCGGCTGGAGCGCCCTGGGCTACACCCTGTTCGGCGTGCACCTGTGGCTGCTGGCCAACGCGCAGGCCGCTCCCGGCCTCGGTGGCCTGCTGCGCAGCATCGGCTCGTTCGCCATCGCGATGACCGTGGGGATGTTCGCCTTCCTCTCCCCCTCCGGGCTCGGCGTCCGGGAGGCCGTGCTGGTCGCCACCATGGCGCCCTTCCTCACCGACGCCGGCGGCATCGGCGCGGCGACGGGCATCGCGCTCGCCTCCCGGCTGATCTTCACCGTGGCGGACCTGCTCGCCGCCGGCATCGCCGCCCTGTCCGGGGTGCGCCAGCTCCGCCGGGGGACGCCGGCCGGCGCGGCTCCCGACGAGGCGGCTCCCGACGAGGCGGCCGCCGTCGAGCAGGTTCCCGCGCCCCGCGCCGCCGCCGAGCAGGCCGCGACGCCGGTCACCACCCGCTGACGTCACCCCGCCGGGCCGGGCCCGGCGGACACCACCCGTACGCCCGAACGCCGGTGCCCCCGACCAGACGAACTGGTCGGGGGCACCGGCGTTCGGGCGTACGGTCAGCGGCGGCGGGCGGCCGCCATCTCGCCGAGCACCTCCAGGTGCCGGTGCAGCACCCGGTCGAGGCTGAAGCGCTCCCGGATGAGCGACTGGCCGTTGACCCCGATCTGCTTGGCCAGGGCCGGGTCGGTCAGCGCGGCGATCAGTCGCTCGGCCAGGCCGGACACGTCGCCGGGCCGGCAGAGCAGGACGTTCTCGCCGTCGCGCAGGGAGATGCCGGGGAAGTTGTCCGCCCGCGCGGGCGCCACCACGGGCACGCCCGCCGCCATCGCCTCCAGGGTCGCCGTGCCGAGGCCGAGCCCCTGCTCGTGCGACTCGACCGTCGCGGCGGCCAGGTAGTCGGGGATCTCGCTCTTGGCCACCTTGCCGGCCGCGATGACGGCGTGCTCGACGCCGAGCGCGCGGGCCCGCTCCGCGAACAGCCCGTAGTAGACCTGCCCGCAGATGAGCAGCTTCGCGTCCGGCACCCGGGCCAGCACCTGGGGCAGCGCCTCGACCAGCGCGACGCGGTCGCGCAGCGGGATGACGTGCCCCACCGACAGGATCACCGGCGAGGAGCCCAGGTCGTGCCGCTCACGGACGCGCTGGGCGTTGCCGCCGAGCACCCAGTCCGGGTCCACCCCGACCGGGATCGGCACCAGGCCGGAGTGCGCGCCCCGGTAGCGGGCCTCGATGTACTCCTGCATGAGCACGTCCATCACCACGAGCCGCGGCTTGGACCGCCACATGAACGGCTTGACCATGGTCGCGTCCAGCCCGCGGAACACCTTCGCGTAGCGGGCCTGCGGGTTCTCCAGCCGGGTGTGGATGGACAGCAGCGCCGGCACCCGGCGCTTACGCGCGTAGAGCGCGGTCGCCCAGGTGAGGTCGAAGAACTGGCCGTGCTGGTGGATGACGTCCGGCCGGAACTCGTCGAGCAGCTTGCGGACGCGGCGCAGCAGGCTGGGCCGGCTGGTGAACGAGATGTCGAAGCTGACGGCCAGCCGGGTCTGCGGCAGCATCCACGCCGGCAGCCGGACGATCCGCATCCCGTCGCGCTCCTCGACGGCCGGGGCGTCCTGATAGGCGGCCGTGAGCACCAGCACGTCGTGCCCCTCGGCGGCGTAGCCCTTGGCGAGCGACTCGGACAGGTGCGAGCTTCCGCCCGCGCGCGGCGGGAAGAAGTTGTTGACGACTGCGATACGCACGGGAGGGGTGCTCCTAGCTCTCCGCTACAGGGACGAACCGGACATCGCCGCCGTCCAACTCGACTGTCGAGACCACCCGGGCCGGGACCCCCGTCACGACCGCCCCTGGTGGCACGTCCCGGGTGACCACGGCCCCCGCGCCGACGACCGCGCCGTCACCGATGGTGACGCCCATCATCACGGTCGCGTTCGCCCCGATGAACACCCGGTCGCCGATCACCACCGGCGCCCGGTCCACCGAAGCATAGGCACGCCCCGACACGCAACGCCGGGCGGTGGAGTGGGTGTAGATCTGCGCGCCGCAGCTGATGTCGCAGCCGGCGCCGATGGTCAGCCCGCCGGAGCCGTCGATGACGGTGAACGCGCCGATCCACGTCCCGGCGCCGATCACCGGCTCGCCGATGACCCAGGCGTGCGGGTTGTACGGGTTCGCCGGGAGCCCGTCGTGCGACGGACCCCCGGCGGGCGACGCCTGGGTCACGCGACCTCGGTCTTGATGAGGTCGGTCATGCCGTCCTCGACGGCGATGGTCGGCTCCCAGCCGAGCACCTCGCGGGCCCGGGTGATGTCGGCCGCGCGGCGGCTGACCAGCACCTCACGCGGGTTGAACTGCGGCTGCACGTCCACGCCGACGGCCTTGATCAGGATCTCGGCCAGGGTGGCGATCGAGGTGTCGATGCCGGTGCCGATGTTGACCGGCACGTTGCCCTGCTCGGCCTCCATCGCGGCGACCACGGAGCGGGCGATGTCGTGGACGTGGATGAAGTCCATCGACTGCTCGCCCTTGCCGTCGATGACCGGCGGCTCGCCGTTCTTCAGGCGCTTGACGAAGTGGTTGATCACGGAGGTGTAGTAGGCGGTCGGCTTCTGGCCAGGGCCGTAGACGTTGAAGAACCGCAGGGCGATCCAGTTCAGGCCCTTGCTGCGCTGGTAGAAGCCGAGCAGGTCCTCGCCGGCCCGCTTCGAGATGCAGTACGGGGTGAGCGGGTCGAGCCGGTCGTCCTCGTGCATCGGCAGCTTCTTCGGGTCGCCGTAGACCGACGCCGACGACGCGAAGACCAGCCGCTTGACACCGTGGTCGGCGGCGGCGGCGAACACGTTGTGGTTGCCGACCATGTTGATGTCGATCGACTCGTACGGGTCGGCCTGGCTCTTGTTGATCGAGACCGCGGCGAGGTGGATCACGTAGTCGCAGCCCTTCATGGCCGCGTGCACGGCGCCGCCGTAGCGGACGTCCTGGTCGATCAGCTCGACGTCGCCGGTGGCCACCAGCTCCGCGACGCGGTTGCGGTCACCGCGGAACATGTTGTCGAAGATGCGGACCTTGTAGCCCTTCTCCAACAGCATGGGCACCACGTGCAGGCCGATGAAGCCCGCGCCTCCGGTGATGAAGACGGTCTGCTTCGACATGGCGGAGCGTGTCCTTCCTGGGGGGTCAGCGGCTGGTGGCCGCGGTGTTGACGACGTCTACCAGCGTGGTCGC
Organism: Micromonospora sp. NPDC047670; assembly: GCF_043204915.1. Taxonomy (NCBI): domain Bacteria; kingdom Bacillati; phylum Actinomycetota; class Actinomycetes; order Micromonosporales; family Micromonosporaceae; genus Micromonospora; species Micromonospora sp. NPDC047670. The sequence goes on from NZ_JBIDDA010000011.1 coordinate 129,820, forward strand.
GACGGTCTCGACCTGGGCGTCGGTGAGGTTGGCGTGCATCGGGATGGCCAGGTGCCGGGCGAACAGGTCCGCCGAGACCGGGCAGGGCGTGGTCTGGCCGTAGAGCGGCTGGACGTGCGAGGCGTACGTGCCGAAGGTGCACTGCACGCCGCGCTGCCGCAGCGCCAGCGCCACCGCGCCCCGGTCGACCGACGGGTCCAGCGTGACGACGTACGACTGCCAGGGGTGCTCGCGGTCCGGCGCCTCGTACGGGGTGGTGATGAGCTCGTGGTCCTTGAGCAGCTCGCCGTAGCGGGCCGCGGTGCGCCGCTTCGCGGCCAGCAGGTCCGGCAGCCGGTCGAGCTGGGCGAGCATGATCGCCGCGGCGATGTCGGAGAGCCGGTAGTTGTAGCCGAGCTCCGTGAAGGTCGGGATCGGCAGGTGCGACAGCTCGGCGCGGGTGAGCGCCCCCTCCACCCCGTACGTGTGCAGCTTGCGGGCGTGCGCGGCGAGGTCGTCGCGGTCGGTGACGTAGGCCCCGCCCTCGCCGGCGGTGATGCCCTTGCGCCCGTGGAAGCTGAAGGTGGCGACGTCGGCCAGGCTGCCGGCGGGGCGGCCCTTGTAGGTGGCGCCGGCGGAGCAGGCGGCGTCCTCGACGAGGAACAGGCCGTGCTTGTCGGCGATGGCGCGCAGCTCGTCGTAGTCGGCCGGCTGCCCGAACGCGTCGACGGCGATGATGCCGACGGTGCGCGGGGTGACGGCGGCCTCGACGGCGGCCGGGTCGACCGTCCAGGTGTCCGGCCGCACGTCGGCGAAGACCGGCTTGGCGCCGGTCCACATCACCGAGTGCCCGGTGGCCGGGAAGGTGTAGTCGCCGACGATCACCTCGTCGCCCGGCTGGACACCGAGAGTGAGCAGCGCGAGGTGCAGCGCCGAGCCGCAGTTGCTGGTGGCGAGGGCGTGCCGGGTGCCGGCGGTGGCGGCGAAGCGCTCCTCGAAGCGGCGGCAGGTGGGCCCGGAGCCGGCGAGCCAGCCGGAGGCGAAGACCTCGGCGATGGCCGCGAGTTCCGCCTCGCCGACCGTGGGCTGGCCGAGCGCGATGACCTCAGACATGTGACCCCCAGAGTGATGGACCCGGAGCAGTCTAGGCCAACCGGGCGGGTCGTCCGCGAGTCGGGCGCGCGGGCGGACTTGGTTACCATCGCCTCGCGGCGTCGGCAGGGGAGATGAGATGACCAGGTTCGTGGTGGTGGGTGGCGGCATCGTCGGGCTCGCCGTGGCACACCGGCTGATGAGCGACAGGCCCGGGGACCAGGTCACGGTGCTGGAGAAGGAGGCCGGCTGGGCGGCCCACCAGACGGGCCACAACTCGGGCGTCATCCACGCCGGGGTGTACTACAAGCCGGGCAGCCTGAAGGCCACCATGTGCAAGGCCGGCAGCGCGTCGATGGTCGAGTTCTGCGAGCGGCACGGGCTCGCGTACGACATCTGCGGGAAGTTGATCGTCGCCACCGACCCGGAGGAGCTGCCCCGGCTGCGCGCCCTGCACGAGCGCGCCCTCGCCAACGGCCTGCCGGTGCGGCTGATCGAGGCCGCCGAGGCGGCCGAGTACGAGCCGCACGTGGCCGCCGTCGCCGCGCTGCACGTCGCCTCGACCGGCATCGTCGACTTCGGGGCGGTCTGCCGCAAGCTCGCCGAGCTGCTCGCGGCGGGCGGGGCGGACCTGCGGACGCGGACCGAGGTCACCGGCGTGGCCACCCGGCCGGAGGGCGTGGTGGTGAGCACCACCCGGGGCGAGGTGGTGGCCGACGTCCTCGTCAACTGCGCCGGCCTGCACGCGGACCGCATCTCCCGGCTGGCCGGGGTACCCACGCCGGTGCGGATCGTGCCGTTCCGGGGCGAGTACTACGAGCTGGTGCCGCAGCGGCAGGGCCTGGTGCGGGGGCTGATCTACCCGGTGCCGGACCCGCAGTTCCCGTTCCTCGGGGTGCACCTGACGAAGATGATCGACGGCAGCGTGCACGCCGGCCCGAACGCGGTGCTGGCGACCGCCCGGGAGGGCTACTCCTGGGGCCGGGTCAGCCCGCGCGACATCTGGGACGAGCTGACCTACCGGGGCCTGTGGGCGCTGGGCCGTCGGCACTACCGCTACGGGCTGACCGAGGTGGCCCGGTCGCTGTCGAAGAAGCGGTTCGCGGCGAGCCTGGCCCGGCTGGTGCCGGAGCTGACCCCGGCCGACATCGTCCGGGCCGGGGCCGGCGTCCGCGCCCAGGCGATCCTGCCGGACGGCGGCCTGGTGGACGACTTCCTGATCGTCGAGGCGGACCGGCAGGTGCACGTGCTGAACGCGCCCTCCCCCGCCGCGACCAGCTCGCTGGAGATCGCCCGGCACATCGTCTCCCGGCTCCCGGTGGACGCGCCGCGCTGATCCCGCCCGGTCAGGCGGGCGTGGCGTCCGCCGCCGCCCCGCGCGGCCGGGGCACCCCCGCGCCCGCGCCGAGCCCGGTGGCCACCGCCTCGACCAGCGTGTCCAGGTACGCGTCGGTCAGCGGGGTCCGGGCGATCGCCAGCCGCCAGTAGAGCGGGCCGACGATCAGGTCGACGGCCGCCTCGGGGTCGGTGTCGGGCGGCAGCTCGCCGCGCTGCACCGCGCGGCCGATGAGCCGGCCGCCGATCTCCTGCTGCCGCGCCCGCAGCACCTGCTGGAGGGTCTGGTCGATGGTGGGGTTGCGGGCCGCCTCGGCGAGCAGGTCGGGGATGATCTGCGAGGCCAGCGGGTGCCGCAGCGCGTGCGCCACCACCTGGAAGAGCAGTTGGAGGTCGCCGCGCAGGGTGCCGGTGTCCAGCGCCGGCAGCTTGCCGGTGGCCGCCGCCGCGACGATCTCCAGCACCAGTTCCAGCTTCGAGCTCCAGCGCCGGTAGATCGCGGTCTTGCTCACCCCGGCCCGGCGGGCCACCGCCTCGATGGAGAGCCGGCCGTAGCCGACCGCGGCGAGCTCCTGCATCAGCGCGCGGCGGATGGCGGTGGTGATGTCGTCCCGGAGCACCGCCGCGCCGGCCGGCGCCCGCCTCTTCTCGGTCGTCACCTGGTGCTCGTCTCGGCTGTCACGAGGAACAATGTAGCGCAACGACGGTACGGTTGCGTCCCGACGTGTTTCGGACTACTGTCCACGCAGCGGCGAGGCGGCGCTCCACGCTTGGTTCCATCGTCGCGCCTCATCCGTCGTCACGAAAGATCGGAGCGCCCATCCCATGGCCAACACCGCGCTGGCCGATCCCGACTCCGGCCTGTCCCAGGCGCAACTGGCCGCCCGGTACGGACTCCGGGTCGCGGGCGAGCGGCCGACCCTGGGCGAGTACGCCCGGCGGCTCTGGCGCTACCGGCACTTCATCGCCGCGTACGCCAACGCGAAGCTGGTCGCCTCGTTCAGCAACGCCCGGCTCGGGCAGCTGTGGCAGGTGCTCACCCCGCTGACCAACGCGGCGGTCTACTACCTGATCTTCGGCGTGGTGCTGAAGCAGGACAGCATCCCGAACTTCATCGCGTACCTCTGCACGGGTCTGTTCATCTTCAACTTCACCCAGACCGCCGTGCAGAACGGCACCCAGTCGATCACCGGCAACCTGGGCCTGATCCGGGCGCTGCACTTTCCCCGGGCCTGCCTGCCGCTGGCCGTCACGGTCACCCAGTTCCAGCAGCTGCTCGGCTCGATGGTGGTGCTCGTCGCCATCGTGCTGGTGACCGGCGAGCCGATCACCTTCGCCTGGCTCCTGCTGGTGCCGGCGATCATGCTCCAGGCGGTCTTCAACGCCGGGCTCACCATGGCGGTGGCCCGGATGGGCGCGAAGCTGGCCGACCTCAAGCAGGTCATGCCCTTCGTCCTGCGCACCTGGATGTACGGCTCCGGCGTGCTCTACAGCGTGGCGCTGTTCGAGGAGCAGCTGCCCGCCTGGGCGTCCCGGCTGGTCGAGTTCAACCCGGCGCTGGTCTACATCGAGCTGGCCCGCGTCGCGCTGCTGGAGCAGGCGCCGCTGCTCAGCTCCTCCCTGCTCCAGCTCTGGCTGGCCGCGGTGGGCTGGGCGATCGTGATGGGCGTCGGGGGTTTCATCTACTTCTGGCGGGGCGAACAGGAGTACGGCCGTGGTTGAGCAGTTCGAGTCGTCCAACGACGTGACGGTGACGCTGCCCCGGATCCAGGAGCGGGTCCCGACCGTGGTGGTCGACGACGCGCACGTGATCTACCGGGTGCACAAGGGCGGCGGCGGGGGCGGCGGCCCGGTCGGTGCCCTCAAGCGGATGGTCAGCCGCACCTCGGCGCCGAACATCCGCGAGGTGCACGCGGTCAAGGGGGTCAGCTTCACCGCGTACCGGGGCGAGGCGATCGGGCTGATCGGCAGCAACGGCTCCGGCAAGTCGACCATGCTGCGGGCGATCGCCGGCCTGTTGCCGGTCAACCGGGGCGCGGTCTACACCCAGGGGCAGCCCTCGCTGCTGGGCGTGAACGCGGCCCTGCTCAACGACCTCTCCGGCGAACGCAACGTCGTGCTGGGCTGCCTGGCCATGGGCATGCCGCCAGAGGAGGTGCAGCGGCAGACCCCGGAGATCATCGAGTTCTCCGGGATCAACCAGCGGGGCGACTTCGCCTCGCTGCCGATGCGCACCTACTCCTCCGGCATGGCGGCCCGGCTGCGCTTCTCCATCGCGGCGGCCAAGAAGCACGACGTGCTGCTCATCGACGAGGCCCTCGCCACCGGCGACAAGGGCTTCCGCAAGCGCAGCGAGCAGCGGGTGCGTGAGCTGCGGGAGAGCGCCGGCACGGTCTTCCTCGTCAGCCACCAGCTCTCCTCGATCCGGGACACCTGCGAGCGGACGATCTGGCTGGAATCGGGCGTCCTGCGGATGGACGGCCCGACCGACGAGGTCCTGCGGGCGTACGAGGCGTTCGCCAACGGCAAGTAGCGCGCGCCGTAGTACGGCACCCCCTGCGGTGCCCTACGGACCGCGTCGTCCCGTTGGGGCGGCAAGCCCGGCGCGTTAAGGTTCATCCCGGCGCCGCGCGGGCGGAACCTTCTGTTCACGCATCCCTGAGAGTGAGGATTCGGCAATGACGCAGGACCACACCACTGGCCCGGACGCCACACCGGAGACCCCGGCGCCGTGGCGGCCCTCGCGGACGGTGGCGGTGGTGCTGGCCGGCGGCACCGGGACCCGGTTGGGTCTCGGCATCCCGAAGCAGTTGCTGAAGATCGCCGGCAAGCCGATCATCGAGCACACCCTGGCGGTCTTCGAGGCGGCCCCCGAGATCGACGAGATCATCGTGCTGATGGCCACCGGCCACGTCGCCGACGCCCAGCAGATCGTCGACAAGGCCGGCTTCCGCAAGGTCACCAAGGTGATCGAGGGCGGCGACACCCGCAACGCCACCACCCGGATCGCGCTGGACGCGGTCGGCGAGGGCGACTGCAACATCCTCTTCCACGACGCGGTGCGGCCCCTGGTCAGCGGCCGGATCGTGCGCGAGTGCGTGAACGCGCTCTGGACGTACGCCGCGGTCGACGTGGCCATCCCGTCGGCCGACACGATCATCCAGGTCGACGAGAACGACTGCATCACCGACATCCCGGTGCGCTCGTCGCTGCGCCGGGGCCAGACCCCGCAGGCGTTCCGCTCGGGCACCATCCGCGAGGCCTACCGGCTCGCCGAGGGCGACCCCCACTTCGCCGCCACCGACGACTGCGGGGTCGTGCTGCGCTACCTGCCGGGCACGCCGATCAAGGTCATCGACGGCTCCGACGAGAACATCAAGGTCACCCACCCGGTCGACGTGCACCTGGCGGACAAGCTGTTCCAGCTCGCCGCCGCGCAGGCGCCCCGGGTCACCGACCACCGCAGCTACACCGAGGAGCTGACGGGCCGCACCATCGTCATCTTCGGCGGCAGCTACGGCATCGGCCACGACCTGGCCGAGCTGGCCCGCCGCTACGGCGCGCAGGTCTTCCCGTTCAGCCGCTCCAGCACCGGCACCCACGTGGAGCGCGCGGCGGACGTCGAGGCGGCGCTGAAGACGGCCTTCGAGGCCACCGGCCGGATCGACCACGTGGTGGTCACCGCCGGCATCCTGGAGAAGGGCGCCCTCGCCGAGATGGACGAGGAGACCATGGACCGGGTGCTCCAGGTCAACTTCGTCGGGCCGGTCATCGCCGCCCGCCAGTCGCTGCCCTACCTCCAGCAGACCAAGGGCCAGCTGCTGCTCTACACCTCCAGCTCCTACACCCGCGGCCGCGCCCAGTACGCGCTCTACTCCTCCACCAAGGCGGCCCTGGTGAACCTCACCCAGGCGCTCTCCGACGAGTGGGCCGAGCTCGGCGTACGGGTCAACTGCATCAACCCCGAGCGCACCGCGACCCCGATGCGCACCAAGGCGTTCGGCGAGGAGCCCGAGCACACCCTGCTCGCCGCCGAGACCGTCGCCCAGGCCTCGCTGGACGTGCTGATCTCCGACCTGACCGGCCAGGTCATCGACGTGCGCCGGGCGCCGGGCGAGGTGCCGGCGCAGTCGGTGCCGGGGCAGGCCGAGCGGGCCGCCAGCCCGGCCAGCGCCGGCTGACGCGGGTCTCGGGCCACGGCGGGGAACGGAGCCGACATGCGTGGTGACCTGGTCCGGAAGCTGGCCGCCCGCGCCCTGGCCACCGGCCTGGCGGTGCTGGCCTTCCTCGTCGTCGCGCTGACCGGCGCGACCGGCTGGGGGCTGGGGCTGACCGTGGCCGCCCTCGCGGCGGTCGCCTGGGAGCGGCGGGTGCGGCCGGGCGCCGACAGCGTCGCCGAGACCGCGCTGGTCGCGGCGGCGGTCCTGGTCGGGTACGCCCGGCGCCTGGACGCCGGCTTCGACCCCGCGCTGGCCGCGACGGCGCTGGTCCTGCTGGGGCTGGTGCTGCTCGTCGGGCCGCTGCGCGACGCCGGCGGCCTGGAGCTGCGCGCCGCGAACCTGCCGGTGCGCTCCTGGACGCCGCTGGTCGCCGCGCGCCTCGGCGACGCCCTGCTGGGGCTGCTCGCCGTGGTGGCGCTGGCGGCCGCGGCGACCCTGCCGGCCCGGATCGCGCTGGCCGCGGTTGCGCTGGTCGCCGCCGGGGCCGGGGCGGTCGGGCTGGACCTGGCCCGCCGCCGGTTCCGGCCGGGTGCCGGCGGGTCGCCGGTCTCCCGGGCGCTGCGCCGCCACCAGCCCGAGTTCCTGCTCTACTTCTCCGCCCCGCCCGGCTCCGAGTACCAGGTCACCATGTGGCTGCCGTATTTGCAGCGGCTCGGCCGGCCGTTCCTGGTCATGCTGCGGGAGCCGGAGTTCCTGCCCACCATCGCCGCGGCCACCACGGCGCCGGTGGTCTACTGCCCGACGCTGAAGGCGATGGACGAGGCGCTGGTGCCCAGCCTGCGGGTGGCGTTCTACGTCAACCACGGCGCGAAGAACAGCCACTGCATCCGCTTCACCCAGCTGACCCACGTCCAGTTGCACCACGGCGACAGCGACAAGGCGCCCAGCGCCAACCCGGTCTCGGCCATCTTCGACCGGATCTTCGTCGCCGGCCAGGCCGCCATCGAGCGGTACGCCCGCGCCGGCGTGGACATCCCGGCGGAGAAGTTCGTGGTGGTCGGCCGGCCGCAGGTCGAGTCGATCGAGGTCCGGTCGGAGCCGGCGCGGGCCCTGGCGAACCCGACGGTGCTCTACACGCCGACCTGGACGGGCCACCACGCCGACGCCAACTACTGCTCGCTGCCGGTGGCCGAGGCGCTGCTGCGCGGGCTGCTGGCGCGGGGCGCGACGGTGATCCTGCGGGCCCACCCGTACACGTCGCAGAACCCGGCCTCGGCACGGCAGCTGGGGCGGCTCACCGAACTGCTGGCCGCGGACCGCGCCCGCAGCGGCCGGCAGCACGTCTTCGGCGCCGCCGCGCGCGAGCTGACCCTGGCCGAGTGCGCGAACCGCTCGGACGCGCTGGTCTCCGACGTGTCGGGGGTGATCTCCGACTACCTCTACTCGGGCAAGCCGTACGCGGTGACGGACATGGGCGGCGAGGGCGACCGGTTCGCCGAGCGGTTCCCGCTGGCCGGCTCGGGCTACGTGCTGCGCCGCGACATGTCCAACGTGGACGAGGTGCTGACCGCGCTGCTCGACACCGACCCGCTGGCCTCGGCCCGCTGGGCGACCCGGACCCGTTACCTGGGCGACTTCCCCGCCGAGTCGTACGCCGAGGCGTTCCTCGACGCCGCGCGGCGGCAGCTCGACGCGGGCTGGAACCCGCCGACCCCGCGCGCCGCCGGCGGGGCCGACCTGCCGGTCGAGCCGGACGAGGCGTCCCTCTCCCCCCGCACGTGACCCGGCCCGCGCTCCGGTGCCCGTCGGCCCGGACGCGGCCGCATCGCACGGGTCAGCGGTAGGGGTCGACGAGGGCCAGGACCGCCTCGGGATCCTCGACGTGCGCGTTGTGGCCCAGGCCGGGCAGGGTGGCAACCGGTACGCCCAGCTCCTTGAGCTGAGCGTCGGTGACCATGGGGTCGTGCTCGCCGCGGGCGAGCAGCACCGGCACGTCGGTCGCCGCCAGCAGGGCGGGCAGGTCCGGCTCGCCCACCCCGAACGCGGCCGGGTCCATGGCCAGCCGCCAGCGGCCGTCGACCTGCCGCAGCCCGGCCCCGACCGCGGGGTCGTCCGGCGCGAGGAGGCCGGTCAGGCCGGCCACCCGCAGGTAGCGGCGGGCGGCCTCGTCCCGACTGGCGAACCAGGTCACCGGGCGGTCGGCCAACTCCCGGGCCTTCGCCAGCTCGGCCGGCGACCAGACGGCCTTGATGCCGAGCCCGACCACGGCGTCGACCGGCAGCCCGGCGCCGCGGGCGGCCAGCGCCAGCCCGACCACGCCGCCGAGGGAGTGCCCCAGCACGACGAGCCGGTCCCCCGCCGCGAGCCCCACGGCGACCCGGTCGGCCAGCCCGGCGAACGAGTACGCCGGCAGCGGCGGCGACCAGCCGTGGCCGGCGAGGTCCGGCGCCAGCCACCGCCCCGCCCACCGGCGCTCCAGCAGCGGCGCCCAGGGCAGCCACACGTCGCCGGTCGCGCCCATGCCGTGCAGCAGCAGCAGGACGCGTCGACCGTCCCGGTCACCTGATTCATCGGCCATGCGCCGCAGTGTGCCACCCGCCGGACGCCCCGGCGAGGGCCCTGACCCGGAGACGACACCGGGCGCCGTCTCCCCCCGGGGGGAGGCCGACGCCCGACGGGTCGTCTCAGGCGGAGTAGCCGCGGGTGGCGGCCCAGTTCGCCAGGGCGACGGTGGACATCCAGTACGAGGCGGTCGCCGGGTTCGCCGAGTCGGCGATCTTCACCAGCCGCCCCTCGTCCTGGTAGCCCACGACGGCGATGTAGTGGCCGCCGGGGAACGAGTGCCAGCCGCCGTCGGTGTCCGTGGCGCTGCCGGCGATGTTCACCACGACGCCCCGCCCGTCGCTGATGGCGGCGACCACGTCGGCCTGGAGCCGGTCCATCTGCGCCGGGGTCGCGGCGTTGCCCGGGATCATCCGGGTCCGGTACGGGTCGCCCTTCACCGTCGCGTTCAGCACCCGGGTGGTGTCCTCGGCGGAGTCGGTGCCCATCTCGTCGGTGCCCAGCTGGGCGCCGAGGGCGTCCTGGCTGCGCGCGACGCCGGCGGCGCTGAGGGCGTGCCGGACGGCGGCCGGGCCACAGTTGTAGAAGGTGGTCTGGGCCTCGTAGTCGTAGTCCAGGGTCTTGGACTTCGGGGGCTTCGGCGGCTCCGGCTTGCGGGTCAGGTCGGGGTTCGGCGCGGCGCTGGTGGCGCTGGCCGAGGGAGCGGCGCTGGACGCGACCGCGGCGGCGGTCGACGGGGCGGCCGCGACGCGGGCCTCGCCGCGCGAGGCGGCGGTGTCGTCACGCGATTCGGTCACGGCCACCGGGGCCTGTGCGGCGGCGGGCGCCTCGTCGGCGCCGGCCAGCAGCGCGCCGGTGCCCGACGCCAGCACGAGCGCCGCGGCGGACGCGGCGGCCACCTGGTAGGGACGCTCGGACGTGAGGCGACGAAGCTGTCGCTTGAGGTGGTGCTTCACGGTTTCCTCCACGGGCTCGGGGGGTGAGCGGCCGTCGGTCCGCCGCAGGGGGAACCGACCGCGCGGACGGGGTCCGGGCGGGGTGGTGGGCCACTCAGGGGATTTGCGCCCGGGATGCCGGGCGACGGGCGGTGACCGGTGGGGTCAGCTCGCGGCGTGCGGCCGGGCGAGCGCGGGCACCGCGGCGCCGTGGAGGCGGCGGGTCGAGCGGGGGGTGGGTGGGTGCTGCACGAGGATGGAACTCCTTCCGACGCCGCCGACCGGGTTAGCTGACGGATTCGGGCGGGAAGAACGCCCTACCACGGGCCGTGGCCCGCGGATTCACCCCGGTGTTGCACTGGGTCCCCGGCTCGTCTGTGCGCGATTAGGCGGGTCGGCGCGGCGTCGCCTCTTGCGAACGGGTACCGCACCGGACGGGCCGACATTACTGGCCGGCCCGCGCCCTGCCAACCCGCCCCCACCTGCTTAAACCTTGATCGCGGGACTTTTTTGCGGGCAGTTTGGCACTGACGTGACTCAATGGAACAGTCGTTTTCCGGCGCGCCCTCGGTCGACAACCGGACGACCGGCCGACTTCGGCGCGGAATGGTTGGCGGAATTCGGCCGGGCCGCGCCCGATGACCGATTCGACCGCGCTGTGACCGGCGTCACCGAAGCCGGCCCGCGTCAGCCCACCCGCGCCGGGCGCCAGCGCGCGGCGGCCGCGGGGCGGTGCGCCTCGGTCGCCGGGCGGGCTGCGGGGAGCCGACCCGGCCGGAGCCGGACCGCCGCTGCGTACGCCTCCGCGGCCAGGGCACGCGCCGCCTCGGCGGCCAGGTCGGCGTCCCGCCACGCCAGCCGCTCCCGCTCGGCGGCGGCCCGGTAGCCGGCCCGCTTCGCGTCGCGTACCGCCCGAGCCAGCAGGATCTCCTGCTCGGCCGGGTGCCGGCGCGGATCCCAGCCCGCCCGGTGACCGAACACGTCGCTGAGTTGGCGGGCGGTCAGGTCACCGCGCCAGTGGGCGGCCATCGCCGCGTGGTGCAGCCAGCGCTCCCGGGCGGCGTACTCGGCGGGCGTGCGCGGGGTGCGGGGAGGGGGCAGGGCAGCAGCCCCGGTGAACCGGCGGGCGGCCGTCTCCGCCTCGTCGTACGCCTGCCAGGCCCGGTCGACCTCCTCCTGCGCGGCGAGCCAGGCGGCCCGCCGCCGCCGGGCGGTCCGGGCCGCACGCTCCGCCGCGACGGCCACCTCCTCCGCGTAGCGACGCAGGTCGGTCGCCTCGGCCGCCGGGTCGTCGGCGGGCGTCGGGGCCGGCTCGTCGGCGGACGGAACCCGCTCGGGGCGGGCGACCAGGACGGCGAGCACGGTCAGGGCCAGCAGGAGCAGGGCGGACCAGATGGCGGCGGCCCGCGGCACCTCGATCAGGAACTGGTAGAAGACGGTCTCCATGGTCGGCACCTCACGGGTAGCGAGTGCGGCAGCGGGGGCACCGCGGCGGGGAGCGGCGACGCCGCACCCCGCCGCCGGACGGGTGCGGGTGGTGGGGGGGCACAGGACGGGCACCTGTCGATGCCTGCGGTGGCGGAAGGGGCCTTCCCGACGCCTCGCGGCGGACGCGGTCGCGGGGCACGTCGGCCCGGCGGGATGGTGCGGGTCAGTCGCGCGGCGGGGCCCGGGGGCCGGCGGCGCCCGGCGTGTGCCCGGCCGGCGCGTGGGCCGGACCGGCGGCGACAGCCACACCGGCCTGGCCCGGGTCGGCCGGGGCGGCGAGGGCGGCGAGGGCGCTGGCGGCCCGCTCGTCGGCGCCGGCGACGCGGTCGTCGCCGACCCGGCGGCAGCCCGGCAGGTCGACGGAGACCGCCGTGACGGGGGCCGCCACGGCCGGGGGCACCGTGCCGGGGATCGCCGTGGCCCCGGGCAGCCCCGCATGGGCGGGGGCGACGGGGAACGTCCCGGCATGGGCCGGGGCGACGGGGAGCGCCCCGGCGTCGGCCGGGAGGGCGGCGGGGAGTGCCCCGGCACCGACGGCGAACGCGACCGCGACGGCGAGGCCGGTCAGCAGCCGCGCGGCCCACCGCGCCACCCACCACAGGGGACAGGTGAGCGCGACGGGGAGCACGCGACCACGCTACCGCCGACGCCGCCGGTCCGCATCGCCGCCGGGCGTGTCGGCGCGGGCCGTACCGACCAGGGTGGACGCGGTCCCCGGCCGCCCGCGCGGGCGGGCCCGCACCCCGGTCGGCCCGCGCCGCGCCACCTCGCACCCGCCCCGGCGCGGGCGGTGGCCTATGCCCGCGGGCGCGGTCGGCCGGCCGTCGCGGGGGGATCGACGTACACCGGCCGGCGCTCCGGCTCGGCGTGCCGGGGACGCGGCACGGGGCTGCCGCGCTCCACCGCCGACGCGGCCGGCGCCGACTCCCCCGGTCGCAGCCGCGCGGCGGCCGCGCCGCCGCCCGGCGGGGTGGCCCGGGCCGGCCGGCGCGGGCTGAGCAGCCGCATCATCGGCGTCTCGACGAAGCGGTGCAGCACCGCCGCCAGAGCCAGGTTGACCAGCAGGAAACCGAGCACCGCGCCCAGCCCCCACCAGCCGTGGAACCCGGTGCCCCAGTCGCCGGTGAGCCGGAGCACGGTCACCATCACCAGGACGTGCACCAGGTAGAAGGCGAAGGAGACCTCGCCGAGCCAGACCATCGGCCGGGACCGCCACGCCGAGGGCCGCCCGCGCACGTCGGCGTCCGCCGCCGCCGTGATGACCAGGATGTACGCCACCGCAAGCAGCGCGGCCCACAGCTCGGCGCGCACCCACTGCGCGGCGACCACCCAGATGGCCACGAAGACCAGGCTCGCCACCGGCAGGCCCGGCCCGCGCCACCGGCCGCGCCGCATCAGCTCGGCGGCGGCCACCCCCATCCAGAACTCCAGCGACCGCACGGGCGGGAAGATCTGCGTGAACCACCAGCGGCTCTCCTCGGGCACCAGCGCCTGGGCCGGCCAGAGTGCCAGGATCAGCAGCGGCACCGCGACCACGACCGTCCAGAGTGCCCACGGTCGGGCCCGGCGGACCAGCGGCAGCGCCAGCGGCAGGCAGAGGTAGAAGAAGAACTCGCAGGACAGCGACCAGCTGACGTTGTTGATGCTGTAGAAGGCGCCCGGCCGGGGGTCCCACGCCTGGAGCAGGAAGAGGTTCTCCACCGCGACGGCCCGGTCCACCGGGTCGGCGAACCAGGCCGCGACCAGCAGGGCGAGCACCCACAGCGCCACGTGGCTGGGCCAGATCTTGGCGATCCGGCGGCGCCAGAACGCCCGGCGGGAGTCGCTCGGCCGGGCCGACCAGACCAGCACGAAGCCACTGAGGATGAAGAAGAACTGCACGCCGGACAGGCCCAGGGTGAAGACCCAGTTCACCACGGCCCGGTGGTCCGGCTCGGCGATGATCCCCATCGTGCCGGCGTGGAAGCCGAAGACCAGCAGGGCGGCGACCCAGCGCAGCCCGGTCAGCGACGGCAGCCGCGAGGCGGGGGGCGCGGGTCGGGCGTCCGGCGCGACGGTCGCGGCACCCGTCATGCCGGCGGCCCGGCGGTCCGCAGGGTCACCAGCACGTGCGTCTCCTCCTCGGCCGTCGGCGGGCGGCGTCGGCGACGGCCCGCGGCGGCCTCCGGTCGGCGCCGCCCGCCGGGCACCCTACCCGCGCCCCGGGCGCGCCATACCGTTGCCGGCCGCCGGACGACGGTTCCGTCCCCCGCGCGGCGGAGTGACGCGCGTCTGTGCGCGCGCCGGCCGGTGGCCTAATATTCCGTGACCCGGAGGCGACGAAAGGCGGGGACGGATGCACCAGCGGATCCTGATGCGGGCGAAGAAGGGCCCCTTCGACGTCTACTCCCCGGAGGAGGCCCACGAGGGCAACTGGATCGGGGAGAACAACGGCAACCTCGTCTTCAGCCACGCCGCGCACAAGCTCCTGGGGACCGCCACCGCCGAGATCACGGCCACCGAGTTCAAGGTCAACCCACGCGACGCCGACATGATCAACGAGCGGTACGACGTCTACGTCGTACCGCTCGCCAACGCCTTCCGGCGCAGCTACGCGCACCGGATCGAGCTGATGACCAAGCTCGTCGAGCGGCTGAAGATCCCGGTGGTGGTGCTCGGGGTGGGCGTGCAGACCGACGTCGACGGCGACCGGGAGTACCTGCGCCCCATCGACGACGTGGTGACCCGGTTCGTCCGGGCGGTGCTCGACCGCTCGCACAGCATCGGCGTACGCGGTGAGATCACCGAGGGCTACCTGCGCGCCCTGGGCTTCTCGGCCGTCGACGTGATCGGCTGCCCGTCGATGTTCCTGCACGGCGACAGCCTGCGGGTGGAGAAGAGGAAGGCGGCGTTGGCACCGGACGACCGGGTCGCGCTCACCGTCTCGCCGTACGTGAAGTCGATGGCGAAGATCATCGCCCGGCACCACGAGCGGTACCCGAACCTGCGCTACCTGCCGCAGGACCTCAAGACGCTCGGCATTCTGCTCTACGGCGACGCCCCGCAGGACCGGGGCAAATCCAGCCCGATCCCGATCCACACCTCGCACCCGCTGTTCACCGAGGACAAGGTGCGGATGTTCGTCGACCCGTGGACCTGGATGGACTACCTCTCCGGGTTCGAGTTCGCCTTCGGCACCCGGATCCACGGCACCATCACCGCGCTGGTCGCCGGCACGCCCGGCTACCTGTTCGCGCACGACTCGCGCACCCTGGAACTCGCCCGGTACTTCGACATCCCACACCGGGTGATGAAGGACGTACCGGCCGACGTCGACGCCGCCCAGCTCTACGCGGAGGCGGACTACACGGCGCTGAACGAGGGTCACAAGGCGCGCTACGAGACGATGCTCGCCTTCCTCACCAAGCACGACCTCGGCAACGCCTTCGCCGACGGGGACAGCGCCGCCCGGTTCGACGCGCGGGTGCGGGCCACCGCCTTCCCGCCCGCCGTGCGGCCGGCCGCCGCGACCGCGACGGAGGTGCTGCTGGAGCGGATCCAGTGGTTGCGGGACCGCAACGAGGCGTTGCGGGAGGACGCGGAAACGCTCCGCGAGCAGCGCCTGGGCAACCGGGTCAAGCGGGTCGTGGGCGGTCCGGTGCGCCGGATCCTGAACCGTTAACCCCGCGCTGGGCGGCTGTTCAGGGACTTCACCTTCGCCGGCAACGTGAGGTTCCGGGGCCGGCCATCCGCGCGGTCGATGGTGTCGGCGTGGTCATTGAGCCGACGCAAGCACCGCTGCTGAGCATCGTCGTGCCCGTGTACGGCGTCGAGCCGTACCTCTACCAGTGCCTCGAGTCGATCCGCGCCGACATCCCGGCCGGCGAGGCGGACGCGGTCGAGGTGATCGCCGTGAACGACGCCTCGCCGGACCGCTGCGGGGAGATGCTGCGGTCGTACGCGGCCGGTCGGGCCGGGATCCGCACGGTGCACCTGACCGAGAACGTCGGCCTGGGCCTGGCCCGCAACGCCGGTCTCGACGTGGCCGTCGGCGCGTACGTCTGGTTCGTCGACAGCGACGACTGGCTGCCGCCGGGCACCGTCGCGGCGGTGCTGGACCGGCTGCGCCGGGACCGGCCCGACGTGCTGATGCTGGACCACCTGCGGGTGCACGAGGGCGGCCGGCGGGAGGTCGACGCGAGCAGCCACCTGCTGCGCGGGGTGTCGGGCGTGGTCCGCCTGGCCGACCGGCCCCAGCTGCTGCGGGTGCAGCACACCGCCTGGAACAAGGTGGTCCGCCGGGGGTTCATGGCCGAGCTGGGGCTGCGCTTCCACCCCGGCTGGTACGAGGACATCCCGTTCAGCCACCCGCTGCTCATCGGCGCGGAGCGGATCTCCGTGCTGGACCGGGTCTGCTACCTGTACCGGCAGGGCCGGCTCGGCGCGATCACCTCCACCCGCAGCCGGCGGCACTTCGACGCCTTCGACCAGTACGAGCGGCTCTTCGACTGGCTGGACCGGCACGCCCCGGACGACCGGCTGCGCGTCGAGCTGTTCACGCTGATGATCAGCCACTACCTGGTGGTGGCGGGCAACGACGACCGGCTGCACCCCAGGCTGCGGCGCGCGTTCTTCCGCCGGGTGGCCGAGCACTACCGCCGCTACCTGCCCGGCGCCGGCTACTCCCGCCCGGCCGGGGTGGCGGGGCTCAAGCACCGGCTGGTCGGGCGCAACAGCTACCTCGCGTACGCGACGCTGCGCCGGGCGCACCGGGCCGCGGGCCGGGTGCGGGGCGCCCGGCCGGCCGCCACCACGGAGGACGGGCGGGCGGGACAGGTCGCGGAGGCCGGGCCACCCGCGACCGGGACGGCGGCGGACCAGCCCACCGTGATGGCGAGCCGCCGATGAGCGGGCCGTCGACGACCGGGCTCCGGATGGCCGATCCCCCGGTGACGGGGTTGCTGCGGCCGGCGGACAACGGCGATCTGCACCGGATGCTGCTCTGGCGCAACCACCCGCAGGTGCGGGCGGTGAGCCTGACCAGCCACGAGATCGGCCTGGTCGAGCACACCGCCTGGTGGTCGAGGGTCCGGACCGACCCGGACCGGCGGGTGCTGGTGCACCTGCACGACGAGGTGCCGTCCGGCATCGTCACGTTCTCCGGGGTCACCTCCCCGGAGCGGGCCCTCACCTGGGGCTTCTACCTGGACATCGACGGTCTGGACGCCCGGGGGGAGCTGCTGCCGGCGTGGCTGTCGCTGGAGCGCGCCGCGATCGCGTACGCCTTCGACACCCTCGGGGCCCAGACGCTGGGCGGCGAGACGCTGGCCAGCAACGCACCGGTGCTGGCCCTGCACCGGCGCTTCGGATTTCGCGAGGTCCGGCGGTACGAGCGGGACATCGACGGCACGCCGCACCAGGTGGTGTGGACGGAGAAGAGCAGAGGAACATGACGGCGACAGTCAAGATCGGACCGCACGCGGTCGGCCCCGGCGAGCGCCCCTTCGTGGTCGCCGAGATGTCCGGCAACCACAACGGCAGCCTGGACCGGGCGCTCGCCATCGTCGACGCGGTGGCGGCCAGCGGGGCGCACGCGCTCAAGCTCCAGACGTACCGGCCCGACACCATCACCATCGACGTGGACTCCCCCGCGTTCCGCCTCTCCGACGGGCACGACCTGTGGGGCGGCGAGCGCCTCTGGCAGCTCTTCGAGCGGGCGCACACCCCGTACGAGTGGCACGCGCCGATCTTCGAGCGGGCCCGCCGGCACGGCCTCACCGTCTTCTCCTCGCCCTTCGACGCGACCGCGGTCGAGCTGCTGGAGGAGCTGGACGCGCCCGCGTACAAGATCGCCTCGTCGGAGCTGGTGGACCTGCCGCTGATCCGGCTCGTCGCGGGCACCGGCAAGCCGCTGGTCATCTCCACCGGGATGGCCACCGTCGGCGAGATCGACGCGGCCGTCCGCGCCGCCCGGGAGGGCGGCGCGGACGGCATCGTGCTGCTCGCCTGCACCGCGTCCTACCCGGCGCCACCGCAGGACAGCAACCTGCGGCGGCTGCCCGTCCTGGCCGACGCGTTCGGCCTGCCGGTGGGCCTGTCCGACCACACGCCGGGCATCGGCGTCCCGGTCGCCTCGGTGGCGTTCGGCGCCTGCCTGATCGAGAAGCACGTGACGCTGCGCCGGGCCGACGGGGGCGTCGACTCGGAGTTCTCGCTGGAGCCGGAGGAGCTGACCGCCCTCACCGTCGAGTCGGAGCGGGCCTGGGCGGCGCTGGGCGGCACCGCAATCGGGCCCACCCCGACCGAGCGGGAGGGGCTGCGGTTCCGCCGGTCCCTCTGGGTGGTCGAGGACGTCCGGGCCGGCGAGCCGGTCACCCCGGCGGTCGTGCGCTCGATCCGGCCGGCCGGCGGGCTCCCCCCGGCCGACCTCGACCGGGTGCTCGGCCGCGCCTTCACCCGCGACGTGCCGAAGGGGACGCCGCTGAGCTGGGACCTCGTCTGAGGCGACGCCGCACGCAGAAGGGCCCGGTCCGCACGGACCGGGCCCTTTCCTCGGGCGACGAGGCGGGTGCGCGGCGGGGCCGGCGCGCCGGGCGATCTCGCGGGGCGGGCCGGGGCCGGGTCAGTCGGCGACCGTGACCAGCCGGACGAACTCGCGGAGCAGGTCGTAGCCGTCCCAGACCGGCGCGAAGGTCAGCGCCGCGCCGAACGGCACGATCCGGTCGATGCCCCGGCCGCCGAGCCGCCGGGCGAGGCCCACCAGCTCGGCGCGCGTGAAACCGAAGTGGGTCAGCGTCTGGTCCCGGCGGCGCACGAACGGCGCCAGCTCCGCCAGCTCGGCCACGGTGACGAAGCCGAACGTCCCCGCGCCGAGCCACTCCCGGGGCGCCGCCGCCGGCCCGTCCAGCTCCAGGGTCGCGACGAGGTTGTCGTGGAACACCATCCGGGTCACTCCCCCGTCGGCCGCCAGCCCGTACGCGCCGACCCGCTTCTCGACGGCCATCGCCGCGTCCACGTCGAAGCCCCGCTCCCGCACGGCCACGCCGAGCAGGGCGACGAACTCGGCCCGCACGGCGTCGGCGCGGCGGGCGTCGCCGACCAGGAACACCGCCCGGGGCGACGCGCAGGCGGCCTGGTCGAACCAGTAGGCGTCGTTCGCGAAGCGGGCCACGGCGTCCCGCCGTTCGGCGAGCGGGGTGGCCTCCCAGCCGGGCACCGACAGCACCGCGTAGGACGACCGGTCGGGGAAGGTGAGGTCCCGGGCCGCGGGAGCCAGCGGGTGCCGGCGCACGGCGGTCACCGCCCGGTCGCCGCCCCAGACGACCCGCACGTCGCAGCCGGCGCTGAGTTGGGCGGTCACCGCGTCGTCGTGGCCGTACGTGACCATGCGCTGGGTCCGGGCCACGACCGGGTCGGCCGAGTCCAGGCTGTCGTTGAGCACCTCCAGGATCGCGTCGGCGGCCGCCGCCGACCGGGGCGAGATCCGGACGACGTTCGTGTTGCCGGCGAGCGCGGACAGCGCCCAGGAGTAGACGAAGATGGTGTCCACGTTGGCGGGCGGGATGTGGAACACGACGCCCCGGGGGAAGGCGAGCACGTTGTCGTCGAGCCCGGCGTGCAGCCGTTGCACCCCGCGCGCCAGTTCCCGGCGGCGCAGGAAGAAGCCGAGCGAGCCCAGCTCCGGGTGGCGGCGGGCCAGCGCCGGGGCGAGCAGCCGCCGGGAGACCGAGGTCAGGAAGTCCACGATCCGCTCGTCGCCGACGGTCAGCGGCGGGTCGACGGCCGGGGGCAGCAGGTCCTGCACCGGCACGTCGGGCCCGGCGGGGAAGCGCATCCGTACCGTCATGCCTGACCTCCGACGTAGGTGTCGCTGCAACCACGGGCCTCGGCGCGGGGCAGCCGCCCGAGGACGCTGAACCGCTTGCCCGGCCAGTGCCCGTCGTCGACCCCGTGCACCACGCCGAGGTCCTCGGTGAGCAGCACGTTGCCCGGGTACGAGGTGGGCAGGGTGCTGAGCACCTCGATCACGCCCGGGGTGCCGACCGGGGCCTCCTGCCAGGTGACCGGGTCGCGCACGATGACGTCGGCGAAGTCCGGGCAGTAGAGGGAGCCGCCGTCGGGCCCCTCCAGGAAGACCGTGCCGATCTGCTCGACCATGCCGTAGAAGTTGTGGATCCGCTCCAGGCCGGTGTCCGCGCCGAGCCGGCGGCGGAACTCGGCGTTGTCCACGGCCTGGTCGGCGAGCTTCTTCCAGCCGCCGGAGTGCACCAGGATCCCCCGGGACAGGTCGAGGCCGTGGTCCCGGGCCACCTCGTAGAGGTAGCGCCAGACCATGAAGGTGAAGCCGAAGACCAGGAACGGCGCGTCGCCGTGCCGGCCGAGGAAGTCCTTGAGCGCGGCCACGTCCGGCCGGTCGTCGGCGTCGAGCAGCCACAGGTGGTCGCGGCCGAAGTTGACCATGCCCAGCGCGCCCGCCCCACGGGCGGAGTAGGAGCGCCGGTCGCCGACCACGCCGGCCCGGTCCACCACCACCATCGGCAGCCGGCGTGGGCCCAGCACGGTGCCGAGCGTGCGGGCCAGCATCCTCGACTGGGTGGCCGCCGCCGCGCGGTCCAGGTGGATGCGGCTGACCTCGCCGGTGGTGCCGCTGGAGGTGAGCACCCGGATCACCTCGTCGTCCGGCACGCTGGCCAGCTTGCGGGTCTTGAACAGCCGGACCGGCAGCCAGGGCAGGCCGGCCAGCGTCGCGGGGTCGCCGTCCGCGCCGCCCAGGGCGTCCAGGATGCGGGCGTACGGCGGGCAGTGCCGCCGGTGGTGGGCCAGCAGCCCGACCAGTTCGTCGCGGAGCCGTTCCTCCTTCTCCGGCTGGGTGAGCGTGAACACGTCGGTCAGCACTGTGCCTCCAGCGCGCGGTAGTCGGGCTTGCCCGTCGGGGTCAGCGGCAGGGCGTCCACGCCGCGCACCTGGACGCCGGACGAGTGGGTGCCCAGTGCCTGCGCCACCTCGGCGCGGATCCGGGCCAGCCGGTCGGCGTCGGCGCCCTCGGCCACCACCACCAGCCGGTCCGCGCCCGCGATCGCCGCGACCGGGCCGTGGTGGCCGAGGGAGCGTTCCACGTCGTCGAGGTTGACCCGGACGCCGAAGACCTTGGCGATCCGCTTGAGCCGGCCGGTGACGTGCAGGAAACCGTCGGCGTCCAACCGGCCCAGGTCGCCGGTGGCGAGCACGCCGCCCAGCTCGTCCGGGCGGGCCAGGTCGGCCGCGGTCTCGGCGTAGCCCATCATCACGTTGGGTCCCCGGTAGACGATCTCGCCGGTCCGGGCCGGTGCGGTCGTCTCCGTGCCGTCGTCGGTGCGGACGGACAGCGCCCCGCCGGGCACCGGCAGCCCCACCGAGCCGAGCTTCTCCGGCAGCCGGTCGGGTGGCAGCACCGTCATCCGGGCGGTCGCCTCCGTCTGCCCGTACATGACGAAGAGGCGGCCCGCCACGCCGGCCATCCGGCCGTGGAAGTCGGCCACCAGCTCCGGGTGCAGCCGGCCGCCGGCCTGCGTGAGCGTACGCAGCCGCTCGTGCCGGGCCGGCGCGAAGCGCAGCCGGCGCAGCATCTCGTACTGGTAGGGCACGGCGGCCAGGGAGGTGACCCGGTGCCGGTCGACGGCCGTCCAGAACTCGCGGGAGGTGAGTCCGGAGCGCTCCAGCAGCACGGTGGCGCCGGCGTACAGGTGGCTGGTGAGCACCGACAGCCCGTACGTGTAGTGCAGCGGCAGGGTGGTGGGCGCCACCTCGTCCCCGTCGATGCCCAGCGCGGCGGCGATCGCCGCCGCGTTGGCCCGCACCGCCGCGCGGGAGAGCCGGACGAGCTTCGGGTTGCCCGTCGAGCCGGAGGTCGTGAGCAGCAGCGCCAGGTCGGGGTGGGGCGCGGGGCCGGCGGGCCCGGTGCGCCGCCAGGCCGGGCCGAGGCCGACCGGGCCCGGCTCGTAGCCGTCGACGGGCTCCGGGCCGGTGAGCAGCACGGCGGGGCGGAACCGGTCGACCAGCCCGCGCAGCGTGGCGGGCGCGACCTGCGGGTCGAGCAGCGCCACCGGGCGGCCGGCCTGCCAGGCCGCGAGGATCCGCAGCACCGCGTCGATCTCGGCGGGAGCGGCGGCGAACACCACGCCCGGCGGTTCCCGGTCGAGCAGCGCGGCGAGGTCGGCGATCCGGGTGGCGAGTTCCGCGCCACCGACCTGCCGGCCCGTCGCCGCGTCCACCAGCCGCGCGTCGGGATGCACCAGGCCGGTCACGGGGTCAGCCCGCCGTCCACGCCGACCACCTGGCCGGTGACGAAGGCGGCGGCCGGGGAGAGCAGGAAGGCGACCACCTCGGCGACCTCCTCCGGCTCGCCGAGCCGGCGCAGCGGGGTGGCCTCCGCGCGGGCGCGCCGGCCCGGCTCGTCGAGGTCGGCCAGCAGGTCGGTGCGGATGAAGCCCGGGGCGACCGCGTTCACCCGGATCCCGGCCGGTCCGAGTTCCTTGGCGGCGGCCCGGGTGAGCCCTTCGACGGCGGCCTTGCTGGCCGCGTAGACGGTCTGGCCGGCGGCGCCGGCCGAGCCGACCAGCGACGCGGTGAGCACCACGGCCGGCCGGTCGCCCCGGCGCAGCAGGCGGGCCCCCTGTTGCAGGGTGTGGGCGGCGCCGGCCGCGTTGACCGCGAACAGCCGGGTCACCGTCTCGTCCGGCACCGCGCCCAGCAGCCCCGCCTCGTGCACCCCGGCGTTGACCACCAGGGCGTCCAGGCCGCGCCACCGCGCGAAGACGGTGCGCATCGCCGCGCGGACCTGGTCCGGCTCCGCCACGTCGCCGTGCACCGCCAGGTGCGGCCCGCCGGGCAGGCCGGCGGCCACCTCGTCGGCGGAGCCGGGCAGCCGGCCGTGCACCGCGACCGCGCAGCCCCGCGCGGCGAGCAGCCGGGCGACGGCCCGGCCGATGCCCCGGGTCGACCCGGTGACGAGGACCCGGCGGGCGGGCGCGGTCCGGCCGGCGGCCGGCCCGGACGCGGCGGTGTCAGTCGGTGAGGACGACACCGTGCTTCTCCAGGATCTGCCGCGCGCGGTCGAAGGAACTGAGGTCGATCACTTCGTCGGTGTCCAGCATGACGCCGAACTCGTCCTCGACGGCGGCCACCAGGGACATGTGCGCGAGCGAGTCCCATTTCTCGATTCCGCGATATTCGAGACCGTCCACATCGGCGTCGCCGGACAGTTCCAATGCCGTGCGGAAGACGACTCTCAGTCGCTCAAGTTCCACCGCGATTTCCTCCGTAACTGGTCCGCACGCCTCGACGTGCGGGCCGAGTGTAGCCGAGGCCAGAGGGCCTTCAAGCTGGCCCTGAGCAGGCGAAAAGTGTTTGCCTGCAAGGCGTTTCGCATTCACTCCAGGCGCGGCGACAGTTCACCGAGGGGCGTGGAGGTGTTAACCCGCCCGGTCTAGCGTCTCGATCCGGCCGGCCGGGCAGGGTGGCCGCGGAATCGACCACGACCATGGGAGCACCAATTGAGCGAGTTGAATGGGTCTTCCATTCTGATCACCGGTGGAACGGGCTCCTTCGGCAGGACGTTCCTCCGGCACGTCCTCACCGAGGCCGACCCGGCCCGGGTGGTGGTCTTCTCCCGCGACGAGCTCAAGCAGTACGAGCTGCGCCAGCTGCTCGGCGACGACCCGCGACTGCGCTGGTTCATCGGTGACGTCCGGGACCGGCACCGGCTGACCCGCGCGATGCACGGCGTCGACCACGTGGTGCACGCCGCCGCGCTCAAGCAGGTGGACACCGCCGAGTACAACCCGTCGGAGTTCATCGCCACCAACATCACCGGCTCCCAGCACGTCGTGGACGCCGCCATCGAGGCCGGCGTGAAGAAGGTCATCGCGCTCTCCACCGACAAGGCGTCCAGCCCGATCAACCTGTACGGCGCGACGAAGCTGGTCGGCGACAAGCTGTTCATCTCGGCCAACCACTACGCCGCGCAGCACCCGACCCGGTTCGCGGTCGTCCGCTACGGCAACGTCGTCGGCAGCCGCGGCTCGGTCGTCCCGCTGTTCCGCCGGCTGGCCGCCGAGGGCAAGAGCCTGCCGGTCACCGACAAGCGGATGACCCGGTTCTGGATCACCCTGGACCAGGCGGTCCAGTTCGTCATGGACTCGTTCGACCAGATGCAGGGCGGCGAGCTGTTCGTCCCGCGGATCCCGAGCATGCGCATCCTCGACCTCGTCGAGGCGGTCGCCCCGGACGCCACCACGCACGAGGTCGGCATCCGCCCCGGCGAGAAGCTGCACGAGGAGATGATCGCGCCGGACG
Organism: Micromonospora sp. NPDC047670; assembly: GCF_043204915.1. NCBI lineage: Bacteria > Bacillati > Actinomycetota > Actinomycetes > Micromonosporales > Micromonosporaceae > Micromonospora > Micromonospora sp. NPDC047670. The sequence goes on from NZ_JBIDDA010000011.1 coordinate 153,683, forward strand.
ACAGCCGCCGGACCCTGCGCGCGAAGGACCGGTTCATCGTGCAGCCGACCATCGCCACCTGGGGCTACCAGCCGCCGGTCGGCTGCGAGCCGGTGCCGGACGGGTTCGCGTACCAGTCGGACAGCAACGACGAGTGGCTCAGCGTCCAGCGGCTGCGCGACATGCTGGGCGTCACCGCATGACGGGGCTGCTCCCGTACGGCCGGCAGTCGGTGACCGACGACGACGTCGCCGCCGTGGTCGCCGCCCTGCGCAGCGACTGGCTCACCACCGGTCCGCAGGTCGACGCGTTCGAGGCGGACCTGGCGGGGTGGACCGGCGGGGCGGGCTGCGCGGCGGTCTCCAACGGCACCGCGGCGCTGCACGTGGCGTACGCGGCGGCCGGGGTCGGTCCCGGCGACGAGGTGATCGTGCCGCCGATGACGTTCGTGGCGACCGCCAGCAGCGCGGTCGCCCTCGGCGCGAAGATCGTCTTCGCCGACGTGGAGGACGACACCTTCACCCTCGACCCGGCGGCGGTCGCGGCGGCGACGACCAGCCGGACCCGGGTGGTGTCCGCGGTCGACTACGCCGGCCACCCGGCCGACTACGACGCGCTGCGCGCCGCGACGGCCGGCACGGACGCGCTGCTGCTCGCCGACGCCGCGCACTCGATCGGCGCCACCTACCGGGGGCGGCCGGTCGGCTCGCTGGCCGACCTGACGACGTTCTCGTTCTTCCCGACGAAGAACCTCACCACCGCCGAGGGCGGCGCGGTCGCCACCACGGACCCGCACCTGCTGAAGCGGGCCCGCCGGTTCCGCAACATCGGCCTGGTCCGCGAGCGCGACGAGCAGCGCTGGCCGGACGAGGGCGGCTGGCACCAGGAGGTGCACGAGTTCGGGCTGAACTACCGGCTGCCGGACGTGCTCTGCGCGCTCGGCCGCAGCCAACTGCGCCGGCTCGGCGACTTCCTGGCCCGCCGGGCCCGGCTGGTCGCCCGCTACGACGAGGCGCTGGCCGACCTGCCCGGCGTGCTGACCCCGGGTCGGCGCTCCTGGGCCTCCCCCGCGTGGCACCTCTACCCGGTCCGGGTGCTCGACGGGCGGCGCCGCGAGGTGTACGACCGGATGCGCGCCGCCGGCATCGGGGTGCAGGTGAACTACATCCCCGTGCACTGGCACCCGGCCTTCGCCGACCTGGGCTACCGGCGCGGATCCTGCCCGGTGGCCGAGTCGTTCTACGAACAGCAGCTGTCCCTGCCGCTCTTCCCGGACCTCACCGAGGCCGACCAGGACCGGGTCGTCGACGCCCTCGGCGCGGCGCTGCGCACCGCCACGGCGCGATCCGCCGCCTGAGGGGACCTGATGCACCACGCGAACCACTTCTACGGCCACGCCCACGTGCTGGCCCGCTACGCGGGCCTGGGCGACGGCCACCCGCCGCGCATCAACGGGTACGTCCAGCACGGCTGGAACATCGGCGACGGCCTCGCCCCCGGCCACCCGTACGCCGAGCGGACGCCGAGCCTGCTCTGGTCGGAGCAGACCCGGCGGCGGGCCTGGTCGGTGGGGCGGCGCAACGTCACCGTCATCGGCGCGCCCTTCACCTACCTGCTGGCGATGCGGCCCGAGGACCCGCCGGAGTCGGAGCGGGCGGGGACCATCTGGTACCCGTTCCACGGCTGGGAGGGCCAGCACGTGCGCGGCGACCACCGGGAGCTGATCGCCCGCATCCGGGACACCGAGCCCGGCCCGGTCACCGTCTGCCTCTACTGGCACGAGTACGGCATGCGCCGGGTGCGCCGGCTCTACGAGAACGCCGGCTTCCGGGTCATCTGCCACGGCTACCGCGGCCACTGGTGGAAGGACACCGACCCGCTCTTCCTCGACAAGCAGCTCACCGAGCTGCGCCGGCACCGCCGGGTGGCGTCGAACCGGCTGACCAGCGCCATCTTCTACGGCATCGCCGCCGGCTGCGAGCCGGCCGTCTACGGCGACCCGATGGTGCTCGCCGACGAGGACCCCACCTTCGGCGGGACCGCCCGGATCCGCCGCCAGTGGCCGGAGCTGCACGGCGAGCAGGTGGACCTGCCCACCGCCGTGGAGATCGCCCGCGCCGAGCTGGGCACCGACCACCGCTGCACGCCGGCCGAGCTGCGCGAGCTGCTCGGGTGGGCGAACCTCCAGGAGGAGACGAGTTGACGACTGAGACGGCGCCCCGGATCGCGCTGCCGGGCGGGGAGATGCTGGCCTGGTCCGACCTGCCGGAGGAGCGCCTGGCCGACGGCGGGCCGCTGGCGGCGCTGGCCGCCCACGTCGTGCCCGCCGGCGCCCGGGTGCTGCTGGCCGGGCCGCACGACCCCGCGCTGCTCGACCGGCTGGCGCACGCCGAGGTGACCTGCCTGCTGCGCAGCCACCCCGACGGGGTCGCCCTCGCCGACCGCGCCGCGCACGTCGTGGTCGCCGGCCCGGCCGGCCTGCCGGCGGATGAGCGGTTCGACGTGGTGATCGCGGGCGCCGGCCTGGACGCGGTCGAGTCGGTGGAGGGGACGCGGTTCGGCTGGGCCGGCGTGCTGGACCGGTTGGCGGCGGCGGTGCGCCCCGGCGGCGCGCTGCTGCTGCGCCTGGACAACCCGCTCGGTCTGCACCGGCTCGTCGCCACCTCCCCGTGGTACGCCCGGCGCGACGACGCCGCCTGGACGATCGGCGGGGTGCTCGACGCGGACCGCCCGGCCAACCTGGCGCAGTTGAGCGACCGGCTGGCGGCCGTGGGGCTGCGCGCCGAGGCGTCCTTCGCCGCGTACCCGCACCCGGCGGCGCCGACCGCGCTGCTCGACACCGGCGCGCTGAGTCGGCGGACCACCTCCGGGTTCCTCGACGCGGCGCTGCACGGGGCGTGCTCCGGCGCCGCCGCCCGGGACACCGTGCTCCAGGATCCGGCCCGGCTCGCGGTTGACGCGCTGCACGCCGGCCGGGCCGGCGAGCTGGCGCCGGCCTGGCTGGTGCTCGCCCACAGGGCCGCCGGCCCGGCCGGGGCGGACCCGGCCGGCGCGGACCCGGCGGCCCGAGGGCACGCCGACCTGCCCGTGGCGCTGGTGCAGACCGGGCCGCCCGGAGCCGGCGTCGTCGAGGTGGTCGACGGCCCGGACGGCTGGCGGTGGCGGGCCGCCGCAGCGGAGAGCCGGGGCGCGCCGGCGGCGCCGTTCGCCAGCCGGCTGGCCGCGTACCGGGACCCGGGGGCGCTCGCCGGGCCGGTGCCGGACGGGCGGCTGCTGCGCACCCTGCTGCTCGACGGCTGCCTGCGGCGGGACACCGACACGCTGCGCCGGCTGCTGCGCGGGTACGCCCGCTGGCTCGCCGGGCAGGTCGACGCCGACGGCCGGCTCGCCGGCGCGGTCGGACTGGCCACCGTGGACAACGTCGTCGTGGCCGGGGACGCCTTCGCGGTGCTCGACCCGAGCTGGCGGGCCGCCGAGCCGCTCGCCGTCGACGTGGTGCTCGCCCGGGGCCTGTGGCGCTTCGCCGCCGAACTGCTCACCGGCGGGTACGCCCACCCGTGGACCTCCACGCTGGACGTGGCGGGCCTGACCGTGGTGCTGGGCGGGGTCGCCGGCCACGACCTGGACCGGCCGACCGTCGCGGCGGCCGTGGAGGCCGAGGCGGCGATCGCCGCCGCGCTGCACGGGCTGGACGCCGACGGGCGGGTCGCCCTCGCCACCGAGCTGCGCGCCGTCGAGCCGACCGGCCCGCCGCTGGGCAGTCGCAGCTACCAGCAGCTACGGGAGGCGTGGCTGCGCCAGCGCGAGGAGCTGGCCCGGCTGGCCGCGCTGCTGAAGTGGACCGAGGAGCTGCTCACCTCGCGGGAGCGGGCGCTGCGCCGCGCCGACGCGACCATCAACCTGCTCAGCGGCTCGCTGAGCTACCGGGTGGGCCGGCTGGCGATCGCCCCGGCGCGGATCGCGAAGCGGGGCGCCCGGGCGGCCAAGCGCCGGGCCCGGCAGGCCCTCGCCCCGAATTCCGAGGAGAAGCGGTGACCGACGCACCGGGCGCCGACAGCCCGACGGCACCCGACCGGACCGGCACCGGCCCCCGGCCGGCGGGCGCGACCGACACGGGCCACCGAGCTGCGGACGCGACCGGAGCCGGCCCCCGGATTGTCGGCGTCGTGCAGGCGCGGATGGGCTCGTCCCGGCTGCCCGGCAAGGTACTGCGACCGCTCGCCGGGCGCAGCGTCCTCGGCCGGGTGGTACGGGCCGCGCGGGAGAGCGGCGTCCCCGCCGACCTCGTGGTCGCCACCAGCACCGAGCCCGCCGACGACGCCGTGGTGGCCGAGTGCGACCGGCTGGGCGTGCCGTGGCACCGGGGCCCCGTCGACGACGTGCTCACCCGCTTCGTCGGCGCGCTGGACGCCCACCCCGGCGACGCCGTGATGCGCTTCACCGCCGACTGCCCGCTGCTCGACCCCGAGATCATCGCCCTGGTCGCGGCCGTCTGGCGCGCGGTACCGGGCCTCGACTACGCCAGCACGTCCATCGCCCGCACCCTCCCCCGGGGCCTGGACGTCGAGATCATCCGGGCGGACACGCTGCGGACGCTGGACCGGCTCGCCACCGACCACCACCGGGTGCACGTGACCTCGTACGCGTACTCCCGTCCGGAGCTGTTCCGGGTGCTCGGGGTGACGCTCACCCCGGACCGCTCGGACCTGCGGCTCACCCTCGACACCGAGGCCGACTGGACCCTGGTGCGGGCGGTGACCGACCATTTCGGGGACGTCAGCGTCCCGCTGGCCAAGCTCGCCGACTGGCTCGACGGGCAACCGGCGCTGCGCGCCGTCAACGCCGACGTACGACAGAAGCGGCTGGAGGAGTCCTGAGCACCGTACGCGTCGGACTGCGCTGCGACGCCGGGCCCCGGCGGGGCGTCGGGCACCTCGTCCGCTGCCTCGCCCTCGGCGAGGAGTTCCTCGCCCGGGGCGCCCAGGTCGAGGTGTTCGGCACCGTCGAGCGGGTCGGCTGGGCGGGCGCGCAACTGGCCGCCCGCGGCATCCCGCTGCACCCCGGCCCGGAGATCCCCGGGGAGCTGGTGGAGACCGCGCGCCGACACGCGCTGGACGTGATGGTGCTCGACTCCTACGAGCTGGACCCGGCCGCGGCGGGCGCGCTGCGCGAGGCGGGCGTGCTGACCCTGGCCGTCGTCGACGGGGACACCCGGGGGCAGGACGCCGACCTCTACCTGGACCAGAACTTCGGCGCGTCGACCCCCGCGCCGGCCGGCCGGCTGCTCGCCGGCAGCGCGTACGCCATGCTGCGGGACTCGGTGGTGGCCGCCCGGCCGGCCGCGCCCCGGCCCGCGACGGCGGCCGGCCGACCCCGGGTGCTGGCGTTCTTCGGCGGCACCGACGCGGTCGGCGCGGCCCCGGTGCTGACCCGGGTGCTGCTGGCGACCGGGCACCCGATGGACCTCACCGTCGTGGTCGGCCGCCCCGAAATGGAGGCGGAACTGGCGGCGGTGCCGCCGGGGCGGGGGCAGTCGCTGTGCCCGGTGCCGCCCACCGACGAGCTGCCCGCGCTGATCGGCGCGGCGGACCTGGTGGTCAGCGCGGCCGGCACCTCGACCTGGGAGCTGTGCTGCCTCGGCGCGCCGTCCGCGCTGGTCTGCGTGGTGGACAACCAGCGCGAGTCGTACCACCGGGTGGTCCAGGCCGGCCTGGTCGCCGGCCTCGGCGAGCTGCCGGAGCTGACCGCCCCCGGGATGCCGGGCCGGGCGGCGCGGGCCGCAGCCGCCCGCACCCTCACCGGGCTGCTCGCCGCCCCGGAGCGCCGCGCCGCACTCTCCGCCCGCGCCTGGTCCACAGTGGACGGCCTGGGCCGGGGCCGGGTGGCCGACGCGGTACTGGCCGCCCTCGCCGCCGCGACGGCCTGATCCGCCGGGCTCAGACGAGGCGTCGGATGCGCACCTTGGGCTGCTCGTTCCTCAGGTGACCCAGCTTGTGCTGGCGCACCTGTTCGTCCCAGACCTCCTGGTCGTAGTCCGGGTCCGGGGGGATCCACCGGTGTGAGCCGTCGCTGTAGTGGAACTTCTCGTCGCCGGGCCGCAGGATGCTCACCGGATCCACCCGAGGAAGCGCCGGTGCAGGGTGCCGGCCGGCGCCCAGGTCAGATCCTCGGCGGCGCGGACGAACTGCGCTCCCATGTACAGCGCCAGTGACATCGGAGCGCCCACGAACTCCGTCTGCAACTCCTGACGGCGGGTCCGGCAGGGCCAGGGTGCGCCACACCCGCCGCAGCTCCAGACCGGCAGCACCGGGCCGTGGGCGGTCATGCTCCGTCCCGCAGCCGCTCAGCCTGGTCGAGCAACCGCCGCCGCGCGGCCTCCTGCTCGGCGGCCTGGTGGCGCTGGCCGACGCCCGACGGCGGGCGCGAGTCCGGCCGCCGTAGCAGCCACCGCACGATTCCACGCAGCTCGGACCACGTCGCCACAGGTTCCGCCTTCCTCTGTTCGGGGAGGGAAGGGCGGCGACGGCAGCGCGGACGTCAGGTGCCGCGCCAGGGTCGTCACCGCCGCCACCCGGCGGACGCGACCGGCCACGCACGCGTTTGCTGCCGTCGCGTCCTGATCGGGACGTTATGGACGGCACGGTGCGTGATGGAACACCTACGCACCACTATCGGCTGGAGACCCCCATGCGCTCACACAGGCCCCGCAGCTCCGTGGCGACGAGACCTCGGCGCAGCAGCCCGCGCGTGATCTCCCGCCCAGCGGTCGACGACCGGGCGTGCTGCGGACCGACCCGTTCGGCGGCCAGCAGCATCCGCACCGCGTCTCGCTCCCGCCCGACCGCCACCAACGCGCGGGCCATGTCCAGCCAGAAGTACACCTGGCGCACCGCCGGCAGCTCGGCCACGACCACTCCGGCGGCCGTCCGCAACGCCTCCTGCGGACGCCCGGTGTCGAGCTGGTACGCCATCCGCCACAACGCCACGTTGCGCGGCCCCCACGCCAGGTCCCAGCTCGTCGTCTCGCCGGTGTGCACGGCGATCCGGGCCGCCTCGGCGAAGTGGTCCTCGGCTGCGGCCTGGTCCTTGAGGCCGGCCAGGTGGTGCGCGCGGGCCAGGTGCAGGAACCCGAGCACATCCAACGCCGTGGCCGCGCCGCTGCCGTCCAGGTCCGCCCCGGCCCGGTCGCAGAACGCCCGGGCCGGACCGTACGCGCCCGTGTACGCCGACACCCGGGCGCGGTTCGCCGCCGCCACCCCCACCGCAACCGGATCGTCGAGCAGGGCCGCCGCCTCAGCACACCGCTCGGCGGCCAACCAGGCGTGCGCCGCGTAGCCGATGTTCAGCAGCGAACCCATCGCCACGCCGTAGACCGGCACCATCAACCGGTACGCCGCCCGCTGGTCGGTCACGCCGTGCAGGACGGGCAGGAGGTCCACGAGCCGACGCAGCGCCCCGGCGTAGTCGCATCGGCCGTACAGATCACGCACCAGCGCCGACTCTCGGGTCACCTGCTCCACAGTGGCGGACCCGGCGACCGGCGGCGCGGCGAACGGGTGGGCCAGCATCGCCCGCCACACCCGCTCGGCGTCGATACGCGCGCCGTCGAGCTGCCGATCGGCAGGCGTGTACGACTGCCCCGTCAGGTCGAACACCGAGCACTCCAGGGCAGCCGCCAGCTCGACCACCATGTACCGGTCGGTGCGCTGGACACCGCGCTCGATCCGCGACCACGTCGTGTGCGAGATGCCCGCGCGACTCGCGGCGTACCGGATGCTCCACCCGCGCAACTCGCGACGGGCCCGGATGCGGTCGCCCACGGACGGATCGGCGGGTATGGCTCGGCGAGGCACAACCATCTCCTCGGTCGGCGGTCGATGCGGCGAGCAGCCAACGACACTCGGCGACACGCCGCCACCGACGGTACCCCGATCGATGACGCTTCGTAGAGCGCCCGCCGCAACACCACGGACCTGAACCCAACAGGCCGAACATCAGATCACGGCCAGTGTCCGATCATGATTCGGCCAAGCAGATCCTGTGGCGTCGTCTCGTCAGCCCATCACCCGAGGCCAGGCACTGCCGCTCGACCTAGCCATTCTTCACCGAGCGGGGGTCGGGTCCCGGGACCGGGAACTCCAACATGCTCCGGATCTCTATGAACTCGTTCCCGGGAGGGCCCAGGCGCTTCTTGGGGCTGAGGATGGTGACCGTGCCGACGCTTATCCGATCGGCCCAGGCGCACATGGTGATGTGGTACTGGTCGCTCCGACCGTTTCCGCACCGGGCCACACCACCCAAGGGGCCAGGATCCACCGCTCGGACCTCACGAACTCGCGGAAACAGCCTGAAGACCTCGTCCAGCGTGGCTTCCTCGTTCCTCACGGTGCCTGCCACAGCGCCGACCAGTACCGCATAGTCGGCGTCGGTCTCGCCGTTGTAGACCTGTCCGGCTGCGTCCCTCGGGTCGTCCACCAACCGACTGAGTTGCTCGAGGTTGTCGCCCACCGCGAAGAGAAACGGCCGATGGAAGAACCGGGAGCGATTGCCCAGCCGCATCGGCAGCTCCAGGCGTGCCCGCATGCTGGACGGACTCGCGGAGGGTTGCGCCGACGCAGAAGCAGAGGGCGCCGCCCTTCGGTCGGACTGGGGCGAGCAGCCGGACACCGCGCCTCCGACCATCACCGCTAACACACCCCAGGCGAACGTCCTCGTGATGGCCTTGCTCATGCCCCACTCCCTCAGCGATCAGCAGTCGGACGGGAACGTTACAGATGCCGTCGGCCAAGTAGGCGACCGTGAGTGCTGGCATGCGAGCCAGGAACAGGACTATCTCCGCGTATCCCGATCCCCCGGCCACCTGCACCGTCCTTCATGGTCGACGGTGACGGACGTCGTCAGGGCAGGAGTTCGAGGGTGATGCGGGAGCGCAGCTCCGGGCGCTCGGCGAGGAGCCGCTCGACCACCGCCGCCGCCTCCGGCCCGGTGGCGAGGAAGCGGATCGGTCGCCGTTCCTGCTCGACCAGGGCCGCCGAGCGGGCCGGCTCCGACAGCGGCAGGTTGTAGAACGCGGGCGCGGAGGCGCCGTGGGTGCCCTGGAGGGTGGCGAGGAAGAGCGTCTCCAGGTAGCCCTCCCGCCGGTGCTCGCTGACCACGACCGTGACCTCGCCGGCGCGTACCGGCGCGTGGGCCAGCGCACGGACGGTCACGTCGGCCTGCCGGGGCCGGTCCAGCAGTCCCGACCACCAGGCCGCCGCCCAGGTGGTGCTGCGCGCGCCGAACGGCTGGGCGAAGATCCCGCCGCCGCGCGCCAGGCCGGCCGCCCCGGCCGTCGCCGCCACCAGCGACAGGGCGACGAGCGACCGGGCGACCGGGCCGGGCCGGTCCGGGCTCCGCGCGCGCCACGGCACCGGCCGCAGCAGGAACACCGCGCCCACCCCGATGAAGAGGACCACCAGCAGCAGGTGCAGCGTCTTGCCGTAGTAGTAGCGCGGGTCGGTGCCCTGTAGAGCGAACCAGATGCGGAAGCCGCCCGCGAAGACCAACGCCACGGCCAGGGCCCCCGCGTACCGGCGCCACACCGGCAGGCGCAGGCCGCCGGCGATCAGCCCCGCGCCGACCACGCCGACCAGCGCCAGGTAAGCGTCGTAGCGCGGGAAGACGCCCCCGCCGGTGGCGGCGTTGTCGACCTGGTCGGTGAAGAGCAGGCCCGCCACGCTCGGCAGCGGCGTGAGCACGGCCGTGGCCAGCGCCACCGCCCCGGCCAGCCAGGGCCGCCTGCGCACCGCCCGCCGGTGCCGGACCAGCCAGGCCAGCACCAGCACCCCGACCACCGGCAGGAACATCAGGTACGCGAAGCCGATGCCGACGCAGAGCGCCCCGAGCAGGCAGAGCTGGGTGCCGACGCCGGCCACCGGCCGGCAGACCAGCGCGACCAGGATCGCCGTCAGCGCCAGGCCCAGGCTCTCCCCCGGATAGCCGTACACCACGAACCGGGCCAGCTCCGAGCCCAGGGCGAGCGCGGTGACCGCGCCGGCCAGGGCGACGGCGCGCAGCGGATCGAGCAGCCGGCCGGCGATCCGCCCGGCGGCCCACACCACCGCGAGCACCAGCAGGGCGTACGCGGCCAGCGACCAGCCGAGGTAGTGGTCCAGGACGCTCGCCGGCGAGCCGGGCGCGGTCGACGAACGCAGAAAGCCGTCCAGCAGCGCGGCCGTGACGTGGAAGCCCTGCGGATACCAGACCATCGCCTCGGGGGCGGTCCGGGCCGCACCGTCGGGGTCGCTGAACAGGTAGCCGCCGACCGCCCGGATGCCCTCCACGGCGGCCAGGTGCCGGCTGTTGTCCTCGCCGGTCATCGCGTACGCCAGCCGGCCGGCCAGGCCGTCGGCGCGCAGGTAGGGCCAGGCCAGGGCCAGCGTCGCCAGCACCGCCGCGACCACCGGGGCCGCGTCGGCCGGCGCGGGGCGCGGCAGGCGCGGCCGGGCGCCGGTGACCAGGGCGAGGCCGAGCAGCGCGGTCAGCGCCGTGCCCGCCACCGGCACCGGGTGCAGGCCCCACGGCCACACCGAGAAGAGCAGGGCGGCGGCGCAGAGCGCCCCGAGCAGCAGCGCCGTGGCCAGCACCAGCCGGTCCAGCAGGGTGCGCCCGGCACGCAGCAGCGCCGCCGTCAGCACGAGCACGAGCGGTGGGAGCACGGCGGCCACGCCCAGCGCGTACGCCAGCAGCGGGACGACCCAGGCGGCGGCGAGCCACCCGACGGCGGTCGCCGATCGGCGGACCCGGTTCGCCCGGGCCGGCTCCGGCGGGGCCGCCGGGCGGGGCGCCACCGGCACTCGGGTGGAACTGCTCTGCACTGGTCGTCTCCTCGGCGCGCGGCCCGCCCGGGCCCGAACGCAGCCGCCTCACGGTAGGGGCGGCAGGCCGACGTTTGACGACGCCGACGTGTGCGCCAGGTGACGGGCGGGCGACAAGCTGCCCCACGTCGTACACGTGTGCCAACCCGCCGGGTAGGCTGGGCGGGTGACCGGGGCCGCCTACCAGCCGTCGATGCTGGACCTGACCGCCGCGGAGCCGTCGCTGGGGCCGCTGGCCGGCCGGCTGCGCCGGCACCCGCTCACCCGGGGCGCGTGGGTAGACCACCTGCCCGGCTGGGTCGCCGGCTCCGACGAGGTCTTCGACACCCTGCTGCGGGACGTGCCGTGGCGGGCCGAGCGCCGCACGATGTACGACGCCGAGGTCGACGTGCCGCGGCTGCTCTGCTGGTATTCCGGCCACCGCCCGCTGCCGCACCCGTTGCTCACCGAAGCGCGCGCCGCGCTCACCCGGCACTACGCCCCCGAGCTGGGCGAGCCCTTCGTCACCGCCGGCATGTGCCTCTACCGCTCCGGCCGGGACAGCGTCGCCTGGCACGGCGACACCCAGGGCCGCTCCGCGCACACCGACACGATGGTCGCCATCGTCTCGTTCGGCTCGCCCCGCACGCTGCTGCTACGGCCCCGCGGCGGCGGCGCCAGCCTGCGCTTCCCGCTGGGGCACGGCGACCTCGTGGTGATGGGTGGCTCCTGCCAGCGCACCTGGGAGCACGCGGTGCCGAAGACCAGTCGCCCCGTCGGCCCCCGCGTCAGCGTCCAGTTCCGCCCCGCCGGCGTCGCCTGACCCACTGCCCTCGGGCGCGACCGGACCGGGCGCCGGCCGTGCACGCGGCGGCGGTCGGGAGGGGCGGCTATGGCTGCCGAGGGCCGGCGGCTGAGCGGGCGAGGCCGTGCGGATGGGCGGACCGACCGATCGGCGTCCACTACTCCGCCGTTCGGGTGAGGGCCCGCAGGGCGGAGCCCGACGGCATCGCCCCATGTGGATGAGTGCCAGGTGGTCTGTGTCGAATGTGGCCTTCTGGGCCGAGTCGGTGCCCCCACCGTCACGGATCGTCGTGTTAGCTTGACGACCCAATCACTCTCCGCTGTCGTCTGGAGCATCCCGTGCTCGTTGGACGCCCGACCGCGCGGCGAACCGACGCCCTTTTCCTCCCCGCCCTGCTGCGTCGCCATGCCGGGCTCGTCGTCGTGCTCGCCGCCGGTCTCGCGCTGCGGATCGCCATGATGGTCGCGTATCCGCCCGCGTTGTGGTTCCAGGGCGACTCCGGGACGTACCTCCGGCTGTCCGCGCAGTGGCCGGCGATGCCGGCGCGGTGGACGTACCCGTGGCTGCTCAAGGGCTTCGAGTGGACCGGCACGGTGGCCTCGGTGGTGGCCCTGCAACACCTCGCCGGGCTCGCCCTGGGCGTCGCGGCGTACCTGCTGCTGCGCCGCCTGGGCGTCGGTCCCTGGCCGGCCACGCTCGCCGCGACGCCGATCCTGCTCGACGCCACCCAGCTCACGCTGGAGCAGTACCTGCTCACCGAGACGCTGTTCACCACCGCGCTGGCCGTCGCGGCGCTGCTGCTGGTCCGACGGGAACGGCCGGGGACGCTCGCCGCCCTGGGCGCGGGCGTCGCCGTCGCGCTGGGCATGGCGACCCGGCCCACCGGCGTGGTCGCCCTCGGCGCCCTGCTGCTGTTCCTGCTCGTGTCGTGGCGCGGCTGGCGGGCGCCGGCCGCGTACCTGCTCGGCATCGTCGTGTTCTTCGGCGCCGCCTTCGCCGGCATCGGCACCGTCAAGGGCGCGCTCGGCCTGGAGGGCGGGAAGTTCCTCTACGGACGGACGGCGCAGATCGCCGACTGCGACCGGCTGGAGCTACGGCCCGGGCTCCGCAAGCTCTGCCCGACCCAGCCGCTGGACCAGCGCCCCGCCCGGCCTGACTGGTTCATCTGGAACCGGGACAGCCCGATCCGCAACGCCGACCGGCCTGAGGACCTCGACGAGTTCGCCCGGGAGGTGCTCCGCCAGCAGCCCGGCGACTACCTGGCCGCCGTGGCGTCGGACACCGGGCGTTACTTCTGGCCGACCCCGCTCGCGCCGACCGAGTCGTGCCTGGCCACCTGGTGGCGACCGCAACCCGCGCCGACCGACTGGGCGGCGGACTACGACTGCGTGCCGCGCACCGCCGGCCCCGACTACGACTGGAGACCGGCGCCGTCGCGGGACGTCGAGCCGAACGCGGCCAGCCGGTTCCTGCACGCCTACGGCCGCTACGGGGTCACCCCGCCTCCGGTCCTGGCCGCCATGGTGCTGCTCGCGCTGGTCGGGGCGGTGTGGCCGCGCCGGGGCCGGCTGCGGCTGAGCCTGATCGCCCTGCTGTACGCCGGGATCGGCGTCGGGATCATGGTCTTCTCGGTGGCCACGTCGATGTTCGAACACCGCTACGGCCTGCCGGCCCTGGCGTTCCTCCCGATCGCCGCCGCGGTCGGCTGGCAGCGGCTGCGGTCGGCACCTCATCCGACGGACCAGCCCACGCCGACCGACGGCGAGCCGGACCGGCCCGCGCCGGCCGACGGTCCGACGGACCAGCCCGCGCCGACCGACGGCGAGCCGGACCGGCTCGCGCCCACCACGGCAGAAAGCAACGGGGAGCATGACGAACGAACCAGAGATCGAGGTCACGGTGCTGCTGCCGTGCCTCAACGAAGCTGAGACGCTGGAGGTCTGCGTCCGCAAGGCGCTGCGGTCGCTGCGGGAGTGTGGGGTCGTCGGGGAGGTGCTGGTCTCCGACAACGGCTCCACCGACGGGTCCCAGGAGATCGCCGAGCGGGCCGGGGCCCGGGTGGTGCACGCCCCCATCCGCGGCTACGGCGGCGCCCTGCTCAACGGGATCGACCAGGCGCGCGGCCGGTACGTCATCATGGCCGACGCCGACGACTCGTACGCGCTGTCCGACCTCGGCCCGTTCGTCGAGGCGCTGCGCGCCGGGCACGACGTGGTGATGGGCAACCGGTTCCGGGGCGGCATCGCGCCGGGCGCCATGCCGCCGCTGCACCGTTACCTGGGCAACCCGGTCCTGAGCTGGCTCGGCCGTCGGCTCTTCGGGCTGCGCGAGGTCCGGGACTTCCACTGCGGCATGCGGGGCTTCAACGCCGAGCGGATCCGCGCGCTCGGGCTGTGCATGCCGGGCATGGAGTTCGCCTCCGAGTTGGTGGTGCGCGCCGCGCTGGCCGGGTACGACATCGTCGAGGTGCCGACCACGCTGTCGCCCGACGGCCGGTCCCGCCCGCCGCACCTGCGTACCTGGCGGGACGGCTGGCGTCACCTGCGGTTCCTGCTGGTGTTCGCCCCGCGCAAGACGCTGGTCCGACCCGGTGCCACGCTGGCCGCGCTCGGGCTGGCCGGGGTGGGGGCGCTCACCGCGGGCCCACTGAACCTCGGCCCGGTCCGGCTCGACGTCAGCACCCTGGTCTACGCCTGCCTGATGGTGCTCGTCGGGGTGCAGCTCGTGCTCTTCGGTGGCCTGGCCGAGATCTACGGCCGGCAGGAGCGGCTCGTCCCGCAGCGGGCCTCGGACCGCTGGATCCGTCTCCTGCGGCTGGAGACCAGCGTCACCGTCGGCCTGCTGCTGCTCGTCGCCGGCACCGCCGGCACCGTCGGGGCGGTCGCCTACTGGGGGCTGGACGGGTTCGGCGACCTGAACCCGCACGACACGCTGCGCGTGGTGCTCCCGTCGGCCACCGCGATCGCGCTCGGCGTGGTCGTGCTCTTCTCCGGCCTGGTGGGCAGCCTGCTCACGCTCCGCCCGACACATCCGGCGCCGACGATCGTCCGCCAGCCCACCCCCGCCGAAGACCGCATCCCCACCACCCGCTAACACCCCACCCGCCCACCGCCCCTCATCCTCCCCCGCTCCCCTCCCCTCCCCCGCCCCCGCCCCCGCGATCTTGCACTTTCTGCCCGGGCAAAAAGGGCATCCGTCGCATCGCGGGGGCACAAAGTGCAAGATCGGCGCGAGCCCCGGAATGGGCGGGGCGGGGCGCGGGCGGGGCGCGGGCGGGGCGGCGGGGCGGGCGGGGTGGTGCTCTGCTAGAAACGACTCCTGGGTTTCGTCAGCGCCCCCGTCACCTCTTGACGACGCGAAGGGCGACCCATGACAAAAGCCTCCACCGAGCCGCGCTCCCGCTGGTCCGCCTGGACGGTGCACGGCGACGGCCGGTCCATCCGGCCCGGCGACGTGGTCCACCCCGGCGAACGGCTCTCCTGGCCGCGCACTCTCGGCATCGGCGTGCAGCACGTCGTGGCGATGTTCGGCGCCACCTTCACGGTGCCGCTGATCACCGGTTTCCCGCCGGCGACCACGCTCTTCTTCTCCGGGCTCGGCACGCTGCTGTTCCTGCTGATCACCGGCAACCGGCTGCCCTCGTACCTCGGCTCGTCCTTCGCCTTCATCGCGCCGGTGCTGGCGGCGAAGGCCGGCGGGGACATCGGGCCGGCACTCGGCGGCATCGTCGTGGCCGGCGTCGCGCTCGCCGCCGTCGGGCTCGTCGTGCAGCTCGCCGGGTCACGCTGGATCGACGCGCTGATGCCGCCCGTGGTGACCGGGGCGATCGTCGCGCTCATCGGCCTGAACCTCGCGCCGGTCGCCTGGGACGGCGGCGGCAGCGGCACCGGGGTGAAGGCCCAGCCGCTGATCGCCGTGGTGACCCTGGCCGCGATCCTGCTCGCCACGGTCGCCTTCCGGGGTTTCCTGGCCCGGCTGTCCATCCTGCTCGGTGTGGTGGTCGGCTGGCTGCTCGCCGCCGTCCTCGGTGACCTGGACCCGAAGGCGGTCGACGGGCTGCGGGACGCCGCCTGGCTCGGCCTGCCCGAGTTCCACGCGCCGAGCTTCAGCCTGCGCGCGGTGGTGCTGGTGATCCCGGTGATCCTGGTGCTGGTCGCGGAGAACGCCGGACACGTCAAGGCGGTCGCCGCGATGACCGGCCGCAACCTGGACCGGGACATGGGCCGGGCGTTCCTGGGCGACGGCCTGGCCACCGTGCTCGCCGGCTCCGGCGGCGGCTCCGGCACCACCACGTACGCGGAGAACATCGGCGTGATGGCCGCGACAAGGGTCTACTCCACCGCCGCGTACTGGGTGGCCGGGGTGGCCGCGGTGCTGCTCGGGCTCAGCCCGAAGTTCGGCGCGCTGATCCTCACCGTGCCGGCCGGCGTGCTCGGCGGCGCCACCACCGCGCTCTACGGCCTGATCGCCATCCTCGGCGCCCGGATCTGGATCGAGAACCGGGTCGACTTCCACGACCCGGTGAACCTGATGACGGCGGCGGTCGCGCTGATCGTCGGCGCTGCCAACTACACCCTGACCGCCGGCGACCTGTCCTTCAACGGCATCGCCCTGGGCACCGCCGCCGCCCTGGTCATCTACCACGGCATGCGCCTGGTGGCCCGCCTGCGCGGCACCACCCCCGGGACCCGTCAGGCCCCCGAGCCCGAACTCTGACCCACTCACCCGGCCGACGTTGGTCAAGGGGTTGGCGGCGCGCGATGCCCGCCGACCGGCAACCCGTGATCGACGAAGTGGCCCGGAGAGCAGGGATGAGGGCCGGCTGCTCGCGCAGCCGGCCCTTGGCCGAGGACGGGTCAGTCGCGCTCGACCTGATGGCCGACGACGGTCGGGCCGAGCATTACGGCGAAGCCGGAGCCGTCGCGGCGCGGGTCGGCCGCCGGCAGCTCCACCGGCTCGCCGGTGGCGGTGGCGCCCACCGGCCGCGGCCCGACCCAGGCCACGACCACGTCGGTCTCACCCTTGAGGAAGCGGTGGGCACGCACCCCGCCGGTCGCCCGCCCCTTCGCCGGGTACGCCTTGAACGGCGTCACCTTCACGGTGGCGCCCGTGGAGGTGACCACCATCGGCTCGCCGTGCGCCGGGTCGTCGGTGCGGACCGCGCCGAAGAACACCACCCGCGCGCCCGCCGGCAGGTTGATGCCCGCCATGCCGCCGCCCCTGAGGCCCTGCGGGCGCACCAGCCCGGCGGGGAAGCGCAGCAGCGACGCCTCCGAGGTGACGAAGGTGAGCGTCTCGGCGCCGTCGGTGAGCCAGGTGGCCCCCACCACCTCGTCGCCCTCGCGCAGGCCGATCACCTCGAACTCGTCGGAGCGGACGGGCCACTCCGGCGCGCAGACCTTGACCACGCCCTGCCGGGTGCCCAGTGCCAGCCCGGGCGAGCCCTCGGCCGTCGACCCGAGCGGCGCCAGCCCGACGACGGTCTCGCCCGGCTCCAGCGGCACCAGCTCGGCGGCGGCCATCCCGCCGCGCAGCGACACCGTCCCGGCCTGCTCCGGCAGCACCGGCAGCGGCAGCACGTCGACCTTGAACGCGCGGCCGGCGCTGGTCACCAGCAGCACCCGGCCCCGGGCGGTGGAGTGCACGACGGCGCGTACGGCGTCGTGCTTGACCCGGCCGTGCCGCCGGCGCCCCTCGGACGCCTCCTCCGACTCCGCCGCGGTCCGGGCCACCAGCCCGGTCGCGGAGAGGATCACCTGGCACGGGTCGTCGGCGACCTCCAGCGGGCCGGCCGGCGCGGAGGCCGCCAGCACCTCCTTCAGGTCGCCGTCGACCAGGGTGGTACGCCGCGGCGCGCCGAACTGCTTCACCACGGCCGACAGCTCGTCGGAGACGACCTTCTTGAGCACCTTGTCGTCGTCGAGGATCTTGGACAGCTCGGCGATCTCCCCGCGCAGCTTCTCCTGCTCGGCCTCCAGCTCGATCCGGTCGTACTTGGTCAGCCGGCGCAGCGGGGTGTCCAGGATGTAGGTGGCCTGGATCTCGGAGAGCCTGAACTTCTGCATCAGGCCGTCCTTGGCGGCCTGGGCGTCCTCGCTGGCCCGGATCAGCTTGACGACCTTGTCGATGTCGAGCAGGGCGATCAGCAGGCCGTCGACCAGGTGCAGCCGCTCCTCGCGCTTGCGGCGGCGGTAGGAGCTGCGCCGGGTCACCACCTCGTAGCGGTGGGCCAGGAAGACCTCCAGCAGCGCCTTCAGCCCGAGGGTCTGCGGCTGCCCGTCGACCAGCACCAGGTTGTTCACGCCGAACGACTGCTCCAGCGGGGTGAGCCGGTAGAGGTCGGCGAGCAGGGCCTGCGGGTTGACCCCGACCTTGCACTCGATGACCAGGCGGGTGCCGCTCTCCCGGTCGGTGAGGTCCTTGACGTCGGCGATGCCGGTGAGCCGCTTGGTCTTGTTGACCTCGTTGGTGATGGCGGCGATGACCTTCTCCGCGCCGACGCCGTAGGGCAGCTCGACGACGGTGATCGCCTGCCGGCCCCGGCTGCCCTCCACCGGGCCGATCTCGACCTTGCCCCGCATCCGCACCACGCCGCGCCCGGTCTCGTAGGCCCGACGCACCTCGTCGAGGCCGAGCAGCAGGCCGCCGGTGGGCAGGTCGGGGCCGGGGACGAACTCCATCAGCTTGTCGAGCGTGGCGTCCGGGTGGTTGATCAGCCAGCGGGCGGCCTGGACCACCTCGCCGAGGTTGTGCGGGATCATGTTGGTCGCCATCCCGACCGCGATCCCGGACGCGCCGTTGACCAGCAGGTTGGGGAAGGCCGCCGGCAGCACGGTGGGCTGGGTGAGCGAGCCGTCGTAGTTGGGCTCGACGTCGACGGTGTCCTCGCCCAGCTCCCCGACGAGCAGCATCGCCTCGCGGGACATCCGGGCCTCGGTGTAGCGCGGCGCGGCCGGTCCGTCGTCTGGGGAACCGAAGTTGCCGTGTCCGTCGATGAGCGGAATGTTCAACGAGAAGTCCTGCGCCATCCGGACCATCGCATCGTAGATGGCGGTGTCGCCGTGCGGATGGTACTTACCCATGCAGTTGTGGACCACGTAGCCCTCAGCTGCGAAGGCGTGCTCGTCGGAGCCAACCTGGATGTCGTAGGTGGCAGCGGAGGGAACGGCCTCGACGGCGACGACCCGGAGGAACGATTGTCCGGCCAGCGCCTCGAGCCGACCGGCGAGGGGCGAGCCGATGCGCCGAAGTTTGCGGACCCAACCGTCCCGCTCCGCGCGCCAGAGGGGAAAGGACCGCTCCGACAGAGGTACGCCGTTGCGGTCCTTGCCGTACCGCACCTTGCTCCCGGTGCCTGACAGGGACGCCCGGAAGGCATTTCCGTCCTCGTCGCGGAACCATCCGCCGCCCTGGTGAGCGTTGGTGAACTCCCGCATCACCGGCCGGCATGGCAGGCGGTCGTTGCCCTGTTTGCCGCCGTAGCGATAGCCCAGCTCAGTTACCCGCCGAAGATCGTCGCCCTTGTAGCCGATTCGCACCCAGGGCAGGAGCATCTCGGCGACGACGGCAGCATCACGCCCGGTGACAGACAGGCCGAGAAGCGGGCGGTGGCCGGCTCGTCCGCTGCTCCAATGATGACCATGCACCCCCAGGTCAGCGAGCATGGAGTAGATCTGGCGCACCAGGGTCTCGCTCGTGCTCACGAAGACGAGTTCCCGGAAACGCTTACGGACGTAACCATCACCGTCGAAGAACCCGGCGAGGAACGGCACCCACGCGGAACGGTCCTCGATGACGTCGTCGGGCACGCGTTTCTCATGACTGAGTGGTTTGCCGGCCTCGAGCAGACCCTGATGCCTGGCGAACGTCAGGATGTGCTGGTCGCGATGGCGCGGATTGCTTGCCTCGCGCTTGCTGCGGGAAGCGTTCAACCCGTTCGCGATGGCCCAACCGTGGGCGACGTCGAGCGGTTCGACGTCGCACATGTGCAGCCGTACGCGGCCGTCCGCGTTGCGGGACCGATCGACGGCGAAGCCTTCAGCCACCACGAGCCCACGGACATAGTCATACGTGCCATCCTCCTTCGCGGGTGGCGCGTGCCGGCGCGTGCCGTAGGCGACGGTGAGATGTCCGGTCAGGTTTCGCGCTTCCAGCCACCGGACGGTCAGGTCCTCGTTCACCACGCGGAACCGCTGTCCTGGAGTCACGACCATGGTGTGGCCGTTGTTCCAGGTGACTCGGACCAGGTCCGAATCCGGGTTCCGATAGACCGCAGTCACCGGGACGGCAGCCCCGTCGCCGTCCAACACGAGGTCGCCGACGTCGACAGCCTCGATCGGCCGCAGGCCCTCGGGCGTCGAGACAAGGGTCCCCGCGACGAAGCAGTCCCCGACGATGCGGGCCGACTTCACGTGCCCGCGGTCGGGGCGGTGCCCCTGCTCGTACATCGACCAGAGGATGCGCCGGTGCACCGGCTTGAGGCCGTCGCGGGCGTCGGGCAGGGCCCGGGAGTGGATGACCGAGAAGGCGTACTCCAGGTAGGAGTCGGAGACCTCGGTGACCAGCGGGTTGTCGAAGACCCGCGCGCCGGCCTGGTCGAAGGCGGAGAAGTCCACCTTGGCGCGGTCGTCCTTGCGGCGTGCCATCGTTCAGCTCTCTTCCGGGCGGGTGGTGACGGGCCTGGTCATGCGTCGATCGCCTCGCGGTCGACCCGGTCTGCGGAGTCGATCAGCCAGTTGCGGCGCGGCTCCACCTTCTCGCCCATCAGCAGTTCGAGGATCCGCTCGGCGGCGTCGACGTCGTCGAGGGTGATCCGGCGGACCGCCCGGGTGGCCGGGTTCATCGTGGTCTCCCACAACTCGTCGGCGTCCATCTCGCCGAGGCCCTTGAACCGCGGGATCGGGGTGACGATCTGCTTGCCGGCCTTCTCCAGCTTGCGGACCGTCGCCTCCATCTCGGCCTGGGTGTAGGTGTAGATCGTCTGCGGGTTGCGCCCCCTGGTGGTGATCTTGTGCAGGGGCGGCATCGCGGCGTAGAGCCGGCCGGCCTCGATCAGCGGTCGCATGTAGCGGGCGAAGAGCGTGATCAGCAGGGTGCGGATGTGGGCGCCGTCCACGTCGGCGTCCGCCATGATCAGCACTCGGCCGTAGCGCATGGCCGACAGGTCGAAGGTGCGACCGGAGCCGGCGCCGAGCACCTGCACGATCGCCGCGCACTCGGCGTTGTCCAGCACCTGCTGGAGGTTGGCCTTCTGTACGTTGAGGATCTTGCCCCGAATCGGAAGAAGCGCCTGGTATTCCGCAGATCGAGCAAGCCGCCCTGTGCCGAGGGCGCTGTCCCCCTCCACGATGAACAGCTCGCTACGCTCGATGCCCGCCGCGCGGCAGTCGACCAGCTTGGCGGGCATCGACGCGCCCTCCAGCGCGGTCTTGCGCCGGGCGGCGTCCTTCTGCTGCTTCTGGGTCAGCCGCACCCGGGCCGCGTCGACGATCTTCTGCAGGACCGTGCGCGCCTCGGCCTTGGTCCGCCGGTCCTCCAGCCAGGACTTCAGGTGCTGCTCGACCAGCGACTGGATGACCTTGGTGATTCCGGCGGTGGAGAGCTCGTCCTTGGTCTGCGAGGTGAACTGCGGCTCCGGGATCCGGACGTGCACGACCGCCGTCATGCCCTCCAGCACGTCGTCCAGGGTGGGCGGGTCCTCCTTGGCCTTGAGCAGGCCACGGGTGTTGCGGACGGCGTCGGCGAGGGTGCGGGCCAGGGCCCGCTCGAAGCCCTTTCGGTGCGTGCCGCCGTGCGCGTTGCGGATGGTGTTGGTGAAGCACTCGACGGTGCGTTCGTAGCCCGTGCCCCAGCGGAAGGCCACCTCGACCTCGGCCCGACGCTGCACGTTGGACTGCATCACCCCGTTGGCGTCGGCGGCGTTCTCCCGGTAGGTGCCCTCGCCGGTGACCAGCAGCATGCCGGAGACGGGCCGGTCGCCGGCCGGGGCGAGGAACTCCACCATGTCGGTCAGCCCGTTGGGGTAGTGGAACCTCTCCTCGGTCGGCTCCTCGCCGGTGTGGTCCCGCAGCGTGTAGCTCACGCCGGGGACCAGGAACGCCGTGTTGCGCAGCTTCATCCGCACGGCGTCGGCGTCCAGCGCGGCACCGGTCTCGAAGTAGCGCGCGTCGTGCCACCAGCGGATCGAGGTGCCGGTGCGCTGGCCGCGCTTCATCGCGCCGACGATCTGGAGCCCCGGGCCCGGGGTGAAGGCCGCCTCGGGGCCGTCGCCGTCGAAGATCCCCGGCACGCCGTGCCGGAACGACATCGCGTGGATCTTGCCACCCCGGCGGACGGTGACGTCGAACCGGCGGGACAGGGCGTTGACCGCCGAGGCGCCCACGCCGTGCAGGCCGCCGGAGGTCTTGTAGCCGGAGCCGCCGAACTTGCCGCCGGCGTGCAGCCGGGTCAGCACCAGCTCGACGCCGGAGATGCCCGACTTGGCGTGCACGTCGGTGGGGATGCCCCGCCCGTCGTCGTCGACCTGGACCGAGCCGTCGGCGTGCAGCGTCACCTCGACCTTCGTGGCGTGGCCGGCGACGCCCTCGTCGGTCGAGTTGTCGAGGATCTCGTTGACGAGGTGACCCACGCCACGGCTGTCGGTGGAGCCGATGTACATGCCGGGCCGCTTGCGGACGGCGTCCAGCCCCTCGAGGTGCGTGAGGTCGTCGGCCCCGTACAGGGTCTCAGGCTCTGCGGTCAACTGGTCGTACTCCCAGGTCTCGGCGGTGTGGTGCCGCGTCCGACATCGTCGGTCCGCCGGTGCGCCGGAGCGAGCCTAACCGGGAGATGCGACAGGACGACGGCGCCCCGCAGCGAGGCCCGCACCACGTCGCGGTGCGGGCCCCTGCGGCGGTGTCGCGAGGTCTGTCCGGATCAGGCGTCCGTCGGCGCCGTGACCGGTTCGCGGGTCAGCCGGCCGCGGGCGGGTCCACCTGGACAACAACGGAGCCGTACCCGACGTTCCCGACGCTGTCGACGGCCGCGACGTAGAGGGTGTTCGTGCCGTACGCCGGGGTGGTCAGGGTCACCGACACCGTCTTGCCGGGATAGCCCAGGCTGGTGCCGGCCTCCGCCTCCTCGGTCGGCGGGCTGCTCCAGCCGTACCGGAAGCTCACCACGTCCGGGTCGGGCGAGCGGACCTTGTAGGTGTGGAGCTGGCCGGGCGGCGCGGGATCGGTGACCGGGTCGACGGTCACCGTCGGGGCCGTGTCGTCGACGGTGAACTCGCACCACTGCGACCAGGGGCTGGTCATGTCGTAGGGCGCCGCGTCGGTGCCGCGGACCCGCCAGGCGTACGCCCTGCCGCCGCTGACGCCGGTCAGGGGCGCCGTGGTGGACCGGGCACCCGCGGTCACCGCCGCGCCGGCCGGCGGGGTCAGCCGCGGGGTGCTGCTGTCGTAGCTGCCCGAGGCGGGAATCTCCAGCAGCTCGTACGTGGTCTGCAGGGTCTGGCCGGCGTCCGCGTCGGGGAAGACGGCGGAGAGGGTCGGCGCGGTCGACAGGGCGACCCGGCCGCCGGCGACGCACTCCTGCCCGCCGGTCTGGAGGTTGGTCGGCTGGCCGGGCAGGGAGTCGTAGTCGACCACCAGCCGGGCGTTGGAGGGGATGAACTTCTTCCAACGGTCCGGCGTGCTCTCACCGGTCCCGGACGAGTCGCTGCACGCGCAGAAACCGTAGGTGATCGCGGTCATGCCGCTGGTGAGGGCGCTGCTGAGCCCGGCGGTGACGCCGCTGCCCGTGAAGTTGACCGTCATGTCCGGCTGGGGCGAGTCGACGCAGCTGCCGCTCTCGTTGGCGTGCGAACCGGCGGACGCCCGCAGCGTGCTCAACGTCGGCGCCCAGGTCACGCGAGGCACGCTGGTCATGCCGACCGACTGGTACATGTAGGTCGGCGTGTTGCCACAGGAGTGGGAGTGGTCGAGCCGCATCTGCACGTAGGCGGACTCGATGTGCTTGCCACGGAGGGCGGAGATGGGGAACTCGAAGTAGGAGCGGTAGACGACCCCGCTCACGGAGTCCATGCCGACCCGGGCGGCGCTGAGGTCGCTGTTGTTGGAGTTGTTGTTCGTCGCGTACGCCCAGCGGGACGCGCCCGAGGACCAGGCCGGGTCGATGTAGACCGGGAAGGCGGCCCGGGCCGGGTCGAGCAGGCGCGGCGTGGGGCGCAGCACCAGGTCGCCGGCGGCGTCGATGGCGGTGGCGACCGGAGCGGTCCGGGCCCCCGCGCCGGGACCGGCGGCGGAGGACCGCCCCGCTGCCGACCGGCCGGTGGCGGAGGCCGAGTCCCACATCTCCGCCGGCGCGCTGCGCGCCACCTCGACGGCACCGGCGTGCGCCCGCAGTGAGCCGTCCGCGTCGCGCCGGACCCGCACGTCGCCGCCGAGGTCGAAGCGGATCTCCCGCAGGGCCGGGTTGGCGGCCGCCTGCGCGGTCTTCACCGCGAGGACGTGCGTGAATCCGGTGCGGGTGGCCCGCAGGACCAGGTCCACGCCGGGCAGCACCTCGGGATAGGTGGCGGCGTCCCCGCTGACGACCGGCGCGGGCAGCGCGTGCGGCCAGGACAGGGTCAGCGACCTCCCACCGCTGGTCAGCGTGGTGGCCGGGCCGTGCCCGCCGGCCGAGAACCGCACATCGGCCGGGGAGACCGCCGGGCGGAACCCGTCGGCGCCGTCGCGACGCAGGGTGAGGTCGATGTCGGCCCACGAACCGTCGGCCCGGCGGACCCGCTGCGGGACGGCGGCCGATTCGGCGACGAAGCCGCCGGAGGGCTTGGCGAAGACCTGGGTCAGTTCGGTGCGGGCGGCGAGCACCTCCACCCGCCGGCCGGTCCGCGCGGCCGTCGCTGCGGCTCGCTCCGCCTCGGCGGCGGCGCCCGTGCCGCCGGCTGGCGGCTGCGGCGCGGCCCACGCGGGCGCGACCAGCGCGGTCGCGCCGAGCGCCGCCGCGAGCCCGCCGACCATGAGGCGGCGGACGGATCGGTTCTGGATTCGGACAGCACGCATCGAGCGGCCGACGGCCACCGCAACCCCCGTGGAAGTAGAAAGCCGGACGCCGGAACTGTAGAGACGGACTTCGACCGGTGTCCATAGCTGTCACATCCTGTGAGTACAAGCGGGACATAGGCCCTCACGACCGCCCCGCCGCCACCCGATGGTCGACGTTCCGTCAGGGCATGGGCCGTGGCGACCTCCCGTCGGACGTCTCCTCCATCGAGATTTTCCGCGACATTCCATTGACGCCCATCGTGCGCCGGTGATGTGATCGCGGCCTCGGAGGATCTTTCACGTTTCGATGGACAGATGGAGGACGTCATGTCCAGGTTCCGTCGTACCGCTCTCGCGGCGGCGCTCGCCGTCGCCGCCACCGCCCTGTCGACCGCCGTCGGGCTGCCCGCCCCGGCCGCGGCCGTGCCGCCCACCGCCGCGGTGGCGCTCGGCGACAGCTTCATCAGCGGCGAGGGCGCCGGGGCGTACACACCGGTCGTCGACATCACCGGGGCGGCGCAAGGCTTCCCGGGCTGGACCGCACCCAACAACAACGCGTTCTTCTGCCACCGCTCGGCGAACGCCTCGCTGCACCGGGCGAACCTGCCGGGCATCCAGGACCGGTTCAACCTCGCGTGCTCCGGCGGCCAGCCGCACGACATCGCCACCGCCTCCGCGGCCCGGAGCAGCGGCCGGCAGGTCGCCGCCCAGCTCGACCAGCTCCGCGCGGTCGGCCGGACCCACGACATCGACCTGGTGCTGCTCGGCCTCGGCTCGAACAACAGCTCGTTCACCTTCGGCGACGTCGCCGAGAAGTGCGCCAACCGCTTCATCGCCGACGCCTGGACCGGCTGGTGGGAGTTCTGGGCGTACCTGGGCGGGCCGGTGGAGCAGAAACCCTGCACCGACGCCGACCTGGCCACCGCCGCCCAGTGGAGCGCCGCGACCGCGGAGACCACGGCGGCCGTACGCCAGCTGCTCACCACGCTGCGCGAGATCGACGCCGACGGCCAGCACCGGATCGTCTTCCAGGACTACACCAACCCGCTGCCGTTCGACCTCGAAGCGACGTTCCACAGCGAGGACAGCCGGGACGACACGCGGGACAAGTTCCGGGCGCTGGGCGCCGAGCGGTACGCGGCCGGCTGCCCGATCCACCGGGCCAGCCTGCTGCCGGGGCACCGCTTCTCGCAGGGCCTGGGCACGCTGGTCAAGTCCGCCCGGGACAGCATGGCCGCCGAGTTCCCCGGCGCGGACCTGGTCTACCTCAACGTGCAGCGGGCCTTCGACGGCGCCCGGCTCTGCGAGTCGGCGGCCAGCCCGGCCGGGGCACTGGCCACCCCGATCCGGCTGCAGGACAGCCCGCCGAACGGCACCTTCGTCACCAGCCTCGAGGGCAAGGACAAGATCGCCATCCAGCGGATCGCGAACACCTGCGTGTCCTACTTCCAGACCTGCCAGGAGTCCTGGCACCCGAACGCCGCCGGCCACCAGGTGCTCGGGCAGTGTCTGAGCGGGGCCGCCGCCACCAGCGCCCGCGCGGTCTCCTGCGTCCGCGCCGGCGACGGCTCGATCATCGTCGCCTGACCCGGACGACGCCACCGGGACCCCGTGCCGCCCGGCGCGGGGTCCCGCCGCGTCCGACGTCGGGCCGGACGCGGACGGCGTGCGGCCGGGTTCGGCGCCGGGGCGGCGGACGGCCGTGGCGGTTACGGGGGCCCGGCGCCGGCCGCGAAACGACGTCGGGCCGGACCCGAAACGACGTCGGGCCGGCCGCGGATGCCGACGCCGAGCACGGGCGGGCGGCGAGGTCCGGGAGCGCCCCGGACGAGCCCTCTCCTCAGACCGCACCCGACCCGGCCCGCGCCGGGCCGCCGGACACGCCGCCCGGCGGTCCGTCGGGGGCGGGGCGGGCGCGGGGCAGGCCGAGGGCGAGCAGCACGGGGCCGGTCGGGCCGTCGACGAGACCGCCGAGGGTCACCCCGTCCAGCACGGCGAGGAAGGCGTCCCGGGCGCGGCGCAGCTCACCCCGCAGCCGGCAGGCGGCCCGCAGCGAGCAGGCCGGCTCGTCGCAGGACACCACCTCGTCGGCGCCCTCGAACGCCCGGACCACCCGGCCCACCGTGACGTCGTGGCCGCCCTCGGCGAAGGCCACCCCGCCGGAGCGACCCCGGATCGTGACCAGCACGCCGAGCCGCTGCAACCGCTGGACCACCTTCGCTACGTGGTTGCGGGGCAGCACCAGTTGGTCGGCCAGCTCGTCCACGGTCATCCGGCGCGGGTTCGCGGCGGCGAGCATGGCGATCCGCAGCGCCATGTCGGTGGACCGGTTGAGCTTCACGCACCGACCCTAGCCAGCGCGGACGCCGCCGACCCAGGGGCCGACGGACCGGGCGTGTGATCCGGACGACTCTCGACCCGGGACTTTCGACCCTGAAGAGGTATTCCACATACCTGTTTGGCTGGCACGGCCCGAGCGGTTCAGCGCAGAAGGAGACAGGTCGTGCTCTCGGAGTCCTCAGCAACAGTGGTGACGGCGACCCTGCCCGCCGTGCAGGCGCACGGCGAGGCGATCACCGGCCGGTTCTACCAGCGGATGTTCGACGCCCACCCGGAGCTGCTCGACATCTTCAACCGGGGCAACCAGGCGACCGGCGCCCAGAAGGCCGCGCTCGCGGCGGCCGTGGTCGCGTACGCGGAGCACCTGACCGGCGGCAGCGACGCACCGTGGGGCCCGATCCTGGACCGGATCGCGCACAAGCACGCCTCCCTCGGCATCACCCCGGGCCAGTACACGATCGTGGGTCGCCACCTGCTCGCCGCCGTCGGCGAGGTGCTCGGCGACGCGGTCACGCCGGAGGTCGCGGCGGCCTGGGACGAGGTGTACTGGCTGCTCGCCTGCGAACTGGTCGCCCGGGAGGCCCGCCTCTACGCCGGGGCCGGGCTCGGCGAGGGCGAGTCGGTCTGGCGGGACTGGCGGGTCACCGGCCGGGTCACCGAGGCCGTGGACGTCGTCTCGTTCACCCTGGTCCCGGCCGACGGCGGCCCGGCGCCCACCTTCGTCCCCGGTCAGTACGCGTCGGTCGCCGTGGACCTGGACGGCGGTCGCGGGCAGCAGATCCGCCAGTACAGCCTCTCCGGCCGGCCCGGGGCCGAGCACTGGCGGATCACCGTCAAACGGGTCCGCGGCGTCGCCGGCGCCCCCGACGGCATGGTCTCCACCTTCCTGCACGAGCACGTGGCCGAGGGCGCCCTGCTCCGGCTCAGCCCGCCCTTCGGCGAGGTCAGCGCGGTCGCCGGCGAGGGCCCGCTGCTGCTGGTCAGCGCGGGCATCGGGCTGACCCCGGCGATGGCCGCGCTGGAGCACCTGGCGGCCACCGAGCCCGACCGCCCGGTGGTGCTGGTGCACGCCGACCGGGCCGGCGCGGCCCACGCGTTCCGCGGCGAACTGCCGCGCCTGCACGCCGCCCTGCCCAACCTGCGCACCGCCCTCTGGTACGAGGAGGTCACCGACGCCGAGCTGGCCGGGCTGACCGCCGAGGTGGCCGGCGGGCGCGTCGACCCGGCGCTGATCCCGCTCTCCCCCGACGCCCACGTGCACCTCTGCGGGCCGCTGCCGTTCATGAACACCGTCCGGGGTGGTCTGCTGCGCCGGGGCGTGCCAACGGAGCGGATCGCCTACGAGGTGTTCGGGCCGGGCATGCTCCGCGACGACCAGTCCTGACCCGGAGTCGCCGCGCCGTTACGGGCGGTGGGGCTTGTCGCCCCGCCGCCCGGTGGCGCTCCACAACCGACTGACCCGCCCGCCGAGAGAAGTCGATGATCTAGAGGTTAGGAGGAGAAGTCGAGGGTAGGGACTCCGCATGCGGGTCCTTGGCATCAACGCGATCTTTCACGATCCGGCGGCCGCCCTGGTGGTCGACGGCCGGGTGGTGGCCGCCGCCGAAGAGGAGCGGTTCAGCCGCCGCAAGCACGGCAAACGTCCCCTCGCCTTCTCCGCGTGGGAGTTGCCCGAACTCTCCGCCGCCTGGTGTCTGGCCAGCGCGGGCATCGACGCGGACGACCTCGACGCCGTCGCGTACTCCTTCGATCCCGGGCTCTGCCGCCCCGCGGAGAGCCTGGGGCTCACCGACCCGTGGGACTGGCTGCGCGTCGAGTACGCCCAGCGCGCGCCCCAGTTCCTCGCCGCCGCCCTGCCCGGCCTGGATCCGGCGAAGGTGCGGTTCGTCCCGCACCACGTCGCGCACGCCGCGTCCGCCGGCCTGGCCGCCCCGCCCGGCGGCGACGACACGGCGGTGCTCGTCCTGGACGGACGCGGCGAGGTGGCCAGCCACCTGGCGGGCGTGTACTCCGACGGGCTGCTGCGACCACTGCACTCCCAGGAGCTGCCGCACTCCCTCGGCCTGCTCTACGAGGACCTCACCCGGCACCTCGGCTTCCTGCACTCCAGCGACGAGTACAAGGTGATGGCGCTCGCCTCCTACGGCCGGCCGAAGCATTTGGGCCTGCTGCGCGAGTTGGTCCGGGTCACCCCGGAGGGCGGCTTCACCGTCGACCGGATCGACTGGGGCAGCATGGCCAAGGCCCGCGCCGCCGACGGCGAGATGACCGACGACCACGCCGACCTGGCCGCCAGCGTGCAGGCCCGGCTGGAGGAGGTCGTCCTCGACCTGGCCCGCTGGCTGCACGACGCCTCGGGCGGGGCGTCCACGCTGGCCATGGCCGGCGGGGTGGCGCTCAACTGCGTGGCCAACGCCCGGCTCGCCGCCGAGGGCCCGTACCGGAACGTCTGGGTGCAGCCCGCCGCCGGGGACGCCGGCACGGCGCTCGGCGCGGCCCTGCACGTCGCCCGTGACCTGGGCGACCGTTCCGCCCCGATGGCCGGCGCGGACCTCGGCCGCGGCTGGACCGACGAGGAACTGGAGGCGGAGCTGCGGCGTGCGGCGCTGCCGTACTCCCGGCCGGACTCGATCGCCGCCGAGGCGGCCCGGGTGCTGGCCGACAACGGCATCGTCGCCTGGTACCAGGGCCGCAGCGAGTACGGCCCCCGGGCGCTGGGACACCGCTCCCTGCTGGCCCACCCCGGCGACCCCGCCACCACCGCCCGGATGAACGATGTCAAGGGACGCGAGCAGTTCCGCCCGATCGCCCCGATGGTCCGCGCCGAACGCTTCGCGGAGATCTTCGAGGGCGTCTTCCCCAGCCCGTACATGCTCTTCGTGCACCGGGTGAAGCCGCACTGGCGCGACCGCATCCCCGCGGTCACCCACGTGGACGGCACCGCCCGGGTGCAGACCGTGCACGCCGACACCGAGCCAGTTGTCGCCGAGATGCTGGCCGAGTTCGAGCGGCTGACCGGGCTGCCGGTGGTGGTGAACACCTCGCTGAACACCGCGGGGCGGCCGATGGTCGACACCCCGCGCGAGGCGATGGAGCTCTTCGGCTCCGCCCCCGTGGAGCTGCTGGCGCTCGGCCCCTTCGCGGTGCGGCGCGGCGCGCTGGGGGGTGCGAAGTGATCAGCATCGTGGTGCCGACCCTCGGCCGGCCGAGCCTCGCGGTGCTGCTGGAGGCGCTCGCCGAGCAGGTCGGCGAGCTGCCCGACCCGGAGATCCTGCTCGTCGACGACCGCCGCGACTCGACCGGCGAGCTGGCGGTGCCGGGGGCGCTGGCCGCGTACACGAAGGTGCTGAACGGCCCCGGCGCGGGGCCGGCGGCGGCCCGCAACCTCGGCTGGCGCACGGCCCGCTCCCCCTGGATCGTCTTCCTCGACGACGACGTGGTCCCGGCGCCGGACTGGGCCCGCCGGCTCCTGACGGACCTGCGCGTCGGCGACCTGGTCGGCGGGGTGCAGGGCCGGGTCCACGTGCCGCTGCCGACCCGCCGTCGGCCGACCGACTGGGAGCGCGGCACCGCCGGGCTCGCGGAGGGCGAGTGGATCACCGCCGACATGGCCTACCGCCGGGACGCGCTGGCCGACGCGGGCGGGTTCGACGAGCGCTTCCCGCGCGCCTACCGGGAGGACGCCGAGCTGGCCCACCGGGTGCGGCGCGCCGGTTGGGAGCTGGTCCGTGGCCAGCGGGCGGTGACCCACCCGGTACGCCCCGAGGACCGCTGGGTGAGCCTGCGGGTCCAGCGCGGCAACGCGGACGACGCGCTGCTGCGCCGGCTGTACGGCCGGCACTGGCGAACCGACCTGCGGCTGCCGCCCGGGCGGCGGCACCGGCACGTCGCCGTCACGGCGGCCGGCGCGCTCGCCCTGGTCGCCGCCGCCCTGCGGCCCCTCGCCGGTGGCGCGCCCCGGGCCGTGCTCGGCGGCGTCGCCGTGGCCGGGGCGCTCGGCTGGACGGCCGGCACCGCCGAGTTCGCCCGCGCCCGGATCGCCCCCGGGCCCCGGACCGCCGACGAGGTCGCCACCATGCTGGTGACCAGCGCGGCCATCCCGCCGCTGGCGGTCACGCACTGGCTCCGCGGCTGGTGGCGCAGCCGCGCGGAGCGACCCGGAGCGGGACGTTGATGTCCACCTCCCCCGCCCGGGGCAACCGCTCCGACATGGACGACGCCCCGATCGGCGCAGGTCGGCGCCTGTTCGACGCGGTGTTGCTGGATCGGGATGGCACGTTGGTGGAGGACGTTCCGTACAACGGTGATCCGGAGAAGGTGCGTGTGGTGCCGGGGG